>NZ_JARAMN010000024.1:0-1180 GCF_028807315.1 Dinoroseobacter sp. PD6 | reverse complement strand
TTACTCGATGATCTTCGACACGACGCCTGCGCCGACGGTGCGGCCGCCTTCGCGGATGGCGAAGCGCAGGCCGTCTTCCATGGCGATCGGCGCGATCAGTTCGACGCCGAACTTCAGGTTGTCGCCCGGCATCACCATCTCGGTCCCCTCCGGCAGCGTCACCGTCCCGGTCACGTCCGTGGTCCGGAAGTAGAACTGCGGCCGGTAGTTGGCGAAGAACGGCGTGTGGCGGCCGCCCTCTTCCTTCGTGAGGATATACGCCTCCGCCTCGAACTTGGTGTGCGGGGTCACCGAGCCCGGCTTGCAGAGCACCTGGCCCCGCTCCACGCCTTCGCGGTCCACGCCGCGCAGCAGCGCGCCGATATTGTCGCCCGCCTCGCCGCGGTCCAGCAGCTTGCGGAACATCTCGACGCCCGTGCAGGTGGTCTTCTTGGTGTCGCGGATGCCGACGATCTCGATCTCGTCGCCCACGTTGATCACGCCCCGCTCGACGCGGCCGGTGACGACCGTGCCGCGGCCGGAGATCGAGAACACGTCCTCGATCGGCATCAGGAAGGGCTGGTCCACCGCGCGCGCCGGGGTCGGGATGTAGTCATCCACCGCCTTCATCAGCTCGGCGATCTTCTGCTCGCCGATCTCCGGGTCGCGGCCCTCGAGCGCGGCCAGCGCCGAGCCCGCGATGATCGGGATGTCGTCGCCCGGATACTCGTAGGAGCTCAGCAGCTCGCGGATCTCCATCTCGACGAGCTCCAGAAGCTCCTCGTCATCGACCTGGTCGACCTTGTTCATGAACACGACCATGTAGGGGATGCCCACCTGGCGGCCCAGAAGGATGTGCTCGCGCGTCTGCGGCATCGGGCCGTCCGCGGCGTTCACCACCAGGATCGCGCCGTCCATCTGCGCCGCACCGGTGATCATGTTCTTGACGTAGTCGGCGTGGCCGGGGCAGTCCACATGGGCGTAGTGGCGCGCGTCGGTCTCGTATTCCACATGCGCCGTCGAAATCGTGATCCCGCGCGCCTTCTCTTCCGGAGCGCCGTCGATCTCGTCATAGGCCTTGAAGTCGCCGAACTGCTTCGTGATCGCAGCCGTCAGCGTCGTCTTGCCGTGGTCAACATGCCCGATCGTACCGATGTTCACATGCGGTTTCGAACGCTCAAACTTTTCCTTAGCCATGGTG
>NZ_JARAMN010000023.1:0-1218 GCF_028807315.1 Dinoroseobacter sp. PD6 | reverse complement strand
CTGACCTGAGACCCGACTCTCCTCCGGATTTTCGGAGAGTCCGCAGGTTGATCTCTGAGGCTACGCGGCGCGCATTTCCAGCCCCTTCTTTGCCACGAACTCGACGGGCGGAATGTTCCCCTGTCCTGAGTGAGGGCGATGGTGGTTGTAGTCGTGCTGCCATGCCCGGATCTGCTCGCGGGCATCGGCCAGAGACGAGAATAGCGACTCGTTGAGAAGCTCGTCCCGGAAGCGTCCGTTGAAGCTTTCGACGAAGCCATTCTGCATGGGCTTTCCTGGCGCGATGTAGTGCCATTCGATGCCCGTGCGCTGGCACCAGCTCAGGACAGCCACCGAGGTCAGTTCCGTTCCATTGTCCGAAACCACCATTGCAGGCTGGCCGCGGCGCAACATCAACGCATCGAGCTCGCGCACGACGCGCAGGCCAGAGAGCGACGTGTCCGCCACCAAGGCCAGGCACTCCCGGCTGTAGTCGTCGACCACGGCCAGAACGCGGAACCGTCTGCCATCCGTCAGCGCATCGCTGACGAAGTCCAGGCTCCAGTGCTGGTTGGGGGCATCTGGCACCAGCATCGGCCAGCGTGTCCCCAGAGCCCGCTTTCGGCCGCCCCGGCGGCGCACTTGGAGCTTCTCCTCGCGATAGAGCCGCCTGAGCTTCTTCAGGTTCATCATGATCCCCTGCCGTTCCAGCATCACGTGGATGCGGCGATAGCCAAACCGCCGCCTCTCGGCCGCGACAGCCTTCATGGCGGCCCTCGCTTCGGCATCGTCAGGCCGCACGCTGCGATAGCGCACGCTCGACCGATCCACGGCCAGTGCCTTGCACGCCCGTCGCTGGCTCACTCCGTGGACTTCCACAACGTGTGCCACCGCTTCCCGCCTGACGCCGGGCGCTACCACTTTCGCGAAGTGACATCCTTCAGTATCGCATTGTCGAGCATCGCTTCGGCCAGCAGCTTCTTCAGCTTGGCGTTCTCGTCCTCGAGCGCCCTCAGTCGGCGCGCGTCCGATACCTCGAGGCCGCCGAACCGCGCCTTGTATTTGTAAAACGTTGCCGTGCTGACCCCGTGCTTGCGGCAGACATCGGCCGTCGTCATTCCGGCCTCCTGCTCCTTCAGCATCCCGATGATCTGCTCTTCCGTGAACCTTGATCGCTTCATTGTCCGTCTCCTGGTTGGGCGGACTCTACCTCAAACTGGAGGAAGAAGCGGCTCTCAG
>NZ_JARAMN010000022.1:0-1447 GCF_028807315.1 Dinoroseobacter sp. PD6 | reverse complement strand
CCCAGGCGGCCAACAAGACCATCGGCCAGGGCGGCTTCCAGGAGGTCGCGCAGATGAAGCTCTTCGAGGACATGGTCGCCTACCAGGAGGAGGTCCGCGATCCCTCGCGCATGGCCGAGGTGCTGACCCGGGTGATCTCCAAGGCGAAAACCCTCTCGGGGCCTGCCCAGATCAACATTCCGCGCGATTTCTGGACCCAGGTGATCGATATCGAGATCCCCGAGCCCATCGAATTCGAGCGCTCCCCGGGCGGCGAGGCGTCGGTGGCGCGCGCCGCGGCGCTGCTGTCGGAGGCGCAGAACCCGGTGATCCTGAACGGCGCGGGCGTGGTGCTGTCGGAGGGCGGGATCGCGGCCAGCAAGGCGCTGGCCGAGCGGCTCGATGCGCCCGTTTGCGTGGGATATCAACACAATGACGCCTTTCCGGGGGGCCATCCGCTCTTTGCGGGGCCGCTGGGATACAACGGCTCGAAGGCGGCGATGGAGCTGATCAAGGACGCGGATGTGGTGCTGGCATTGGGCACCCGGCTTAACCCGTTCTCAACGCTTCCGGGCTACGGAATGGAGTACTGGCCGGCGGATGCGAAAATCATCCAGGTCGACATCAATTCCGACCGGATCGGGCTGACCAAGAAGATCAGCGTCGGCATCGTCGGCGACGCGGCCAAGGTGGCGCGCGGCATCCTGGGCCAGCTGGCCGAGGATGCGGGCGATGCGGGCCGCCAGGAACGGCGCGACCGGATCGCGCAGGTGAAATCCCGCTGGGCCCAGCAGCTCAGCGCCATGGACCATGAGGAGGACGACCCCGGCACCACCTGGAACGCCCGCGCCCGTGCCGCGAAACCCGACTGGATGAGCCCGCGCATGGCCTGGCGCGCGATCACCGCCGCCCTGCCGCGCGACGCGATCATCAGCTCGGATATCGGCAACAACTGTGCCATCGGCAACGCCTATCCGGACTTCGACGCGCCGCGCAAATACCTCGCGCCGGGGCTCTTTGGCCCCTGCGGCTACGGGCTGCCGGCGATCGTGGGCGCCAAGATCGCCCAACCCGACACGCCGGTGGTGGGGTTTGCCGGGGACGGCGCGTTCGGCATCGCGGTGAACGAGCTGACGGCGATCGGCCGCGGCGACTGGCCCGCGATCACGCAAGTGGTGTTCCGCAACTACCAGTGGGGCGCGGAGAAGCGCAATTCCACGCTCTGGTTCGACGACAACTTCGTGGGCACCGAGCTCGACGAGGAGGTCTCCTATGCCGGCATCGCGCGCGCCTGCGGGCTCGACGGCGTGGTCGTGCGCACCATGCAGGAGTTGACCGACACCCTCGCAACCGCCATCAAGGCCCAGATGACCGAGGGCAAAACAACCCTCATCGAGGTCCTGCTCAACCAGGA
Source organism: Dinoroseobacter sp. PD6 (assembly GCF_028807315.1). Classification (NCBI taxonomy): domain Bacteria; kingdom Pseudomonadati; phylum Pseudomonadota; class Alphaproteobacteria; order Rhodobacterales; family Roseobacteraceae; genus Dinoroseobacter; species Dinoroseobacter sp. PD6. Next base: position 54 of record NZ_JARAMN010000022.1, on the reverse strand, counting down.
ACTCGGAGAACCCTTCAGAAGAGACGCAATGAAAAAACCAAACAAGGTCGCAGG
>NZ_JARAMN010000021.1:0-1914 GCF_028807315.1 Dinoroseobacter sp. PD6 | reverse complement strand
CCTCATCCTTTCTTGTTCATTCTGTTTTCGATGAGGTCTTCGACGACGGAGGGGTCTGCGAGGGTTGAGGTGTCGCCCAAGGCGCCGAAGTCGTCTTCGGCGATCTTGCGCAGGATGCGGCGCATGATCTTGCCCGACCGGGTTTTCGGCAGGCCGGGGGCCCACTGGATCAGGTCCGGGGCGGCGATCGGGCCGATTTCGGTGCGCACCCAGGTGCGCAGCTCCTTGCGCAGCTCCTCGGAGGGCTCCTCGCCGTTCATCAGGGTGACGTAGCAATAGATGCCCTGGCCCTTGATGTCGTGCGGATAGCCCACGACCGCGGCCTCGGCGACCTTGGCATGGGCCACGAGCGCCGATTCCACCTCGGCCGTGCCCATCCGGTGGCCCGACACGTTGATCACGTCATCGACCCGCCCGGTGATCCAGTAATAGCCGTCCGCGTCCCGGCGGCAGCCATCGCCCGAGAAGTAATACCCCTTGTAGTCCGAGAAATAGGTCTTCACGAACCGCTCGTGGTCGCCGTAGACCGTGCGCATCTGGCCCGGCCAGCTGTCCTTGAGGCACAGCACCCCCTCGCATTCGGTCTCGGTGATCTCGGCGCCCGAATGGGGGTCGAGCACCACCGGCTGCACCCCGAAGAACGGCAGGGTCGCCGAGCCCGGCTTGGTCGCGATCGCCCCGGGCAGCGGCGTCAGCAGGTGCCCGCCGGTCTCGGTCTGCCACCAGGTGTCGACGATCGGGCAGCGGCCCTTGCCGACCAGGTCGTTGTACCAGTTCCAGGCCTCGGGGTTGATCGGCTCGCCCACGGTGCCCAGCACGCGCAGGCTGCTCAGGTCGCATGTCTCGACGAATTCCGGTCCCTTGGCCATCAGCGCCCGGATCGCGGTGGGGGCGGTGTAGAACTGGGTGACCTTGTGCTTGTCGCAGACCTGCCAGAAGCGGGAGGCATCGGGGTAGGTCGGCACGCCCTCGAACATCACCGTGGTGCCGCCATTGGCCAGCGGCCCGTAGACGATGTAGCTGTGCCCCGTCACCCAGCCCACATCCGCCGTGCACCAGTAGACATCGCCCTCATGCACGTCGAAGACGTATTTCTGGGTCATCGCCGCATAGAGCAGGTAGCCCCCCGAGGAATGCACCACCCCCTTGGGCTGGCCCGTGGAGCCCGAGGTATAGAGGATGAAGAGCGGATGCTCGGCCTCCACCTCGACCGGGTGCTGGACCTCGTCGGCCTCCAGCATCAGCTCGTGATAGTCGAAATCGCGCCCGTCCACCCAGGTGGTCTGCCCGCCGGTGCGCTTGACCACCAGCATCTTGACGTCGTCGCGGGTGTGCAACAGCGCCGCGTCGGCGTTGGATTTCAGCGGCGTCTGGCGCCCGCCCCGGGGGGCATAGTCCGCGGTGATCAGCAGCCTGGCATCGGCCCCGTTGATCCGCGCCGAGAGGGCATCTGGCGAAAAGCCCGCGAAAACAATGGAATGGATCGCGCCGATCCGGGCACAGGCCAGCATCGCATAGGCCGCCTCGGGGATCATCGGCATGTAGAGAACGACCCGGTCGCCCTTGCGCACGCCGAGATCCTCCAGCACGTTGGACAGCTTGCAGACCTGCCGGTGCAACTCGCGATAGGTGATGTGCTGGGCAGGCTCGGCGGGATCGTCCGGCTCGAAAATGATCGCGGTCTGATCGCCCCGGGTCGCCAGATGCCGGTCGATGCAATTGGCCGCCACGTTCAGCGTGCCATCCTCGAACCAGCGCACATGTACGTCGTCATGGGCGAACGAGGTGTCCTTCACCTTCGTGTAGGGCTTGATCCAGTCCAAAGACCGCCCATGCTCCCCCCAAAACCCCTCAGGATCCGAAACCGACGCCGCATACATCTCAGAATACTTCGATGAATCGATATGGGCGTTC
>NZ_JARAMN010000020.1:2500-5995 GCF_028807315.1 Dinoroseobacter sp. PD6 | reverse complement strand
GAGAGTTATTGGTTTTTTTCTAGGTTTGGCGGTGACCTACTCTCCCACGTCTTGAGACGCAGTACCATCGGCGCTACGGCACTTAACGACCGAGTTCGGGATGGGATCGGGTGTTTTGCTCGCGCTATGACCACCAAACCAAGGAAAAAACCAAGTGCGTTGCACTTGGGTTTTTCCTGGTTGGAGGCAGCGTTTCGGCGGAGCCGACAACGCGTTCCAACACCGCGGGTTATCCAGGTGCAGCGCTTACCACCTGATATTCAGGTGGGTTTTCACATCGGCGTCCAAGCCAAGTTTGTGTATGCTTTGATTTGTGTGTAGGGGCATTTGCCGTCTACTGGATCAAATCAAGCCTATCGGACCATTAGTACCGGTCAGCTGAGTGCATTGCTGCACTTACACCTCCGGCCTATCGACGTGGTGGTCTACCACGGTCCTCAGGGATACCTTGTTTTGAGGGGGGCTTCCCGCTTAGATGCCTTCAGCGGTTATCCTGTCCGATCATAGCTACCCAGCACTGCCGTTGGCACGACAACTGGTCCACCAGTGGATCGTTCACCCCGGTCCTCTCGTACTAGGGGCAACTCCTCTCAAGTATCCTACACCCACGGCAGATAGGGACCGAACTGTCTCACGACGTTCTAAACCCAGCTCACGTACCTCTTTAAACGGCGAACAGCCGTACCCTTGGGACCTGCTCCAGCCCCAGGATGAGATGAGCCGACATCGAGGTGCCAAACGGTGCCGTCGATATGGACTCTTGGGCACCATCAGCCTGTTATCCCCGGCGTACCTTTTATCCGTTGAGCGATGGCCCTTCCACTCGGGACCACCGGATCACTATGGCCGTCTTTCGACTCTGCTCGACTTGTCAGTCTCGCAGTCAGGCTGGCTTCTGCCATTGCACTCAACGAGCGATTTCCGACCGCTCTGAGCCAACCTTCGCGCGCCTCCGTTACGCTTTAGGAGGCGACCGCCCCAGTCAAACTACCCGCCACACAGGGTCCCGGATCCGGATAACGGACCGCGGTTAGACATCAAGCGATGCAAGGGTGGTATCTCAAGGGAGGCTCCACAGGAACTGGCGTTCCTGCTTCAAAGCCTACCACCTATCCTGCACATGCATGGCCTGATGCCAGTGTGAAGCTGTAGTAAAGGTGCACGGGGTCTTTCCGTCTAACCGCGGGAAGCCTGCATCTTGACAGGCAATTCAATTTCGCTGAGTCGATGTTGGAGACAGCGGGGAAGTCGTTACGCCATTCGTGCAGGTCGGAACTTACCCGACAAGGAATTTCGCTACCTTAGGACCGTTATAGTTACGGCCGCCGTTTACCGGGGCTTCAATTCGGTGCTTGCACACCTCCTTTTAACCTTCCGGCACCGGGCAGGCGTCAGACCCTATACGTCGTCTTGCGACTTCGCAGAGCCCTGTGTTTTTAGTAAACAGTCGCCACCCCCTGGTTTGTGCCCCCCGCCCATAGTTGCCTACGAACGGGGCCTCCTTCTCGCGAACTTACGGAGGTATTTTGCCGAGTTCCTTCAACATCGTTCTCTCAAGCGCCTTGGTATTCTCTACCAGTCCACCTGTGTCGGTTTAGGGTACGATCTCATGGAGGGCTATTTCCAGGAACCGATCAGCGGCCCACCCAATCCGATAAGGGTGAACAACAGTCTCGATCCGTCACATCCTCCTGGCCCAGGAATATTAACCTGGTTCCCATCGACTACGCCTTTCGGCCTCGCCTTAGGGGTCGGCTTACCCTGCTCAGATTAACTTTAAGCAGGAACCCTTGGACTTTCGGCGACAGGGTCTCTCACCCTGTTTGTCGCTACTCATGTCATCATTCTCACTGGTGATCACTCCACCGGATCGCTCACGCGCCGGCTTCACAGTCAAACCCGGTCCTCCGCAGGATCCGAAGATCCTCAAGAGGAATGGGTTATGTCACACCACGCTCTGCTACCATGCACTACGTGCATCCTAAGCTTCGGCTCATGGCTTGAGCCCCGTTACATCTTCGCCGCAGGACAACTTGTTTAGACCAGTGAGCTGTTACGCTATCTTTAAAGGATGGCTGCTTCTAAGCCAACCTCCTGGTTGTTTTGGTCGTCCCACCTGCTTTCCCACTTAGCCATGAATTGGGGGCCTTAGCTGTAGGTCAGGGTTGTTTCCCTCTCCACTACGGACGTTAGCATCCGCAGTGTGTCTGCCATCTAGTACTCCCGGGTATTCGGAGTTTGGTTAGGATCAGTAAGCCTGTGGGGCCCCATTACCCATCCAGTGCTCTACCCCCCGGGGTATTCGGATGACGCTCTACCTAAATAGATTTCGCAGAGAACCAGCTATCTCCGAGTTTGATTGGCCTTTCACCCCTAGGCACAATTCATCCCGACCTTTTTCAACAGGTGTGGGTTCGGACCTCCAGTTGGTGTTACCCAACCTTCATCCTGATCATGCCTAGATCACTCGGTTTCGGGTCTGATCCCACGAACTCATGCGCCCTATTAAGACTCGCTTTCGCTGCGCCTACACCTAACGGCTTAAGCTTGCTCGTGAGACCAAGTCGATGACCCATTATACAAAAGGTACGCCGTCACCACTGATGTGGCTCCGACTGCTTGTAGGCGTCCGGTTTCAGAAACTGTTTCACTCCCCTCGTCGGGGTGCTTTTCACCTTTCCCTCACGGTACTGGTTCACTATCGGTCAGCAAGGAGTACTTAGCCTTCGAGGGTGGTCCCCCGATGTTCAGACAGGATTTCACGTGTCCCGCCCTACTTAATACGTCCAATTGAGCTTCCAATACGGGGCTGTCACCCACTATGGCCTGTCTTTCCAAACAGTTCTTGTCACTCGCATGGCTCGGCTGGTCCCCGTTCGCTCGCCGCTACTAGGGGAGTATCTGTTGATGTCCTTTCCTCCGGGTACTTAGATGTTTCAGTTCCCCGGGTTTGCTCTTTAAGACCTATGTATTCAGTCCTAAAGTACCTGGATTACCCTATTATTAAGAACACTCCGTGCTCGCCCTTGGCGAGTCTCACCGGCAAGCCGGTTCGTCCCACCGCAATGCGGATCAGGAGTATAATAATAACAGAGTATCAGGTGGGTTGCCCCATTCGGAAATTCATGGATCAAAGCCTGTTCTCGGCTCCCCATGACTTATCGCAGAGTACCACGTCCTTCATCGCCTCTTGCTGCCAAGGCATTCGCCAAACGCCCTTTTCGCGCTTGATTTGATCCAGAAGACGACAAACGCCGACTTCCGAACCAAAGCATACTTTCCCAACATCAGCGCTGGTTCACACTGATGCTTGTGTGATGGTTAATCACACGGGTTAGTGTACTTGACTTGGACAAAATTGCTTCTCGCACTGATCCCGAAGGACCAGACGACGATCTTCCCATACTCGGGAGATCAGCAATTCTGATGTTTAACTCTCTATACGATTTCAAACGCGTTTCCGTAGGAAACGCGGTTCGTGCGAGGCAGCGTATT
>NZ_JARAMN010000001.1:0-712990 GCF_028807315.1 Dinoroseobacter sp. PD6 | reverse complement strand
CGCATACATCTCAGAATACTTCGATGAATCGATATGGGCGTTCTTCACGAAATCGGCGCTCGGCGTGTAGACGCCGTCTTTGTTGTCCAGCATTGGGATCCCCCCTTTCAGTCCATTGCGCGAAGTTTGCACCCGGGGGCGGCGACCGGGCAAGCCTGCGGGGTGACGCAGCGGGGCGTTCTTTGGTCGTAAGGGCCCGAAAAATGCGCCCCCGAAACGGCCGCCCGACCGCGTCGGATCGCCGTCGGGCAGGTGTCGGACATCTGTCGGGCAAGTGTCGGGCACCTTCGTGCGCCCGCAACGGGGTGCGCGCAACGCCCCGCGGCGGCCCGTCCGATCAGATCGCGAGATACTCGGCGCGCAGCTCGGCATTCTCCAGCACCTCGGCGGCGGCCCCGTCGAACACGATGGAGCCGGTATCCAGGATCACCGCCCGGTCCGCCAGCTCCAGCGCGCGCACGGCGTTCTGCTCGACGATCACGGTGGTCATGCCCTGTTCCTTGATCACGCGGAGGGTCTTTTCGATCTCGTCCACGATCACCGGGGCGAGCCCCTCATAGGGCTCGTCCAGCAACAGCACCTTGAGATCGCGCGCGAGCGCCCGGGCGATGGACAGCATCTGCTGCTCGCCGCCCGAAAGCGTCACGCCCTCTTGCTTGCGGCGCTCGCCCAGGCGCGGAAAGAGGTCGTAGAGCCGGTCGAGCGACCAGCCCTTCGGCTCCACGATCTGGGCCAGTTGCAGGTTCTCCTCGACCGTCAGGCCGGGAATGATGCGCCGGTCCTCGGGCACGAGGCCGAGCCCCGCCACGGCGGCCTCGTGGCTTTCCATCTCGTGCAGGCGGGCGTGGTCGAGCCAGATCTCGCCATGGCGCACCTGTGGATCGCCGAGCCGGGCGATGGCGCGCAGGGTCGTGGTCTTGCCCGCGCCGTTGCGGCCCAGAAGCGCGAGGATCTCGCCCTCGTGGACATTGAAGCTGATGCCCTGGACGATGTAGCTCTCGCCGTAATAGGCGTGCAGGTCCCAGACCGACAGGAAGGCCGGTGCGGTTTCCGCGTGGCTGATGCCCTTGGAGAAGTCCGGTTTGACGTTCATGGTGTGACCTCTTAGTGCGCCGTCTCGCCGAGATACGCTTCGCGCACCTTGGGATGGCCCTTGATGTTTTCGGGGCTGTCCTCGACCAGGGGGGTGCCCTGGGCCAGCACGGTGATCCGGTCGGCGAGCGAGAACACCACGTGCATGTCATGCTCGATGATCGCGATGGTGATGTCGCGGGTGTCGCGGATCTCCTTGAGCAGGTCGATGGTGTTGTTGGTGTCGGCCCGCGCCATGCCGGCGGTCGGCTCGTCCAGCAGCAGCATGCGGGGCTGCTGGACCAGGCACATGGCCATCTCCAGCCGCCGCTTGTCCCCGCGCGAGAGCGACGCGGCATGCATGGCGTGCTTGTCGAGCATGTTGACGTCCCGCAGGATGGTTTCGGCCATGTCGCGCATGTCCGATTGCGAGCGCACCGAGGTGATCGCGTTCAGCTCGAACGAGCCGTCGCGCTTGGCGAAACACGCGATCAGCACGTTTTCCATCACCGTCAGGTCGCCGAAGATCTCGGGCGTCTGGAAGACGCGGGAGATGCCCATCTGGCAGATCTCGTGCGGGGAGCGGCCCAGCACGGATTGCCCGTCGAACATCACCGACCCGGTATCGGGGATCAGCTTGCCCACCAGGCAGTTGAGCAGGGTGGATTTGCCCGCCCCGTTGGGGCCGATGATGGCATGGACGGAGTTTTCCTTGATCGAGAGGTTCACGTCCCCCAGGGCCTGGAGGCCGCCGAACCGCTTGCCCACACCTTTGACTTCGAGAATTCCCATGGGTCTGTCTCCTTATTCGGCCGGTGTGGTTTCGGCGGATTTCTTGTCGCCTTCAGCGTCGGCTTTCTTGCCGCGCCCGAACAGGCGCGCGATGCGCTGGCCGCCTTCCACGAGGCCGCCGGGCAGGAAGATCACCACCAGCATGAAGATGATGCCGAGGGTCAGGTGCCAGCCCTTGCCGATGAAGGGATAGACCATGGCGACGAGCGCGTCCTCCATCCCGTCGGGCAGGAAGGCGAACCACTGGTGCAGGATGGTTTCGTTGATCTTGGAGATGATGTTCTCCATGTACTTGATCATGCCCGCGCCCAGGACCGGGCCGATCAGCGTTCCCGCGCCGCCGAGGATGGTCATCAGCACCACCTCTCCGGAGGCGGTCCAGAACATCCGCTCGGGCCCCACTTGCGTGTCCATCGCCACCATCAGGCCACCGGCGAGCCCGGCATACATGCCCGAGATCACGAAGGCCGCCAGCGTGTAGGGTTTGGAGTTCAGGCCGGTGTAGTTCATCCGCTGCTGGTTGGATTTGACCGCGCGCAGCATCATCCCGAAGGGCGAGCGGAAGATGCGGATCGCCACATAGAAGCTGATCAGCATGATCACGGCCGCCAGGTAGTAGCCCGCGTTGAAGGTAAAGAGCCAGCCGCCGACGTTCAGCTCGTAACTCGATTTCATCGTCAGCCCGAAGAGGTTGGCGGACGGCGTCGCGCCCTCGGCCAGGGCCGGGTCGAGCAGGCGGGGGTCATTGACCTTGGGCTGCAGCCCGGTCTCGCCCCCGGTGATCGGGGTCAGGACCGAGTAGGCCAGGGCATAGGACATCTGCGCGAAGGCCAGCGTGAGGATCGAGAAGTAGATCCCCGAGCGGCGCAGCGAGATCCACCCCACCAGCAGCGAGAACAGCCCCGCCAGCACGATCGCCATGATGATCGCCGGGATCACGTTCATGGTCAGCAGCTTCATCATCCAGATCGCCGCGTAAGAGCCCACGCCGAGGAAGGCCGCGTGGCCGAAGCTGAGATAGCCCGTCAGCCCGAACAGGATGTTGAAGCCGATGGCGAAGATCCCGAAGATCACGAAGCGCTGCATCAGGTCGGGGTAGCCCGCGTTGAACTGCGCCATGCCGGAGCCTTCGGGGAAGGGGTTGAGCAGGAAGGGGGCGAGCATGGTCAGCCCGGCCACGATCAGCAGAAGGACGGTGTCTTTTTTCTCTAGTCCGAACATGGGCTCAGTCCTCCATCACGCCCTTGCGCCCCAGAAGGCCGCGGGGCCGGGTCAGCAAGATGATGATTGCGACAAGGTAGATGATGATCTGGTTGATGCCGGGCACCAGGTTGATGGCCCAGGACATGGACGCGAAGCTCTCCAGGATGCCCAGCAGGAACCCCGCGGCCACGGCGCCGGGCAGCGAGCCCATGCCGCCGACCACGACCACCACGAAACTGAGCACCAGGAAGTCCATGCCCATGTGGTAGTTCGGAGAGTTGATCGGCGCGTACATCACCCCGGCGACCCCGGCCACGCAGGCGGCGATGGCGAACATGATGGTGAAGCGCTTGTCGATATTGATGCCCAGAAGGCCCACGGTTTCGCGGTCGGCCATGCCCGCGCGCACCACCATGCCGAAGGTGGTGAATTGCAGGAAGGCGAAGACCGCGGCGATGATCGTCATGGCGAAGAGGAAATAGACCAGGCGCCAGTAGGGATAGATGATCGAGCCCGGATCGAAGCCCAGCATCGCGCCGAAGTCGAACGAGCCGATGAAGGCGTCCGGGGCGGGGGTCGGGATCGGGTTGGCGCCGTAGAAATACTTGATGATTTCCTGCAGCACGATGGCGAGGCCGAAGGTGACGAGGATCTGGTCCGCATGGGGGCGCTTGTAGAAGTGCTTGATCAGGCCGCGCTCCATGGCGATGCCGATCCCGGCCATGATCGGGATGGCAAAGAGGATGCCCAGCGGCACCGCCCAGTCGATGATCGTGTCGCCCGCGGCCTGGCCGAAGATGTCGTAGACATAGGGCACGTCGACCTTGAGCGGGTTGCCGAGAAAATCGGTGCGGGTGTCGTCGATCACCTCGTGGCTGAGGGTGAGGATCTGGCTGAGCGTGACGGCGCAGAACGCCCCCAGCATGAACAGGGCCCCATGGGCGAAGTTGACGACACCGAGGGTGCCGAAGATCAAGGTCAGGCCCAGGGCGATCAGCGCATAGGCCGAGCCCTTGTCCAGTCCGTTGAGAATTTGAAGGATGATGGCGTCCATGGCTCCCACCTCGGCTATAGCGTCACGCGCCCCGCAGGCCTATGTGGCGCAGGGGCAGGGTCGGGACGGGCGCGTGCGCACCCGTCCCGGGATCTTGTCGGGGTCGGTGTCAGGCGCCCGGGTTGCAGGTCCCGAGGGTCGCCTCGGCGCCGCCGAACTGGGGGTGGTCCGGGGCGTAGGTCACCTGCTCGACGGGGGTCACCTCGACGATCTCCAGCAGGTCGAACTCGGAGGTCGGGTTTTCCTTCCCGCGCACCACGAGCACGTCCTTGAAGCACTGGTGGTCGGCGGCGCGGTAGAGGGTCGGGCCGTTGCCCATCCCGTCGAATTCGAAATCCGACAGGGCCTCGTCCACGGCACAGGGGTTGAAGGAGCCCGCGCGCTCCACCGCGTCCGCGTAGAGCAGCGCCTGCACGTAGCAGGTATGGGCGGCCTGGGACGGCGGGAAGCCGTACTTGGTGCCGAAGGAGCGCACGAAGGCCTGGGAGCCTGCGTCCTGCAGCGACCAGTGCCAGTTGGTGGAGCCGAAGATGCCCTTGACGTTGGCACCGGCGCCCTTGGCCATCAGGCGCGAGTAGAGCGGCACGACGATCTCGAAGTTCTTGCCGTTGACCACCCGGTCGCGCAGGCCGAACTGCACCGCGTTGGTCAGCGAGTTCACCATGTTGCCGCCGTAGTGGTTGAGCACCAGCACGTCCGCGTCCGACTGCAGCACGGGCGTGATATAGGCGGAGAAGTCGGTCTGGGTGAGCGGCGTCAGAACGGTGTTCACCGTCTCCCAGCCCATGGCTTCGGTGGAGGAGCGCACGGCTTCTTCGGTGGTGTAGCCCCAGTTGTAATCGGCGGTCAGGTGATAGGCCTTGCGGTCGGTGCCGTAGTTCTTGGCCAGGATCGGCGCCAGCGCCGCGCCGGACATGTAGGAGTTGAAGAAATGCCGGAAGCCGTTGGCCTTGCGGTCCTTGCCGGTGGTGTCGTTCGAATGGGTCAGGCCCGCCATGAAGATGATGCCCGCCTCCTGGCAGAGCGCCTGGACGGCCACGGCCACGCCGGAGGACGACCCGCCGGTGATCATCACCGCGCCGTCCTTTTCGATCATCGAGCGGGCCGAGGCGCGGGCGGCGTCGGACTTGGTCTGGGTGTCGCCGGTGACATACTCGACCTTCTTGCCGAGGATCCCGTTGCCTTGCAGCGCCTTGGAGCTGAAGGTGCTCATCATGCCGCCATCGCCGCCCCCGTTGAGGTGCTCGACCGCCAGCTCGTAGGCGCGCAGCTCGTCGGCGCCCTCGTCGGCATAGGGGCCGGACTGGGGCACGTTGAAGCCCAGGGTGACGGTGCTGCCGGTGGGCTCGTTGGTGAAGCCCGCCGACCAGGCGGCGCCGGTGAAGATGGTGGGCAGTGCCAGGCCTGCGCCGGTGGCAGCGCCTGTCTTCAGCACGCGACGGCGGCTGATTTCCGAATTAGACATTGAAGTCCTCCCGTTTAAAACTTTCGAGCCGCTAAACCTCTCCCGCGTCTCGACGGACCCGCACGAACAGTACAGGCACCTGTCAATGAAATTACAAACTGCCCCAATGGCGCAACAAGTGCTTTGATTTACAGGGTTTATTTGTAAACGATTGGACAATGCGCCCGCAGTATGTGTAAAGTTATTGTCACGCACCCGCAGAAAGTGCGTGATAACACTCAGGTTTCACCATGCCCCAGAGCGCCCTGACCGGCAGTCGCATTCGCGAAAGACGCCAGTCTCTTCGCATCAAACAGGCCGATCTCGCCCGGCAGGTCGGAATCTCCGCTTCCTATCTCAATTTGATCGAACACAATCGTCGCAGAATCGGCGGCAAGGTACTGGTCAAACTCGCCCAGGCCTTGCGGGTCGATATCACCATCCTGACCCAGGGCGCGGAGGAGACCCTGCTGGAAGGGCTGCGCGAGGCGGTGGTTTCGGCCCGGCGCAGCACGGCCGAGATCGACCGGATCGAGGAATTCGTGGCCCGTTTTCCCGGCTGGGCGCAGCTGATCGCGGCGCAGCGGCGGCGCATGGTCACCCAGGAGCGCACCATCGAGGCGCTGAACGACCGGCTGACCCATGACCCGTTCCTGGCCGAGGCGATGCATGACCTGCTGTCGAACGTCACGGCGATCCGGGCGACCGCCTCGATCCTCGCCCAGACCCCGGAGATCGAAGAGGCCTGGCGCGACCGGTTCCATCGCAACATGCTGGAGGAAAGCGACAGGCTGGCCGAGGGCAGCCAGGCGCTGGTGTCCTATTTCGACCGGCAGGTGGGGGCGGAGACCGCGTTCTCGACCCCGCAGGAGGCGCTGGAATCGGTGCTGCTGGAGCATGATTACCACCTGCCCATGCTGGAGACCGGGGGCATGGAGGCCGCCGCGGCCCTGCTCGACAAGGCGCCGCAACTGGCGATGCCCCAGGCCCGGGCCCTGGCGCTGGCCTATTTCCGCACCTATGTGCGCGACGCCGAGGCGTTGCCCATGCGCCCCTTGCAGGCGGCCTTCGCCGAGGATCGCGACCCGGCGCAGCTGGCGCGGCGGTTCGATGTGGCCCTGCCGGTGGTGATGCATCGGCTGGCCTGTCTGCCCAAGGCGAAGGACGCGCCGGATGTGGGGCTGGTGGTGGCGGACACCTCGGGCAGCCTGCTGTTTCGCAAGGGGATCGACGGCTTTCCGATCCCGCGTTTCGGGGCGGCCTGTTCGCTCTGGCCGGTCTACCAGGCGCTGACCCAGCCGGTGCAGCCGATCCGGGTGGCGGTGGAGACGCCGCCGGGGCGGCGTTTCGTGACCTATGCGGTATCCGAGTTGACCTCGGCCGTGGATTTCGATGCGCCGCAGGTCTTTCGGTCCTGGATGCTGGTGCTGGACGCGGGCAACGCCCCGATGCCGGAGGAACGCGCGCGGCCCATCGGTACCACCTGCCGGATCTGCCCGCGGGACGCCTGCGCGGCCCGGCGCGAGCCGTCGATCCTGGCGGACTAGAGGCGGGCTTGACCAAGCGGCAGGTGGGAACGGCTTTGACACTCGGGGGAAAGCGGGCAATTCTGCGCGCCTGTAGTGTCGCCAGGGCGGAGGAGGAACCGATCATGGCGAAAACCGTTCTGGTGATCGAAGACGAGCCGAATATCATCGAGGCGATCAGTTTCATCCTGTCGCGCGAGGGATGGCACGTGCGCACCCATTCCGACGGGGCCACGGCGCTGGAGGCGATCCTGCGCGAGGTGCCGCATCTGGTCATGCTCGACGTGATGCTGCCCAATCGCAGCGGGTTCGATATCCTGCGCGATCTGCGCGCCCATCCGGAGACTTCCGCCCTGCCGGTGCTGATGCTGACCGCCAAGGGGCAGAGCAAGGATCGCGAACTGGCCGAGAGCTACGGGGTGTCCCATTTCATGACCAAGCCGTTCTCGAATGCCGAGATCCTGGACCGCGTGCGGGAGCTGGGAGGCTGAGATGGCGCGGGGACGGCCGCCCTTGTTCCTGCAACCCGAGCCCTATCGCAAGCGGCGGCTGATCGATGCCGCGCGGCTGTTACCGGTGTTCGGGACATTCCTGTTCGTGGTGCCGATGCTGCTCTTGCCGCGGGACGAGCCGGGGACCACGGGCGAGGCGCTGATCTATCTGTTCGTGTTGTGGACGCTGCTGATCGTGTTCAGCGCGCTGATCAACCGCTACATCCGGCGGGCGGAGCGCGCGAACCTGCCCGCGCCCGGGTTCACCGTGTCGCGTCGGCAGGGGGACAAGGGGGATGACGACGCCGGGGGCGGGGCCTGATGCTGTCGCTCAACCTGCTTGTCGCGATCTCGCTGGCCTATGTGGCGTTGCTCTTCGGGGTGGCTTTCGTGGCCGAACGGCGCGCGGCGCGGGGCAAGACCGGGTGGCTGCGCGCGCCGATGATCTACACGCTGAGCCTGTCGGTCTATTGCACGGCCTGGACGTTCTATGGCGCGGTGGGCTACGCGGCGCGGTCGGGGCTGGAATTCGTGACGATCTATCTCGGTCCGACGCTGGTCTTCATCGGCTGGTGGTGGCTGCTGCGCAAGCTGGTGCGGATCGGCCGGGCGCAGCGGGTCACGTCGATCGCGGACCTGATCTCGTCGCGCTATGGCAAGTCCAACGGGCTGGCGGTGCTGGTCACCGGGATGGCGGTGATCGCCTCGGCGCCGTATATCGCGCTGCAATTGCAGTCGGTCTCGCTGTCGCTGGCGGTGTTCGATGCGGAAAGCGCGGAGGTCATGGCCAATCCCACCGGGGCGGTGATGGACGGGTTGTGGGTGGCCATCGGGCTTGCGATCTTCACGGTGCTGTTCGGGACGCGCAACCTCGATGCCAACGAGCGGCACCACGGGGTGGTCATGGCCATCGCGGTCGAAGCGGTGATGAAGCTCGTGGCCCTGCTGGAGGTAGGGGTGTTCGTGGTCTGGGGGCTGGCCGACGGGGTCGGGGATATCCTGACGCGGCTCGACGCCTCGCCGGTCTCGGCCTGGCAGGTCGAGGGCGGGCGCTGGGTCGGGTTGATCTTCGTCTCGGCGGCGGCGGTGATCTGCCTGCCGCGGATGTTCCAGGTGATGGTGGTCGAGAATGCCGACGAGTCCCATCTGAGCACGGCGAGCTGGGCCTTTCCCGCCTACCTGATGCTGATGAGCCTGTTCGTGATCCCGATCGCGGTGGTGGGGCTGGACCTGATGCCCGCGGGGGCCAACCCGGACCTGTTCGTGCTGACCCTGCCGCTGTCGCAGGATCAGAACATGCTGGCGGCGCTGGCGTTTCTGGGCGGGTTTTCCTCGGCGACCTCCATGGTGATCGTTGCGGCCATCGCGCTGTCGACCATGGTGTCGAACCACATCATCATGCCGGTCTGGCTGAGCCTGCAGGATGGCGGCAAGGCCAGCGTGTCGGGCGATGTGCGGCGCGCGATGCTGTTCTCGCGGCGGATCTCGATCGCGGCGGTGCTGGGCATGGGCTATGCCTATTTCGCCCTGTCCGAAGGCGGCGAGGCGCTGGCGGCGATCGGGTTGATCTCTTTCGTGGGCGCAGCGCAGGTGCTTCCGGCGCTGCTCGGGGGGATCTTCTGGCGCGGGGCGACCCGGCGCGGCGCGGTCGCGGGGCTGATCGCGGGGTTCGCGGTCTGGGCCTACACGTTCTACATGCCCAGCCTCGCGGTGCCGGGATCGGTACTGGCCGATATCGTGCGGGACGGGCCGCTGGGCATGGGCTTCCTGCGGCCGCACGGCCTGTTCGGGCTGACGGGGCTCGACCCGCTGGTGCATGCGCTGCTGTGGTCGATGGTGCTGAATGCGGGGCTGTTCCTGGGGGTGTCCCTGCTGTCCTTCCCGTCGCCGATGGAGCGGTTGCAGGGCGCGCAGTTCGTCAACGTGTTCGAGCATTCGACCACCCCGCGCAGCTGGGCCGGGGGGCGGGCGGAGGCCGAGGATTTGCTGATCATGGCGCAGCGGATCCTGGGCCCGGACGAGGCCCATAACGTCTTCAGCGCCGCCGCGCGCGCCCAGGGCAAGACCGGGTACCTGCCGGACACGACGCCTGAATTCCTGATGGACCTTGAGCGGGAGCTGGCCGGATCGGTGGGCGCGGCCACGGCCCATGCGATGATCGCGCAGATCAACGGCGGGGCGTCGGTGTCGGTGCGCGAATTGATGGCGGTGGCCGACGAGACCGCGCAGATGATGGAATATTCCAGCCAGCTGGAGGCCAAGTCGCGGGAGCTGGAGGCGACGGCGACCAAGCTGCGCGAGGCCAACGAGAAGCTCACCGAGCTGTCGGTGCAGAAGGACGCCTTCCTGAGCCAGATCAGCCACGAGCTGCGCACGCCGATGACCTCGATCCGGTCGTTTTCCGAGATCCTGATGCAGGGGCGGCTGGAGCCGGAGGTGCGGCGGCGCTATTCCTCGATCATCCATGACGAGAGCCTGCGGCTGACCCGGCTGCTCGACGATCTGCTGGATCTCAGCGTGCTGGAGAACGGGCAGGTGGTGCTGAACCCGCAGCAGGAGCGGCTGGGCGACCTGATCGACCGGGCGATCTCGGCCTCGGCGGTGGGACATGCGCGCAGCCTGAGGGTGCTGCGCGATCCGGGGCAGGAAGATCACGTGATCTACACCGATACCGACCGGCTGGTGCAGGTGTTCATCAACATCATCGCCAACACGATCAAGTATTGCGACGCGACCGATCCGGAACTGCGGATCGAGGTGCGCGCGGGCGAGGGGATGCTGCAGCTCGATTTCATCGACAACGGCTCGGGCATCCCGGTGCGCAGCCATGGCCTGATCTTTGAGAAATTCGCGCGGCTGGACGACCAGACCAAGGCGGGCGGCGCGGGGCTGGGTCTGGCGATCTGCCGCGAGGTGATGAGCAAGCTGGGCGGATCGATCGATTACCTGCGCGGGCAGTCTGGGGCGGCGTTCCGGGTCAGCCTGCCGATGGAGATTTCCCGCGCCGTGGCCTGAGCCGGTTACCTCGCCTTAACCCGAGTGCGCGACAAGGGGGTGTTCCGATTGCAGAATGCGAGTCGCCCCATGTCCGTGCCAGACCAGTCCGCGCTTTTGCGGCGCAAGATGGAAAGCAGCCCCGCGGCCCAGGGCGGCAGCGCAGCCCCCGTCTCGCCCGAGATGGCGAGCCTGCGGGCCGTGGCGCGCGCGGGCTTCATCGCCGCCGGGCTGAAGATCGCCGCACCCTCGGTCCAGGTGGTGGACACCGACGGGGTGGCCGGGCTTGCCGAACAGATGGCCGATGTCGCGCTGCTGATCCCCTGCAATGCCCCCGACGGGGCGGAGGGGTTCGCGGCCCTGTCCTCTGGGGGTATGACCGGGTTGGTGGAAAAGACCACCACCGGGCGGATCTCGCCGGGCGCGCCCGAGCCGCGGGACGCCAGCAGCATCGACCAGCTTCTGTGCCGGGGCTTCATCGAGCGGTTCTTCGAGGCCTGGCGCGAGTTGCTGGCGGGCACGTCCCACGAGGCGTGGCTGGCGGGCTATGCCCCCACGGACGGGATGATGCAGCCCGATGTGCTGTCGGTGTCGGCGCCCGATATTCCCTACAGGCTCTATCTGATCACCGCGCAGTTCGACGGGCTGCGCGAGGTGGCCTTCAGCGTGGCCCTGCCGGTGAGCCGGCCCCGACCCGCCGATCTGGTCGAGACCGGGGATGCCGCGCGGAGCACGGGCGAATGGGCCAAGGACTGGCGTGCGGCGGTGCTGGAAAGCCCGGCGGAGCTGGACGCGGTGTTGTGCAAGCTGGAGTTGTCCCTGGACGAGGTGCGCCGCTGGGCACCGGGGGACCGGGTGTCGATCCCGGCCTCGGCGCTGTCCTCGGTGTCGCTGGGCCGACGCAACGGGCCGAGCGTGGCCACCGCCCGGCTGGGCCAGGCGCGGGGCGTGCGGGCGCTGCGGCTGAACGAGATCACCACCCAGCGGGTTGGCGGGATCGCGTCGCGTCCGGTGCCACCGGAACCCTTGCCGCCAGGTGCGGGATTTCAGGACGAGGCGGGGATCCCGGCGCAGGTCGCGCCCCCCGAGCCGGAGAGTGGCGCGGCGGCAGGTCCCTGACGGCGGCGGCGCTCAGCCCGCCTGTTGGGCGGCGAGCATGTCGATCTGCCCGCGCAGACCCTCCAGCGCATAACCTGCGCGCTGGGTTGCCTCCAGGATGTCGTCGGTCGGCATTTTTCCGGCCATGGCCAGGGCCCAGACAATCGCCGACCGCGTCCCGGACGCGCAATAGGCCAGCACCTTGCCCTCGGGATCCCCGGCGATGGCGTCGGCCTGGTCGGTGACATCGTCCATCGACAGCGCGCCGCCGATCACCGGGTTGTCGCAGAAACGCAGCCCGGCGGCCTCGACCGCGATGCGCATCACCTCCGCCGACAGCTCCGGCGGGTTTTCCATGTCGGGCCGGTTGCAGATCACGGTGGTAAAGCCCGCCGCCGCGATTTCAGGAATATCCGTCGGCATCAGTTGCGGCGCGACTGCGTAGGTCTCGGAGAGCGGGCGATAGGTCATGGGCCCGTTGTAGAGGGCGCGCCGGGGGAGGTCCAGTGGCCGAAACCTCGCCGGGCGATGTCGCGAACCTGTCATCGTTGACCTGTATCAAGGAACCGCTTGGCGCTGGACGTTAAGCTCTTGGCAGGATTTCGCGGGGGAGAGGCGAATGGACCTTCTGGAACGCCAGACCGAGTTGCGCGCCGAGCGGCGGGCATTGATCGAAACCCTCAGGCGGGGGCGGCCGGGGGCCGTCACGCGACCGGGGCGGCGGGCCGAGGCCGGATCGCCCGAGTTGCGACAGTTGCGGCGCCTGGAGCTCGCGCTCAAACGGATCGAGACCGGGGCCTACGGGCTGTGCATGGCCTGTGGCGGAGAGATTTCGCCTGCGCGGCTGCATGCGTATCCGGCCACGGCCTTGTGCGCGTCTTGCAAAGGGGAGGGGTAGGCCCGATGTCCAGTCGGGCCCCTTCCAAACCGATGTCTATGGGGAGAAAATCCATGACCACCGATCAGACCTTGACCAAGGTATTCAGCCTTCTGGACCGCGTTCAGGCAGATCCGGCACGCGGGTTTGCCTGCGAAGCCGAACTGGCGCGGGCGGTTGCGGAGCTTGAGACCATGGAGGTGGCGGTGCCTGCGTCCCTCCATGATTTGTGCGCGCGTCTGCGTGCGGAGCGTCGGGCCTTCGAAGCCCAGGAAGACGCATTCGACAACATGCCGGTCTGATCCGCGCGATCGGCCATGTGTCACCGGCAGGGGCGGCGGCGCCCCTTGTCAGCCCACTCCGCGCGGGGAGGGTTTTACCATGCTTACCGAGACACCCTTGGAAGCTGCTGAGTCGCAGACCGACTCAGATCGCCTCAGAGCGCAGATCCGGGCGCTGCTCGCCTCTCCGGGGCTTGCGTCCGAGGTGGCGCGCGACCTGCACGTGCCGCAACCGCTGGGCCGGGATCCGACGATCGCGATGTGCCGTCCCCCGGTGATGCTGGTGCAACTCGCGCGCCTGGGGCGGGAAATTCCGAAGCCGTCACGGCCGAGGGTTTTGCTCTAGCGCCGCGCGCCGGGCTACACAGCGCGGTTGCAAAGCGGTTTCTCCGCTGTCAGCCTGTTGCCCAACCGGGGAAACCCGGTGCTGGAACAGGAGACAAGAATGAATTTCATCAAAACCGGATTTTTGCCCGCAGCGATTCTGGCCGTGGGGATCGGCGGGGCGTCGGCCTGCGAGCTGGCCGAAGGCTCCGTGCGCATCCTGTCCAACGATTTCCCCGCCCTGCAGGCCGTTACCGGCGCGGCGGCGGCCTGTGCCACGGGCGGGGCGACGGTGACGGCGAACCTGACGACCGAGCACCGCAACATCCAGGTGGCGGCCCTGACCGCGGATCCGGCGGAATATACCTCGGCCGTGGTGTCGAATTCGAGCCTCGTGCCGCTGCTGACCGACGGGCTGGTGCGGCCGCTGGACGATCTGATCGCGGCCCATGGGGCGGGGGTGTCGCCGAACCAGAAGATCATGATCGACGGGCGCACCATGGCGATCGCCTTCATGGCCAATGCGCAGCACCTCTATTATCGGCGCGACATCCTGGAGGCGGCGGGGCTGGAGGTGCCGACGACCTATGAGGAGGTGCTCGCCGCGGCAGAGGCGATCCGCGACCAGGGGCTGATGGAATTTCCCCTCGGCGGGACGTTCAAGGCGGGCTGGAACCTGGCCCAGGAATTCGTGAACATGTATCTCGGCCATGGTGGGGCGTTTTTCGAGCCCGGCTCGGCGGCCCCGGCGATCAACAATGCCCAAGGGGTTGCGGCGCTGGAGATGATGAAGGCGCTGACCGCGTACATGAACCCGGATTTTCTCACTTACGATTCCAATGCCTTGCAGGCCGAATTTGAAGCAGGAAACGTGGCGCTGGCCAATTTCTGGGGCTCGCGGGCCGGCGGCGTGACCGATGCGGAGGGCGCGACCCCCGAGATCGCGGCGGCCATCGGGTTCGCGGCGGCCCCCACGGTGGCGGGGGGCACGACGCCGGCTTCCACCCTGTGGTGGGACGGGTTCACCATCGCCACCAACATCCCGGACGTGGATGCGGAGGCGAGCTTCGTCGCCATGGTCCACGGCGCCTCGACCGAGGTGGCCAATGCCAATCCGAACGCGGCGGTCTGGCTGATCGACGGCTACACCCCGGGCGACGCGGCGGTGGGCGTTCTCGCCACGGCCCAGAAGGGCACGTCGCCCTATCCGATGCTGCCCTATATGAGCCTGATGCACACCGCGCTCGGCACCGAGATCGTCGAGTTCCTGCAAGGCAGCGAGACGGCGGAACAGGCCCTGTCGGATGTGGAGGCGTCCTACAGGGCGGCCGCGCGCGAAGCGGGCTTTCTGAACTGAGCCGGGGCGGCGGGGGCGGGCACCAGCCCCCGCCGCGCGGCCAACAGGGGAGCCGCCGGGATGAAGCACAGGACGTTTTTCTGGTTCATGCTGCCCTCGGGCATCGCGATGCTGCTGTTCATCGCGCTGCCCATCGTGTCGGTTTTTGTGCAGTCGCTGTTTGTCGAGAACGAGAAGGTGCTGGTGGAGGTGGTGACCTCCGGGCCTTTCGGGACCACGACGCAGGTGGTGGTGGACGAGGCGGCGACCGCGGCGCTGAACGCGGCCAATCCCCTGGGGCAATTCAACGGGTTCGGCACCTATATCAACCGCAACCACCTTGCCTTCGCCGAGGTGGCGGAGTTCTGGCGGTCGTCGGACAGCCTGGGCGCGTTTGCGCGCCAGGTCTACGGGCTGCCGTTCTACAAGGCGCTGACCTTCACGCTGGCCTATACCTTCATCGTCACGCCGCTGATCATCGCCTTGGGGTTCCTGATCGCGGTGGCGGTGAACGCGCTGCCGCGGCTCCTGAAGGGGCCGGTGATCTTCACCTCGCTCTTGCCCATGATCATCACGCCGCTGGTCGGCTCGCTGATCCTGTTCTGGATGATCGACAGTCGGGGCGTGATCGGCAAGACGCTGCAGTTCATTTTCGAAGACCCGGACTTGAGCCTGAAGGCCTCGCCGATGCTGACCTGGATCACGCTGGTGGTCTACGGGGTGTGGTCGTCGGCGCCCTTTGCCTTCGTGGTGTTCTATGCGGGCCTGCAGACCGTGCCGCAGGACACCCTGGAATCGGCGATGATCGACGGGGCGACGCGGTGGCAACGGATCCGGTTCGTGGTGCTGCCCTACCTGATGCCGCTGGTCACCTTTATCGCGCTCATTCAGTTGATGGACAATTTCCGGGTGTTCGAGCCGATCGTGGGCTTCAACGCCGAGGCGAACGCGACCTCGCTCAGCTGGATCATCTATAACGACCTGCGAGGCAGCGAGGTGGCGCTGTTCGGGTCGGCCGCGGCGACCTCGATGCTGACGATCCTGGGGGTGGCGATCCTGCTGACGCCGGTGTTGATCCGGACTTGGCGCGATTTCTCGGCAAAGGGGCACTGAGCATGGCCGACAACATCGCGACGCGTCGGTCCATGCCCTTGCGGCTGTTCCTGTGGGGGGTTGTCCTGCTGTGGCTGATGCTGGCGGCGTTTCCGTTTTTGTGGACGCTGTGGGGGTCGTTCAAGGTGCAGGGGGATTTCTTCAGCCGGGAGGATTGGACCAATGCCCTGACCGGGGTGCGCACGCTGGCCGAGACGGGGGGCTATTTCACCGGTGGCGGCTATGCGGGCGCCTGGGTGCAGGAGGAGTTCTGGCGCGCGGGCCTGAACACGATGATCGTGACCCTGTCGGTGGTGGCGATCTCGCTGACCTTCGGCACGCTGGGGGGCTATGCCCTGAGCCGGTCGTCGTTCAAATACACGTTCTGGATCCTGATGGCGGCGCTGATCTTTCGCGCGATGCCCCATATCACGCTGGTCTCGGGCTACCTCTTGCCGTTCTTCGAGTTGAACATCTGGGGCATATTGCCGACCACGATCATCGTGCTGGTGGCGATCAACCAGCCCTTTACGCTGTGGATGCTGCGGTCGTTTTTCATGAACATTCCCAAGGACCTGGACGAGAGTGCCATGGTCGATGGCTGCACCCGGTTCCAGGCGTTCCGGCGGGTGATCATCCCGGTGATGTGGCCCGGCGTGATCACCACGGGGCTGTTTTCCTTCCTGCTGGCCTATAACGATTTCGCGGTGACCGCGACGCTTCTGAGCCAGGACAACCAGACGATGATCCCGAAGATCGCGAGCTTTCTGGGCACCACGCAGCAGGAGGGCAACGTGATGTTTGCCGTGTCGGCGGTGGTGTCGGCCACGGCGCCGTTGTTCATCCTGGTGTTGTTCTTCCAGCGCCAGATCGTGAGTGGGCTGACCGCCGGGGCGGTGAAGGGATGAGCGGGGCAGGGTGGGCGATGATGGGCGAAAGGGGAGGCCGCGATGGCTGAGATCCGGCTGAACCATGTGCAGAAACGCTGGGGCTCCTTCGTCGGGGTGGAGGATTTCCACCTGACGATCCCGGATCGCGAGTTCCTGGTGCTGCTGGGCCCGTCGGGCTGTGGCAAGACCACGACCATGCGCATGATCGCGGGGCTGGAGGAGCCGAGTTCGGGGGAGATCTGGATCGGGGACCGGATGGTCAACGCGCTCGACCCCAAGGACCGGGATGTGGCGATGGTGTTCCAGAGCTACGGGCTCTATCCGAACATGAATGTCTACGAGAACATCCGGTTTCCGCTGAAGGTGCGCAAGGTGCCGGAGGCCGAGCACGAGGCGCGGGTGATGCGGGCTTCGGCCATGGTGGAGCTCGACGAATTCCTGCATCGCAAGCCCGCGGCGCTCTCGGGCGGGCAGCGGCAGCGGGTGGCGCTGGCCCGGGCCATCGTGCGCGAGCCGAACGTGTTCCTGATGGACGAGCCGCTGTCGAACCTCGATGCCAAGCTGCGGGTC
Source organism: Dinoroseobacter sp. PD6 (assembly GCF_028807315.1). Taxonomy (NCBI): domain Bacteria; kingdom Pseudomonadati; phylum Pseudomonadota; class Alphaproteobacteria; order Rhodobacterales; family Roseobacteraceae; genus Dinoroseobacter; species Dinoroseobacter sp. PD6. The sequence goes on along the minus strand of NZ_JARAMN010000001.1, from coordinate 695,947 downwards.
AGCACGCGCGCGCAGATCAAGAACCTCAGCCACGAATTGCAGGTCACGACGATCTACGTCACCCATGACCAGATCGAGGCGATGACCCTGGCGGACCGGGTGGTGGTGATGTCGGCAGGCGTGGTGCAGCAGGTCGGCACCCCGATGGAGATCTACGACCGGCCCGCGAACACGTTCGTGGCGAGCTTCATCGGCTCGCCGGCGATGAACCTGATGGAGGGGGAGGTGACGGATGGCACCTTCCATGGCGACCGAGTGGCGATCGCGGGGCTGTCGGGGGCGGCGGGGCGGGTGACGCTGGGTTTTCGGGCCGAGGATGCGCAGGTGGTCGACAGCGACGGGCAGATCGCGGCGCCGGTCTATTCCATGGAGTTGTTGGGGGATGCGACCATGGTGACGGTGAAGGCGGGCGGAACGCTGGTGGCCGTGAAGGCGCCCAAGGAGTTTCGGGCAGAGATCGGCGCGCCGGTGCAGATCCGCATCCCGACCGGGATCTGTCACCTGTTCGATGCGCAAAAGGGGGTGCATCTGTGAGCGGGGCGCGTCCGGAGCAGGCGGTTCTGAGCCGGGACACGGACATGAGCCGGACCGCCGCGACCCGCGCGGTGATCGAGGGGATGGTCGACGGGCTGAACGATCACCGGATCGCGGATATCGGGGAGTTTTTCGCCGAGGGCTTCGGCTGGCATGGCAACCAGGGGTGCGGGACCAAGCGGGGTCTGCGGGAGTTTCAGGAGAACTGGCAGAAACCGTTCCAGGCGGCGTTTTCCGACAAGGTCTGCATCGACGAGGCGCGGCTCTACATGGGCGAGTGGGCCGCGGCCTTCGGGCGGCAGGAGGCGGTGCATTCGGGGCCCTTCACGGGGATCGCGCCCACGGGCAAGCGGGTGGAGATCCGCCACATGGATTTCTGGAAGGTGGTGGACGGCAAGATCGTCGACAACTGGGTCATGGTCGATTTTCCCCATGTGCTGGCGCAGCTGGGCCGGGACGTCTTCGCGGGCGAGGGCTGGGAGGCGTTCGACCGGGGCGAGAAGGTGCCGCCGGCCCCTTAGGCGAGGAACACGCCGAGGATCACCACCATAAGCCCCAGCGCGGAGACCGCGAGCGCGCCGAGGTTCAGCGCCACGGCCTTCTGCAGGCGCGCCTTGAGTTCCGCGTCCGACAGGCCCGCGCGTTTGGCGCGCGCCACCTCGACGATGCAATAGATCAGCCCGATCAGCCCCAGAACCGTGATCATCGCCCCGACGGGAACCAGGTAAGCCATATCCGCGCTCCGCTTGCAGGTGGTCTGCGCGCGGGGTAGCGCGCCCGGGCGGGGGGTGCAAGGTCGGGGGCGGAAACGGTCTTGAAGCGGGCGCGCGCACGCGCTACGCCTGCCGCCTGCAACCGCGAGACAGGGAGATGGGCAGGATGAATGACGCCGTTCTGGAAGAGCACTCGGGCACGCCCGACAGCTACAAGGTGACCGCCGGAGAATTGCGGCAGTTCGTGGAGCGGATCGAACGTCTCGACCAGGAAAAGAAGGACATCGCCGAGCAGCAGAAAGAGGTGATGGCCGAGGCCAAGGCGCGCGGCTACGACACCAAGGTGATGCGCAAGCTCATCGCCCTGCGCAAGCGCGACCCCGACGATATCTCCGAAGAGGAGGCGGTGCTGGAGCTTTACAAGGAAGCGCTCGGCATGCGCTGAGGCCGCGCGGGGCGGATCAGGGCCGGATCACCGTGATATCGGGCAGGGTCATGATGTCTTCGAGATCCTCTTCATAGACCATGTCGAGCGCCTCGATCCGTTCCTGGGTCCAGCCGGGCAGATCGTAATCCTCCTCCATCTCCTCGGTGTTGCCGAACCGGTCGAGGAAGGAGATTGCGGCCCAGCGCCGTTGGGCCACGGTGATCTGCGGGTGGTGGTCGAGATAGGCCAGGTAGCGTTTCAGCCCGTCTTCGCTCAGTACCGCGCGCAGGCGGGCATGTTGCCCCTTCAGGTCGGTCTGCGCGGGCATCCCGGCCACCTCGGTCAGGACCTCGGGCCAGATCAGGGGCGTATCCTCGTTGCACCAGGCGGTGATCGGTGCATCCGGCACCGCGAAGCGCAACCGTCGGATCACGTCGAACCAGCTCAGTTCATCGAGGTTGATGCCGTTCAGGAACGCCGGGAAGTCGCCTTTGCCGCAGCGGTCGAACAGGGCCGGGACGAGGGTCGCGGGGCTGCGCAGGCCGATATGGAACGATACCTCCTGGCTGGGAAAGACATTGCGCAGCCAGGCGGCCTTCTGCTCCATCTTGCCGTAGAAGGCGGCGTCGTCGAAGACCACCTGGGGCACGCAGATGAAATTCTCGCTCGACATCACAAGGCGGCGTCCGTCCATGCCGTTGAGGATCGCCTCCAGCACCGCCTCTTCGCCCGCCGGGTCCGATTGCGCGCCCTGCAGGCGGCGCACGGCCTCGCGCAGGACGGTGCGGTACTGATCGGCCGACGGTGCCAACACGCCGTTCTGCGCCAGAAGGCCCGCGTTCTGCCGCAGGCAGCTCAGAAGAAGGTCGTCATCCGTACTGTGGGCTCCGATGTGAAAAGCGATCTGCATGGGGTATCCAGGGTTTTGTCGGGCAAGTCTTCGCCCATTTTCCTTTCATTGTCATTAACTTCGATGGGGCGTGATCGCGGCCTTGCGAAACGACGCGCGGCGCTGGAAAATTGACCCGGCGGGCAGGCAGGGTCTTGCCATGGCGGGCCAGCGGCGATACTCACTCCGCGGCGCCCCTATAGCTCAGCTGGTAGAGCAACTGATTTGTAATCAGTAGGTCCGCGGTTCGAGTCCGTGTGGGGGCACCATTTTCCTGGATATCTGGCGGATCTGTGCGCGTTCTGCCTTTCGGGCGGGCACCGCGGGCATGGCTGTGTGCGTCGTCGGGTCGAAAGCCAATGAGAGAGCCTCTTCCAGCTTTCGAGGCGGTCCCGTCGGATGCGGGGGCTATGGCCTGGGTCTGGGGGGGCGGCGTGCGCATCAGGGGGCCGCTAGGCGGCGACCCGAGCTGCGCCTGGGCAGTTCGCTTCGGCAGAAACCGCGGGTTTCAAGGCCCGCGACATATAGACGTTTCCTATAGCTCTGATAACGCGGCAGAGACTTCCGCCCTTCCCCTGTTCGAACGCATGCTTCGCCCCACTGAGCGATCGTCTTTCGACGGTTGGACCGGTTTGGGGAGGAAATCATGAGAATGCGAATTTTGGCATCTTTGGGGTTGGTGTCGACCTTGATGATAAACACTGCCGCGATGGCAGAGGGCCTCGAAGAGTTGCCGCCGAAGCTTCAGGCCGCCTATCAGGGGGTCGACGAGGGCCAGCCGATCGGGACGTCGGCCTATCGCGACTGGACGCCTCGGTCCGGTCCGCCCTGGACCATCGGCTATGCAAGCTCCTATGCCGGCAACACGTGGCGCGCAGAGGGCTTGAGCCGTCTGACCGAGGATTTGCTGCCGGTTTACAGGCAGGCGGGGCTGGTTGACGAGATCATCGTCACGCAATCGGATCTCAACGACGCGCGCCAGATCCAGCAGATCCGACAGCTTGTGGACCAGGGCGTGGATGCGATCATCGTGTGCTGCTCGAACCCGGTCGCCCTGAACAAGGCCGTCGAATATGCCTACTCCAAAGGTGTCGTGGTGTTTTCCTATTCGGGCTATCTGACGTCGGACAAGGCGCTTAACGCCTCGTCGAACTATACGCTGGGCGGGTATGAAATCGCCAAGGCGATGATCGAGGAAGTGGGCGGCGAGGGGAACTTCCTGCTGGTGTCGGGGATCGCGGGCGCGGCCTCTTCGGAGAGCTTCGACACCGGCGCCAAGCGCGCCTTGGAGGAGTTTCCGAACGCCAAGCTGGTTGGCCAGGTCTGGGGCAACTGGACCGACCAGGTCGCCCAGACCGAGGTTCAGAAGTTCCTCGCAACCAACCCCGCGCGGATTGACGGGATCATCGCGCAGGGCTCCCAGGAAACCGGTGTGCTGAAGGCGGTGTTGCAGTCGGGCCGCGAGGTGATGCCGATCTCGCTGGCAGGCTCGGCCGGAGCGGCTTGCTATCTAAAGCAGAACCCCGATTGGATCAGCCATGCGTTCCAGATCTGGCCCCCGGGCGACGAGATGGAACTGGGCTTCAACTCGGTGATCCGCACGCTGCAGAACCAGGGTCCCAAACTGCAATCGATCCTGCGCGGGGTCTACCGGCTGCCCGCGGCGGAATACGTGGCGAGCCTGGGCGATGACTGCTCGGTCGACTCGACCGCGTACATCCAGCCGGGCATCGACGTCTGGTTCCCCGACGACAAGGCCGCCGGCTACTTCCTGCGGCCGGAAAACCCGCTCGATTGGGCCGCCAAGAACGTCAACTGAGGCAGATCGCTCCCGGGGGATGTCCCCGGGGGCGGATCACCAAGAGGCACAGCAGCATGTCAGCGATTTCCCTGTCGGATATCCATATGTCGTTCGGCGAAACGCGTGCGCTGGAGGGGGCTTCGCTGCAAGCCGATCTTGGCGAAATCCACGCGATCGTGGGCGAGAACGGCAGCGGCAAGAGCACCCTGGCGAAGATCATGTCCGGGGTCATCCTGCCGGACAGCGGCGAGATCGACATCTTGGGTGTCCGCCCGACCCGACCCTCCGACGCCATCGCGGCAGGCATCTCGACCATCTATCAGGAGATTTTCGTCGCAGAAGACCTGTCGATATGGGAGAACATCTTTGCCGGGGTCGACGGGCTGTGGCGCAAGAGGTGCCGCACGTCTGAAAAGAAGGCTCTGGCGCGCGATGTCCTCAAGCGGCTGGCGGAGGTCGATATCGACCCGGACACACCGGTGTCGGACCTGCCGCTGAACCTCAAGCAGTGGATCGTGATCGCCAGGGCCATCCTGCAAAAGCCGCGGGTTCTGATTTTCGACGAAAGCTCTGCCGCGCTGGACCTCGACGCGACGAACCGGTTGCACCTGGAGATGCTCGCGCTCCGGGAGGCGGGGTCGTGCATCATCCTCGTCACCCATCGGATTGCCGAGCTGGTCAAGATCACGGACAGGGCGACGGTTCTCAGGGATGGCAAGACGGTGGGTCGGCTGGAAAAGGGCGAAGTCACCGAAGACAGGCTTCTGCAGCTGATGTCGGCCGACACGCGGCATAACGCCCTCGGGTCACGGGCGCGGACCGTGGTGCCGGCAGCGCAGAAACCCGCGTTGGAGGCACGCCGGATGCGGCTGCCCGGCGGTGGGGCGCCGATCGATTTCAAGATCCATCCCGGCGAGATCGTGGGCCTTTCCGGTCTCGACGGTGCGGGGCAGTCGGAGTTCCTGCGCAGGCTGGCAGGTATCGATCCCGCGCCTTCCGGGACGGTGCGGGTCTGGGACAAATCGACCGAGTGGCGTTCGATCACCTGCCTGGCCGAGGCAGAGGCGGCGGCTATCACCTATGTGTCCGGGGACCGCAAGAAGGAAGGCATTTTTCCGAACCTGTCGATCTTCGAGAATTTCGCGATGCCGCTTTATGGGCGCCATTCCGGTCGGGGCGGTATGATAGACACGGAGACCTTGCATGCGTGCTTCGCCCAGGAGGAGGCGCGCTTGTCGATCAAGCACGGGGCGCGTCAGGATCGCATCACGACGCTCTCGGGAGGCAACCAGCAGAAGGTGCTGATTGCGCGCGCCTTTGCGCAGAACCCGCGCGTGATCCTGCTCAACGATCCGGCGCGGGGCGTGGATATCGGGACCAAGCAGGATCTCTATACTCATTTGCGCGCTTTCGCCTCCGAGGGTGGAGCGGTCGTCTACCTGTCCACCGAGATCGAGGAATTCTTCGACTTCGCGGATCGTGCGGACGTGTTCTTCGAAGGCAGCCTGTTTGCCAGTTTCGAGCAGGGCGGCATCACGCAAGACAACATTTTGGCCGCGATGTTCGGCAAGTCGCACCCGATCGAATTCGACGAGACCGTCAGAGCGGGAGGGCGGATGTGATGGAAGGCCTTGTCAGCCGCAACCGTCATCTTCTGGTGCCCTTCGGACTGGTGCTTGTCCTTGGCGTCATCGCGGCGGTCCGGGCGCCGCAGACCTTTACCTATGTTGGGCTGGCCGGGGCGTTGCTGGTCGCGGCACCGCTGATCCTCGCCGCCATTGCGATCACGCCTATCGCCATTGCCGGGCGCGGTGGTGTGGATTTGTCCATCGGTCCGCTGATCGGGTTCGTGAACGTCACGATCGTCGTGTGGCTGACCGGGAACGGCATCACCCATCCGGTGCTGGTCTTCGCCTATGCGATCCTTGCCGCGTGTGCCTGGCAGGCGCTGCTTGCTGCACTGATCATTCACGTGCGGATATCTCCGATCATCGCGTCGCTGGCCGGGTTCATGATCTTGTCGGGGGTCAATCTCGTGATCCTGTCGCGTCCGGGCGGTTTCGCCCCGGAATGGCTGGGCAACTGGGGGTGGGGCACGGAACTGCTGAGCCCGGTTCTGTACATCCTGGTCGCGGCCTGCGTGATCTGGGCGCTTTTCTCGCGCACGCCGCTCTTTCAGCATATTCGGTTGATGGGTGCGGATGAGCGCACGGCCTATACCAGTGGCGTCGACATCGTCAAAGCCCGCTACGCCGCCCATCTTCTGGCGGGTGTGTTCGCGGGGTTGGCGGCGCTGTGCCTGACCGGGTTGATCGGATCGGGCGATCCGACCCAGGGCAACACCCTGACCCTGCAGGCGATCACGGCGCTCGTTCTGGGGGGCACGTCGCTGTCCGGTGGCAAGGGTGGTATCACCGGGTCCATTCTGGGCGCGCTTGCCATGTACCTGGTTTTCGTCGTGCTGTCCTCGTTCAACTTCGGCGCGATCTCGGGGTTCATGACGCAGCTTTTCTATGGGCTAATGCTCGTGATCTCGCTCATGCTGGCGCTGGTCACATCGCGCCGTCGGGTCGCGGCGGTGTGATGGACTGGCCTTTTCCCACTGCAGATACAGGAGCGCACGCCATGTCACGCAGACCGAAAAGACTGCGCGCGGAACATCGGGGCCTCGTTCTGGGAAGTCTTCTTCTGGTCGCGCTGTTCACCGCCGCGTCGATCCTGGTGGAGGGCTTTGCCTCGGCAAACAACATCCGGTCGATCCTGCTGCTGGCGGCTTTCCTCGGGCTCGCGGCCCTGGGGCAGACCATGGTGGCCACGGTGGGGGGGCTCGATCTGTCGATCCCCTTCGTGATCGGCGCTTCCAATATTCTTCTGGCCTATCTTTTCGGCACAAGCCTGCCTGCGCCCCTCGCCATTCTCTGCATTCTCGCGATGGGGGCGCTGATCGGGGTTCTGAACGGTGTGATGAGCTACCGGATCCAGGGCCAGGCATTGATCCTGACCCTGGGCGTGGGGTTTGCCGTAGTGGGCGGTGCCCAGATTTTCACGAGCCTGGGGTCGCAGTTCTCGGGCACGGTCTTCAGCCAGGTGCCCGGGTGGTTTTCAAACATCGCCTCGATCAGCGGGACGACCTTCGGGCTGAAACTGCCGCCGGTCATCCTGATCTGGGCCGCGATTGCGGCAAGCCTGATCTTCTGGATCAACCGGACCCGTGCGGGCCGCGCGATCTATGCCATCGGCGGCAATAGGACGGCGGCGGCCCGGCTGCGCATCTCTGAGTTCCGGGTCTGGGTGTCGACGTACACGATTTCGGGCCTGACGGCGGCGGCCACGGGGTGCCTGCTGCTGGGGTTTTCGGGGGGCGGTTTCGTGGGCGTGGGCGACCCGTATCTGTTCACCACCGTCGCCGCGGTCGTGGTGGGGGGCACCTCCCTGCTGGGCGGGACGGGCGGTTACGGCGCCACGGTGATCGGTGTGTTGGTCTTGCAGGTCTTGACCTCTTTCCTCGTCGGCATGGGCTTGGACTACGCCGCGCAACAGACGGTTTTCGGGCTGCTGATCCTGCCGATGGTGGCGCTTTATGCCCGCGCACCACACATCCGCTATCAAATCTAGACCAAAGGGAGACACGGCATGAACGTACAAACAGGTTTCGCACAGGACGTTCGGGTGGATTTCACGGGGCCTTACCGGCACGCCATCAACGGGGCGCTGGTCGACAGTGCCGGGAGCTTCGAGGTGTTCAACCCGGCCACCGACGAGGTGGTGGCACACGCCCCCAACGCGTCACGGGATCAGGTGGAGCAGGCCATCGCCGCGGCAAAGGCTGCGCAACCGGGCTGGGCCGCGCTGAGCCAGGACGAACGCGGGGCTTATATCGCGGCCTATGCGGACGCTCTGGACGCGCACAAGCAGGAGTTGATCACGCTGCTGACGACCGAGCAGGGCAAGCCGCGCCATTCGATGGCGACCACGGAGGTCGAGTACGCCATCTTTTGGGTCCGCGAAGTCGCCAAGCGGCGGCTCGAAGACGAGGTTATCGAGGACACGCCCGAGCATACGGTGAAGGTTGCGCACACGCCCCTGGGCGTGGTGGGCGCGATCACGCCGTGGAATTTTCCCGTGCTGCTGGGCCTGTGGAAGATCGCGCCGTGTCTCGTCACCGGCAACACGATGGTGATGAAACCCTCGCCCTACACTCCCCTCTGCACGCTGCGCTTTGGCGAGATCGCGCAGCAGGTGTTCCCGGCGGGGGTACTCAACGTCGTGGCGGGGGGCAACGAACAGGGGGCCTGGTTGACCGAGCATCCCGATATCGCGAAAATTTCGTTCACCGGGTCGACGGCGACGGGCCGGAAGGTCATGGCGTCTTCGTCGTGCAACCTCAAGCGGATCACGCTGGAGCTTGGCGGCAACGATCCGGCGATCCTTTTGCCCGGCACGGACTACAAGCCGCTGATCCCCACGCTGTTCGACGCGGCCTATGGCAACTCCGGTCAGTGGTGCATCGCGGTCAAGCGCCTCTATGTCCACGAGAGCCTCTATGACGATTTCCTGCGGGATTTCGTCGCCCATGCGGCGGAAAAGACCGTCGGCAACGGCATGGACCCCAACACTGATCTCGGCCCGATCCAGAACAAGATGCAATACGGCAAGCTCAAGGATCTGTTCGCCGATGTGAAGGCGCAGGGTCTGTCGGTGCCGCTGGGGGGTGAGATCCCCGATGGTCCGGGGAATTTCGTGCCGATCACCATTGTGGACAATCCCCCGAAAGACAGCCGTGTCGTGCGCGAAGAACCGTTTGGCCCGATCCTGCCGATCATCAAGTGGTCGGACCTGGACGAGGTCGTGCGCGATGCAAATGACACGGAATTCGGTCTTGCCGCGTCGGTCTGGGGGCCGGATCGCGACACGGCGATCGGGGTTGCAAACAGACTGGAGGCGGGCACTGTCTGGGTGAACGAGATCCACATTCACGGAATCGATATCCCCTTCGGTGGACACAAGCAGTCGGGCATGGGGGTAGAGAACGGGCAGGAAGGTTTGAAGGAGTTCACCAACACCAAGACCTATATGTTCAGGAAGTAGTGCAAGACACGGCTAGGCGGCCCGCCCGTTCGGGCCGCCTGTGAGCCGCCAGGGACCATGATGACGCAAGCCACAGTTCTGAAACCCGATGACATCGTCGAAACCGTACGCGCGGCGCTGCAATACATCGCCGTTTATCATGCCCCCGACTACCTGGCGCATCTGGCCAGCGCCTATGCCCGTGAGCAGAGCCCCGCCGCGAAGGCGGCGATGGGGCAGATCCTGGAAAGTTCGCGCCTGGCTGCACTGGGGCGACGGCCGATTTGCCAGGACACGGGCATGGTGACGGTCTTTGCGCGGTTGGGACAATCGGCGATGATCGCCGGGGACCGGACCTTGTACGAGTTGGTCAACGAGGGCGTGCGCCTGGCCTACCTGGATGCGGGCAATCCCTTGCGGGCCTCGATGGTGGCAGACCCGCTTTTAGAGCGCAGAAACACCGGCGACAACACCCCCGCCGTCACCCATGTGGAGCTCACGCGGGGCAATAAGTTGGAGCTCTTGATTGCGGCCAAGGGCGGTGGGTCCGAGAACAAGGCGCGCTACACGATGCTCAACCCGGCGGCCTCGGTTGAAGACTGGGTTGTCTCGACGATCGAAGGGCTGGGGGCCGGGTGGTGTCCGCCCGGCCTCGTGGGCGTCGGCGTCGGGGGCAGCGCGGAGCAGGCTATGCTGATCGCCAAGCGCGCGGTCATGGAGGAAATCGACATGTCCGACCTGCTGGCCCGCGGCGCGTCCACACCGCTCGAGGAGATGCGCGTGCGGCTCTACCACCGCATAAACGCGCTCGGGATCGGGGCACAGGGTCTTGGCGGCTTGACCACGGTGGTCGATGTGAAACTGGCCACCGCGCCCACGCATGCCGCGTCCAAGCCTGTGGCGCTGGTGCCGCAATGCGCCGCGAACCGACATGCGAAGGTCGTGATGGATGGCAGCGGTCCGGCCTATCTCGATGCGCCCGATCTGGCGGCCTGGCCGCGGATCGAGGGGTCGGAAATGGCGGGTCTGCGCCGGGTGAACGTGGACAGGCTCACGCGTGAGGAGATGGCCGGATGGGCCCCGGGCGAGACGCTGCTGCTGTCGGGCCGGATCCTGACCGGGCGCGACGCGGCCCACAAGCGCATGGCCGACATGCTGGCGCGTGGAGAAGAGTTGCCGGTGTCGTTGCGGGGACGGGTGATCTATTATGTCGGGCCGGTGGACCCGGTGGATGGGGAGGCGGTCGGACCCGCCGGTCCCACTACCGCCACACGCATGGATCCGTTCACCCGCGACATGCTGGGCCAGGGTCTGTTTGCCATGATCGGCAAGGCCGAGCGGGGCGCGGAGACCGTCCGGGACATAGCGCGCCACAAGGCCGCCTACCTGATCGCGGTAGGTGGCGCCGCGGTCCTGGTGGCAAAGGCGATCCGGTCCTCGAAGGTGCTGGCGTTCGAGGATTTGGGCATGGAGGCGATCCGGGAGTTCACGGTCGAGGACATGCCAGTCATGGTGGCGGTCACGACGCAAGGGGCGGCAATCCACCAGACCGGACCTGCGGCTTGGAGAGGTGCCCAGCAGAGCGCTCCGGCGTGACGCCGGAGCGATGAGAGGCGTGAGCGTGACACCACAAGGCTCAATCCTAGACACGGCGCGATGGCCCGCCGGGGCCGCCCCGGTGACGACGCCGCTCGGCTTGCTCCTGCCGGTCGGCAACCCGGCACCGGCCCTGTCCGTGTTGCCGCCGCGCGCCGACGCCGGGGACGGTCGGAAACTGCGCCCGGGTCTGGAGGTCGTGTTCGACGAGCTCGGGATTGCGGATGGCCGGACCCTGTCCTTTCACCATCACTACCGCGACGGCGACCGGGTGGTTGTCGAGGTGATGCGACTTGCGCGGGAACGCGGGTTGAAGGGGCTCACGATCTGCCCGAGTTCGATCTTTCCGACCCATTCCAGCCTGGTTCCGTTGCTCGAAGATGGCACGATCACAAGCATCGTGACCGACTACATGCGGGGTCCCGTAGCCGATTGGATAACGGCGCATCCCGGACGTGTCACGGTCCTGCTGCAGAGCCATGGGGGGCGCGCGCGGGCCATCTCATCGGGCCAGTTGAAGATCGATGTCGCCTTTGTCGGCGCGTCCCTGGCAGACCGCAGGGGGAACCTGACGGGGCGGGCAGGCGCCCTGGCTTGCGGACCGCTTGGCTACCCGGCGGTCGATGCGCAGTATGCAAAGGCCACGGTGGGCATGGCCCACGACGTGACCGACGCCGCGCTGCCCCGCGTGGATATTCCCGCCCGGTTTGTGGATCTCGTCGTGCCGTTCGAGCGCCCCGGAGACGCCAACCGCATCCGGTCCGGGTCGACCGTGCCGAGCGAGACGCCGTTGTCGCGCGGCATCGCAGAGCGGAGTTCGGACATCATCGCGGCGGCGGGGCTGCTGACCGAAGAGTTCGCCCTTCAAAGCGGGGCGGGGGGCTATTCCCTCGCCGCGGTGCCGCATGTGGGATCCTTGTTGGCAGCGCAGGGCATGCGCGGCGCCTTCATGTCGGGCGGGATCACGTCGGCCCATGTGGAGCTTCTGAGGGCCGGTGTCTTTCGCGCGATCCGGGATGTGCAGTGTTTCGACCTCGAAGCCGTACGCTCGGCGATCGAGAACCCCGATCACCAGATGATGACAGCCGCCGAATATGCCAGCCCGCTGCACCCGAACCCCTGCGTGGACGACTTGTCGGTCATGCTGCTGGGCGCGGTCGAGGTGGATTTCGGCTTCAACGTAAATGTGGTCAGCGGCACGGATGGCCGGATCCTCGGTGGGCCGGGCGGGCATCCCGATGCGGCCCGGGGGGCGGATCTGAGCATCGTCTTGACGTCGTTGACGGGCGGCGGGTTTGCCAAGATCGTCCCCGCCGTGCGCTGCGTTTCGACGCCGGGCGTGGATGTGGATGTGGTGGTTACCGAAGCCGGTTTTGCCATCAACCCGGCCCGTGCGGACCTGGTCGCCCGTTTGACGCGGGCGGGACTGAAGCCGGTAGAGATCGAGGATCTCGCGCGCATCGCCGGGGCCCAGGCTGCGCACAGCCCCGCACCCCTTGCCGAGCGTCCGTCCGTCCATATCGAGCGCCGCGATGGCCTGATCCTCGATTGGGTGTAGCGCCGCCGCGCAGTGTTCCTTCGGCCGTTGCAACGAAAAACCCCGCCCGCAGGCGCGGACGGGGTCAGGAGTGGTGGCGTTCGAGTGGTCTGTCTAGGTTGCTTTGGAGATCATGTCACCCGCGCGCCAACCGATCATCATGGTCGGCGCGTTGGTGTTGGAGGTGGTGATCTGCGGCATGACGGACGCATCCGCAACTCGCAGGCCCTCAATGCCTTTCACGCGCAGATCCGGCTCCACCACCTTGCCGATCTGGCATGTGGATGTGGGGTGGAAATAGGTGTTGACCGACGCGGAGAGGAAGTCGCGCCATTCGGCATCCGTCAGCTCCCCGTCCTTCTGCGGCAGGCTCTCGCGCTTGCGGAACTCGGCATAAGCGTCCGAGGCGCCCAACTCGCGGCACAGCTCGGTCGCGGCACGGTAGGACTTCCAATCCTGTTCCTCGGCCAGGTAATTGGTCTCGATGATCGGGGCATCCGCGATGTCGTCAGACGCCAGCTTGACGTAGCCGCGCGATTGCGGCGTCGCGACGCCCGAGAGAATGCAGTAGCCGTGCTCGTAATCCAGCTTGTGACCGGTAGAGGCGAAGGGCACCGAAACATAGAGCGCGATCATGTCGGGTGACCGCAGGCCCGGATCCGATCGTTCCCACATGTAGACTTCGGAGTGGTTGTAATGGCTGACCGGCACGGGGCCCTTGGCTTCGTAGTTCACACCTGCGCCGAGAATGTGGTCCTGGAGCCCGACGCCGACCGGCAAGTCGACGACGGCGTCGATCCCGACCTGCCTGAGGTCGGACGCGATGCCGATCCCCGACAGCATCAGCAGCCTGGGGCTGTCGATGGCCCCGGCCGAGAGGATCACCTCGTTCGCCGCCCGGACGCTGACGGGCGCGCCGTTGTGCAGGTAGGTGACCCCGGTGCATTTCGTGCCCTCCAGGGTCAGCTTCTGGACCGGGGCATCGGTCAGCAGCGTGATGTTGCCGTTCTCGATTGCCGGGCGCAGGAATGCGACTGCAGACGACTGACGCCGCTGGTCCTTGATGTTGAAATCGATCCAGGCCTGACCGGACATCCGATCGGAGTTGAAGGACGGCGTTTCTTTGTATCCCAGCCCCGCCGCGGCATCCATGAACGCGACGGCCCCTTCGTGGCGGTGTGGGTCCTGGGGTTGGCTGACAAAGATCGGGCCGCTGGTGCCGCGGTTCTCGCCCCCGGGCTCATAGCTTTCCATCGCCATGAAATGCGGTAGTACGTCTTCATAGCTCCAACCGGTGGCACCCATCGTCTCCCAGACGTCGAAATCGGTCCTGTGCCCGCGCGCATAGACCATCGCGTTCAAGGCAGATGTCCCGCCCAACACATTGCCGCGCGGCCACATGTGATTGCGTCCATCCGTATGGCTGGAGGGCAGGGTTTCGAACCATTTCGTGGCGTCGGTGCCAAGGGACGCAGCCCACAGGCGGCTGTCATGGACCTCTTCGAGGTCGTCGTTGCGCCCGGCTTCGAGCACGAGGATCCGCGCGCCTGTCTGAGCCAGTTGATACACGCAAGCGGCCCCGGCGGAGCCCGTGCCGATCACGATGAAGTCGTATTCCCCGTCGGGCTGCGGCGCGGTGGTCGAAGACTGCGCGATTGCCGTGCCGGACCAGGCTGTCGCGAGCGCACCGGCCATGCCGGCGGTCGCCCCCAGCGCCATTGCACGGCGCAGGAAATCGCGTCGGCTCATGGCGCCCTGGCGGTAGTCAAAGACAGCGCGCTCCAGTGCGCCATGTCCTGCGGATCGAAAATATCCCATGTTGTCCTCCCTAGATCCCGGAGTGCGCCCGGGGTTTTTGATCGCGTGACCGCGATATGCCTCGCGCGCGCGGCGCGTGTGTCAGACCGTCCGCCCGCCATCGACCTCCAGGATGACGCCGGTGATGAAATTCGCTTCGTCAGAGGCCAGGTAGAGCGCCGCATTGGCCATGTCTTCTGGCTCGCACAGGCGCCCCAACGGAATGGTGCCGAGGAACTTCGCGCGGTTCTCCGGCGTGTCCGGCATTCCCATGAAGGTCTCGAGCAAGGGCGTCGCGCCCATGACCGGGGCCAGACCGCAGACCCTTACCCGGTCGGGGGCCAGTTCCACGGCGAGTGTCTTGGTCATCATGTTCACGGCCCCCTTCGAGCTATTGTACCAACTCAGACCCGGGCGCGGTCGGATACCCGCGGTGGAGCCCACATTGATCATCACGCCGCCCCCGATGTCACGCCAATGGGGCACCAGAGCATGGGTGGCATGAAAGATGCTGTCCACATTGACTTCATAAACGCGTTTGAAAGTCTCGAAATCCACATCCAGCGCGGGCTGATTCCGGTGGCTCCAGCCTGCGTTGTTGATGGCGATATCCACGCGCCCGAAAGCGTCGATCGTTTCTTGGACGGCCCGCGAAACATCCGCGCCCTTGGAGACATCGCAGGTGACCGCGATGGCATTCTGCTGCAACGCGTCGGCGACGGCCTTTGCGCCTTCGCCGTTCAGGTCCACGATCGCCACCCGGGCGCCTTCACGCACGAACCGGCGGGCAATCTCGCGACCGAACCCGGAGGCGGCACCCGTCACGATCGCGGTTTTGCCCGACAGGCGTCTCGAAGTGTTCGTTTCCGTCATTGAAAGGCCCGTCCCTCAGCCATGATTCTGTACCACTGTCTTGATCTGTGAGAACTCGTGCAGCGCTGCGAAGCCCTTTTCTCGGCCATGGCCGGACTTGCGCATGCCGCCAAACGGCAACTCGATCCCGCCGCCCGCGCCGTAGCAATTGAGAAAGACCTGTCCGACGCGCAGACGTTTGGCGAGCCGCATCTGGCGACCGCCATCCGCGCTCCAGACACTTGCGACCAGACCGTAGTCGGTGGCGTTGGCAATGCGGATCGCGTCTGCCTCGTCGGTGAACGGAATGCAGGACAGGACCGGGCCGAAGACCTCTTCTCGGGCCAGCACATGGCCCTCGATCACGGGGCCAAACAGGGCTGGGGCCACGAAGCTGCCCGCCTCGGAGGCGCTAGCGGCGATCCTGCCCCGGGCGACCAGAGGCGCGTCCGCACCACCGCCCTCGGCGATGAAGCCTTCGACGCGACGTTTCTGTTTGTGCGAGATCAAGGGGCCGAGATTGCCGTTCTCCTGCCAGGGTGCGGCGGTCAGCGCTTCGAACCCGGCCTTCAGCCTGGCCAGCACCGCATCAAAAATATCGCGCTGGATCAGCGCGCGCGACCCGGCGGAGCATGTCTGCCCGCCATTTTGCACGATCCCGTTCAGCAAAACCGGGATAGCCGCGTCGAGATCGGCATCTGCAAAGACGATCTGCGGCGACTTGCCGCCAAGTTCCAGAGTGCAGCCGATATGATTCCGCGCCGCGGCGGTCTGGATCATGACGCCGACCTCGGGCGAGCCGGTGAACGACAGGAAATCCACGTCGCGGTGGGTGGTGAGCGCCGCCCCCGCCTCCTGGCCATATCCGGTGACGACATTGATCGCGCCCCCCGGAAACCCGACCTCCAGCGCCAGTTCGGCGATGCGCAGGGGCGTCAGGCAAGCATCTTCGGCCGGTTTGAGAACCACCGCGTTGCCCATGGCCAGTGCAGGTGCGCAGGAGCGTCCGAACATCTGCGCGGGATAGTTCCAAGGAATGATATGCCCCGTGACCCCGTAGGGTTCGAAGATCGTCTGAACTTGATAGCCCGACAGGAACGGGATGGTCTCGCCATGCACCTTGTCCGCCGCGGCGCCGTAATACTCGAAATAGCGGGCTGCGGCGACCATATCGGCCCGGGCCTGTGCCAGAGGCTTCCCGGTATCCTTCGCCTCCCATTCGGCAAGCTCCTGCCCATGGGCGGTGATGGCTTCGCCCAGCTTGTGCAGCAGGCGGCCCCGGTCAACGGCCGTGAGCCTGGACCATTCCCCATCCTCGAAGGCTCTACGGGCTGCGGTCACCGCCCGGTCGACCTCGTCGGGGCCGCATGCCGGGATCTGGGCGATCTTCTCGCCCGTCGCAGGGTTTGTCACGTCGATGCGAGGACGATGGTCTGCGAACTCGGCTGCGCAGCCGATGATACAGGGGAAAGACCTTTTCACTTCGGCCTGCGTGTTCATGCTGCGTCCGCCCAGTTTCGCTGATTGCGAGGCCGAGGATAGGGCCCGGCACCCGGTATCGGCAATTCCGATGGCAACATGGCCCGTATAGGAAACACCTATACCGTGACGCTTTGAGTCTCTTCCACGAGCTTTCCGCGCCACTGCCCGCGCAAGACCAGATCCTTCACCACAGCGATGGTCGCCTTCTCAACCTCTGACGAGGCCCGGGTGCGGGGCTTTTCCGGATTTCGGACAAGATACACGGGTCGACTGATCACGGGATCGATGATCTTCGATGACGCGAGTTCGCCGCGGGCCTCAAAATCGCTAGCCGCGGCAGGCGCCAGGATAGTCGACGCGCTGCCGCGCGCAACCAGCGATTTGATCTGCGTGAGGGAATCCATCTCCACAACCACGTTTAAATCGCGGATTGCGCCCTTGGTCGAGTGGTTGATCAGCATCCGCAGCCCGTGGGATTTCGACGGCAGCACCAGTTCGACGCCGGACAGATCCTTTATCGCGACCGGCGTGCCCGGCGGCGTCTTCAGCGGCCAGAGGTCCCGGGGTGCATAGAAATGCAGGTTTTCTTCGAGCAGCATCGTGACTTCGACGTTTTTCAAACCACTGGTCTCGTAGAGGATTGCCAGATCAACGGTCTGCTCTTCGAGCCATTCCTTGATGAAGCCGCTCATGGCGTCCACGGCGCGCAGGCGGATCTTGGGGTGTTCATGCCGGATCGTCTCGGCGAGGGGCACGGATAGGACCATGGAGACCGACGACGGAAAGCCGAACACCACCCGGCCCGATGCGTCCTCGCCCGCTTGCCTCACGGCCAGTTTTGCATCCCTCACCGACCGCAACAAACCCTCGGCATGGCTCAGCAGGACTGTGCCCGCATCCGTCAGCATGACACCACGCGGCGAGCGGACGAAGAGCTGTGCGCCCAGACGCTGCTCGAGGTTCTTCAACTGAACCGAAAGCGAGGGTTGGGCGATACCTATAACCTCCGCGGCCGAGGCGAGAGACCCGCAGCGCGCAATGGCCAGGAAATACTCGAGCTGTTTGAATTCCATGCTGCGTTCCCCACCTGTACCACACGAAGTTACGATAGCTTGATCCTATAGCGCATCAAGAGTTCCCGTGGATGGTCAACGCCGTCCCACGGCTTAAGCTCGCGATTGCAAAAGCCTGAGAGGAAAGAAGATGTCCGATCTGGAGGGACTGCTGGTTGTGTCGGTGGAGCATGCTGTGGCGGCACCCTATGCCTCGTGCAAGCTGGCGGATGCCGGCGCGCGCGTGATCAAGGTCGAGCGGCCCGAAGGCGATTTCGCACGCACATACGATCAGCTCGTCCACGGTGAGAGTGCCTATTTCATATGGATCAACCGCGGCAAGGAATCGGTCTGTCTCGACCTGAAAGAGACGGCAGACCTCGATATTCTGCGCAATATGCTGCGATCTGCGGACGTGTTCATTCAGAACCTCGCGCCGGGCGCCTTCGACCGATTGGGCTTGCCGATCGAAACCATCCGTTCGGACAACCCCGGGCTGATCGTCTGTTCAATCTCCGGTTACGGCACCGAGGGATCGGCGAAGGATCAAAAGGCCTATGACCTGCTGATCCAGGCCGAGACGGGCCTGTCGTCGATCAACGGAACCGAGCATGGGCCTGCGCGCGTGGGCGTGTCGGTCTGCGACATCGCTGCGGGTATGACCGCGTACCAGGCGATCCTTCAGGGGCTGATCGCGCGTGCCCGGACGGGGCAGGGGCGCGAGATCGAGGTGTCGTTGTTTCATGCCATGTCCGACTGGATGAACGTTCCGTATCTGCAGTACAAATACGGCGGCAAGAAGCCCGCGCGCATGGGTCTCAAACACCCCACGATCGCGCCCTACGGGGTGTTTCGGTGCGCCGACGGCAAAGAGATCCTGATCTCGATCCAGAACGAGCGGGAATGGGCGCGCTTGTGCGCAACCCTTCTGAAGGATCCGGAGTTGCCCAGCCGCGAAGGCTGGCGCACCAATTCGGAAAGGGTGGCAAACCGGCAGGCCGTGGACGAAGCCGTCGCGCAAGCCTTTGCACGAGTACCGAGAGACAGGGCGATCGAGATGATGCAGCAGGCCGATATCGCGTTTGGCCGACTGAGCGATCCTGACGATCTGGTTTCACATCCGCAAAACCGGGTTGTTACGGTAGAGGTGTCCGGCAACTCGGTCGACCTGCTGGCGCCCGGCGCGCTTGTCAAAGGCGAAGACACCCAATTCCGCTCGGTCCCGGAGCTTGGTCGGGATACCCAGCGCATTCGCGAGGAGTTTTCCCCGCGTTTGGGCACGCTTCTGGCCGGTAAGTGACCGCGCAGCGCAAAGCGACGTGCAAGTGCATATGCACGCCGACTTTTGGTGCAACTGCCTTTGGGCACCAACGCGCAGCTTTACGCCGCTTTCTTCGAGTACGGTAAACCCCCGATCCAGAGCCATTCTCTGATTGCGGCATTGTGCGAAGACAAGACCCACACTCGCGCGCAACAGCTTTTGGAGGCTCCGGGTTGGGGCGGCGGTCTCTATGGATGTAGGCAGCGCCAGACTTCGCGATGCGACAACCGGGACAGGGTCTTCAAAGGCGTGTCCCGGTGGACGGTTCGGGCATGGACAGCTTACAGTTCCGGGGTGTTTCGAGAATTTGGGGGGGGGCGCATATTGTTCTGGCCAGTTTTGCGCCTGTCAGAGGCATGGTCTTTTGTGTGACGCTGGTCTTCTTGCCGCTGTCTGCGGCCGCGCAGAGCGGGTCTGCAGGGCTCTTTTTTGGCTGTGTAGGCATTGTATGGAACGGCTCAGCTCAAACGCAGGCGGAGCGTTCGGACGATTATCAGGTTGCACGCCGATTGCTCGACCTGATCGTGGTGGGCAGACGGACGCAAGCGGCCTTTGCCCGTTTTCTGCGTCTCTTGGGCGCCAAGCATGCTGAGGCCGCGCTGGCAACCGAGGCGGCGCTTGCCTCGATCCGGGGTGTGAGCGATCCGATCTGCACAGCGCGGTGGGTGGTCGCCAACGCGCCGGAGAAACTTGCCGGAAGCTGAGGGGGTCGCGCGAATTGCCAGACACTGTTCCGCAAGGTGCGCAACTGGCCAAGCTGCAACGCTGGTTTACCCCGTTCGAGGCGCTGAAGATGGCGACCTGCGACAATGCCGAGTTGCTGAAGATGTCTGGCGATCTCACACCCTATCCGCTGGGCCCGCTCGGCGTGATCGCGGCGGGGGCTTATGCGGACATGATCCTGGTGGACGGCAATCCTCTGGAGGATCTCGACCTTGTGGCGGACCCTTCGGAGAACTTCGACATGATCATGAAGGATGGCGTGATCTACAAGCTCGCCTTTGACTGAGCTTCTGACGGCGGCCCGCCCGACAAGCCAAGCGGTGCCAGAAACCCCTCCACGAGGGCATTGAAGATCTCGGGGCGTTCCATGTGGACCGCGTGGGCGCAGCCCGGGACCACGGCGAGCTGCGCGCTCGGAATGGTCCGCCAGAGCTGCTCTATCTGGCTCCAGCCATAGGTGCGGTCCCTGTCGCCCCAGAGCACGAGGGTCTCGCACGCGACCCGGGGCAGATGGTCTTCGCCCGACCAGTCGCGCATGGCCGCCAGCCCGGCGAGGATCGCCTCCAGCCCTGCGTTGCGGGCAATGGCGGCGCAGGCGGGATAGTGCGCGGCGTCTTCGCGGTGCAGGAACCAGGTGGCGGAGATCCGGCTCGCCGTGGCGGCCGCCCCTTCGGCACGGGCGCGCGCCATCGAGGTCTCGATCGGCTCGAACCGTCCGGGCAGCACGCCTTGCGCGCCGGTGCCGTAGAGGATCAGCCTTCCCACCCGATCCGGCGCCTGGCGCACCATCTCCTGCACGATCATGCCGCCCATGGAGTGACCCAACAGGTCGAAACGGTCCACGCCGCGGGCGGTGAGCCGTGCCAGCGTCCAGGCGGCGAAATCCGGGATCGCGTCGATCGGCGACAAGTCCGCATTGGCCCCGAAGCCTGGCAGATCGAGCGCGATCACCGCCCGTCCTGCGCCGAGGGGCGCCTGCAACGCCCATTGCGCGGACCCGCCCATGAACCCATGGACGAGAACCAGCGGGGTCACTTGCGCGCGCCCTGCACGATCCGGTCAAGGATCATCGCGCAGAACAGGATCGAGAAGCCTGCGAGAATGCCTTGGCCCACATTGGCGTATTGCAGCGCCTCCAGCACATCCTCGCCCAGACCCTTGGCCCCGATCAGCGAGGCAACGACCACCATCGCCAGCGACAGCATGATCGTCTGGTTGATGCCGGCCCGGATCGACGGGCCCGCCAATGGCAGGTCGACCTTGGTCAGCAGGTACCACTTGTTCGCGCCGAAGCTGATCGCTGCCTCACGGACGCTCTCGGGCACCCCGCGCAGGCCCAGCACGGTCAGGCGTACCACGGGCGTGCCCCCGAAGATCATCGTCACGATCACCGCCGCGGGCTTGCCCACGCCGAAAAACGCGATCACGGGCACCATGAAGACGAAGGCGGGCATGGTCTGCATGAAATCCATGATCGGCTGGATGAAGGCATAGAACCGCGGGCGGCGGGCGGCGAACATGCCCAGCGGGATGCCGATCACGATCGACAGGCACGCCGCCGTGCCCAGGAGCGCCAGCGTGGTCATCGCCGCCTCCCAGAAGCCCAGAAGCCCCATATAGGCGAGAAACGCACTGGAATAGATCGCCGTGCGCAGGCCCGCGGTGAGCCAGGTCAGAAGCACGATCAGGCTGGCGATCACGATCCACGGGGTCTGGACCAGGATCACCTCCAGCGCGTCCAGAAGCGTCCGGATGCCGAAGGTCAGCGCGTCGAAGAAGGCTTCGGTGTTGCGCACGGTCCAGGCGATGAAATCCTCCACCCAGGCGATCCCGGTAAGCCGGATATCCGGGTCGGTCGGGAAGGTGCTGAGGATGTCGAACCGCCCCGGGAAGCTGTAATGGACCATGGCCGTGGCCACGATCAGCCCCATGAAGATGGCGCTCAACACGATATGCTGCGGCGGCATGCCGGAGCGGATGCTGCGGTCGCTCAGCCATTCGGAAAACCGGGCCTCCAGCGCGGTGTTGGCGATGACCGCCTGGGCTATCTTGGCCAGGATCAGGAGGACGAGCCCGGTGAGCGCGATGGTGGGGCCCTCGGCGGCCATGGCCTCGGCCTCGGCGCGGATGCCGCCGATATTGGCCTCCAGCGACTCCACCGTGCGCCGAAAGGCATCCACCCGGTCCGAGCCGCTCTCGATGGCGGCGGCAAGCTGCTGGCGGCGCAGCTCCAGCGTGCCCTCGATCGATGCGATGCGGGCCATCGCGTCGGCCGCGAGATCCCCGAACAGGCCCCGCGCGATCTGTACCAGCGCGAGCGTCTCCAGGATCAGGAAGGCCAGCGCCCAGTTCCACAATCCCCGCGCCCCGAACCAGACCGGCCCGAACAGCCCCGCCATGAGATTGATCGTGGGCACGAATTTTGACGACGCGCCGATCTTGTCGAACATCGCCGCGTAGTAATCCGGGTTGGTGCGCACGAAGGTCGCGATATTGGCGCGCCGGTCGGCGGCATAGGCGAGGGCCGCGGCGCTTTCGGTGTCTTCGAGCGGATTGATGTCGCTGTCTTTCATGAGACTTCCGTTCCCTCGATGACCGTGCGCAACAGGTCCGCACGGGTGATGATACCGACGTCCCGACCCGCGTCCTGCACCAGGATCGGGTTCTCGTCATCGATGGCGAGCGTGATCAGGTTGCTCAGGGTTTCGCCCTCGTCGACCTTGGGGACGGCGGCCGGAAGCGGGCCGTGAGTGGCGAGATAGGCCTCCAGCGGCTGCATCACCGCGTGGGCATGAACCACCTTGAGCCGCGAGATCCCGGCCACGAAATCGGCCACGTAGTCATCGGCCGGGTGCATCACGATGTCCTCGGCGGTGCCCATCTGCACCACCTTGCCGTCGCGCATGATGGCGATCCGGTCGCCGATGCGCACCGCTTCGTCGAGGTCATGGGTGATGAATATCGTGGTTTTCTTGAGGATCTTCGACAATCGGATGAATTCGTCCTGCAACTGCCTTCGGATCAGCGGATCGAGTGCCGAGAAGGGCTCGTCCATCAGCAACACGTCCGGATTCGCCGCCAGCGCCCGGGCCAGCCCCACCCGCTGCTGCATCCCGCCCGACAGTTCATGGGCGAACTTCGCCCCCCAGGCGCCCAGCTCGACGATGTCGAGGATCGCGGCGGCCTGGCGCATGCGCTCGTTCTTGGGGACCTTCCGGATCTCCAGTGGCATCGCCACGTTGTCCAGCACCGAACGGTGCGGCATCAGCGCGAAGTTCTGGAACACCATGCCGATCTGTCGGTTGCGGAAGCGTTGAAGCTCCTGGGTGCCGAGCGCCATGACATCGGTCCCCTCGATCTCGATCCTGCCCGCGGTCGGCTCCAGCAAGCGGTTGAAATGGCGCACCAGCGTGGACTTGCCGCTGCCCGACAGCCCCATGATGCAAAAGATCTCGCCGCGCCGCACCGACAGGCTGACATCGGCCACGCCCACGACCGCGTTGAATTCGGCCAGGATCTCGGCCTTGCTCAGCCCCCGGTCGCGGACCGCCGCAAGGGCTGCCTGGGCGTTGGCGCCGAAAATCTTCCAGACATTCGATATCTCGATGACGGTATCGCCGTGCATGTCGGATCCATCCCTGTCGCGCGTGGAAGGAGGCGGCACCGGGGTCCGGTGCCGCCCATGGGAAGCGAAAGGATCAGAGGCCGAGCCAGCCATCGACGCGGTCGGAGTTGGCGTTCACCCATTCCGCCGCGACCTCTGCCGGATCACGGCCCTGGGCACTGATCTGGTAGGCAAGCTGGCTGACATCCTCGGCATTCAGCTGGAAATTGGCGAAGAACTCCGCAATGGCGGGCGAGCGATCCACGAGGGAGTTCGACCAGGCGATCTGCACGTCCTTCAGGGCGTCCTTGGTCGCGACCATGGACTTCTCGTACCAGTCCGCGTCATCGGAGGGCTGCACCATCACGTATTTCGCCGGGTCGAAGGTCGGCTCGGTCAACATCGTGACATCGAACATGAACCACACCGCGTGGGGCTCGTAGCAATAGAACGCATAGCCCTCGCCCTTGGCAATGGAGTCCTTGATGCGCGCGGTTTTCACGGCCTCCTCGGCGCGGATCGGCTCGATGAAGTCCAGCAGGCCGTAGTCGCGGACCTTGACCTCGTTGACATTGGCCGAGGCCCAACCGGGCGCGCCGATCCACATCTCGCCGCGCCCGTTGCCGTCGCTGTCCATCAGGGCGGCCACGTCCGGCCGACCCAGATCGGCGATGTCGGTAATGTCATGGGCGGCGGCGAAATCCTGGGTCACGCAGAAGCCCTGGTTGCCCTGGTAGGGGTTCGACGACAGGGTGACGGTGCCGGCCTCGTCCACATACTTGTTGGTGAAGCTCTCTTGGTTGGGCAGCCAGACATCCGGGTGGACGTCGATATCGCCGCGGCCCTGGTCCATCGCCTGAAAGATCGTGGCGTTGTTGCCGGGCACGTACTCGACCTCGCCGCCGATGCGCGAGGTGACGACCTCGCCCAGCACATGGGCGATGGCCTGCGCGCCGGTCCAGGACGGCACGCCGATGCTCACCTTCTCCGAGGCCAGCGCCGGCAGGGCCAGCACGCTGACCGCGGTGGCCAGTCCGAAGGATTTCAACGTTGTTTTCATGTGAATTGCTCCTCTGTTGGTGGTGCCGTTTTTCGGCGTTATGTCTTTTGGTCAGTCGGCGAGGGCCGTGATCTGGTCCTCGTAGGCAAACAGGGCCGAGGCCCCGCCGGTGTGCAGGAACAGCACGCTGTCGGATGGCTTGAAAAAGCCGCTGCGCACCATGCCGATCAGGCCCGCCATCCCCTTGGCCGAATAGACCGGGTCGAGCAGAAGGCCCTCCTGCCGCGCGGTGAGGCGGATCGCCTCCAAAGTGGACGGGGCAGGGATGCCGTAGCCTTCACCGACATAGCCGTCATCGACGATGATCTTTTTCAGCGGCACGCCGTCATGGCCCAGTTTTTCCAGCGTGGCCTGGGTCAGGGCATGGACCGCCTGCATCTGCCGCTCCCGCGGTTGGCGCACGCTGACGCCCATGACGGGCAACTCGTGGCCCATGGCATGAAACCCTGCCACAAGCCCCGCATGGGTGCCGGTACTGCCAGTGCTCATCACCAGCCAGTCGAAGCTCTGCCCGGTCGCGCGGCTGTGCTCGGCGATCTCGCGGGCGCAGGCCACGTAGCCCAGCGCGCCGGTGGGGTTCGAGCCCCCGCCGGGAATGAAATAGGGCCGATGCCCCTCGGCCTGCAACCGCTCTGTCACGGTGCGGGCCTCGGCATTCATGTCCAGCCCGGCGGGACGAAACTCGTGCGTGGCGCCGAAGAGGTTGTCCAGCAGCACGTTGCCGGTGCTCTCGTAAGAGGCATCGCGCCCGGGCACACGCCGCTCAAGCAGAACGTGGCATTTCATGCCCAGCTTGCAAGCGGCGGCCGCGGTCTGCCGCACGTGGTTAGATTGCACCGCGCCTTGGGTGACCAGCATGTCGGCTTTTTCCTCCATGGCTTCGCCGACCAGAAATTCGAGCTTGCGCGTCTTGTTGCCGCCCATGGCGAGCCCGGTACAATCGTCGCGCTTCACGAACAGCGACGGGCCGCCCAGCGCCGCACTCAGCCGTGGCATTGCCTCGATCGGGGTCGGCTGGTGGCAGAGCGGTGTCCGCGGAAAGCGGTCCAGGTCGATCTGCGCGTGCTGGCGGTCCAGCGTCTCTGTACTGCTCATGGATGTCTCCCCCTCATGTTCGAGGGAAAGTGTGCGGCAGATCAAAATCTCGGTCCAATGCCATGTTGAAATGACATTATGCAAAATTTGCATTATGTTGCAGCCATGGACATCACGCTCTTTCGCGATCTCGACCGGCTGCGGCAAACCGGAAATTTCTCCCAGGCCGCGGCGCTGGTCAATCTCAGCCAACCGGCCTTCAGCCGCCGGATCAAGTCCCTTGAGAAATGGGTGGGCGCGGTTCTGGTCGATCGCTCGCGTCAGCCGGTGGTGCTGACCGAGGCAGGAACCCAGATGCTGGAGGCGGGGATGCAGGCGCTGGCCCGGATCGAGCAGGAGCGCAGCCAGATCCGGGAGGCACAATCCCTGCCGGACAAATACGTGGTGACCTTCGCCACCCAGCATTCCATCGGCTGGCGCTTCTATCCGGCCTGGTTGCAGGCGCTGGAAGAGGCTTACGGGCCCATCTTGTCGCGCCTGCGGGCGGATGATCTGCCCAACTGCCTGAATGACCTCAAACAGGGCGCCGTGGATTTCGTCATCGCCTACGCCAGCGCCGAAATCCGCCCCCAGGCCGGGCAGCCGGGCGTGCGGATCGGGTCGGATGACCTGATCCCGGTCTGCAAGCCCGACGGGGCGGGCGCGCCGATCTACGATTGCGCCGCCGCCGGGGTGCGGATGCCCTTCCTGCGGTTCGGGGATGCCGCGCCGATCGGGATGCATCTGGAGCCGCTCTTTGCCGCTCACGGCCTGCGCAGCCGGTTTCGCACGGTCTACGAGAATTCCATGGCGGGGGCCTTGCGGATCCGGGCGCGGGCGGGCGACGGGGTGGCCTGGCTGCCCCATAGCCTCGTCGCACCGGACTTGGCCGGTGGTCTGCTGGTGCGTACCGGCCCGCCGGATTGGGACATCCCCCTCGAGATCCTGATCTACCGGAACGCCGAGCGGTCCAACCGCGTGACCCGCGCGCTCTGGTCCTTTCTGGAGGTTCGGCAGGCGGTCAGCCTCGTGCCTGCCTGACCCGGTGGCCCGGCAGGCGCGCGGAAGCAAGACCATTGCCGGATCGCCCGATCCGGCTTACGCTTTCGGTATTTGACGATATCCGTTTTTCCAAACGCGTCGGCAGGCGACCTGACCGCACCCCGGCATACGACACGAAGATTTTGAGGAAAACCATTGATGCACAACAAGTTTACCGTGGTGGCCCGCGTTCGGCCCGGCCATCAGGCCGAGATTGTAGAAATGCTCAGGGGCCGGAACTTCGTCTATCCCGGCGCCGATGCCGACCCGTTCGGCTTCCAGGACATCGCCAGCCTGCACTATGCTTCGGTCTGTCTCTATGACGACCCGGAGGATGGCTGGTCGCTGCTGTGCGAGCATAACGTGGATGGTGGGATCGGGGACTACCTGCGCGTGCTGATCCACACGGCCGAGAGGCGCGACGCGGGCCTCTTCCTGCGCACGCTTTACGGTCATTGCGAGGGGTTCGACGGGACCAGCCTCGATGGGTTGCACAACTACCTGCACAGCCGGGTGCACCGCCCGGTGGCCGGGTTCATCTCGGCCGTCAACATGACCCGGGACCAGATCCGGCTGGATGCCGCGGTCCACGACGTTGCGGATCGCGTCCTCGGCGAGGGCGGCGTGCCGATGTCCGCGGCGCAAGCGCAGGCGGCCGTGCTCGCAGCGCTCGATGCCGATGCCAGCACCCACGGGCGCTGGCACAGCCTTGAAGACCCGGGCGTCGATCTGCCCACGGGCGACAAGCTGAAGATGGGCCTGGCGCTGCTGGGCAATGGCGTGGCGTTTCTCGGACTGGCCCTGTGGAACCTGATCCCTGAACGCGCGGCGCGTACCGATCGCGCGCGCCCGGACCCGGATCTGCGCCGGTCGCTGGAGATCGGCGAGGATTTCGTGCCCACCAACCACATGCTCAGCGTCGTGCATGTCCATACCGATGCCGGACGGTTCCTGGCCAAGCACGCGGCCTTCGGCATGCTGCGGGCCCTCGTGGCGCTGGTGTTCAACAAGAGCTTCCTGGGGGAAATCAACACGATCCATTTCGCACACTGGGCCTTCGCCAACAACAACCGGCGCCTGATCTTCGTCAGCAATTATGACGGCTCCTGGCGCAGCTATCTCGATGACTTCACGCTCAAGGCGTCGAACGGGCTGAACCTCGCCTGGGCCCATTCCCGGTGGTTTCCGAAGACCTGGGCGATGATCTGGGGTGGCGCGTCCAAGGGGCCGCAATTCATCAACTTCGCGCGCCGATCCATGTATCCCACGCTGATGTGGTACAACGCCTATCCCGAGCTGAGCGTCACCAATATCGCCCGCAATCGCGCCCTGCGCGCAGCCCTGAAAGAGGCCCGCAAGGGCAGCGCCGACACATCCTGGCTGGAGCTCGTCTGACCATGACCTATCCCGATCTCAGCAACAGCCCGAACATCCAGGGCATCTTCTTTCGTGGCTACGTCAAGCTCGACCATACCGCCTACGGCATGTTCCGTGTCACGGATCGTCTGGCCTTCCAGGACTGGCTGTCAAAGCTGCTGAAGGCGGACGGCATCACTTCCGCCGCCGAGCGACAGCCCGACGCGGGCGTTGTCAACCGCATGAACATCGCTTTCACTGCCGCCGGGCTCAAGGCCCTGTTGCAGGACGGGTTCATGGGCGAGAGCTACGACCATTCCTTCACCGGCGGCATGGTCGCGCCGGAACGCAGCCGGATCCTCGGCGATGTGGAGGTGAATGCGCCGCAGACCTGGGACTGGGGCTGCCATGACGATATCCACGGGGTGCTGATGTCCTTCGCGCCCTCGCGGGAGGTGGCCGAAACCCGTCTGCGCGATTGCCTGAGTGCCAATAACGGGGCCGAGTGCACCCATGTCACCTTCGGGCGGCTGGAGCATACCCAGCACGAGCCCTTCGGGTTCAAGGACGGGATCTCGCAGCCCGTGCTTGACGGCACCCCGCGCGCGAAAAAGCTCAGGACCGAGCGCCCGGACGAGGCGCGGGTGTCCATCGTCCCGCCGGGCGAATTGATCCTCGGCTATGCGGACTCGACCGGCGCACTGCCCGAAACCCCTGCCACGAGCGCCGGGCTCGACCCGCTTGGGATCCTGCCGCCCCATCCCGAATGGTCCGAGCGGCGGGATTTCGGCAAGGACGGCTCCTACCTTGTGCTCCGGACCCTGAAACAGGACACTGACGCGTTCTGGAACTACTGCAACGACGCCGCCACGGGGGAGGGGGAGGACACCCCGATCGCGCTGGCCGAGAAGATGGTCGGACGCCGGATCAACGGCGATGCCATGGCCCCCAACGCCACACCCGAGGACAATAACAGCTTCGATTTCACCGATGACAGGGACGGCAAACATTGCCCCATCGGCTCCCATGTGCGGCGGTCCAACAACCGCGCCGTGAATATCCAGAGCGCGGATGTCTCCCTCGACGTCACCATGCGTCACCGCATCCTGCGCCGCGCGCGGATCTACGAAGATGCGGGCGAGACGGGTTTGCAGTTCATCTGCTTCAACGCCTCCATCGTGCGGCAATTCGAATTCATGCAGTCGGCCTGGTGCAACAATGCCTTCTTCCAGGGCCTTCAGAAGGAGGTCGACCCGATCATCGGTACCCACCGGCAGGCCGCTTTCGGGCTCGACGCGATCGACCGCTACACGATCCCGCGCAGCCCATATCGCCGGGTGCTGAAGAAGCTGCCGCAATTCGTGACCGTGAAGGGCGGGGCGTATTTCTTCATGCCGAGCCTCGCGGCGCTGCGGTTCGTGGCGCAATCGTGCCGGGCCGAACAGGCACTCAAGACCCCGCTCAACACGCCCGGGACCGCCTGAGGCGCGCGAGCCTGTCCGGGTCCGCGTGGCCGGGCAGGGCAGGGCGACTGGGCAATTCTACCGAAGAATGGGCGCTTGACGCCCCTCGACGAATGCGGGCACGCTTGCTCGGTACCGAACGTATGTTCCAACGGGAGAAAAACATGAGAACCTATCTCACTGGGGCCCTTGTGGCCGCGGCGACCGCGCTCGGCGGTGGCTCTGTCGCAGCTCAGGACACTTTCATCGCGATTGGCACCGGCGGCGTGACCGGCGTGTACTACCCCACCGGTGGCGCGATTTGCCGCCTGGTGAACCGCAACCGCTCCGAGCACGGCATCCGCTGCGGTGTCGAATCCACCGGCGGGTCGGTGTTCAACATCAACGCGATCCGGGGCGGCGAGCTGGAATTCGGCGTGGCCCAGTCCGACTGGCAGTTCCACGCCTTCAACGGCACCTCCCGCTTCGAGGAGCAGGGGCCGTTCGAGGACCTGCGCGCGATCTTCTCGGTTCACCCCGAGCCCTTCACAGTGGTGGCGCGGGCAGACGCGGGCATCGAGAGCTTCGAGGATCTCAAGGGCAAGCGCGTCAATGTCGGCAACCCCGGCTCGGGTCAGCGCGGCACCATGGAAGTGCTGATGGAGGCCATGGGCTGGACCATGGACGACTTCGCCGTCGCCTCCGAGCTTCAGGCGGCCGAGCAGTCCCAGGCGCTTTGTGACAACAACATCGACGCGATGATCTACACCGTGGGCCACCCCTCCGGGTCCATCCAGGAGGCGACCACCGCCTGCGACAGCGTGCTCGTGACCGTGGCCAACGACGCGGTCGACCAGCTCGTGGCCGATAACAGCTTTTATCGCACCGCCACCATCCCCGGCGGGATGTATCGCGGCACCGACGAGGACACCATGACCTTCGGCGTCGGCGCGACCTTCGTCAGCTCCATGGCCGTGCCGGAAGAGGTGGTCTACGAGGTGGTCAAGGCCGTGTTCGACAATATCGACCAGTTCAAGGGCCTGCACCCGGCCTTCGCCAATCTCGACGCCAAGGAGATGGCCAATGACGGTCTGTCCGCGCCGCTGCATCCGGGCGCGGAGCGGTATTTCCGCGAAGCCGGCCTGATCGAGTAAGGTCCGCGCGCATGACTTTCGCCCGGGGCGTGCATCTGCGCCCCGGGCCCTTTTCAGTATTCAGATTTTTCGGGGGCGCCCCATGACCGATCCCAACCAGCAGCCCGACGGCAAGGGTGGCGAAGGCCGCCAGTTCACCGACGAAGAACTCCAGGATCTGGTCGCCTCCACCGATAGCGGGGCGCGCAACCCGTCCAGCCGCAGTGTGGCCTTGCTGATTGCCGGTCTCGCCCTGGCGTGGTCGCTCTTCCAGCTCTGGATCGCCCAGCCCCAGCTTTGGTTCGCCGAATACGTGTCGGTTCTCAACTCGTCCCAGACACGTCCCCTGCACCTGACCTTCGCCATCGTGTTGGCGTTTCTGGCCTATCCCGCCTTCAAGAATTCGCCGCGCGACCGCATTCCGCTCTTCGACTGGATGCTGGTGGCCGTGGGCGGGTTTTGTTCCTTCTACATCTTCTGGTTCGCCGACACGCTCGCATTGACCGCGCGCTCCGGCCTGCCGACGCAGACCCAGATCATCATTGGTGCGATTGGACTGCTGTGCCTGCTGGAGGCGTCGCGCCGGGCGCTGGGGCCTGCCCTGACCATCGTCGGATCGCTCTTTCTGCTTTATGCTTATATGGGGCAGGGCTGGCTGATCCCGAACCTGATCGAGCATGAGGGCCTGTCCTTCACCGCCCTGATCAACGCGCAATGGCTCGACACGGCGGGGGTGTTCGGTATCCCGCTGGGGGTGTCGACCGCCTTCGTGTTCCTCTTCGTGCTGTTCGGCTCGCTCTTGGACAAGGCCGGCGCGGGCAACTACTTCATTAAGCTCGCCTTCGCGGGGCTCGGCCATCTGCGCGGTGGGCCGGCCAAGGCGGCGGTGGTCGGCTCGGCCATGACGGGCCTGATCTCGGGGTCGTCGATCGCCAACGTGGTGACCACCGGCACCTTCACCATCCCGCTGATGAAGCGCGTGGGCTTTACCGCCGAACAGGCCGGCTCGGTCGAGGTGGCGTCCTCGGTCAACGGCCAGATCATGCCCCCGGTGATGGGCGCGGCCGCCTTCCTGATGGTGGAGTTCATC
This sequence comes from Dinoroseobacter sp. PD6, assembly GCF_028807315.1. Classification (NCBI taxonomy): domain Bacteria; kingdom Pseudomonadati; phylum Pseudomonadota; class Alphaproteobacteria; order Rhodobacterales; family Roseobacteraceae; genus Dinoroseobacter; species Dinoroseobacter sp. PD6. The sequence continues at coordinate 664,356 of NZ_JARAMN010000001.1, read as the reverse complement.
GGGATTTCCTACGTGGAGGTGATCAAGCACGCCTTCATCCCCGCTGTGATCTCCTACATCGCTCTGATCTATATCGTGCACCTCGAAGCGCTGAAAAAGGACATGCCGGCGCTTGGCGAGGCCAAGAGCTTCGTCGGGATGATCGTCAAGTTCTTCATCGGGTTCGCCATCGCGGGCGCCGGGTTCACTGTTCTCATTTACGCCGTCGGCGCGCTGAAGGCCGCGGCCCCCGCGCTGACCGGGCCGGTGATGATGGTCGCCCTTCTGGCGGTTTACGTCTGGCTGGTGGCCATCGCGTCGCGCCGCCCGGACCTGGAGGTCGACGATCCCAACGCCAAGGAAATCGTGCTGCCGCAGGTCAAGGACGTCTATGCCACGGGGCTGCACTACATCCTGCCCATCGTGGTGCTGGTGTGGTTCCTGATGGTCGAACGGCAAAGCCCGGCGAAATCGGCCTTCTATGCCACGTCGCTGATGATCTTCATCATCCTGACCCAGCGCCCGCTCAAGGCGTTCTTCCGCGGGCTTGCGGCGGACGCGGTGGAAGAGTTCAAGGGCGGCTTCAACGACCTGGTCGAGGGGCTGATCGCGGGGGCGCGCAACATGATCGGCATCGGTGTGGCCACGGCCGCCGCCGGCATCATCGTGGCCACGGTCACCAAGACGCCCATCGGCACCGAATTGGCCGGGCTGGTCGAACAGTTGTCCTTCGGCATCCTGTTCCTGATGCTCGTGCTGGTGGGGCTGTTCTCGCTCATCCTCGGGATGGGGTTGCCGACGACCGCCAACTACATCGTTGTCTCGTCGCTCATGGCGTCGGTGGTGGTCTCGCTCGGCGCGCAGGAGGGGCTGATCGTGCCGCTGATCGCGGCGCATCTCTTCGTGTTCTATTTCGGGATCATGGCGGATGTGACGCCGCCGGTGGGCCTGGCGAGCTTTGCCGCCGCCGCGGTGTCCGGGGGCGACCCGATCAAGACCGGCTTCACCGCGTTTTTCTATTCCCTGCGCACGGTGGCGCTGCCCTTCCTGTTCATCTTCAACCCGACACTGATCCTTTATGGCGTGGATCTCGGGACATGGCCGGGCATATTCCAGGCCATCGGGGTGTTCATCGTGGCGACTTTTGCCATGCTGCTCTTTGCCGCCGCCACCCAGGGGTATTTCTTCGCCAAGTCGCGCCTGCATGAAAGCTTTGCGCTTCTTCTGGTCGCCTTCACGCTCTTTGTGCCGAATGTCTGGCTCAACATGGTGCAGCCGCCGTTCCGCGAAGCCCCGGCCACGGAATTCGAGCAGGTGGTCGAAGCGGCTGAGACCGGCCAGGCTTTGCGCCTGCTGATCCGCGGCCCGGACTTCAACACCGGCGAGGCGGCGGAAACCACGATCCTGATGGAGATCGGCGAGGGCGATCTTGCGCAGCGGATCGACGCCTCGGGCCTGCTGCTGCTGCCGGAGGGCGACCAGGTGCGCCTCGACGAGCCCATGTTCGGCACCAAGGTCGCCGAGATCCTCGCGGATTTCGACTTCTACGCGGATGAGCCGGTGCAGATCGCCTCGATCCAGGTGCCGCAGACCCAACTGCCCGAGCAGGTCTTCTACATCCCGGCGCTGCTCTTGCTGGGCGGGGTGATCGCGTTGCAGCGGCGCCGCCAGACCAAGCCCGCTTTCTGAGAGGAACCTCCCATGTTCAAGACCCTGCTTTTGCCCGTGGACCTGTCCAGCCCGCAAAGCTGGGAGAAAGCGCTGCCGGCCGCCTTGCGCCTGCGCGACAGCGAGGACAGCGCCCTGCATATCGTCACCGTGGTGCCCGATTTCGGCTTGTCCGTGGTCGGCTCCTTCTTCGAGGAGGGGTTCGAGAAAAAGGCCCTCCAGGAGGTGTCGGACAAGCTGCGCAGATGGGTGGCGGAGAACGTGCCGGACACGGTGGAGGTGCATCCCCATGTCCTGCACGGCCGGGTCTATGACGAGATCATCCGCGCGGCGGACCGGCTCGATGTGGACGCGATCGTGCTCGGCTCCCACCGTCCAGACCTGGCGGATTACCTGCTTGGACCGAACGCGGCGCGTGTCGTGCGCCACGCCAGGCAATCGGTGTTCGTGGTGCGTGGAGAGGCCTGATCCATGGCCGGTCATGTCTTCGGACGCAGTGCGGCGCAGATGCCCACGGCCGTGGCCGGAGCGGGCTGCTACATCATTGACGCCGACGGCAAGCGCTATCTCGACGGCTCGGGCGGCGCGGCTGTGTCCTGTCTGGGCCACGACCACCCGGCGGTGCGCGCAGCACTTCATGCCCAGATCGACAAGATTGCCTTCGCCCATACCGGATTCTTCACCTCCGAGCCTGCCGAGGTGCTCTGCGATGCGCTGATCGCGGCGGCGCCGAAGGGGATCGAGAAGGTCTATCTGCTCTCGGGCGGGTCTGAATCCGTGGAGGCCGCGCTCAAGCTCGCGCGGCAGTTCTTCCTGGAGACCGGAGAGCCCCGGCGCCACCGCGTTATCGCCCGGCGCCAAAGCTACCATGGCAACACGCTCGGCGCACTGGCCGCAGGTGGCAACGCGTGGCGCCGCGAGAAATACGCGCCCCTGCTGGTGGAAACTTCCCATATAGATCCCTGCTATGCCTACCGGCATCAGGCCGTGGGTGAGAGCGATGCCGCCTACGGGCGGCGCGCGGCGGACGCGTTGCGCACCGAGATCGAGCGCCTCGGCCCCGAGACCGTCATGGCCTTCATCGCCGAGCCCGTGGTGGGGGCCACCGCCGGGGCCGTGCCGCCCGCGCCGGGGTATTTCGAGCGCATCCGCGAGATTTGCGATGAATACGGCGTGCTGCTGATCCTCGACGAGGTGATGTGCGGCATGGGCCGGACCGGCACGCTCTTTGCCTGTGAACAGGACGGGATCAGCCCGGACATCGTGACCATCGCCAAGGGGCTTGGCGCAGGTTATGCGCCCATAGGCGCCATGCTGGCCTCTGGCCGGATCTACGACGCCATCGCCCAAGGCAGCGGCAGTTTCCAGCACGGCCACACCTATCACGGGCACCCGCTCGCCGCCGCGGCGGCCGGGGCCGTGGTCGAAACCCTGCGCGCGCCGGGCACCATGGCGCAGGTCCGTGCCAAGGGCGCGACGCTGCAGTCGCGGCTGGAGGCGGCGCTGGGCCAGCATTCCCATGTGGGCGATATCCGGGGCAGGGGCCTCTTTCGCGGCATCGAACTGGTCGAGGACCGCGACAGCAAGCGGCCGCTCGATCCCGCGCGCAAGGTGTCGGCCCGGATCAAGGCCGCCGCCATGGCGCGCGGCCTGATCTGCTACCCGGGCAGCGGTACGATCGACGGCAAACACGGCGACCACATCCTGCTGGCCCCGCCTTTCATCATCGAAGACAAGCAGATCGACGCGCTGGTCCACATGCTCGCCGGGGCCATCGACGACGCAATGGCCGTCACGGAGGCCTGAACGCCGCGCGGGCGCAGTCCGCAGGTCTGAAATCGTTGGGGAAAAGTGGCGGAGAGACAGGCCTGATATACAATCTTCTCTGCTCCAGAACCGTCGGTTTATAAAGGGTTTTAGAAAATTGAGCTGCCGGCTGCAGCAAGCGAGACTGAGAACCAACTCCTCGAACCTACAAGTAAGCCATGCATTCAACAAAAGCCGACTGCGGGCGCTGCATCAGGATCTCGTATGCGGACTGTGGCTTGAACCGCAGCCACTAGAACCGTGCTGTCTCGCAACCAGTCTTAACGCTGCGTTCGCGCAGCAAGTCCTCGACGTTACGCAGGGACAGCGGGAACCGGACATACATCATGACCGGCAGGCGGGTAATCTTGGGGCCGATCTTGAACCACTTGAACAGGCTGGGTTTGGTCAATACAGAACGTGACCTGCCACGGAACTCTCATCCAGCCGCGACCGGAGCCCGGTTGGTGTTTACGCCGATCGGCGCATGTTGAAAGATCGACCGACGCGCGGAGATTTCATCTCGCGCAGTGGGGCGGGCGATTGCGGCGGTCAGGGTCCGGGCGTAGCCGTAGCGACCTTATTGGGATGCAAGCGCGGTGATGTCCGCGGTCAGAGCGTCTTGCTGGGGACGCCCGCGTGGAACCTGCCGCTGCGTCGATCGATGCTGGCCGAGGACACGGCAGGCAAGCCGCTCCGACACAGTGCGTCTCGCGGCGCAGGGGCGGCACGTGGGTGACCCCGCATCCTCGGGATGTCTCGTCATGTGTCTAAAAAGCCTCGGATGTCCGTCTTTTGGAGCAGGCCTACAAGCTATAATGGGAAGAGATTCAAGCGGATTTCGCACAGGGTCGGCGGTGCTGACATTGTTTGAGGGCCTTGTGCGAACGGGGTGAAAACCTACATCTGTTGTATTCAGCCAGAGTTCTCACATCCCAGCCACCGGCACACTCGCCACGCGCACCGGCACCAAGGTACAGACGTTCCGCTATTACAAGCAGATCGGGCTGATGCCCTAACTTAGGCGGACCCAAGGTGGACAGTGGCGCTATGGCGAGGCGGATATCAACCGGCTCGCCTCATCCGTTGTGCGCGCAAACTTGGCTTCACGCTCGACGCGATCCGCGAGCTTATGGCGCTGTCGGAAACGCCGAACCGCCCCTGTGCCGAGGTGGACCAAATTGCACATCGCCAACTCCAGGAGGTGGAGGCCCGGATCGCCTGGCTCGAGGTGCCGCGCGCGGAACTCAAGCGCATGCTGCAGGAATGCGGGCGCGACACGGTTGCGGCATGCTGCGTGCTGGAGCTGTTGTGCGACCATTGCGCCTGCCGTGCGCGCAGGGATGCGCGGGACTGACCGATGTTCCGCTCTTGCGGGCCCCTCAGAAAAGGCGCCCGCCAGCTTCCCGCTCAGAATGTTGAACGCAGACCGATATAGAAGGATCGGCCGTCCCCGGGAATGAAGGCGGCCTGATCGTTGCGCGCCTGGTCGACGATCAGTGTTGAGGCCGCATAGCGTTCGTCGGTCGCGTTGCGGATCTCGAAGAACGCTGTGGTGGTTTCGGTCACGGCATAGCGCATATTGAGGTCCAGCGTCGCGAACGGATCCGCGTGGAGCGTATTGAGATTGTCCACCGGGGTCTTGACCGGCCGCCAGTAAAGCCGTCCCCCGAGGTTGAGCCGGTCGGTTGCGGCCCAATCAAGCGCGAGGTCGATCACATGGGGCGTGGCGCCCGCGAGGCGGTTATTGCCCCGCACGGGATCGTCGTCGAAGCGGAAGTCTTGATAGGTGTAGGCGAGCCGGGCAGCGACATCGCCGAACACGGCGGAGACCCCGAGCTCGACCCCTTTGTGGGTGGTCTCTCCGGCATTGACGGCGCCGAGCGAGGCCCCGGTGATGTCGCGGAGCGAGAGCAGCTCGTTTTCGATCGCGGCGTGATAGACCACCGCATCGACATCGAACGCGCCGACCTGGCCGCGCCAGCCGATCTCGACGGTGGTCGCGGTCTGCGCCTCCAGGTCCGGAGTGGCGAAGGCGGAGGCGGGAAAGGCCGGGTTCGGTGGTTGCGGGCGGCCCGCACTGCTGTTCGGGGTGCCATTGATGGTCGCGAGCAGGTCGTTATGGGTCGGCGGCTCGAAGGACCGGCTGATCGCGCCGAACACGAGGTTGCGGTCGTTCACCTGGTAGCTGAGGGCGAGCGAGGGGCTCCAGCCCTCGTAGGTGCGGGAATAGCTCGTGTCCTCGAAAGGGACGACGCCCGGGGGCAGGGCCATATCGGGCATCGCCGGGTTGAAGGCCAGCGTGGGCCGTGTGGCGGCGCCGAACCGGTCGTCATTGTCCCGTGTCGCATGGGACCACGCGATGCCCGGGGACAGAACCAGCCGGTCCGAAAGGGGGATATTGGCGATGGCCGAGACCGTCAGGGTGTCCGCGGTCAGCCGGTTGCGCCCGAACCGCGCGCCGCGTGTGCCCGCGTCGTTGAGGAAATAGTCGCGGTCCGCCGTGCCGGTGATGTAGGAGGCGGTGGCCTCGAAGAGCGGCAGTGCCGCGTCAGGGTCCGGGCGATAGGCATAGCGTGCCACGAAGGTGAAATCGTCCCCGTCCGTTTCGCGGACCCCCGAGGACACCGGGAAGCGGAAGCTGTCTTCGGTGCGGGCATAGCCGAAGGCGAGGTCTGCGACGCTCGCGCCGAATTCGCCGGTGATCCGGGCCCCGATGCGCGCCTGGGTCGCTTCGCGCCCCGGGTCGTCCCGCGGCACGTTCGGCCCCGGGTTGGCGACGCTCGGCGGCGCTCCCGGCGTGAAGACCGGCCCGGCATGGACGGAGGCGGGATCCCGGTCCAGTGCCGCGGCGGTGATGGGCCCGGGCACGCCGAAGGAGAGGTCGGTGACGCCCGCGAAGACCCGGGCGGAAATCTGGTCGGTCAGCTCGATCCCGAGGTTTGCGTTGAAGGCCTGCCGTTCGGAGTCGTTGTTTTCGTCCCGAAAGCCGTCGCGGGTCAGGGCTTCGAAGCGCAGATGGGCATCGTACCCGTCGCGCTGCCATCCGGCGATCGCCTCGCCTTCGAGATAACCGAAGCTGCCCCCGGTTAGGCCAAAGCTCAGGCCCGGGGCGGAGGAGCCGGTGGGCGAGACGAAGTTCAGCGCCCCGCCCAGCACCGTCGCCCCGAGCCGGTTCGCGGTGTAGCCGCGATAGACCTCGACGAACTCGGCGGCCCTTGGATTGGACAGGCCGACGATATAGGAGCCATCTGCCTGGTTGAGCGGCAGGCCGTCCTGCAGGAACAGCACACCGCGTTCGACCGGGTTCTGTTGCAGGCCCGATCCGCGGATCTGTACCCGGGGTTGATCGAACCCGCCGAAGAAGTCCTGCACCACCACACCCGGCGCCCCGTCCAGCACATCGGACAGGGTCACGGTCGCGCTGTCGCGATAACTGTCGCCGCGCAGCAAATCGGTCCCGCCCGGGGTGGCGCGCTGGCGGTCCTCAGCGGTGGCCAGGGCGCCGCTGGTGCCGTCGATGACGATCGGTTCCAGTTCGATGGTGGTGCCCGGCGTGGCCGATTGGCCGAGGGCGAGAGTAGGCATCAGGGCGGCGACCGCAGTGGCGGTCAGGGGTCTTGTGAACGGCATTATCCGGTCTTTCGGTTGGTGTGACGGCTGCCGTTCCGGTGGCGCGATGAGAAAGGTTATTCGGCAGCGGCGGGGTAGGGCGCCGCGGCGGTCGGTGGGGGGGCGGCCTCGGCGCTGCCGGGCCGAGCGACCGGGGGTGTGATGCGCGACAGGGCGGGCCAATAGGCCGCAAGCCAGAGCAGGAAGCCGCCCCCCCAGGCGGTGGCGGCGAGTGCCATCGTGGGCAGGGGCAGGTTGATGCCGAAATCCGGGGCAACGCGGAGCAGGACCGCCGCCACGAGCGCGCAGGCGCCGAGCCGCGCGGGGCGCGAAAGGCCCAGCGGCTGGCCCGTATGCAGGCATCCCGCGATGCAGTAGACCGCGTAGACGCCCAGCCCGAGCCCCCCCATGAAGGCGATGTGCAGGCCCGTAACGTCCGGCCAGGGCGCCCCGAGGCGCGCCGCCCCGGCAAGCATCAGGCCGAGCCCCGCAAGGGCGCTCGACCCCGCGAGCATGAGGATCTCGGTCCGGGCGGCCTCGCGCCCGATGAAGGCCTCGCCGACCCGGTCCATGAAGGCCGCACCGGCCGCGATCAGCAGCCAGGCGGAGACGGCGGCGCTGACCCCCAGCGCCTCCCCCGCCATCGCCAGAAGGACCAGGCCGGGCGCGAGGTGCAGCCGCCCGGGATGGGGCCGGAAGGGGGAGGTCCGCTCGGTCGGGTCGAGCACCAGGTTGGTGATCGGCGCGGTGATCCGCGACAGGGCCAGCCCCAGGAGGCCGAGGAAGGCGAAACCGGCGAGGTGGAGGCCCAGGGTCGCGCGGGCCAGATCTCCGGTGGCGAAGCCCAGCCGCGCGGTGGCGGTGGTGGCGGCCAGGAGCGCCAGCCAGAAGATGAAGGCAACCAGCCGGTCGGTGCGGCGGCGGAGAGACAGGGCGACCAGCCAGGCGATCAGCGCGAGCATCCAGCCCAGATCGGCGAGCGCGCCGAGCAGGCCCGCGGCCTCCCACCCCGGCAGGCCGACCAGCCGGCCAAGGCCCCAGAGCCCCGCCAGCGCCCAGAGCGGACGGCCCCGGGGTGGCGCGGTATCGGTCCATTCCGGCGCGGCGGTGGTGACGAACCCGATCAGCGCGGCGCCGAAGGCCCCGATCAGCATTTCATGGGCGTGCCAGAGCCCGGGCGGCACTTCCTGCGCCAGGGGCAGCGACAGCCCCCAAGCGACGACCCAGAGCAGCGGGAAGAGCGCGGCATAAAGTGCCCCAAGCGCGAAGAACAGCCGGAACCCCTCGTCGCCGAGCGTGGCGCGCCAGCCTCGGGGCAGGGGCCGGTCGTGGCCGGTGGCGGGGCCGCAGCTCATGCGATCTGCCTTTCGTCGACGTCGTGGATGTGGCGGAAGATCGGGTCGCGCCGGGTGGCGGTGCGAACCCAGTCGAAGACCGCGCTGTCGCTGCGGTCGCGCGGGTCTCCGGCCAGGGGCCGGTCGCCGAGAATGCCGCGCCCATGGGTGTCGAGCACGGCGATGCGATGGGCGATCCTTGCGGCCTCGGACAGGTCATGGGTGATGAACAGCCCCGACAGGTGGCCCCCGGCGCAGGTCTCGATCACCAGGTCCTGCATGCGGCGTCTGAGGGCCACGTCGAGGGCGGTGAAGGGCTCGTCGAAGAAGATGAAATCGGGTTCCACCGCGAGGGCCCGGGCGATGGCCACGCGCTGGCGCATGCCGCCGGAAAGCTCCACCGGGTACTTGCCGAGATCCTCGGGCAGGAGTGCCACCTGGGCCGCGGCCCGGGCGATGCGCGCACGCCGCGCGGCGCGCGGCAGTCCCGCGAGGCGCAGCACGTAGTCGATATTGCCCGCCGCCGTGGCCCAGGGCATCAGCGCGGAGCCCTGGAAGATCATCGCGTGGCGGGTGTAGCCGTGGGAGACGCGGCCCGCCCGGGCCTCCGTCAGCCGGGCCGCGATATGGGCAAGGGTGGATTTTCCGCAGCCCGAGGGGCCGACCAGGGCGACGATCTCGCCCCGGGCGACGTGCAGGTCGATCCCGTCGAGCACAGTGCGGCCGAGATAGGCGTGCCCGATGCCGGAGAGGGTCAGGGCGCTCATCGCTTCACCCCCCAGGGGCGGGCCGCATGGCGCCAGCGGTCGATCTCGGCCTTCACGGGCTGCACGAGCGTGTACTCCACCGCGATCAGCAACGCGACGGCGATCAGCACCCAGGCGAGCGCCAGTTCGATGTCGAGGTTGATGCGCGCGTCCGCGAGCGCCCCGCCGATGCCGCCCGCGTTGGCCAGAAGCTCTGCCATCACGGCCACCTTGAAGGCGGTGCCCAGGGCCAGGGCGAGGGCGGGAAAGAGCGTGGTTGTCGTTTGCCGCAGCCCCATGGTCAGGAAGCGCCGCAGCGGGCCGGCCCCGAAGGCCTCGGCCAGGCGGTCGAGCCGCCGGTCCCGGGTGGTGATGCCGCGCGCAGCCCCCATGAAGACCACCGGCAGGGCCGAGATCAGGATCACCGTGCGCACGGTGGCGTCGGAGCCGCCGAACCAGATCATCGCCAGCACGATCCACGCGATGGGCGGCACGCCGAGCAGGACCGTGACCAGCGGCGTGACCAGGCGCAGGATCGCCGGGAAGAATCCCGCCGCTACGCCGAGCGCGGTCCCGGCCGCGGCCACGAGGAAGAACCCGCTGAGGGCGCGTTGCAGGGTCAGCGCGGCGATCTCCCAGGCCGCCGGGTCGACCGCGAGGGCGCCGACCGTGCTCATCGTGTCGAGCGGCGCGGAGAGGATGAACGGCCCGTAGGCCTCGTGCCCGGCCTGCCAGGCGGCGAAGAGAAGCGCCAGCGCCGCCAGCCCGGCCCAGCCCGACCACAGGAAGGCACCGATGCGTCCGAGGCGGGCGGCGAGCGATATCAGGAAGGGCTGGATCATCATGGTGCCGATCTTTCGGGCGGAAGGGCAGGGCGGCACGGGGCCGCCCTGCGGTGCGGGTCAGAGGTAGAAGTCGGCGTCGGGCAGGGCGCCACCGATCCGGGCGAGGTCCGTCCCGCCCATGGCCGTCAGCATCCGTTCGATATCCGCCCGCGCCTCGGTGGCGGGACGGGCGACGAGATTCGCATGGGGGATCGAGGCCGCCAGAAGCGGCGCGGGCAGGCCGAGGGCCTTCGTCGCATGGGCCGCGGCCGCCTGCGGCTTGGCCAGGACATCGGCGGTCGCCTGCTCCAGCGCGGTCAGAAGCGCAGGCACCGTCTCGCCATGCTCCGCGAGGAAGGTTCCGGTCAGAGCCAGTCCCGCCTGCGGCAGGACGGGGGCGGCCCCGGTCATCTCGCCCCAAGCGTTTTGCAGGTTGATCGCGCGCCGGATCTGCTTGCCCGCCTCGCGCCCCCGCAGCACCGCCGCCGTGGTCGAGGGCTCGGCGGTCAGGGCGGCGTCGACGCGCCCGGCCAGCATCAGCTGCATCGCCTCGGTCGGGGTACCGGCATAGGTGATCTGCAGATCGTCCGGGCCCAGACCGTAATGGGCGAGAAGCTGGCCGAAAATGATCTCGGGCGTGTCGCCGCGGAAGGGCACGGCGATGTGACGGCCCGCAAGATCGGGGATCGCCGCGATCCCGGGATCTTCGGCGAGGACATAGAGCAGACCGTTGGTCATGGCATTGGCCAGCCGGATCGGGAAGCCGCGGTTGTAGAGGTTCGCCGCCGCCTGGATCGGCACCACCGAGGCGAGGATCTCGCCCGAGGCCAGCCCGGCGCGCAACTCGTCGGGGCTGCGCCAGGCGTTGAAGCGCGTTTCCTCGGCGATGTCGGTCAGCAGTCCGGCGGTGACCGCATGGGCGAGCGTGATCGACGGACCGGCGGGCGGCCCGTAGAGCGCTAGACGCGGGATCGGGGCGGCGACCGTGCGGCGGGGCAGGGCAAGGGCGCCAGTGGCGGCGCCGAGAAGGGCGAGGGTGGATCGGCGGGTAAGGGAGGTCATGTCAAGGGGCTCCTGAAGGGCGGCATGGATGATCGGGGCACGCCGGATGTGGGCGCTGCCGGATCGGGGGGGTCTGATTGGTGAGGCGCCGGGATCAGCGGCGGGAGGCGGGAACGGACCATGCAGAGACTCCAGATGGGCTGGCGCCGGAGGGGCGCGGGGATCTGGCTGGGGCCGTGTCGGCGCCTGGCTCTGAGAGGGTGGGGCGGCCGCTCGGGCGGCTGAGGATATAGGCGCTTGCGCCCAGCAGACAGGTCATCTGGACGGCGAGCACCGGCCCGGACACGCCCGCCACGAGGCTGAGGACCAGTGCGGCCCCCATCATCAGGTGCGCCACGACCCTGACGCGCGGGGCGATGGCCCGATGGGCGCGCCATTCGGCGATCATCGGGCCGAAAATCCCGTGCTGTTCCAGTCTTTGCGCAAGGCGGGGCGCGCCCTTGGCAAAGCAGAACGCGCCGAGAATCATGAAGGGTGTGGTTGGCAGGACGGGCAGGACCGCGCCCACCGACCCGGTCGCAAGCGAGACAACCCCGGCAGCGGCCCAGAGGGGCCGGACGGCGCCTGCGAAGGGGGGTGTCAGCTGTGTCATGATTCGGGGCGCCGATCGTAAAAGGTGTGTTCGAGAGGACAGATAACAGGGCACGGTCCAGGCAAGCCTTGATGTTGATCAATTTTGTCAGGTTTTAGATCGCCGCCCGCGCCATTGGCTGCGCAGCGCGCGCCGGCTGGTGTCTCGGGACTGCGACACCCGGTGGCCGGCCGGGGGCGCCGGGCGCTCCGGTCTAGAGGAGCGCTTCGATGCGGGTGTCAACTGCGTTCCCCGGTCACGGCAAGCTAACCCCAGAACAGGAAGAGCTCAGGATCCTGCGGCGCGAAGTGTCGAAACTGAAGGCGGAGCGGGACATCCTAAAAAAGGCCGCGGTCCACTTCGCCAAGGACCCGCTGTGATGTTTGGGTTTGTGGCGAAACACCGAGGGGTCTGGCCAGTCAGTTGGATGTGTGACGCGTTCGGTGTGTCACGGATCGGCTTCCATGCCTGGCTGACGCGAGCACGCAGCGACCGGTCGATCCGCGACGAAGAGCTGTCGGCGGCGATCCGTGCCAGCTTTCTGCGATCGGACCGGACCTATGGTGCTCCACGGGTCTGGCACGATCTTCTCGAAGAGGGCTATTCCTGTGGGTTGCATTGCGTCGAGCGATTGATGCGGCAAGCGGCCTTCAGAGCTCGTCCAAAGCGTCGGCAACCACCGAAAGACGAGGGCACGAGGTCGATCATAGCTACCAACGTGCTTGAGCAAGAGTTCGATGCAAACGGCCCTAACCAGAAATGGGTGGCCGACTTCACCTATGTCTGGACGGCTGAGGGCTGGCTCTACGTCGCGGCCGTCATTGATCTCTTCTCGCGCCGTGTCGTCGGTTGGTCCATGAGCGATCAGATGACGTCCCAGATGATCACGGACCCCTTGATCATGGCGATCTGGCGCAGAGGCCGAGCAAAGGAGCTGCTGCACCACTCGGACCAAGGCAGCCAATACACCAGCGAGCCGTTCCAAAGGCTAATGGCTGATCACGGCATCACCTGTTCAATGAGCCGATCGGGAAATGTCTGGGAGTTCAAGCTGGTCCGTGCAGCGGATCAAACGATCCGGGGGATCGTTTGAAGGCGCAGAACGCTGAACGAACAGATTGACGCGGTTGCCAAGTTTGGGATGCTCAAGCCCGACATCTCTAACGACATCACCGGCAACCTTGCGCCCCAGATCGAGTTGCGTCCCTATCAGCGCACGGCGCTGGAACGCTGGCTGTTCTACATCGACAAGTACGACGGACGGCCCAAGGCCCCGCACCTGCTGTTCCACATGGCCACGGGCAGCGGCAAGACGGTCCTGATGGCGGCACTAGATCCTGGACCTGTACCGGCGCGGCTACCGCAACTTCCTGTTCTTCGTGAACTCGGCCCAGATCATCGAGAAGACCAAGGAAAACTTCCTCAACCCCGCATCGGCCAAGCACCTGTTCGCGCCCACGGTGCGCATTGACGACAAGCCGGTGGACATCCGCGCGGTAGATACCTTTGACGCGGTAAGTGATGAAGCGATCAACATCCACTTCACGACTATTCAAGGGCTGCACACTCGAATGCAGAACCCTAAAGAGAACGCTGTCACCATCGAGGACTTCCGCGACTACAAGGTGGTGATGATCTCGGACGAAGCGCACCACCTGAACGCCGAGACCAAGAAGACGCTGACCAAGGGCGAGGCCGAGGACAAGGCCAGTTGGGAAGGCACGGTATCCGAGATTTTCCGCCAGCACCCCGAGAACATGCTGTTGGAGTTTACCGCGACCGTGGACCTGAGCCATGAGGCGATCCGGGCGAAGTATGCCGACAAGATCCTTTACGACTATTCCCTGCGGCAGTTTCGCGAAGATGGCTACTCCAAGGACATCGAGTTGCGGCAGGCCGATTTGCCGCCCGAGGCTAGGATGATGCAGGCGATGGTCCTGAGCCAGTACCGCCGCAAGGTGGCCGAGGCGCATGGGCTGCATTGCAAGCCGGTGATCCTGATGAAGTCCAAGACAATCAAGGAAAGCGCCGACAACGAAGCGGCCTTCACGGCGATGGTCGCGGGGCTGACGGGCGAGGCGCTGGACACGCTCAGGGCGGCCTCTGAGGGCGATGAGACGCTTTCGCGGGCCTTCGCCTTCATCATGGATGAAAGGGGCATGAGCGGCGCGGACTTCGCCCGTGAGCTACAGGGGGATTTTGCGCCCGAGAAGGTTGTGAACGTCAACAACCCCAAGGATCTGGAAAACAGACAGATTGAGTTGAACGCACTAGAGGACCGCGACAACGAGATACGGGTGATCTTCGCGGTCGATAAGCTGAACGAGGGCTGGGACGTGCTGAACCTGTTCGACATCGTGCGGCTGTACGATACGCGCGACGGCAAGGCCAACAAAGTGGGCAAGACCACAATGGCCGAGGCTCAGTTGATCGGACGCGGTGCCCGGTACTTCCCCTTCATGGCTCCGGACCAGCCCGACGCGGCGCGGGAAAAAGCGCAAGTATGACAGCGCGGTGGACATGGGCAGCAAGTTCTTGGCGTGGGGCCTGAAGGGACCGATCTGGCAGGCCGGTATCGTTCAGCGTCTCAACATACGCATCCAGCGAGGCCGCGAAGTAGCTTCGCACAATCTCGCGCATCTCGTCTTGTCTGAGCCTCGCCAATGCCTTGTTATCCCGAACCAATCGCCCGCATGATGCAAGATGGCGGGCCAGATCGCCAGCACGATCTGGGCACTTCGTGCGGAGGGAAATCCGAACGGTTCTGCGACTTTGGCGGTTGAGGGCAGGCAAGGGCCAGTGGTTGTAGTAAATCCCGTGGCGTGATGGAGATAGGTACGTGGACAGTTTCATGGGCGTGGTGGTCCACTTTGTGTCGCACTTGTCTGTCCAACTCTTAAGTCGCTGATCTATATGAAAATGGCGGAGAGACAGGGATTCGAACCCTGGGTGGGCTTGCACCCACAACGGTTTTCGAGACCGCCCCGTTCGACCACTCCGGCACCTCTCCGCGAAGGGTCTGTGGCGGATCGTGTAGCCGCGCCGCGCCGGGGGTGCAAGGGGGAAGCCGCCTCAAGTCTTCACATCCCGGACAAAACCCGCAATCGCCATTGGAAACCGCGCCGCCGTCCCATATTTCTAGTGCAACAACTCTCGGAGGTCCCATGCTGCGTTCCGCTGTCGCGCTCTGCGCCTGTCTTGCCCTTGCGCCCCTGCCTGCGCTCGCTACCCCGCGGATCGACGCGTTGCTCGATGCGGTGGGCATCCAGCGGATGCTGGAGCTGATGCGAGAAGAGGGGCTGGTCTACGGCACGGAGCTGGCCGAGGATTTCCTCGGCGGCAACGGCGGCCGGTCCTGGGATGCGGCGGTTCAGGATGTCTATGATCTCGACAGGATGCGCCTGCGTCTCAAGGAGGGATTCGAGGACAGCATGAACGAGGACCTGCTCGACCCGGTCGAGGCGTTCTACACCTCCGAGACCGGCACCGAGATCGTCTCGCTGGAACTGGCGGCGCGGGAGGCGTTTCTCGACAAGACGCTGGAGGATGCCACCAAGGCGCGGATCCCCGAACTCGAAGCGGAGCACCCCGAGACCTATGCCCAGGTGACCGAATTCATCGAGGTCAACGACCTGGTGGAGCAGAACGTGGTCGGCGCGCTGAACTCGAACTACGCCTTCTACATGGGGCTGATCGATGGCGGTGGCTTTCCCGGGGATCTGAGCGAGACCGCCATCCTCGCCGATGTCTGGGGCCAGGAACCCGAGATCCGCGCCAGCACCACCGAATGGCTCTATGCCTTCCTGCTGACGGCCTACCTGCCGCTGGAGACCGAGGCGATGGAGGACTACCTCGAGATGTCGCGCTCCGAGGCGGGGCAGGCCTTCACCCGAGCGCTCTTTGCCGGGTTCGACGAGATGTTCATCGAAATCTCCCGCAACCTCGGGGCCGCGGCCTCGCGCTTCATGGCCAGCGAAGAGTTGTGAGGCCCAAGCCCCCCGAGGCCCGGACGGGGCTTGACTTGCAAGGGGCTTTTGACAATAAGCCACCGTCCGGACAGGTGATCGCCTGGCGGGATCTAGAAATGTCGCCCGGTATGGGCGCGCTGTTCGCGGCGGGATGCGCAAGGCAGACCACGAACACCGGCAGGGCCGGGGCCACAGGACGCGGGTAAGAATGAAGGAAGATCATATGTTTGCGGTCCTCAAGACCGGTGGCAAGCAGTACAAGGTTTCCAGCGGGGATATTCTGCGCGTGGAAAAACTGGCCGCCGAAGCGGGTGAAACCGTTCAGTTCAACGAGATTCTCATGGTCGACGGCACCGTCGGCGCCCCCCTGGTGGATGGGGCCGGTGTGCAGGCCGAAGTGATCGAGCAGATCAAGGGCAAGAAGGTCATCCATTTCGTCAAGCGTCGGCGGAAGCATGGCTCCAAGCGCACCAAGGGCCATCGCCAGCAACTGACGCTGCTGCGCGTTACCGACATCCTGGCCTCCGGCGCAGGCGCGACCGGCGTCAAAGCCGCCGTGGGCGCAGGCTCGGTCTCCGGTGCCGCCGTCGAAGCGGTCGCACCCGCGCCGAAGAAAGCCGCGCCCAAGAAGGCCGCCCCGAAAGCCGACGCGCCCAAGGCCGAAGCGCCCGCAGGCGCGGATGACCTCAAGAAGCTGTCGGGCGTGGGCCCGGCGCTCGAGAAGAAACTGCTGGAGGCGGGCGTGACCACCTTCGCACAAATCGCAGCATGGACCGACGAGGACGTGGCTGCTATGGACGAGAAACTGTCGTTCAAGGGCCGGATCGAGCGTGAAGGCTGGATCGCTCAGGCCAAAGAACTGGCAAACGGCTGATAGGAGGCACGACCAATGGCACATAAAAAAGCAGGCGGTTCATCCCGGAACGGGCGCGACTCCGCGGGCCGTCGCCTCGGCGTCAAGAAATTCGGTGGCGAGACCGTCATCCCCGGCAACATCATCCTGCGTCAGCGCGGCACCAAGTGGTGGCCGGGCGACAATGTGGGCATGGGCAAGGACCACACCCTCTTTGCGACCGTGGAAGGCAACGTGTCGTTCAAGAAGGGTTTCAAGGGCCGGACCTTCGTATCCGTGCTCCCGGTCGCCGAGGCCGCCGAGTAAGCCGACCGCACTTCAGGAACACGCGTCCTGACGGACCGGCCCCAAAGGCCGGTCCTTTTCGTTTTGGCCCCGCGGCATATGCAATCGCAGCATTCCGTCCCGCATCGCGCAACCCGGAAGTCCCCCATGAGCGTCGCCATCGGCAGTTTCCTCGTTTTCGCCGCCAGCCAGGTCGGAACCCCCGGCCCGGCGAACATGGCGTTGATGGCCACCGGCGCGCGGTTCGGGCTGCGCCGGGCAGTGCCGTTTCTGGCCGGGGTGATCGCGGGCAAGCAGTTCATCATCTGGCCCATGGGCTTCGGCTTGCTGGCGCTCGGCACGAGGCAGCCATGGATCTTCGAGACCCTGAAATGGGTATCGGCGGCTTATATCTGTTATCTTGCCTGGCGCGTGACCCGGTTGCGTCTCGGCACACCCGAGGCCGAGGGCGCCCCCGCGCCGGGATTTGCCGCCGGGCTGATCGTGCACCCGCTCAACCCCAAGGCCTGGGCGATGATCACAGCGGGCTTCACCAGCTTCACCGCCCCTGGCACGCCTGCGCTGCAGGCCACGCTGACCATCGCGCTTTGCCTTCTGGCCTGCCAGATCGTGCTGCAGCCGATCTGGGCCTGGGGCGGGTCGGCCATGGCGGCCCGGGTCGCGGGCACCGCGGTGGAGCCGATCTTGATGTATGTCCTGGCGGGCCTGACGCTCGCCAGCGTCCTTTATGTGCTGTTCGGAGGAGGACCAGCATGAGTTATGAAACGATCGCACCCGCAGCGGCCATTCCGGCCAAGCGGTTCATCCTGCGGCCCCTGCGGGCGTCGGATGCCGGGCTGATGGCGCTCTATACCAGTGACAAGCGCGTGGCGGAGGCAACGACATCGATTCCCCATCCGCTGCCCCCCGGCACGTCTGAGGCCTTCATCGCCCGCGTGATCGCACCGGGCAGCGACGAGATCGTCTGGGCCATCGACGCGTCGGAGTTCGGCGGGGGGGAGCTGCTGGGCGTGATCTCCCTCAAGCGCATGGACCGCGGCCAGTCCGAGATCAGCTACTGGGTGGCGCCTGCCTGCTGGAACGCCGGCTTCGCGAGCGAGGCGGTGCACGCGCTCGTGGATGCCAACCCCTTGGCGAACAAGACGATCTTCGGCGCGGTTTTCCAGGACAACCCGGTCTCGGCGCGGGTGCTGACCAATGCGGGCTTCGACTATCTCGGCGATGCGGAGGCGTTTTCCGTGGCGCGCAACGCGAAGGTGCCGACCTGGACCTACCTCAAGACCGTGGACTGAGCCGATGGAGACGCCGGGCCACGTTCTGACGACGGCCCGGCTCTGCTTGCGCCCGGTCGTCGATGCCGACGCCACCGCGATCGTCGCGGCAATCCACGATTTCGAGGTGCTGCGCTGGCTTTCCCGCGCGCCCTATCCCTACGGGCTGTCCGATGCCGAGGCCTTCATCGCCAAGAACCGCGGCAACGCGGGCGAGGTCTGGATGATCCATGACGCGGGCGGTCTTGTCGGCTGCATCGGGCGGCGTCGGGAATTCGGCTACTGGCTGCGGCGCGCCGCCTGGGGGCAGGGCTATGCCACCGAGGCCTCCCGCGCCGTGCTTGCCCATCACTTCGCCACACCCGACGCGCCCGGGTTGCTCTCGGGCTACCACGCGGGCAACACGCGGTCGGCCCGGGTGCTGAGCAAGCTGGGCTTCACGCCCTGCGCGGACCGTCGCATCACGCCGCTCTCCACCGGGCAGGAGGTCGTCATCAAGGGGATGTGGCTGGACCCGGAGGATTACGTGCCATGACCGGCCCGCTGCCCGAGCTGCGCACCGCGCGGTTGCACCTGCGCCCGCTCGCGCTCGGCGACGCCGCCACGCTCGCGCGCATCGCCGGACACCCCAAGGTCGCGCCCAACATCTTCGTGGCCACCATCCCCTGGCCGGAGGTCGAGGCCGCGGCCGTGATCGCGCGCGACACCTGGCGCGGCACCCTGGGCTTCCGGCTGGCGATCTGCCTGCCGGAGGGGCGGATGATCGGCTCCATCGGGGTCAGCCGACAGCCGCATATCTTCTACTTTCTCGACCCCGACAGCTGGGGCCGGGGCTACGCCCGCGAGGCGGTCCGGGCCTTTGCCGACGCGGTGCAGACCCGGTTCGACCTGCCGGTGCTCGGGGCCGAGGTCTTCACCGACAACCCCGCCTCCGGCAAGGTGCTAAAGGCCTGCGGCTTTGCGCGCACGGGGCAGGGCATGGCAACCTCCCGCGCGCGGCTTGAGCCTGCGCCGGTGTTCCTGTACGAGCGACGCCAACCCGAAAAGGCGCTTTCATGAAATTCCTCGATCTGGCCAAAGTCTATATCCGCTCCGGCGGCGGCGGCACCGGGGCGATCAGCTTCCGGCGCGAGAAATACATCGAATACGGTGGCCCCGATGGCGGCGATGGTGGGCGCGGCGGCGATGTCTGGGTCGAGGCGGTCGACGGGCTGAACACCCTGATCGACTTCCGCTACCAGCAGCATTTCTTCGCCAAGTCCGGCCAGCACGGCATGGGCAAGCAGCGCACCGGCAAGGACGGGACCGGCGTGACCCTGCGCGTGCCCGTGGGCACCGAGATCCTCGAAGAGGACGAAGAGACCGTGATCGCCGACATGACCGAGATCGGCCAAAGGGTGCTTCTGGCCAAGGGCGGCAATGGCGGCTTCGGCAACCTGCATTTCAAATCCGCCACCAACCAGGCCCCGCGCCGGGCCAACCCCGGCCAGCCGGGGGTGGAGCGGACGATCTGGCTGCGGCTGAAGCTGATCGCCGATGCGGGGCTTCTGGGCCTGCCCAATGCGGGTAAGTCGACCTTTCTCGCCGCGACCTCCAACGCCCGGCCCAAGATTGCCGATTACCCGTTCACCACCCTGCATCCCAACCTGGGCGTGGTGGGCGTGGACGGGACCGAGTTCGTGATGGCCGACATCCCCGGCCTGATCGAGGGCGCCCATGAGGGGCGCGGCATCGGCGACCGCTTCCTCGGCCATGTGGAACGCTGCGCGGTGCTGTTGCACCTGGTGGACGGCACCGCCGAGGACGTGGTGGCCGACTACCGCACCATCCTCACCGAGTTGCAGGCCTATGGCGGCGCTCTGGCGACCAAGCCGCGGGTCACGGCCCTGAACAAGATCGACGCGCTGGACGAGCAAGAGCGTGCCGAGAAGGCCGCCGCCCTCCAGGCCGCCAGCGGCTTTCCCGTGCTGCAGCTCTCGGGCGTGTCGGGCGAGGGGGTGCAGGATGTCTTGCGCGCCGTGCGCCGACGGATCGACGGCGCGCGCCAAGCCGAGGAGGCCACGGATCGGGAGGATACCTCTTGGCAACCCTGAGTGCCGCGCGCTGCCTCGTGGTCAAGATCGGCTCTGCCCTGCTGGTGGACCAGGCCAGCGGGGCGTTGCGGCAGGACTGGCTGACCGGGCTGGCCCAGGACGTGGCCGAGATCCGCGCGCGCGGGGCGGACGTGATCCTCGTGTCGTCCGGTTCCATCGCGCTCGGGCGCCGGGTGCTGGCCCTCGGCACTGGCGCGCTGCCGCTGGAACAGGCCCAGGCCGCCGCCGCCGTGGGCCAGATCCGGCTCGCCCGCGCCTATGAAGAGGTGCTCGCCCCCCACAAGATCACCACCGCCCAGGTGCTCGTGACGCTGGAGGACAGCACCGACCGCCGCCGCTACCTCAACACCCGCGCCACGCTCGGCACGCTCCTGTCGCTCGGCGTGACCCCCATCGTCAACGAGAACGACACCATCGCCACGGATGAGATCCGCTATGGCGACAACGACCGGCTGGCCGCGCAGGTCGCGGTCATGGCCGGGGCGGACCAGCTGGTGCTGCTGTCGGATGTGGACGGGCTCTATACCGCGAACCCGGCGACCGACCCCACCGCCACGCGCTTCGATCGGGTGGACGAGATCACCCCCGAGATCGAAGCGATGGCGGGCGACGCGGTCTCGGGCCTGTCCAAGGGCGGGATGAAGACCAAGCTGATGGCCGCGCGCACGGCGATGGATGCAGGCTGCGCCATGGCGATCACCGAAGGCGCCCGCCCGCGCCCCCTCAAGGCGCTGATGGACGGCGCGCCCGCCACCTGGTTCGTACCGCGCACCGACCCGCTGGCCGCGCGCAAGCACTGGATCGCGGCGATGAAACCGCGCGGCGAGATCACCGTGGATGCAGGCGCCTGTGCCGCGCTGAAACGGGGCAAGAGCCTGCTGCCCGCGGGCATCACCGAGGTCTCGGGCGCGTTCGGGCGCGGCGATCCTGTCACCATCCTCGCACCGGACGGCACCGCCCTGGGCCGCGGCCTGACCCGCTACACCGCCGTCGAGGCGCGCGCCATTCGCGGCCACCGCAGCGCCGAGATCGAGGCGGTGCTCGGCTACCCGGGCCGCGCGGTGCTGATCCACCGCGACGACATGGTGCTCTGATCTACCCCGGCTTGGGTGTTCGAAAATTGCACATTTATTGAACGAATCGGTGAAATATGCCACTTTATTAGCCTTATACGACAGAAGGCTTTTAACCATGAAACTTGTAATCTATGCGGCCGCAGTCCTTTTTTCCGCGGCCAGCGCCCCCGCCGCCCCCGTCACCTACGACTTCGAAGCGTCATTTTCCTTCCGCTCCAGTGACGTTCCGACAAACTCCGTCGCTGACGCGGCAGAGGACCTTGGAAATCTCTCGGGCAGCTTCACCTTCGACGATGAACTGCTTCGGACAGAGACCGGCGATACTGGTCCCAGTCCGAACTTTACCCGCTCGCTCTATTCGGTGATCGATTTGCGGGTCGATGGCCTCGATCTCTCGGGCGTCGCACTGCCGGACTTGTTTCGGATCGAAGAGAACGACGTCAATGACACCGTGGGACTGGTTTATGAGGTCGACCCGCCTGCGGTGTCCTGGGAACGAGTGAGCCTTTTTCTCATCGACAACACGCGCACGGTTTTCGACTCCATTGATCTGCCGGACACGATCGACCTGGCGGATTTCGACCTCGTTCAACTTTACTTTTTCGGCGAGAACGCGGACGGCGGGTTTGAGCGGACAAATTTCACCATTACATCCCTGTCCAAGGTGGCGCCAATTCCCTTGCCGGCCGGTGGGGCGTTATTGCTGAGCGGCCTGCTCGGGATGGTGCTGATGCGGCGCAGGCGGACCTGAACTGGCCATCGGATCGAAGCCCCGGTTTCGCGCCGGGGCTTTTTCGTTGTCGGCGGGACAGGAGCGGGGTATTTCCTGCACCCAACAAAGGAGGCGCGAACCATGAAAGACTTCGCCGATATCCCCGCCCTGATGGCCGAGATCGGGTCCGCCGCAAAGGCGGCCGCTGCGGAGTTGGCCTTTGCCCCGGCAGACCAGCGCGCGCAGGCGCTGACGGCTGCGGCCGATGCGGTCTGGGCCCGGCGGGACGAGATCATCGCCGCCAATGCGCGCGATCTGGATTATGGTCGCGACAAGGGGCTGAGCCCCGCGATGATGGACCGGCTCGCGCTGGACGAGGCGCGCATCCAGGGCATTGTCGACGGGTTGCGCGCCGTGGCCGCCCAGGACGACCCCGTCGGCGCGGTTCTGTCGGAATGGGACCGGCCCACGGGGCTGCATATCCGCCGGGTGCGCACGCCCCTGGGCGTGATCGGCGTAATCTATGAAAGCCGGCCCAACGTCACGGCGGATGCGGGCGCTCTGTGCCTGAAATCCGGCAACGCGGTCATCCTGCGCGGCGGGTCCGAGAGCTTCCATTCCTCAAGCCTGATCCATGCCTGCCTGAGGGACGGGCTGCGCGCCGCAGACCTGCCCGAGACCGCGATCCAGCTGGTGCCGACCCGCGACCGGGCCGCGGTGGGCGAGATGCTGACCATGACCGACACGATCGACGTGATCATCCCCCGGGGCGGCAAGGGCCTCGTGGGCCGGGTGCAGGCCGAGGCACGCGTGCCGGTCTTCGCCCATCTCGAAGGGATCTGCCACATCTACGTGGATGCGGACGCCGATCCCGGGAAGACCGCCCGCGTGATCCTCAACGCCAAGACCCGGCGCACGGGCATCTGCGGGGCGGCCGAATGCCTCCTGGTGGACCGGGCCTGGTACGACAGGAACGGCGCAACCTTCATCGCGGAGCTCATCGCGGCCGGGGTCGAGGTGCGCGCGGACGATATCTTGCAGGCGATCCCCGGCACCGTCCCGGCCAAGGCCGACGATTTCGGCCGCGAGTTTCTCGACATGATCATCGCCGCCCGGGTGGTCGACGGGGTGGACGGGGCCATCGCCCATATCCGGCGCTACGGCTCCCAGCACACCGACTGCATCCTGACCGAGAACGACGCCACCGCCGAGCGTTTCTTCCAACGGCTCGACAGCGCGATCCTGATGCGCAACGCCTCCACCCAGTTCGCCGATGGGGGCGAGTTCGGCATGGGGGCGGAGATCGGCATCGCCACGGGCAAGATGCACGCCCGCGGACCGGTGGGGGCCGAGCAGTTGACCTCGTTCAAATACCTGGTGGAGGGTGACGGCACGATCCGCGCCTGACCCCGCCGGGCCGCTCAGACACTCAGGGTCAGCGTCGCGTCGGTCCGCGACACCGAGATGGCATTCCCGGCCTCCCGCGCCAGTTCGGCCAGCAGGGGGAATTGCACCTGTGCGGGCCGGACCCCTTCCCAGGGGCCGTTCTGTGTCAGCCCTTCCCACAAGGTCGCGTCATAGGCGAAGCGCTCCGCGCTGCCCTCGAAGACCAGGCCGCGCCGGCCCACATCCACCGCGCGGATGCGCCCGCCATAAGGCATCGCCGTCTCCAGGCATTGCAACGCCAGGAACCCGCGCTTGGCGGTCGACCGCAGCATGTCCTCCGGCTGCCAGTCGACCTGCAACCGGCTGCCCTGGTAGCTGCCATGGAGCGCACCGCGCAATTCCGCGCCCTTGATCATCTGGTTCTGCACCGCGTCGCCATAGGCGATCCGGAAAAACCGGATCCGGGCATTGGCGCTGGTGACGCTGTCTGCGATCAGGGTCATTTCCGGGCTTTCGGACGCCCCGGACATCTGCAAAAGCTCCAGACCATTGCCGATCGCGCCCAATGGGCTAATAAGATCGTGACAGATGCGAGACCCGATCAGCGCGCTCAGATCGCTGCGCGCCTGAGTCCCCCCAGGCTCATCCATAGCAACCTCCGTCGAAAGGACGTGCGGCCATGTCTGAACTCAACGCCCTGCTGGAGCCCGGGATGTTCGTGCGCAACCCCGCCGAGCCGGACTGGGGCATCGGACAGGTGCAGTCGAACATCGACAGCCGCATCACCGTGAATTTCGAGAACGAGGGAAAGGTGGTCCTCGACGGTCGGCGCGTCGCACTGGATCGGCTTTTCGACATGGACTGACGTTCCTTGAATGAGTGTACCAAAAAGCTAACAACAACCCTAGGTTGTGTCAACGAATGTCATGTCCCATGGACGATGCGGATGACATGATGCCTGAACACGCCTTGCAGACAGCGGACCATGTTGACCCACACGCCCCGATTTGACGTGAAACTCGCCACCACGGCAGAGGAATTGCGTGCGGCCCAGCGGTTGCGCTACGAGGTCTTCGTGGCCGAGTTGGGGGGTGGCGGGGACCTGGTGGATCACGACGCGCGGCTGGAAAGGGATGCGTTCGATCCGCTCTACGAGCATCTTCTGCTGCGCGATCTGGCGCGGCCTGCCGACGATTTGTGCGGGGTGGTCGGGGTCTACCGGCTCTTGCGCGATGCGGCCCTGCCGGCGGGGCGAGCCTTTTATTCCGAGGGGGAGTACGATCTTGCGCCCCTGCGGGCCACGGGCCGCCGCCTGCTGGAGCTTGGGCGCTCCTGCGTTCATGCCGATTACCGCGGCGGGCTGGCGATGATGGCGCTCTGGGGCGGGCTGGCGGAATATGTCGAAGCCCACGGGATCGAGGTGCTCTTCGGCGTGGCCAGCTTCCATGGCACGGATCTCGACGCGCTGGCGGCGCCTCTGTCGTTACTGCACCACCGGCATATGGCCCCGAAGGACCTGCGCGTGCGGGCCCAGCCGGACCATTTCCAGACCATGAACCTGATCTCCGAGGCTCAGCTCGACATCGTGGCGGCGAACCGCGCCATCCCGCCCCTGATCAAGGCCTACCTGCGGCTCGGTGGTGGGGTCGGGGAGGGCGCCTTCGTGGATCACGCCTTCAACACCACCGATGTCTGCCTGGTGATGGACACCACGCGAATGTCCGAGAAGCGCAAGGCATTTCACATCGCACGCGTGTCATGAGCACCTGGTACGGCGACGCGCCGCCCTGCACGCCGCGGCGGCTCGGCGCGGGGGACTGGGCGCGGATCGGGCTGCGGGGTGTGCCCCTGGCGGTCGTGGTGTTCGGCGGGCTCGCGGTGCTCTTGCTCCTGCGTCTGGTCGAGCGCCCCCTCTGCGGGCCGGACCGCCCGGTGACGCCGCATGTCACCACCGCCGTGTGCCGCGCGGCGCTCTGGCTGATCGGGCTGGGCTACGGGGTGCGCGGGCGGCCCATGACCGGCCAGGGCGCGCAGGTCGCCAACCACGCCAGCTGGCTCGACATCTTCGTGCTGAACGCGTGTCAGACCGTCTATTTCGTCTCCAAGGCCGAGGTCGCCCGCTGGCCCGGTATCGGCTGGCTGGCGCGGGCCACGGGCACGGTGTTCATCGCCCGCGACCGGCGGGAGGCGCCGGCCCAGACCGCGCTCTTCCGCGACCGCACCCTTGCCGGGCATCGCCTGCTGTTTTTCCCCGAGGGCACGAGTTCGGACAGCCAGCGCATTCTGCCTTTCAAACCAACGCTTTTCGCGGCGTTCTTCACCGACGATCTGCGTGAAACCTGCGCCATCCAGGCGGTGACCGTGACCTACCACGCGCCCGCGGGGGCCGACCCGCGCCTCTATGGCTGGTGGGGCGATATGGAGTTCGGCGCGCATTTCCTGCAAGTGCTGGCGCTGCCGCGTCAGGGTCGGGTGGTGGTGCAATTCCACGATCCCATCGCGGTCTCGGAGGTGACCGACCGCAAGGCCCTCGCCCAACTCTGCGAAACCCGCATCCGCGAGGCGTTTCACACAGAGCTTTCAAACAACGCGATAACCTGCTGAGGCGACAGCCCTTCCGCCCGATAGGCCGACAGCGCCCGCGCATCGTCGCGCTTGGCCAGCCGCTTGCCGGTCGCGTCGCGGATCAGGCGGTGATGGTGGTAGTCCGGGACCGGCAGCTCCAACAGGGCCTGCAGCACCACATGGATCGCGGTTGCCTCGAACAGGTCGCGCCCGCGCACCACATGGGTGATCCCTTGCGCGGCATCGTCCACCACCACCGACAGGTGATAGGAGGTCGCCATGTCCCGGCGGCACAAGACGACATCCCCCACATGGGTCAGCAAGGTCTCCGGGGTCAAACCGACATATCCACCGTGCCCCCCAAGCCCCTCACCCGTCTCGCTAAAGCCCAACTCGCGCGCGCCGAGTGCGGCCAGCGCCGCCGCCATGTCCAGCCGCAGCACCGCACCCTCGGGCCGGGCGCCGCCCCGGTCCCGCCCGCGACAGGTGCCGGGATAGACCACGCCGTCCGGGCCCAGGAGCGGCGCGCCCTCCTGCGGGGCGCGCGCGGCCTCCTGGATGTCCCGGCGACTGCAGCTGCAGGGATAGAGCAAGCCGCAATCCCACAGGGCATCGAGCGCCGCGGCATAGGCTTCGGCCCGCTCGGACTGCCGCATCACCGGCTCCGGCCAATCCAGGCCCAGCCAGCGCAGATCCGCGTAGATCAGCGCCTCCCATTCCGGGCGCGCGCGGCTCGGATCGATATCCTCGATCCGAAGCAGGAAGGTGCCGCCCGCCGCCTGCGCCATCCGCCACGCCGTCAGGGCGGAGAAACCGTGACCCAGATGGAGCGGCCCGGTGGGCGAAGGGGCAAAGCGGGTAATCATCTAAGGATCAATGGGTTGCAGGGCGAACTTGACGCTCGGTCACTCCGCCGCCAGCGCCGTCTGCCCCAGCCAGCCCTGCCAGGCGGCCTTGGCGCGGTCGGTATAGCCCTTGTAGCGTTCCTTGCGGCCCCGCCGCCCGCCGCGCACCCCGTCGAGCGGCGGGAAAAGCCCGAAATTGACATTCATCGGCTGAAAGGTCTTGGCCTCCGCGCCCCCGGTGATGTGATGGATCAGGGCGCCCATGGCGGTCTCCTGTGGCGGGCTGGCCAGCGGCGCGCCGAGGATCTCGGCGGCGGCCATCCGCCCCGCCAAGAGCCCCATCGCCGCACTTTCCACATAGCCCTCGACCCCGGTGATCTGCCCCGCAAAGCGCAGGTTGGGCCGCGAGTGCAGCCGCATCTGGTCATCGAGCAAGGTGGGCGCGTTGATGAACGTATTGCGGTGAATGCCGCCCAGCCGGGCAAACCGGGCCTCCTCCAGCCCCGGGATCATGCGCAGGACTTCTTTCTGCGCGCCGTACTTCATCTTGGTCTGGAAACCCACGATATTATAAAGGGTTCCCAGGGCGTTATCCCGGCGAAGTTGAACTACGGCATGGGCCTTGACGTCGGGCTGGTGCGGGTTGGTCAGGCCCACGGGTTTCATCGGCCCGTGGCGCAATGTCTCCCGCCCGCGTTCGGCCATCACCTCGATCGGCAGGCAGCCGTCGAAGTAACCGGCGGTCTCGCCCGGTTTGAACTCGGTTTTCTCCGCGGCCAGCAGCGCGTCGATGAATGCCTCGTACTGGTCGCGATCCATGGGGCAGTTGAGGTACGCGGTGCGCTCTTCCTCGGTCTCGCCCTTGTCGTAACGCGACTGCATCCAGGCCTTGGTCATGTCGATACTGTCGAAATAGAGGATCGGTGCGATGGCGTCGAAAAACGCCAGGCTTTCCTGCCCGGTCTCGGCGGCAATCGCCTCGGCCAGCGCGCCGGAGGTCAGCGGACCGGTGGCGATGATCCACTTGCCCTCCGCGGGAAGCGACGTGATTTCAGTGCCTTCCACGCGGATGTTCGGGTGCGCGCGGAGCCGTGCAGTCACCGACTCCGCGAAAGGCTCCCGGTCCACGGCGAGCGCCCCGCCGGCCGGGAGCGCATGGGCATCTGCCATCTCCATGATCAGCGCACCCGCGGCGCGCATCTCCCAATGCAGCAGGCCCACCGCGTTCTGCTCGTCATCGTCGGAGCGGAAGGAGTTCGAACAGACCATCTCGGCCAGGTGGCCGGTCTTGTGGGCGAAGGTGCCGACCTTGGGGCGCATCTCGTGGATCACCACGGACACGCCCATCTGCGCGGCCTGCCAGGCGGCCTCGGATCCGGCCATGCCGCCGCCAACGATATGCAGGGTCTCGGTCATCACGGTATCCTCCTGATCCAGCGGAAAAGCCTGTCGGCTTTGTTCTTTTTTCCAGGCGCCTGCATCTGCCCCGAGCCCCGGGGCCCGAACGCGGGAACGGAGCCCGTCGGGCTCCGTCTATCACCTGTTTCGGGCCGGTCTGTCCAGCCCCGGACCGGTTGGTGGCCTCAGCCCGCCTCGGGGGCCGGGTCGCCGCCGTCTTCTTCACCCTGGTCGGCGATATAGGCCACCGAGACCACCTGTTCCCCGGGCGCGGTGTTGAACACCTTGACGCCTCCGGCGGCGCGGGAGCGGAAGCTGATGCCATCCACGGGACAGCGGATCGACTGGCCGGTGGAAGTGGCCAGCATGATCTGGTCATCGATCTCCACCGGGAAGCACGCCACCAGCGGGCCGCCCCGCATCGCCTTGTCCATGGCCGTCACCCCCTGGCCGCCCCGGCCACGCACCGGGTAGTCGTGGGATGAGCTGATCTTGCCGGTGCCGCCCTCGGTGATGGTCAGGATCAGGTCCTCGGCCGCCGACATCTCGGCATAGCGCTCGGGGCTCAGCTGCCCGGCTTCGACGGCGTCCTCGTCCTCGCTCTCGGCCTCCTCGGAGAGCCCGGCCACGGCGCGGCGCATTTTCAGGTAAGCGGCGCGCTCCTGCGGGTCGGCGACGAAATGCCGGATCACGGCCATCGACACCACCCGGTCGCCCTCGGCCAGCCGCACGCCGCGCACGCCGGTCGAATCGCGGCCCTTGAAGACCCGTACATCCGTGGTGCGGAAGCGGATCGCGCGGCCCAGAGCGGTGACCAGCATCACGTCGTCCTCTTCGGAACAGATCCGCGCCTTCACCAGGCTGACGCCCTCGGGCAGTTTCATGGCGATCTTGCCGTTGCGCATGACATTGGTGAAATCGCTCAGCGCGTTGCGCCGGACGTCCCCCGCCGAGGTGGCGAAGACGATCTGCAGGTCGGCCCAGTCTTCCTCGGCCCGGTCCACAGGCATGATCGCCGCGATGGAGGTGCCGGGGTCGATCGGCAGCACGTTGACCAGCGCCTTGCCACGCGCGTTGCGCCCCCCCGAAGGCAGGCGCCAGGTCTTGAGCTTGTAGACCATCCCGTCCGTGGTGAAGACCAGAAGCGGCGTGTGGGTGTTGGCCACGAAGAGGGTCGTGACCACGTCGTCTTCCTTGGTGGCCATGCCCGCCAGGCCCTTGCCGCCGCGCCGTTGGGCACGGAATTCGACCAGTGGGGTGCGCTTGATATAGCCGCCGGAGGTGACGGTGACGACCATGTCCTCCCGCTCGATCAGGTCCTCGTCCTCCATGTCGCCGGACCAGTCGGTGATCTCCGTGCGGCGGGGGACGGCGAATTGATCCTTCACCTCGCGCAGCTCGTCCGAGATGATCGCCATGATCCGGGAGCGCGAGCGCAGGATGTCGAGGTATTCCTGGATCTTCGCGGCGAGCTCCTGCAGCTCGTCAGTCACCTCCTTGACGCCGATCTGGGTCAGGCGCTGCAGCCGCAGATCGAGGATCGCGCGGGCCTGGGTTTCCGACAGGTTGTAGGTGCCGTCCTCGTTCATCGTGTGGGTCGGGTCGTCGATCAGCCGGATGTAATCGGCGATGTCGGCGGCGGGCCAGCGCCGGGTCATCAGCTTCTCGCGCGCCTCGGCGGCGTCGGCGGAGGCGCGGATGGTGGCCACCACCTCGTCCACGTTCGAAACCGCCACCGCCAGACCGCAGAGCACATGGGACCGCTCGCGCGCCTTGCGCAGGTCATAGGCCGTGCGGCGCGCGACAACTTCCTCGCGGAAGGTTATGAAACTGCTCAGGAAATCCTTGAGCGTCAGCTGCTCGGGCCGGCCGCCGTTCAGCGCCAGCATGTTGCAGCCGAAAGAGGTCTGCATCGGCGTGAAGCGGTAGAGCTGGTTCAGAACCA
Organism: Dinoroseobacter sp. PD6; assembly: GCF_028807315.1. Classification (NCBI taxonomy): domain Bacteria; kingdom Pseudomonadati; phylum Pseudomonadota; class Alphaproteobacteria; order Rhodobacterales; family Roseobacteraceae; genus Dinoroseobacter; species Dinoroseobacter sp. PD6. Next base: position 634,357 of record NZ_JARAMN010000001.1, on the reverse strand, counting down.
CCTCGGGGGTGGCGTCGCGTTTCAGCTCGATCACCACGCGGACGCCGACCCGGTCGCTTTCGTCCTGCACATGGGCGATGCCTTCGATCCGCTTCTCGCGCACCAGTTCGGCGATCTTCTCGATCATGGAGGACTTGTTGACCTGGTAGGGGATCTCGTCGAGCACGATGGCGTAGCGGTCCTTGCGCAGCTCCTCGATCCGGGTCTTGGCGCGGATGATGACCGAGCCGCGGCCTTCGAGATAGGCCTTGCGCGCGCCGCCCCGGCCGAGGATCTGCCCGCCCGTGGGAAAATCCGGGGCGGGGATGTATTGCATCAGGTCCTCGACCTCGAGATCCGGGGTCTCGATCAGCGCGAGCGTGGCGTCGATCACCTCGCCCAGGTTATGGGGCGGAATGTTGGTCGCCATGCCCACGGCGATGCCGCCCGCGCCATTGACCAGCATGTTCGGAAACCGCGCCGGAAGGACCGTGGGTTCGCGATCCTTGCCATCATAATTGTCTTGAAAATCAACGGTCTCCTTCTCGATATCCGCAAGAAGCGCCGCCGCCGGTTTGTCCATCCGCACCTCGGTGTAGCGCATGGCCGCGGGGTTGTCGCCGTCCATGGAGCCGAAGTTGCCTTGCCCGTCCAGAAGCGGCAGGGACATGGAGAAATCCTGCGCCATCCGCACCAGGGCGTCATAGATCGCGGAATCGCCGTGCGGGTGGTACTTGCCCATCACGTCGCCCACGGGGCGGGCGGATTTGCGATAGGCCTTCTCGTGGGTGTTGCCGGTCTCGTGCATGGCGTAGAGGATCCGCCGATGCACCGGTTTCAACCCGTCGCGGAGGTCCGGAATCGCCCGGCTCACGATCACGCTCATGGCGTAATCGAGATAGGAGCTCTTCATCTCTTCGGCGATCGAGATGGTTTCCTGTATCCGACCGCCGCCGGGCGGAGTTTCGTCTGTGTTTTCAGGGGGTTCCGGGGTATCGGTCACGAGGGCAGGCGTCCTTTACAAGGTGCACAATATTTAGTTGTCGAAAGTATAACAGAACCTTCATCTTGCGCACAAGTTGTGCGTTTTGCCTGTAAGCAGCCTCGGGCGGTGAGTGCTAACATACTGTTCTTATTGATTTATTATTTTTTCTATGGCGAGATGGTCTCACGGCACTCAGAATGGAGATCTTGATGAAGGCAAGTGAGACCGAATTGATGCTTCGCGGCTACGGGCTGACCACGGCGGAGATGTTCTACAGGATGCCCGATCACCCCAGTGTTCTCAACACGTTCATCTGGCAGGATTACGATCTGGCACCGGATTATCCGCGGCTCTTCAAGTTCATCGAATTCTGGCAGGACGAGATCGAAGGCGCGCTGCATTCGGTCCGGTTCGCGCATCGCAAACAGATCTCGCCGGGCGACTGGCGGCATGTCACCCACGAGGTCACGCTGCACTGAAATCGCCCCGACCGAGCGCTGTCCGACCGCGTCGGATCGCTGTCGGACAGGTGTCGGCCATGTGTCGGGCAAGTGTCGGGCACCTTCGCACGGTGGCGTAAGGATCCGGTAACGTCTCCGGCGGCTGTGGCGCGGCGGTCAGGCCCGGCGCGCGCGCAGCAGCGCGAGCGCCCAGAGCCCGGCAAGGCCGAGGCTCAGCACCATGTTCCAACTGGCCATGGACAGGCCGAGCATTTGCCAGGCGACCTCGTCGCAGCGCACCAGCGGCGCCTCCATGATCTGTGCGAGCAATTCGTCCGGGCTCAGCCCGCCGATCTCGCCCGAGGAACAGGTGGAGGGGCCTTCCCACCAGCCGCGCTCCACGCCTGTGTGATAGCCGCCGATCCCGGCGGTGGCGAGCGCACCGCCCAGGCCCAGCCAGGCCGCCAGCGGTGTGACCAGGGCCAGCATGCCCGCGGCCACGGCCAGCGCATGGGGCCAGCGTTGCCAGACGCACATCGCGCAGGGCGCCAGCCCGCCGAGATACTGGAACCCCCAGGCCGCGAGCAGCAGCGCCAGCGAACCGCCGGCGGCAAGAAGGGCGAATGTTCGGGCGTCAAGATGCATCGAGACCTCGGACAGGCGCGGACGGGGCCGCGGGATGGGTGTTGTCCCAGAATGGGACAAGACGGGCGCGGAACGCAATCACAGGCCGATCCATGACCTGAGCAGGCTGATCAGGGTCGCCCCGGCCACGATCAGGGCCCCGATCCAGGCTGTTCCCAGGAGAGTGCCCAGGATGACGAGGATCCCGTCCCGCTGCAACAGGCCCATGGCGACGATGACGACCGCGAAGCCGGGCACGGTGTTGGTCGACGGCAGCGGCACCAGGATCGACGCGCTGAACAGGACCAGCGCCAGCCCGACGATGCGGTCGGCGGGCCCATGGGTCAGGGCGGCAAGACGGGGGCGGCTGACGGCCTCGATCCGGTGCAGCCAAGGCTCCGCGCGCGCCGCAAGGCGCGACAGCGCCTCGGTCTGAACCTCGCGCGTGCTCAGGCGCTCGGGCAGCCAGGGGGTCTGCCGTCCGAACAGGATCTGGGCGGAGACGAACATCAGCGGCAGGGCGACGATCTGAGGAATGCCGTAGAGAAAGGGGATGCAGCAGGGCAGGGCGAGGATCAGCAGGAACAGGCCGAACGCCCGTTCGTGAAGCTGCGACATGACCCAGCCCAGCGACACGGAGGGGCCGTTCGCACCCGCCGCCAACTGGTGCAGGCGGTGGGATATCGCGAAATGCTCGGGCGATGATGGCATTATCGAGGCTCCCGCGTCGATCGCGCGCCGCAGACCGGATCGGGGGCGGAGGGAGGCCAGCAAGCGCATCTCTCGGTGGTCGGCAGCGGCATACCGGGCACGCGCGGGGAAGACCGCGCCTGCGATGAGGGGCACGCAGGCCGGGGCGCGTGGCGAGGCGGGGTCGGGCCGACACCCCAGTCATGCAGTTTCCGGATCATGCTTGCCTCGATGACTTTGCGCCCCATGCACCATGCGCGCGGCGCGCGGTCAATCCCCCGGCCGGGTACTGGGGGCATCAAACATCTGGCACTTTGGACAGGGCGCGTTAGAGTTTGCCCAAGGCGATGCGCGGCACCAAGAACCGGCGCGCGCCCGGGATATCGCGATCATTCGTTCCAGGGAGGGAACACCATGAACACATTGCTCAAAACTGCCCTGACCGGGGCAGTGGCCCTGTCACTGTCCGCCGGTCTCGCCGCCGCGCAGGAGGTCACGCTGCGCTGTCAGCATTTCCTCAGCCCGCAGGGGTCGATCCCGAAGTTTTTCATCACGCCCTGGGCGGAGAAGATCGAGGCGGAGTCCGAAGGCCGCATCAAGGTGGAGATCTATCCGGCGATGCAGTTGGGCGGCAAGCCGCCCGCGCTTTATGACCAGATCCGCGACGGGGTGATCGATTGCGGCTGGGCGCTGCCGGCCTATACGCCCGGGCGATTCCCCGAGAGCGAGGTGTTCGAGCTGCCCTTCATGACGACCATGTCGGCGGAAAACTCCTCCCGTGCGGCGTGGGAGTTTACCGAGAAGTACCTGATGGAGCGGATGGGTGACATCCACCTGATGGCGGTCCATGTCCACGGACCCGGGGTGATCCACAAGAAGGGCGCGCCGATCATGAGCACCGCGGATTTCGACGGGCTCAAGCTGCGTGGTCCGTCGCGGCAGGCCAACAAGTTGCTGGAGACCCTGGGCGCGACGCCGGTGGGCATGCCGGTTCCGGCGTTTCCCGAGTCGCTGTCCAAGGGGATTGTCGATGGCGGGGTCATCCCGTGGGAGATCGTGCCGCCGCTGAAGGTGCATGAGCTGGCCGACAGCCACACCCAGATCGGCGGGGACCGGGCGCTTTACAACACCTTCTTCCTGTGGGGGATGAACAAGGCGACCTATGAGGGCTTGCCGGAGGATCTAAGGGCGATCATCGACGCCAATTCCGGACTGGAGGCCTCGGCCTGGGCCGGGCGCGCGATGGACCAGGGCGACGGGCTCGGCGAGGAGGTCGTGGCGGGCACGGACAACAAGATCCACACGCTGGACGATGCCACGGTGGCGGAGCTGCGCAAGATCGGCGACGATCTGACCGCGGCCTGGATCGCCGAAATGGAGGACAAGGGCCTGCCCGGTGCGGCCATGGTGGACGATGCCAGGATGCTGATCACCAAGCACGAGGATGGCAGCAGCTGAGCGGCGGGTCGTCCGAGCGGAGCCATTTTGATGACCGGGGTTCGGGCGGCGCATCCGTCCGGCCCCTTTTTTTCCGCCGCGCGGCCCCTTGCGCCGCGCGACGGGACCGCTAAACCGGGGGGCGTCCGGATGCGCGGGTTGCGCGCGCGGGCTTTCCGATCCCGATCCGCAAGAGGCTCGTTAGCATGATCGCACCCACCTGGGAGGCCCGGACGGGCCGGGCGCTGGAAGCGCTGGCGCGCGCCATGGCCTATGGCGGCGGGCTGGTGCTGGTGGCGATTGCGGTGATCACCGTGGCGTCGATCATCGGGCGGGCGCTGATCGGGCTGGGCCTGGGGCCGATCACCGGGGATTTCGAGTTGGTGGAGGCGGGCTGCGCGGTGGCGATCTTCGCGTTTCTGCCCTGGTGCCAGCTCAAGCGCGGGCATGTGACGGTGGATATCTTCGTGGATCGGCTGCCGCCGCGTATCCATGCGCTGACCGGGCTGATCGGTGACGGGCTGATCGCGCTGGCGGCGGGCGTGATCTTCTGGCGGCTGTGGCTGGGGTTCGGGGAGAAGTTTCCCTATGGCTCCGAGGGGCTGCGGGAGGCGCTCGGGATGGGCTTCAAGCCGTTCTTTCCCGAAACGACCTACGAGCTGGAGCTGCCGGTGTGGATCCCTTACGCGCTGGCGGTGACCGGGGCGGCGGTGTTCCTGGTCGTGGCGCTCTATACGGTGTGGCGCAGCCTGAACTGGGTGCTTGCCGGGCGGGAGGGCCGGGCATGAGCGGCGTGGAGCTGGCGCTCACGGGCTTTGCGCTGATGCTGGGGGCGATTTTTTTGCGGGTGCCGATCGCGGTGGCCATGGGGCTGACCGGGTTCATCGGGACATGGGTGGTGCTGGGGCATCCCAACGCGACGCTGAGCCAGATGAAGACCCTGAGCTACGACACGTTTTCGAGCTATTCGCTGTCCATCGTGCCGCTCTTCCTGCTGATGGGGCAGTTCGCCACGAAGTCGGGCATGTCGGCGGCGCTGTTCCAGGCGGCGTCGGACTGGCTGGGGCACCGCAAGGGCGGGGTGGCGATGGCAGCCGTGGGGGCCTGCGCGGGGTTCGGGGCGGTGTGCGGGTCGTCGCTGGCCACGGCTTCGACCATGGGGCAGGTGGCCCTGCCGGAGATGAAGAAGCGCGGCTATTCCGACAGTCTCAGCACCGGGGTGCTGGCGGCGGGGGGCACGCTGGGCATCCTGATCCCGCCTTCGGTGATCCTGGTGATCTATGCGATCCTGACCCAGCAGAACATCGTCAAGATGTTCATCGCCGCGCTCATCCCGGGCATCATCGCGGCCCTTGGCTACATGCTGACCGTGGCGATCTATGTGCGCGTGAAACCGGACGCGGCCACCACCGCGCCGCGCATTCCCATGGCCGACCGGATGCGGACCCTGTGGCGGATCTGGCCCGTGGTGGTGATCTTCGGTCTGGTGATGGGGGGCATTGCTGGGGACTGGAACTGGGCCCAGGACGGGGTGCAGGCGCTGTTCACGCCCACCGAGGGCGCGGCGGTGGGCGCGGTGGCCACGGGGATCTACGGCTGGGCCACGGGCGGGTTGACCTGGAAGGGGTTGCTCGAGTCGATCCTGGAGACCGCGCAGGCCTCGGCGATGATCTTCTTCATCGTGCTGGGCGCGCAGCTCTTCAATTCCTTCCTTGCGTTCACACAGGCGCCGCAGCAGCTGGCCGAGTGGGTGACGGCCCAGGGCTTCGCGCCGCTGGTGGTGCTGTCGGCGATGTTGGTATGTTACCTGATCTTCGGTTGCGTGATGGACAGCCTGTCGATGATCCTGCTGACCATCCCGATCTTCTTTCCCATCGTCATGGCACTGGATTTCGGCCTGACGCCCGAGGAGGCCGCGATCTGGTTCGGCATTCTCGCGCTGATCGTGGTGGAGGTCGGGCTGATCACGCCGCCGGTGGGCATGAACCTGTTCATCATCAACTCCATGGCGCGCGACGTGCCCATGGGCCGGACCTATCGCGGGGTGGCGCCCTTTGTCGCCTCGGACCTGGTGCGGGTGGTGATCCTCGTGGCCTTTCCGGGGATCACGCTGTGGCTGGTCGGCGTGATGTTCTAGGGCGTTTTTGCTCTGGACGCGGCGCGGGCTTGGCGCTAGCACAACGCCCGTGCCCGAGTGGCGGAATTGGTAGACGCAGGGGATTCAAAATCCCCCGATGGCAACATCTTGTCGGTTCGAGTCCGACCTCGGGTACCAGCCGCATCCCCCTTGAGATCCGGCTGGTCGCTGCCGCTTCGGGTTACCACCTGTTCCAGGCACTGCCACGGGAGACCAGACGCTGTGGGGCGCAACGGCGGTTGTAAACCGTCTGCAAAGCGATGTCCTCGCCCTTGTTCAGCGCCACATCCGCAGACGCATCACCGGTGAAGGCACTGGGCGGAATCAGCACGAGAAACACGCCGACCGCATCCCCGGCCACAGCGGCGCGCTGTCGACTCTCCGCGGCGGCCAATTCGCGCATGTTGTGGCTCAGTTCCGCCTGCAACTCGGCACATGTGTAGCCTTCGTAGTTGGATGTGGACACAGCGGTGGGCGCTATGCTTTTCGGAGGTTTGGCGCATCCGGCAAGGGTTGCCGTTGCAATCAAGGCAACAATCAGAACTCTCATAACTCACCCATGATCTTTCGTGACGATAGCGGCGGCACAGGCCGCGCGCGCCGCCTTGTCCTTGTCGGCTGCGAAAGCGGTACGGCTTGGGAATTTCTGCGACGATACTGCGACGACCAGAGCTCGCATGGATCAGCCCGGGCACACCGTGGCTCAACTTCGATCAGGGCGTTTGGGAGCGCATGTCCCGCCAGGCCGCCCAGTCCTCGGGCGTGTCGAGGTCGCGGCGCGCGCGGGTGCCGGGCAGGGGCACGAGGTGCAGGTGGTCGCGGTGCCTGGCGATCACGGACTGGCCGCCCGCATCGCCGGAAAGCCGCGCGAAATCGGGGAAGGTGTCGGGGGCAAAGAGGATCGGGTGGCCCGGAGCGCCGTCCTCGGTGGCCCCGCGCCAGATGCGGGCCTGCGGGTGGGTGCGGCGCGCGGCGAGGACGGCGCGCAGGTCCTCGGCGGTGATTTCGGGCAGGTCCCCGAGCAGCAGCAGCAGGCCCGTGCAATCGGCAGGCAGGCGCGCGACGGCGCCACGCAGGGTGCCGCCCATGCCCTCGGCGCTGTCGGGCAGGCTCAGGCGGGTGACGTCGAGCCCATCCAGCGCGGCGTGGCGCGGGTGCGGCGCGGGTGGCAGGGCGACGAGGACGTGCGGGACCACGGAGGCCGCGAGGGCGGCCTGGCGGGCCACGAGGGGCGTGCCGTCCACAAGCTCCATCAGCTTGTCGCGGCCGCGCATGCGCGACGAGGCGCCGGCGGCGAGGAGGAGGGCGATATCGGCCATGACGTGATCCTGCCCGGAAAGGCGCGCGTCGGGAAGGGGATGCGCCCAAGCGTTTTCGAAAACGCTTGGAGGCCCGGAGATCGGACGCCAGCCTGCCATGGGCGCGCGCGGGGGCCCGCGCGGGGGCGCGTCCCTCGGGCCCGGCGTGCCGTCACGCGTTTTCGAAAACGCGTGTTCGCGGGATGCCTCAGCCGCGCATGCGGGCCCCGTCCGGATCGAAGAGCGGTGTGGTGATCAGGGTGGCCGGGCAATGGTCGCCGAGGATCTCGATGCTGGCCTCCAGCCCGTCCTGGGCCATTTCGCGCGGCACGAAGCCCAGGGCGATGGATTTGCCTGTGAAATGCGCGTAGCCCCCCGAGGTGCAGAAGCCCACGACCTCGCCGTCCAGCGAGATCGGCTCGTAGGCCACGACATCCGCGTCGGTGGCGGCGACCTCGAAGGCGCAGAGTTGGCGCGCGGGGGGCGTGGCGCGCTCCGCCTCCGCCGCGTTGCGGCCGATGAAGGCGGTGTTCTTGCCGAAATGGATGAACCGGTCGAGCCCGGTCTCGGCGGCGGTGTAGTCGGGCGAATACTCGCGGCTCCAGGCCCCGAAGAACTTGTCGAGCCGCAGGGACATCATGGCGCGCATCCCGAAAGGGCGGATGCCATGGGGTTGTCCGGCCTCCCAGAGCGTGTGGAAGAGGTGGCGCTGTTCAGCCGGGCTGCAGTAGATCTCGAAGCCCAGATCGCCCGTGTAGCTGACCCGTTGGACGAGGCACTGGGCCATGCCGATGGTCATGGGCGCCACGTCGAAGAAGCGGAACGCCTCGGCCGAGACATCCGCGCGGGTGCAGGCGGCCAGGACGTCGCGGGCCCTGGGTCCGGCGATCTGGAATCCGGTGCGCGCGTCGGAGATGTTTTCGATGGTTACGCCCGGGTCGGGATGGGCCTCGAACCAGCGCAGGTGCTGGTCCTGGGCGCCGTAGGAGGCGGTGAGCTGAAACTCGGTCTCCGACAGGCACGAGATGGTGAAATCCCCGATCAGCCGCCCCGAGGGTGCGAGCATCGGGCTGAGCGACAGGCGTCGGGGGGCGGGGATGCGGCCGGCCATGATCCGGTCGAGCCAGGCCCGCGCGCCGGGGCCGGTCACGCGGAACTTGCCGAAATTCTGCAACTCGTTGATGCCGACGCCAGTGCGCACGGCCATGACCTCGGCCTTCACCGCGCCCCAGGCGTTGGAGCGGCGGAAGCTTGGGGTTTCGAAGCGCGGCGCGCCTTCAGGGGCGAAGTAGTTGACGACCTCCAGCCCGTAGGTCTGGCCGAAGACCGCGCCCATGCCGTCCCAGATGTCGTACATCGCCGTGGTGCGGAAGGGGCGCGCGGCGGGCAGTTCCTCGTTCGGGTAGCTGACGGAAAAGCGGTTCTGGTAGTTCTCGATCACCTTGGGGACCGTGTAGCCCGGCGTCGTCCAGCGCCCGAAGCGGGCGACGTCCATGGCGCGGGGGTCGCGTTCGGTCTCGCCCTCGATCATCCATTGCGCGAGCGCCAGGCCCACGCCGCCCCCTTGCGAAAAGCCCGCCATGACCGCGCAGGCCGACCAGTAGTTGCGCAGCCCCGGCACGGGACCGACGAGCGGGTTGCCGTCGGGGGCGAAGGTGAAGGGGCCGTGGATCACCGATTTGACCCCTGCGGTTTCTAGCACCGGGAAGCGGCGGTAGGCGAAGGCGATGCTATCCTCGATCTTCTCGAACTGGTCGTTGAGCAATTCGTGCCCGAAGTCCCAGGGCGTGCCGTCCACGGACCACGCCTCGCAGGGTTTCTCGTAGAACCCGATGCAGAGGCCGCGGCCTTCTTGCCGGAGGTAGCTTTCGCCGCCCGGGTCGATCACATGGGGGAACTCGGTGGCGCGGGTGTAGATCCCGGGGATGTCGTCGGTGACGATATACTGGTGCGCCATGGGCAGAAGCGGCAGGTAGACACCCGCCATCGCCGCGACCTCCCGCGCCCAGAGGCCGCTGGCATTGACCAGGTGTTCGGCGATCACGGTGCCCTTGTCGGTCTCGACGGTCCAGGTGCCGTCGGGGTTCGGTGTGGTCGCGGTGACCATGGTGTGGGTGTGGATCTGCGCGCCGCCGAGTTTGGCGGCCTTGGCATAGGCGTGGGTCGTGCCCGAGGGGTCGAGATGGCCGTCGAGCGGGTCGTAGAGCCCGCCGAGGATGCCGTCGGTGTTGACCAGATCGGCCATGGCCTTGATCTCGGCCGGGCCGAGGATCTCGGTCTCCAGCCCCATGTAGCGGTGCTTGGCGCGCTCGGCCTTGAGCATGTCGAAGCGCTCGGGCGTGTCGGCCAGGGTGATGCCGCCCACGTGGTGCAGACCGCAGGACAGGCCGGTCAGTGCCTCCAACTCCTTGTAGAGCCCGATGGTGTAGCCTTGCAGGGCGGCCATGTTGGTGTCGCCGTTCAGGGTGTGAAAGCCCCCCGCCGCGTGCCAGGTGGAGCCGGAGGTCAGTTCGGAGCGCTCCAGCAGCATCACGTCGGACCAGCCAAGCTTCGTCAGGTGGTAGAGCACCGAACAGCCGACAACACCGCCGCCGATCACGCAGACCTGAGTGTGGGATTTCATCGTGCGCCTCCTGCCGTTGGGACACGGTGGCGTCTGGCCCGGGTCGGTGGCCCGCCCGTTCCCGACATCGCGCGGTCTGTTTTCGGCGTGGCCCCGTGAGGCGGGCGAGGTTGTTGGGGTGTGTGGCCACGAAAAAGGGCGGGGAAGATCCCCGCCCTGTGTCCTTGTCAAAGGGTCCGCGTCATTCCGCGGGGGTGGGGGCGGCGTCGGTGTCCGCCGGCTCCACATGGGTGGCGGGCAGCCCGTGCTTGAGCCGCAGCCCGTCGCGGTAGACCGCCTTGATCAGGGACAGGCCCATCAGGACCATCACCACCGAGAAGGGCAGCGCCCCGATCACCATGGCCGTCTGGATCGCGCCCAGGCCGCCCGCGATGATCAGACCGCCCACGACCAGCGCCAGGGCCGCGCCCCAGAACAGGATATGCGGGCGGGCCTTGGGACCCTCGTCGCCCGCGGCGTTGATCGTGTTGATGATCAGCACCGCGCTGTCGGCAGAGGTCACCAGGTAGGTCAAGAGCAGGATCACGATCAGCACGGACATGGCATAGGCCAGCCCCTCGGACAGCATCACCGCCAGCATCGCGAAGAGCTGGTCAGCCTGACCCGCCCCCTGGATCGCGCCATCGGCCACGCCGCGAAGTTCGAGGTCGATCGCCGTGCCGCCCACGAGGGCGAACCACACAAAGCACATGATCGCCGGGATGATCATCGCGCCCAGCACGTATTCACGCACCGTGCGGCCCTTGGAGATGCGCGCCAGGAACACGCCCACGAAGGGCGCGAACGCGATCCACCAGGCCCAGTAGAAGATCGTCCAGGCCCCTTGCCAGCCCGACAGGCGATTCTCGGTCGCCGCGGCATAGACCGCCGCGATGTCGGCTGCGGGCAGGGCCGCGGCGCTGGCCGGAAGCCCCTCGGTGAAGGACGCGAGCGTGCCCCAGGGGCTGGTTGCGCTCTCGACCATGGCGGCGAGATCCTCGGCCGGCAGGGCCTGCACCGACGCCGGTACGCTGGCGATGATCGCCTCGGCCGGTGCCCCGACCCAGACCGTGAAGATATTGCCGGGGATCGACACCAGGTAGTCGAACATGCCCACGAACAGGGTTTGCAGACCGAAGAAGGTCGAGCCGAAGATCAGGAAGAAGATCAGCACGAAGAAGCTGAGCCCCATGTTGAGGTTCGATAGCCACTTGATGCCCTTGCCCACGCCCGAGAGCGCCGACAGGGTCGACAGGCCCATGATCACGCACAGGGCGACGATGATCCCCATGGTCGAGGAGGTCTGTCCCCCATCGGCCGTGGCCGTGTAGAGCCAGTCGCCGACGCCGATCCGGCTGAGACCGGCGATGAATTGTTCGACCCCGAAACCGAGGGTCTGGGACACGCCGAGCACGGTCGCCACGACGGCCACGATATCCACCACATGCCCCACGGGGCCCGAGAGCTTGTTGCCGAAAATCGGCGTGAGCGCCGAGCGGATCGTGAGCGGCAGGCCGCGCCGGTAGCAGAAATAGCCCAAGGCCAGGCCCACGATGGCGTAGGACGCCCAGGCCGCGAGGCCCCAATGGGTGAACGACCAGATATAGGCGTCGCGCACGTTTCCGGCGGTCGAGCCTTCGGTGTCGCCCATGATCGTGGCCGGGTTCGCGCCGAAATGGTACATCGGTTCGGCGGTTGCGAAGGTCAGCATCCCGATCCCGATCCCCGCGCCGAACATCATCGAGAACCACGAGAAATTGGAAAATTCTGGCCTGTCATCGTCGTGCCCCAGCCGCAGCTTGCCCGCCGTGGGCCAGAGCGCCAGCGCGAAGCACAGGATGACGAAGAACGCCATCGTGTAGACGTACCAGATGTTGAATGTGGCCAGGATGATAGAGTTCAGCGCGCCGAGCACGCTGGCGGCCTGGTCCGGGAAGGCGATGGCCCAGAGGATCAGCCCGCCGACCAGGAGTTTCCCGGTGATCGCGACGTCCTTGGTGAAGCCCTTGTAAAATCCGCTGTCGGCGGTTCGAATTGGCAGGTCTGTGACCGGCGGTTTGACTGGCATTGTCTTTTCTCCCTCTGCGCCGCCTTACGCAGGGAGCCTGTCCCGCGCGGCCGCGTCGATTGTTGCGCTTTGGTTTTGGGTGTACCGGGGCACGCGCAAACTCAGTGTGTCGGTAGTCTTAACGGGTACTTATAACAAAAACGACCTCTTTTTGACGCAAACTGACCTTGTTGTCGCAATCCATGGGACGTTTGCCCCATGGGCGGATGGCCCGGGGGGCCGCGCGGGGCATATCCCGCCCGGGGGACAGGGGCGTCGGAAGGCGGGGGATCACTCCGCCGCCATCTTGATGACCGGGCCCATTCTGGCGAAGCTCTCTTCGCTCAGGTGGCATTTGATCTGGTGGCCGGTGGGGGTCTTGCGCTGGGGCGGGACCTGGGTTTCGCACAGGTTTCCGGGCACTTCGGATTTCCAGCGGCAGCGGGTCTGGAACGGGCAGCCCGGCGGCGGGTTCATCGCCGAGGGGATGTCGCCATCGAGCACGATCCGCTCCTTCTGGATGCTGGTGTCGGCGATCGGCACGGCCGAGAGCAGTGCCTCGGTATAGGGATGATAGGGGGGCGAGAAGACCTCGTCGGTGGTGCCCAATTCGACCACATGGCCGAGATACATCACCATCACCCGGTCACTGAGGTACCGCACGATGCTCAGGTCATGGGAGATGAACAGGAGCGTGGTCTGGTTCTGGCGCTGGATCTCCATCAGCAGGTCGGTGACCGCGGCCTGCACCGAGACGTCGAGCGCGCTGACCGGCTCGTCGGCCACCACGATGCGGGCATCCCCGGCAAAGGCGCGGGCGATGCCGACGCGCTGTTTTTGGCCGCCCGAGAGCTGCCGGGGCATCCGGTTTGCGAAGGCACGGGGCAGCTTCACCAGGTCCAAAAGCTCCAGCATCCGCTGCTTGCGGGCGTCCTCGGTGTCGCCCACGCCGAAGATCTCCAACGCCCGGATGATCTGGCGGCCCACGGTCATCGACGGGTTGAGCGTGTCGAACGGGTTCTGGAATACCATCTGCACATCGGCCACGGTCTTGGTGTCGCGGTCCTGGATCTCGATATCCTGGATCTCGCGGTTGTCGAGCAGGATGGTGCCGTCGGTGGCGGTCTCCAGCCCCATGAGGACCTTGGCGAAGGTGGATTTGCCGCAGCCGCTCTCGCCGACGATGGCGAGGGTTTCGCCCTCGCGCGCCTCGAAGCTGAGATCCTCGTTGGCCTTCACCACCTTGCGGTTCTTGCCCCCGAAGAGGGCCGAGGCGGCGACCTCGTAGTATTTCTTGAGGTTGTCCATCTTCAGAACGACGCGGCCCGGCTCGGGCTTCTCGGTCTGGTCGGCCTTCTCGACCGGGGCGTTCCAGTCGATCTCTTCGAAGCGCAGGCAGCGGGAGCCGTGGCGGTCGTCGCCGGGGATCTTGCGCATGCGGATGTCCTGGGCGTCACAGAGCCCGGGTTGGAAATAGTCGCAGCGCGGCCCGAAATTGCAGCCCTTGGGCCGCTCATGGGGCAGGGGGAAGTTGCCTGGGATGGCCACCAGGGGGCGGGCGTTCTTGTCGGCGCCGGGCAGGGGGATCGAGCGGAACAGCGCCTGCGTGTAGGGGTGCTGCATCTCGTCGAACACGTCCTCGATCGAGCCGGTCTCGACCGCCTCGCCGGAATACATCACGCAGAGCCGGTCGCAGGTCTCCAGGATCAGGCCGAGATTGTGGGAGATGAACAGCATCGAGGTGCCGTATTTCTTGCCCAGGTCCTTCACCAGATCGACCACCGCGGCCTCGACGGTCACATCGAGCGCCGTGGTCGGCTCGTCCAGGATCAGCAGCGCCGGGTTGGCCATCAGCGCCATGGCGATGACGATGCGCTGCTGCTGGCCGCCGCTGAGCTGGTGCGGAAAGCTGTTCAGGATGCGCTTGGGGTCCGGCAGGCGCACGTCGGTGACCACGTCGAGGGCACGCTGGTAGGCGACGTCTTCGGAGACGCCTTCGTGGATCATCGGCACTTCCATGAGCTGCTTGCCGATCCGCATGGCCGGATTGAGCGAGGCCATGGGCTCCTGGTAGATCATGGCGATCTCCTTGCCGCGGATGCGGCGGAGCTCTTCGGGGCTCATGGTGTTCAGGTCGCGGCCCTTGAACTTGATGGTGCCGCCGACGATGCGGCCGTTCACGCCGAGATCCTGCATCACCCCCAGGGCAACGGTGGACTTGCCGCAGCCGGATTCTCCGACCAGTCCCATGGCCTCGCCAGGCATCACGGTGCAGGAGAAATCCATCACTGCCGGGATTTCCCGCAGGCGCGTGAAGAAGGAGATCGAAAGGTTCTCGATCTCGAGGATCGGGCCGTCATAGGTCTCGGTCATCGCGTCCCTTTTCTTTTGTGCTGAAATACTCCGGGGGTGTGGGGGCAGCGCCCCCACGAACCGTTCCCTCAGTCCTTCAGGCTTTCTTCGCGCAGGCCGTCGGCCAGCAGGTTCAGGCCCAGCACAAGGCTCATCAGCGCGAGCGCGGGCGGCAGGGCGGGGTGGATGTAGATCGACAGCAGGCGCCGGCCCTCGTTGATCGTGGACCCCCAATCGGGGCTTTCGGGGCTGACGCCCAGGCCGAAAAAGCCCAAAGTCCCGAGCAGGATGGTCGTATACCCGATGCGCAGGCAGAAATCGACGATCAGGGGCCCGCGGGCGTTTGGCAGGATTTCCCACAGCATGATGTACCACGGGCCCTCGCCCCGGGTCTGCGCGGCGGCCACGTAGTCGCGGGTCTGGATGTCGAGCACGATGCCGCGCACGATCCGGAACACCGTGGGCGAGTTCACGAACACGACCGACACGAACACGATCAGCACGTTGGGCGGCATCGACACGATGCCCAGAGGATCGGCGTTGAACGCCAGCCCAAGATAGAGCCAGCCGCCGATCACCACGGTCAGCGCGACGAACAGGTTCCGCTTGGCCGGTTGGGTGAAATAGCGCGAATTCCACAGCACCACCAGGAACAGGATCGGGAACACGAAGAGCACCGCCGCCATGTAGGTCGGGATGCCGGTCGCCACGATCTCGGGTGTCACCAGCAGGTAGAAGAGCAGGATCACCGGGAAGGCCAGCACCAGGTTGGCGATGAAGCTGAGCACCGTGTCGAACTTGCCGCCGAAATACCCCGCCGGCAGGCCCAGCACGATGCCGACCATGAAGGCGAACAGCGTGGCGGCCGGCGCGATCTTGAGCACCTCGCGCGCGCCCATCACCATCCGGCTGAACACGTCGCGCGCCAGGTTGTCGCCCCCGAAGAGGTAGTGCGAGAAGCCCGCCGTGCCCTCCGGCACCGGGGTGCCGGGCACCTTGTTCTTCATGCCGGAGACCACCTGGATCGGGTCATGGGTGATGATCATGTCGGCGAAGATCGCCGTGAACACCCAGAACATCACGATCCCGAAGCCCACCATCCCGATCGGGCTGTCGAAGAGCTTGCCGTAAAGCCCCAGCCGTCGCTTGTAGACGATGGACAGGGTGAAGGTGGCGATCAGCATGACCCAGACGGGCATGAACTGGATGAAGACCTGGATCCAGATCTCGAGAGTTGTCATCGGCTCCATCGGGCTCTCCTCACGCGATCCGGATACGGGGGTTGAGGAAGACGTAGCCGATATCCGAGATCAGCTGTGTCACGAGCACCACGATCACCGCCACGACCGAGCAGGACAGCAGCAGCTCCACATCGTTGTTCGAGGCGGCCTGCACCAGGGTCCAGCCGAAGCCCTTGTAGTTGAACAGGGTTTCCACGATCACCACGCCCGTGAGCAGCCAGGGGAATTGCAGCATGATCACCGTGAAGGGCGCGATCAGCGCGTTGCGCAGGGCGTGTTTCAGCACGATGTTGCGGAAGCTCACGCCCTTGAGCCGCGCGGTGCGGATGTATTGCGCGGTCATCACCTCGGCCATGGACGCCCGCGTCATCCGCGCGATGTAGCCCATGCCGTAAAGCGCCATGGTCAGCACCGGCAGGGTGAAGTTTTCCAGCGTGGCGTCCTCGGCCGCCGAGGCCGCGGAGCCCTTGAGGATCGTGCGCCCGTCGATCCAGCCCCATTCGGCAAAGAGCGGCGAGAGCCCGGCGGTAGAGGAGGCGAAGAGCACCACCAGCACCACGCCCGAGACGTATTCCGGCGTGGCGGTGGTGATGATCGAGGCAGTCGACAGGCTCCGGTCCGTGCGCGAGCCCTCGCGCATTCCCGCCAGCACACCGACCAGCAGCGCCGAGGGCACCATCACCACCATCACCCAGAACATCAGCTTGCCGGTGAGGGCCAGGCGTTCCGCGATCACGCCGCCCACATCGGCCTTGAAGACGGTCGAGGTGCCGAAATCCCCCTGCAGCAGGCCGCAGAAGCCCGGGGGTTCGGGATCGCCGCTGCGCCAGATGCCGTCGATGCAGCGCCCGCGCATCCCGCCATCCTCCAGCGTGCGGGTCCAGCCCGGCACCAGGCCCAGCCATTCGCCGTAGCGCACCAGCATCGGCCGATCATAGCCGTTATTCGACAGCCAGCTTGCGACCTCGGCATCGGTCATGCGGACCGAGCCTTCGCTCTTGGCGACCTTCTCGAGGTTGGGCTGCAGGTTCGTCATGAAGAAGACGATGAAGGTGACGCAAAGCGCGGTCAGGGCCATGACGCCGAAACGGCGCAGGATGAAAGCGAACATGAGGGCCTCTCTGTCGGGCTGGTCGGGTGACGCGCGGGATCAGGAGCAAAAGACCGGAGCCCGATGGCGGGCTCCGGCCGGTGTCGTGCGTCGCGTCAGGCCGCGAAGCCGAGCTTGTAGACGTGGATCTCGTGGCTCGGATGCTTCTCGGCATTGACCACGTCGCCCCGGTGGTGGTTGTAGAGCGACCGCCAGTAGGGCTGGATGATCACGCCGTCGTCGCGCAGGATCTGCTGCACCTTGCCCATGACTTCGCGGCGCTTGTCGGCATCGGCGATGGCCAGGGCCTCGGCGAGGGCCGCGTCGAACTCCGGGTTGGCATAGGCGGATTCGTTCCATGCCTCGCCCGAGCGGTAGGCCAGTGCCAGGATCTGCACGCCCAGGGGCCGGTGGTTCCAGGAGGTGGCCGAGAACGCATGCTTGGTCCAGTCGCCCCAGAAGGTGGCGCCGGGCTGGATGCGGTGATCGACCTGGATGCCCGCGTCGCGCAGCTGCGCGGTCAGGGCGGCGCCAGTATTGGCGAGCCATTCTTCATCGGGGGTGATGAAGGTGTGGGTGAAATCGCCCAGGCCGGCGGCGTCGATCATCTCCTTGGCCTTGGCCGGGTCCGTTTCCGGCGCGCCGATATCGGCGTATTCCGGATGGATCGGGCAGACATGGTGATTTTCCGCCGCGGTGCCCTGGTTGTTGTAGCCCAGCTCCAGCAGCACGCTGTTATCCACGGCCATCGCAAGCGCCCGGCGCACGTTCACGTCCGCATAGGGGGTCACGCCGTCGATCTCGGCGGCCTGGTTGGGACGGCACACGACGGTGGCGCCGGTCACGGCCTCGGTGACGGACCAACCGATGGCGCTGAAGATGTCGACGAACTCGCCGGTGGTCTCGTAGGTCAGGTCGAATTCCTCGGCCTCGGCGCCCGCCAGCCAGGTGGCCGGGTCGGTGCCGAAATCGACGAACTCGATCCGGTCGACATAGGGGCCGCCATAGACCTCGGTGCCCCACCAGGTGTGGTCGGTGGCGCGTTCCAGCACGGCGCGCACGTTCGCCTCGAAACTGACCGGGCGATAGGGGCCGGTGCCGATGCCGTGGTCGAACGGATTGCCGCCCTCGTAGCTGGCATGGGTGATCGCGGCGGGGTAGTCGGACATGGTGGCGATCAGGGTGATGTCGGGCGCACTGAGGGTCAGGCGCACGGTCATGTCATCGACGATCTCGATCGCGCCCTCCCGGGCCTGGCCGGTGGCTTCGTCGATCAGCCCCTGCACGCGGGTGGCCATGGAGTTGCCTTCGAGCGAGCTGTCGCACCAGCCGGTAATGTTGCGCGCCACGTCCTCGGCGGTAAAGGCGTCGCCGTTGTTCCAGGTCACGCCGGGCCGGACGTTGAGGGTATAGACGGTGGCGTCGTCGTTCACTTCCCAGCTTTCCAGCAGCATGCCGCGGAAGGTTCCGTCGGCATTGTATTCCACGAGATATTCGAGGAACCCGCGGGAGTGGTTGCCAAGCTCGGACCAGTCATAGGTCCGCGGCTCCTTCATCGCCTTGACCAGGTGCTGGATGCGCAGCGTGCCACCCTGGGCCGGCGTGGCGGTCATCGCGCGGGCCGGTTTGGCCCCGATCATGCCGTAGGCGGCGACCGAGGTGGCGCCGAGCGCAGTGGCGTAGGACAGGAATTCGCGGCGGCTGAGCGTGCCGGTGCGGCAGTCCTGGGCGTAGGTTGCGACCGCCGGATGCATGGGTTTGCCGTTGATGGTGGACATCGTCATTCTGATCTCCCTGAGATACGTGTTCTTGCTATTTTCCGCGCGCTCGCCCCCGAGCTGTGATGCCTTCGGGTGGGGGCGCTGGGTCACTGCGCGGCGGAGGAAGCTGTTGATGCGCGCATCACGCCTCATTCTCTGCGGGGGGTCAACCGCCAGCCCGGGCCGAATCGGGGAAAAAACGACATGTTTTTGGTCCAAAAGCGACATCACTCCCGAAACGGCCGCGGATCAAAGCGGCTTGACGTAGGGTCAGTCGAGGATCACTCGGCCCGCAACATGCGTCGGGCCGCGGTCGGGGTTTGGCCCATCCGGGCGCCGAAGCTGCGCGCGAAATAGGCCGCCGAGCCGTAGCCGAGCGATTGCGCGATCTGGTGCACCGGGGCCGGGGTGTCGGCGAGCCGCCGCCGGGCCTCGGCCAGCAGCCGGTCCTGCACCAGGGTCGAGGCGCCCAGCTCCGTGACGGTCTGGCAGACGCGGGTCAGGTGGGTGGGCGTGATCCCCAGTCGCGCGGCATAGGCCGCCACGGAGGGTGGGCTTTCGGGCGCGGCGGCAATATCCCGTTCGATCAGCGCGGTGAACCCCGCAACGATGGTTTCGGCCTTGGACTGGCTCCATTCGGCGGCGCCTTCGCGCTGGTGCAGCCGGGTGACCGCCAGGGCCAGCAGGGTGCCATAGGCGGCGATGGCCACATCCGCATCCTCGGTCGCGGCGTCCGCCTCGCCCTCGATCTGGCCCAGAAGCCAGGTGATCTCGCCCTGGGTCTGGGTCGTGGTGGCGCGCAGCAGGACGGGAGTGTCGGGCAACTGGCCATCGAAGCCGGGGCCGAAGGCGACACGGTGGCCGAAGACGGGGGTGGGAAACTCGAACCGGGTGGTCGCCCGGGCCGGCACGTAGAGGTGGCAGGGGCCGCTGAAGCCGCGGGTCTTGCCGCAGACCGACACGCGCCCCTGACCGCGATTGACCACGTAGAGCAGGGGGGTGGGTTCGGCATGCCAGTCGGTCAATCGCCAGCGCCCGGCTTGCAGGATCGCGGCGAGGGACGAGGTGGAGACGGGGCGCTCGGGTGTCGTCATGGCCGAACCCTACCGTTCCCGGGCGCGCGGGGCCAGTCTCTGTGAAATTCCGGCGAAATCAGGCCGATCCGGGGGGGACCGGGGTCCAGTCGCGCATCCGGGCGCGAAACCAGGTGCGCTGGCGCTTGGCGTATTGGCGGGTGGCGCGGGTCGCGGCCTCTTCGGCGGCGTCGAGGGTGATTTCGCCGCGCAGATGGGCGATCAGTTCGGGCGCGCCGATGGCGCGGGCCCAGGGGGCGGCCGCGTCCCAGTGCGGCAGGGCGGCGCGGGCCTCGTCCAGCGCGCCCTGGTCGAGCATCTGGCGAAATCGCCGGGCGATGCGCGGGGCCAGCCAGTCCTTCGGGGCCTCGAGCACGAAGCGGGCCGCGCGGGTGCGGGGCAGGAGCGGCGGCGGGGTGTCGGCCTGCCAGCGGGCCAGCGGGCGGCCGGTGGTCTCCAGCACCTCCCAGGCGCGTTGGACGCGCATCGGGTTGGCCATGTCGATCCTGGCGCTGGTCTCGGGGTCGCGCGCCGCCAGATCCGCCTGCATCCGCGCGAAGTCGCCCTCCCGCAGGGCGTCGGCACGGGCGCGCACCTCTGCAGGCACCTCGGGGATCTCGCTGAGCCCTTCGGTCAGGGCCGTGAAAAACAGCCCCGTGCCGCCCACGATGATCGGGCGCGGACCCGACAGCAGCGGCGCGACCTCCCGCAGCCAGTGGCCGACCGAATGGGGCGTGCCCCGGGCGACATGGCCGTAAAGGCGGTGGGGCGCGCGGGCTTCGTCCTGGGGCGAGGGGCGCGCGCTGAGCACCCGCCAGGCATCGTGGACCTGCAGCGCGTCGGCGTTCACGATCACGCCCCCCTGGCGCTCGGCGATGCGGAGCGCGAGGGCCGATTTGCCCGACGCGGTGGGCCCCGCGATCAGCACGGGCTGGTCGGCGGACAGGGTGGAGAGGTCGGGCAGGGGCATCGGGGAACCGGTTCAGGACAGGGCGCGGCGGTTTCGCCGTTGATCCCGGCGGGGTTTCGGACCATTTTGCGCGCAAATCCCTTCCGGATACAAGACAGAGGTCATCACCATGGACGCCGCCCCGCACGCCACCAAGTACAAACGGGTGATGCTGAAAATCTCCGGGGAGGCCCTGATGGGCCCGCAAGGGTTCGGATTGCACCCGCCCACGGTGCAGCGCATCGCCCAGGAGGTGAAGACCGTCCACGACATGGGGGTCGAGATCTGCATGGTGATCGGCGGCGGCAACATCTTTCGCGGGTTGCAGGGCTCGGCCCAGGGGATGGAGCGGACGACCGCCGACTACATGGGGATGCTGGCCACGGTCATGAACGCGCTGGGGATGCAGGCCGCGCTGGAGGCGCTCGGCATCCACACCCGGGTGATCTCGGCCATTCCCATGGACCAGGTCTGCGAGCCCTATATCCGGCGCCGCGCGGTGCGGCACCTGGAGAAAAAGCGGGTCTGCATCTTTGCCGCGGGCACGGGCAATCCCTATTTCACCACCGACACCGCCGCGACCCTGCGCGCCAACGAGATGTCCTGCGAGGCGATTTTCAAGGGCACGAAGGTGGACGGGGTCTATGACAAGGATCCGGCCAAGCATGACGACGCGGTGCGCTATGACCAGATCTCCTACGACGATTGCCTGGCCCAGCACCTGGGTGTCATGGATGCCTCGGCCATCGCCCTGGCGCGCGACAACAAGCTGCCGATCATCGTCTTTTCCCTCGACGAGCCGGGCGGGTTCCGCGGCATCCTTGCCGGCGAGGGCACCTATACGCTGGTGAACAACGGCTGATCCTCGCGCGCGGCACGGGGTGGCGTGGGCGGGCCACAGCTTCGCCCCGATTGCTCGCTATACAAGTCCGCATCCATTGGCTACATACACCCAACAGGCAGCAGCAGACGTAACGAACCAAGAGACACACATGTCCGACGAAGATTTCGACCTCGATCTCGATGACCTCAAGCGCCGGATGGACGGCGCGCTCGCCTCCCTGCGTACGGAGTTCGCCTCTCTCAGGACCGGTCGCGCCTCGGCGTCGATGCTGGAGCCGGTGATGGTGGATGCCTACGGGCAGAAAACCCCCATCAACCAGGTCGGCACCGTCAACGTGCCCGAACCCCGGATGGTGACGATCAACGTCTGGGACAAGAGCCTCGTGGGCAAGGTGGAGAAGGCGATCCGCGAAAGCGGGCTGGGGATCAACCCGCAGCTCAACGGCACGATCATCATGCTGCCGATCCCGGAGCTGAACGAGGAGCGCCGGCGCGAGCTGACCAAGGTCGCTGCACAATATGCCGAGCACGCCCGCGTGGCGATCCGCAACGTGCGCCGCGACGGCATGGACCAGCTCAAGAAATTCAAGGCCGACGGCATGAGCGAGGACGATCACAAGATCTGGTCCGACGAGGTGCAGGCCCTGACCGATGCCGAGATCAAGAAGGTCGATGACGCTCTGGAGAACAAGCAGAGCGAGATCATGCAGGTCTGAGACCGAGCCCCGCCTGGACCCAGGCGGGGTTGTTTGTAACCGGGGGGCGAGAAAGCGAGATACAGGATGCAGCACGCACCGAAACCAAAGCCCCCGGCAGAGGGTCCGCGCCATGTGGCGATCATCATGGATGGCAATGGACGCTGGGCGCAGCAACGCGGACGCCCGCGCCTGTTCGGCCACCAGGCCGGGGCAAGGCGGGTGCGCGCAGTGGTGGAGGCCTGCCCCGATCTGGGGATCGAGTACCTGACGATCTTCGCCTTCTCGACCGAGAACTGGAAGCGCACGCAGTCCGAGGTCTCGGGCCTGATGGGGCTGTTCCGGCGCTACATCACCAAGGAGATGGAAGGTTTCCTGCGCGAAGGGGTGCGGGTGCGGTTCATCGGGGACCGGATCCGGCTGGACCCGAAACTGCGCGAGTTGATGGACGAGGTGGAAACGCTGACGGCCCATAATTGCCGGGTGAACCTGACGATCGCCCTGAATTACGGCGGCCGGGACGAGGTGGCGCGCGCCACCAAGCGCCTGGCCCAGGAGGTCGCCGCCGGGCGGCTCGATGCGGAATGCGTGGACGAGACCACCCTGACCCGGTTTCTCGACACCTGTGTGCTGCCGGACCCGGACCTGGTGATCCGTACCTCCGGGGAGGCGCGGATTTCGAACTTCCTGCTGTGGCAGTCGGCCTATGCGGAGTACGAGTTCATCGACACGCTCTGGCCCGATTTCACGCCCGAGATCTTCGCCGAAGTGGTCGAGCGGTTCGGCGGGCGCGCGCGCCGCTTCGGCGCCGTTCTCTAGCAGCCGTCGGACCGCCCGGAATGCCCCTGAATGCCAGTTTCGAAGACCTGCTGCCGCGCCTGGCGTCGGCGGTGGTGATGGTGCTCGTGGGCGTTGTCGCGATCTGGTACGGCGGATACCTGTTCCTGTTCCTGCTGGCGGCGGTTGTCGGTGCGATGGTGTGGGAACTGGCCCGGATGGTGGCACCCGAGGACAAGACCGGCGCCGTGGTCGTGGCGGGGGCTGCGGCGGCGGCGCTGGCCTCCTGCGCGGTGCTGCCCTTGGGATTTGCCCTGCCCTTGCTGATCCTGCCCGCGATGATCGGGGTGGGCCGGTTCGAATCGTCCCGGCGGGTCTTTGCGCTCTATACCGCGTTCATCGGGGTTGCGGGCCTGGGCCTGTGGGTGCTGCGACAGGATTTCGGCATGGTCTGGATGCTGTGGCTGGTTCTGTTGGTGGTGGTGACGGACGTGGCGGGGTATTTCGCCGGGCGGATCATCGGGGGGCCGAAATTCTGGCCCCGGGTCAGCCCCAAGAAGACCTGGTCGGGCACGGTCGCGGGTTGGATCGGCGCGGGACTGGTGGGCTGGGGTTTCATGACCCAGACCATCGCCGGTGCAGAGCTGATCGGGATTTCCATCGCCCTGGCCATGGCGAGCCAGCTGGGCGACGTGACCGAAAGCGCGCTGAAACGCAGGGCCGGGGTGAAGGACAGCTCCGCGCTGATCCCCGGTCATGGCGGGCTGCTGGACCGGTTCGACGGGATGCTCGGGGCTTCGGTGCTGCTGCTGCTGGTGGAGCAGATCATCGACTTTCCGCCCCTTCCTCTCTGAGCGGGAAACGGGCAAGAAGGGGCATGGCACGACGCATCTCCATTTTCGGGTCGACCGGCTCCATCGGGCAGAACACCGTGGACCTGATCCAGCGCGACCCGGACGCCTATGATGTCGTGGCGCTGACGGGCGGGGCGAATATCGCCCTTCTGGCCGAGCAGGCGCGGGTCCTGCGCGCCGATATCGCGATCACCGCCTATGACGACCGGCTGGAAGACTTGCGCGCGGCCCTTGCGGGGTCGGGGGTGGAGGTCGCGTCCGGCGCGCAGGCGCTGTGCGACGCGGCGGACCGGCCCGCGGATTGGGTGATGAGCGCGATTGTCGGGGCCGCGGGGCTCTATCCGGGTTTTGCAGCGCTGCGCCATGGCGGGTCGCTGGCGCTGGCCAACAAGGAAAGCCTGGTGACGGCGGGGCCGCTCCTGCTGGCCGAGGCGCGGGCGCACGGCGCGCGGATCCTGCCCGTGGACAGTGAGCATTCGGCGGTGTTCCAGGCGCTTGTGGGCGAAGACATGGACGCGGTGGAGCGGATCGTGATCACCGCCAGCGGCGGGCCGTTCCGCGACTGGCCGCTGGAGGCGATCGCCAAGGCGACCCTGGCCGAGGCGGTGGCGCATCCGAACTGGGACATGGGCCAGCGGATCAGCATCGACTCCGCATCCATGTTCAACAAGGCGCTGGAACTTATTGAAACGCGGGAATTTTTCGGCCTCGACCCCGCGCGGATCGAGGCCGTGGTGCACCCGGGCTCCATCGTGCATGCGCTGGTGGGGTTCAAGGACGGCGCGCTGATGGCGCATCTCGGCGCGCCGGACATGCGGCATGCGATTGGCTATGCGCTGCACTGGCCCGAGAGGCGTGATCTGCCGGTGGCGCGGCTCGATCTGGCGGCGATCGGGTCGCTGAGTTTCGAGCGGCCCGACGAGGCGCGGTTCCCGGCGCTGCGGCTGGCGCGCGAGGTCATGGCGACGGGCGGGCGCGCGGGCGCTGTGTTCAACGCCGCCAAGGAGGCCGCCCTCGATGCGTTCATCGCCGGGAAGATCGGATTTCTCGACATGGCGGCGGTGGTGGAGGCGACGCTGGAGGGCATGGATCGCGACGGCTCCCTGTCGATTCCACCTCAAAGCCTTGATTGCGTCGCAAATGTAGACCATCTCGCAAGGGACATGGCGCAGCGGGCGGCGGCGGACCGCGCCGCGCGGCGTTGACCGGACCCGAGCGCGAGATATCTGACCGCAACCCATCCGACCGTAACACGAAGGACACGTTTTGGACCTTGTTGGACTGATCCCCTCATTCGGCGGGCTCGCATTCACGATCATTGCCTTCATCGTGGCGCTTTCCGTGATCGTCGCGATCCATGAATACGGGCATTACATCGTCGGCCGCTGGTGCGGCATCCATGCGGAGGTCTTCTCGCTGGGCTTCGGGCCGGTTCTGTACAAACGCACCGACCGCCGCGGCACCCAGTGGCAGGTGGCGGCGCTGCCCTTCGGGGGCTACGTGAAATTCCTTGGGGATGCGGACGCGGCCAGCGGCAAGGACGGGGAGGGGATGTCCACCCTGTCGGAGGCGGAGCTGGCGCGCACCATGCATGGCGCGAAGTTATGGAAACGGGCCGCGACCGTGGCGGCGGGGCCGGTGTTCAACTTCATCCTGTCCATCGTGATCTTCGGCGGCATGATCCTGTGGCAGGGCACGGCGACGGAGCGGCCGACCATCGGGGCGCTGTCCGAGCTGCCCGTGGGGGTGTCGGAGCTGGAGCGCGGGGACGTGATCACCGCGATCGAGGGCGAGGCGACGCCGGATTACACCGCGCTCAACGCCTTGCGCGAGACCCTGCCGCGAGAGCCGTCGCTGACCTACACGGTGGAGCGGGACGGCAGCACCCTGAACGTGCAGGGGCCGTTCATCATGCCGCCGCTGGTCTCGGGCCTGCAGCCGCGCAGTGCCGCCATGGACCAGGGCTTCGAGGTCGGCGACGTGATCACCGCCATAGACGGCACGCCGATCTACGCCTTCGAGGATCTGCGCGAGGCGGTGGAGGCCTCGGCGGGCGCGGACATGGTGATGGAGGTCTGGCGCGACGGCGAGACGGTCGAGATCACGGTCGCCCCGCGCAGGATGGACCTGCCGCTGCCCGAAGGCGGGTTCGAGACCCGGTGGCTGATCGGGATCACGGGGGGGATGTTCTTCGAGCCCGAAACCGTGACCCCGGGCCCGCTCATGGCCCTGTGGCAGGGGGTGGAGCAGATGTGGTTCATCATCCGCTCCTCCCTGTCGGGGCTGTGGCACATGATCACCGGCGCGATCAGCACCTGCAACATCTCGGGGCCGATCGGGATTGCCGAGACCTCCGGCGCGGTGGCCTCGCAGGGGCTGGACCAGTTCATCTGGTTCATCGCGGTGCTGTCGACGGCGGTGGGAATGCTCAACCTCTTCCCGGTGCCGGTGCTCGATGGCGGGCACCTGGTGTTTCACGCCTATGAGGCGGTCACCGGAAAGCCGCCCAGCGACAAGGCACTGCGGGTGATGATGACCACCGGACTTGCGCTCCTGCTGACACTGATGGTGTTCGCGCTGAGCAACGATCTCTTCTGCCCCTGACCCGGGGTCCTGCCTGCAAACTTCCCGGGTTTCGCCCTATTCCGGCCCTATTCGGGGCGCAGCTTTCCCTGCGCAAACAGGGAGGTGGCAATGGACCGTGCAGGCAAGCGGCTTTCGGGCATCAGGACGACCTTGGGCGTCTTCGGGGACAGCTTTCTGGTGGCCGTTGCGATCACTGCGGCGGTCAGCACCGCGGTGATCCTCGGCACGTCTTTGCTCACCGGCCTCTGACCGGCCGCGCCCCGGCCCGGCGAGGCCGCAAGGGCATGTATTTTTTTGCCCGCATGGACGCCGCTTTTTTGACAATGCCCCCCATTTCCGGCTACGGGAAGAAGACAGGCAAAGTGCGGGGCAGAATCTATGGGCTGGCGTTCACGGAACTGGGGGACGTGCGGGGGTCGCGTTGTCCTGACCACAATCCTTTGTATGGGACTGGGGATGACCTCTCCAGATATGGCCCGGGCCCAGGACTTCCGCTTCACCAATGTCGAGATCAACGGCAACCAGCGGATCGAGGCGGCGACCATCCTCAACTTCGCCGAGATCGCCCGGGGTGAGACGGTCACCGGCGGGCAGCTCAACGATGCCTTCGTGCGGCTGCAAAACTCCGGTCTTTTCGAGAGCGTGACCCTGACCCCGCGTGGCAACACTCTGGTGATCGACGTGGTGGAGTTTCCGACGATCAACCAGGTCAGCATCGAAGGCAACCGGCGGCTGAACGACGATCAGCTGCTGAGCGTGTTGCAATCGGCCCCGCGCCAGGTCTTCACCCCCGAGACCGCCGAGGCCGATGCCGCCGCGATCATCGAGGCCTATCAGCTCAGCGGGCGGCTGGCCGCCACGGTAGAGCCGCGCATCATCCGGCGCAGCGAGAACCGCGTCGACGTGGTGTTCGAGGTGACTGAAGGTGCGGTGGTGGAAAACGAGCGCATCAGCTTCGTCGGCAACCGGGTATTCTCGGATCGCCGCCTGCGCCGGGAGCTGGCCACGAAACAGGCCGGGATTTTCCGCCAGATCATCCGTGCCGACACGTTCATCGAGGACCGGGTGGCCTTCGACCGCCAGCTTCTGACCGATTTCTACCAGGCCCGCGGTTACGTGGATTTCCAGGTCCTGTCGGTGACGCCGGAGCTGTCGCGGGAGCGCGACGCGGTGTTCCTGACTTTCAATCTGCGCGAGGGCCAGCAGTTTCGCTTCGGCCAGGTCACGGCCAGCTCGGACCTGAGCGAGGTGGACATCGACGGCTATATCGCGGCGATCGACGTGGACCCGGGCGAGGTCTATTCCCCCGCCAAGGTGGATCGCACGATCACCCGGCTCGAACGGCTGGCGCTGGCCCAGGGGCTGAATTTCATCCGCGTGACACCCCGGGTGACGCGCAACGACGCGGCCGGGACGCTCGACCTGGATTTCGTGGTCGAACGAGGGCCGCGCGTGTTCGTGGAACGCATCGATATCGAAGGCAACGCGACCACGCTTGACCGGGTGATCCGGCGCCAGTTCGACACGGTCGAGGGGGATCCGTTCAATCCGCGGGAAATCCGCGAGGCCGCAGAACGGATCCGCGCGCTCGGGTTCTTCTCCGTGGCGGATGTGAACACGCGCTCGGGCTCCACCGAGGACTCGGTCATCGTCGATGTGGATGTCGAGGAGCAGCCCACCGGGTCGCTGTCCTTCGGCGGTTCGTTTTCCCCCGATGACGGTTTCGGGTTGATCGTCTCGCTGACGGAGCGCAATTTTCTCGGTCGCGGTCAGACCGTCTCGTTGAATTTCGACGGCACGTCGGGGGACCAGAACCTGTCCTTCCGCTTCGTGGAGCCATCGTTCCTGGCGCGGGACGTGTCGTTCTCCTTCTCGGTGGGGACTGTGAGCTCGAACAACTCCAACCGGGAGTTCGATATCGACCGGAGCTTCCTCGATATCGGTGTCGGTTTCCCGGTGAGCGAGAACGGGCGACTGGGTCTGACCGCGGGGTATTTCAGCGAGGAGCTGTCCGATCTCGATCCGGTCAACTCTTCGCCGATCCTGTTCCGGGAGACCGGCAAGGAATCCGGGGCGCGCATCGGCTATGCCTATACCTTTGACACCCGGCGGACGGGTCTGAACCCCAATGCCGGCGTGCTGCTGCGCTTCGACCAGACGTTGCAAAGCCCGCTGGGCGACAACACGCTGTTGTTCACCGAGGCGACCGCCATCGCCCAGACGCGGGTGTTCAACGAAGAGGTGCTGCTGCGCGCCGCCCTCGAAGGGGGCGCGATCACCGCGATCGGCGATGCAAGCAGCCGCGTGACCGACCGCTATTTCCTGTCGCGGCGGCAGATGCGCGGGTTCGCGTCCAACGGGATCGGCCCGCGGGACCGGGAAGCCGGCAACGAGGACGCCCTGGGCGGCAACAAGTATGTCGTCGCCCGGTTCGAGGCGGAATTCCCGCTGGGTCTGCCGGAGGAATACGGCATCGAGTTCGGCGCGTTCCTTGATATCGGCACGGTCTGGGACCTCGATGACACCGCCGGAGCAGGTGGCGTGGAAGTGGATGACGACTTCATATTGCGCTCCGCCGCGGGGGTTTCGGTGTTCTGGGACACGGCGATCGGCCCGCTGCGCTTCAACTTTTCGCGGGCGCTGCGGAAAGAAGACTATGACGATGTGAGCAACTTCGACTTCACCGTCTCGACGCGCTTCTGACATGAGGGGCTGGCGGCTTTGGCGGGCCGTGGCGCTGGCCCTGTGTCTTCTGGCGGGGGCGGGGACCGTCGCCGGTGCGCAGGAACGTATCCAGTCCAGTATCCTCGTGATCGAGCAGGACCGTCTGTTCCTCGAAACCTGGCTGGGCGCACAGCTGATCGAGGATGTCGACGCGCAGTCGCGCGCGCTTGCCCTGGAGAACCGCGAGATCGAGCGCACCCTGATCGAGGAAGAGCAGGCCCTGACCACGTCGCGGCCCACCATGACCCCGGAGGCGTTTCGCGAGGCCGCCGATGCATTCGACGCGCGGGTCAACCGGATCCGGTCCGCCCAGGACGCCAAGTCCCAGGCCCTGATCGAGCAGCGGGAGCAGGCACGGGCGCAGTTCCTGGAACTGGTGCTGCCCATTCTCGGCGGGCTGTTGTCGGATTACGGGGCCTATGTCTTTCTCGACCCGCGCCAGGTGTTCCTGTCCGATGACCGCATCAACGTGACGGACGAGGCGATTTCCCGCATCGATGCGACCTTCACGGAGCCCGGCGAGGCGGAGGCCCAAACACCCCCGACGCCGGAGTGAGCCCATGCGCGTCTCTCTTGTCACCACCGGCTGGGATTGCTAGGCGAGGGCGCACCACACCGGCCCGAGAACAAGGAGAGTCCGATGAACGCCAAGGATAACGAGACCGCTGAGTTTGAAACGACAGCGGATCTCGCGATGATCCAGCGCATCCTGCCCCATCGTTATCCCTTCCTGCTCGTGGACAAGGTGATCGACATGGTCCGGTTCAAATCCGCGCTCGGCATCAAGAACGTGACCTTCAACGAGCCGCATTTCCAGGGCCATTTCCCGGGCGAGCCGATCATGCCCGGCGTGATGATCGTCGAGGCGCTGGCGCAGACCTCAGCGGTTCTGGTGGGGCACTCCATGGCGTCCGCGGACGAGGATGTGAGCGTCTATTTCATGTCCATCGACAACTGCAAGTTCCGCCGCAAGGTCGTGCCGGGCGATGTCATGTCGCTCAGGGTCGAGACCATGCGCGGCAAGCCCGGCGGCAAGGTCTGGAAGTTCCTCGGCGAGGCGATCGTGGAGGATACGGTGGCCGCACAGGCCGAGTTCACCGCGATGATCAGCTTTCCCCAAGCGGCCGCATGAGCGGGATCGACCCTACGGCCACTGTCCACCCCAGCGCGGTGATCGAAGAGGGCGCGACCCTCGGGCCGGGGGTCAAGGTCGGCCCGTTCTGCGTGATCGGACCCGAGGTGAGCCTGGGCGCGGGGGTCGAGATCAAGAGCCATGCGGTAATCACCGGCTGGACCGAGATCGGGGACGAAACGGTGGTCTTTCCCTTCGCGTCGATCGGGGAGATCCCCCAGGACCTGAAATTCTCGGGCGAGAGATCACGCCTTGTGATCGGCAAGCGCAATCGCATCCGCGAGCATGTGACCATGAACACCGGCACCGAGGGCGGCGGCGGTGTGACCCGCGTGGGCGATGACGGGCTGTTCATGGCCGGCTGCCACGTGGCCCATGACGCGGTGATCGGCGACCGGGTGATCCTGGTGAACAACTGCGCCGTGGCCGGGCATTGCGTGCTGGGCGACGATGTGATCGTGGGCGGGCTGTCGGGCATTCACCAATGGGTGCGGATCGGTCATGGCGCCATCATAGGGGCCGTGACCATGGTGACCAACGACGTGATCCCCTACGGCCTCGTGCAGGCCCCGCGGGGGGAGCTGGACGGGCTGAACCTGGTCGGGCTGAAGCGGCGCGGGGTGTCGCGCGCGGACATCACCGCCCTGCGCGCGGCGTTCCAGATGCTGGCCCAGGGGGAGGGCGCCTTCCTCGACCGGGCCGCGCGGCTGGGCGAAGAGACCGAGAGCGCCTATGTCCGCGAGATCGTCACCTTCATCCTGGCCGAATCCGACCGGTCCTTCCTGACCCCGCGTTAGCCCATGCTGGCGCTGATCGCAGGGCAGGGCGGCTTGCCCCTGGCACTGGCCGCGTCCCTGGGCGCGGCGGGCACGCCCTACCGGGTCTATGCGCTCGAAGGTTTCGCGCCCGATCTGCCGGAGGTCACCGTGTTTCGGGTCGAGGCCCTGGGCCGCGTGGTGCGGGACATGCGCAAGGCCGGGATCACCGAGGTCTGTTTCGCCGGCGCCATGCAACGCCCGAAGGTCGAGATGGGCAAGCTGCATCCGCTGAGCCTGCCGCTGGTGCCGCGCCTGATGAAGGTGATCGGTGACGGTGACGACCGGCTTCTGCGCGAGGTCATCGCGATCTTCGAGGAGGCCGGGTTGCGGGTGCTGGGGGCGCATGACATCGCGCCCGGGCTGCTGGCCCCCCAGGGCGCGTTGGGCGATGTCGCGCCTTCCGAGACGCTGCGCGCCGATGCCGCGCGGGGGGCGGAGATCCTGCGCGTGACCGGGCCGCTCGATATCGGGCAGGGCTGCGTGGTTGCAGGCGGGCTGTGCCTTGCCATCGAGACCCTGCCGGGCACCGATGCGATGCTGCGCTTCGTGGCGCAGACCCGGCCCGATCCGGGACCGGGCGGCGTTCTGGTCAAGCGCGCCAAGCCGGGGCAGGACCTGCGCATCGACATGCCCGCCATCGGTCCGGACACCGTGGCCGCGGCGCAGGCGGCGGGCCTTGCGGGCATCGCGCTGCAGGCCGGGCATATCCTGATCCTCGGCCGCGATGCGACCCGGACCGCCGCCGACGCGGCCGGGATCGCGATCTGGGGCGTGGCGTGATGCGCGTGTTCCTGATCGCGGGGGAGCCGTCGGGCGACAAGCTGGGCGCGGCGCTGATGGCGGGGCTGAAGACCCTCGCCCCGGAGGTCACGTTCCAGGGTGTCGGCGGCCCACTGATGCGGGCCGAGGGGATGGAGAGTCTGTTTCCCATGGACGAGCTGAGCGTCATGGGGATCGCCGAGGTGCTGCCGAAATACCGCGCGCTGAAGCGGAGGATCGCGCAGACCGCCGAGGCGGTGATCGCGGCCGCGCCGGATGTGCTGGTGACCATCGACAGCCCGGATTTCTGCCTGCGCGTGGCAAAGATCGTGAAGGCCGCAGGGGCGCAGCGCATCGTCCATTACGTGGCGCCCTCGGTCTGGGCCTGGCGTCCGGGGCGGGCCAGGAAAATGGCGCGGGTGGTGGACGAGGTGCTCTGCCTGCTGCCCTTCGAGCCGCCCTACATGACCGAGGCCGGGATGGGCGCGCATTTCGTGGGCCACCCGGTCGTGGCCGAGCCTGTCGCGACGCAGGCGGAGGCGGACGCCTTTCGCACGGCGCACGGGATCGCGGCGGAGGCGCCGCTGATCCTGGCGCTGCCCGGCTCGCGCCGCGGCGAGGTGGCGCGGCTGGCAGAGCGGTTCGGCGCAGCGCTCCGGATCGCGGTGGCGGCACGCCCGGAGACCCGCGTCGTCGTGGTCCCGGCCCCCGCCGTGCGCGCGATGGTGGCCGAGGCGCTGCGCGACTGGCCCGGCGCGCCGGTCCTGACCTCGGGCAGCGATCTGGCGGAGAAACGCGCGGCGTTCCGGGCGGCGGACCTTGCGCTTGCGGCTTCGGGGACCGTGTCGCTGGAACTGGCGGCGAGCGAGACGCCCATGGTGATCGCCTATGACATGAACTGGCTGTCACGGCTGCTGATCGGATGGTTGCTGAGGATCGACACGGTGACGCTGGTCAACCTGGTGTCGGACACGCGCGCGGTGCCGGAATGCCTCGGCCGGGACTGCACACCTGCGCGGATCGGGCAGGGGCTTGTCAGCTTGCTGAACGATCCCGCAGCCCAGGCGGCCCAGCGAGAGGCGATGACCAGCACGATGACGCGGCTGGGGCAGGGTGGGGAGGCGCCAGGCCTTCGGGCCGCGCGGGCGGTGTTGCGCCGCTAGAGACCTGCGGGCACCGGGCTGAGGGCCTTCTCGGCGACCATGCTGCGCCCCTTGCCGACGGGCACGAGCGCGCGCACGGGCGCAGGGGTTGCCCCGGTTCGGGTTTCCGGAAAGATGCGGAAGATCTCTTCCCGCGTGGCGCCGTCGCAGGCCGAGAGAGCATAGGCGCCGGGAAAGAAGCTCTCGGTCCAGGCCCCTTCGGCGCGCACCACTTCGTGGCGGTCGAACACCAGATGCACATAGGTGATCTTGCGGCACCCCTGCATCACGCGCACCCCGCCCATATTCACCAGCGCCTTGGCCGGCACCAGCAACTCGCGCCCCTCCACCGTGCGCAGCAGCATCCGATGCTGCGGCGAGACCACGAGGCGCGCGGCGGGCTGGTTCGGCCCGAGACTGCCGGGCTTGAACTCGATCGGCTTGTGGTCGGCCATGGTGTCGGCGGTCAGCGGCAACTCGCGAGAGAGCACGGCCGCCACCGGGCGCGGGCCGTGGTCGCGGGTCAGCACCAGGTCGCCGGGGCACAGCTCCTCCACGCGGACGGGGCCCTCGGGCGTGTCGATCCGGGTGCCGCGCGCGAAACAGGGCACGAAGGCCGCCGCGTAGATGTAGCTGTCGGTGGCCGCGTCGTATTGGTAGGAGAAACCCGCGCCCGGGTCCTTCTGCACGCTCTGGGCGTTCACCCGGCCCACCTCGTCGGTT
Organism: Dinoroseobacter sp. PD6; assembly: GCF_028807315.1. Taxonomy (NCBI): domain Bacteria; kingdom Pseudomonadati; phylum Pseudomonadota; class Alphaproteobacteria; order Rhodobacterales; family Roseobacteraceae; genus Dinoroseobacter; species Dinoroseobacter sp. PD6. The sequence continues at coordinate 600,600 of NZ_JARAMN010000001.1, read as the reverse complement.
CCCGGAAAGCCTGGCAGGTCGTCGACGCGGACGCGCCCGGCCATGTTGAAAACGATGTATTCTCCGGATGCCGGATCCACGAGGGCGATCGCCTCGCTGTCGGAATTCGGGGTGCTGCCTTCGGTCAGTAGGTTCGTGCTCTGGCCCCCGGGCCCGGACTCGACCCCGCCTTCGGAGGCTTCCTGGGCCCAGCCCGGCGGCGTGCCCGTGATCTCGTTGATAATGTAGAGGGTTTCTCCCGGCGCGAGCGTCGAGCCGGCCGGGAAGGTGTGGTAGAGCCCGTCCTGGGGCCGGTCCGGCGCGCCGGAGCCCGTGCTGTCGGACCAGATCTGCCAGCCCGAGATATCGATCGGCGCGCCCGTGGTGTTGGTGATCGAGACGAATTCGTCTTCCTGGCTGGCGGTGCCATCGAGATCGGAATCGAACTCCGGTCCACCGGTATTGTCCGGATAGATTTGTCCGAAAACGACCCCTGAAAGACTTGCGACCATGGATGTGCCTCCTGTCGCGGATGCGACCAAGACTGTAAATTAATCAATTGTTAATGAGGCGCAGTGCCGCGATGTTTGCAACAAAAAACCGCACGGGAGCGGGGATGGGCAGCGTGTGTGGCGGGGTCTTGCCGTTCGTGCTGCGGGATTACGCGCCCCGCCAGATCCAGCCGCCCCCGAAGATCCGCGTGCCATCTGGGTCATAAAACACGCAGGCCTGCCCCGGAGACACCCCTTCCTCGGGTGTGAGCAACTCGACCGTCGCCTCCGTGTCCGAGATCGGGCGCAGGATCGCGTCCCGCGGGGGACGGGTGGAGCGGACCTTCACTGCGATGGGCCATTCGGCGCGGCTGCTGAGGGGGGCATCGCCCAGCCAGTTGATCTCGCGCAGGGGCACATGGCGGGTGCTGAGCGCCTCTTTCGGGCCGACGATCACGCGGCGCGCGTCGGGGTCGAGCTTGACCACGTAGAGCGGCGTCTCCAGCCCGCCGATGCCCAGCCCCCGCCGCTGCCCGATCGTGTAGTGGATCACGCCCCGGTGGGTGCCCAAGACGGTCCCGTCCATATCCACGATCTCACCCGGCTCGCCCGCGCCGGGGCGCAGTTTCTCGATCACCGAGGCATAGTCGCCGTTGGGGACGAAACAGATGTCCTGGCTGTCGGGTTTGTCGGCCACGCTCAGCCCGTGCTTGGCCGCGAGCGCGCGGGTCTCGGCCTTCGACGCCAGGTGGCCGAGGGGGAAGCGCAGGTAATCGAGCTGCTCCTGGGTGGTGGAGAACAGGAAATAGGACTGGTCGCGATTGGCGTCCGCTGCCGAATGCAACTCCGCCTTGGCCGGACCCATCTTGCGCTGGATATAGTGCCCGGTGGCCATGCAGTCGGCCTCCAGGTCCCTGGCGGTCTCCAGCAGGTCCTTGAACTTCACCCGCTCGTTGCAGCGGATGCACGGGACCGGGGTCGCGCCGCCGAGGTAGCTGTCGGCGAATTCGTCGATCACCGCCTCGCGAAAGGTATTCTCGTAGTCCAGCACGTAATGGGGGAAGCCCATCTCTTCGGCCACCCGGCGCGCGTCGTGGATGTCGCGCCCGGCGCAGCAGGCGCCTTTCTTGGCCAGAGCTGCGCCGTGGTCGTATAGCTGAAGCGTCACGCCCACCACGTCATACCCTTCGCAGGCCAGCTCCGCCGCGACGACAGAACTGTCGACACCGCCCGACATCGCCACGACCACGCGGGTCTCCGAGGGCGGTTTGGCAAAGCCAAGGGAGTTGAGGGCAGGCGTCAGGGACGCTGTCGCTGAAGTCATCGGGTCTCTCCGGAAGAACAGTCCAAATATAGAAAAATACGGCTTACTCTCAAGCCCTCGCTTCACTTCCTCTTAAGGCTGTTGGCCGAAAGTGACCCCGTCTGAGGGACAAGAGGTAGACTGCGATGTATATGCGTAAAGAAAGTGGCCCCGCATCGGTAACCTTGCCGGATGGGAGCATCATGACCCGATCGGATCTGCCGGATCGCAATACGCGCCGGTGGGTGGCGAGCCGCAAGGCCGCGGTGGTCAAAGGGGTGATGTCGGGCCTGATTTCGGAAGAAGAGGCCTGCCGATGGTACGGATTGTCGGAGGAAGAGTTCGCCTCCTGGTTGTCCGCCATCGAAAGCCACGGCTTGAAAGGCCTGAAGGCAACAAAGTTGCAAGAGTATAGACAACCCTGAGTTGTTTTGGCAAAGTTAAGCGAGTTGGTAACTCGCAATTAACTATTTCCCGCCAGAGTGAGCGTTAACCATTGCGAGCCGAAGCGGAGAAATGCCCCCATGCGCATCCTGATCATCGAAGACGACCCGACAACGGCGAAGAGCATCGAGTTGATGCTGACCCACGCCAATCTGAACGTCTACTGTACGGCCATGGGCGAGGAGGGGATCGATCTTGCCAAACTCTATGACTACGATCTGATCCTGCTGGACCTCGGCCTGCCGGACATGACCGGGCACGAAGTGCTGCGTCAGATCCGGCTGGCCCGGATCGAGACGCCGATCCTGATCCTGTCGGGCGCCGACGATACCGAAAGCAAGATAAAGGGTTTCGGCTTCGGCGCCGACGACTATCTGACCAAGCCCTTCCATCGCGAAGAATTGGTCGCGCGGATCCACGCGATCATCCGCAGGTCCAAGGGGCATTCCCAGTCGGTCATCAAGACCGGTGAAATCCTCGTCAATCTCGACGCCAAGACGGTGGAAGTCGATGGGATGCAGGTCCATCTGACCGGCAAGGAATACCAGATCCTCGAGCTGCTGTCGCTGCGCAAGGGCACGACCCTGACCAAGGAGATGTTCCTCAACCATCTCTACGGCGGCATGGACGAGCCCGAGCTGAAGATCATCGACGTGTTCATCTGCAAGCTGCGCAAGAAGCTCAGCCAAGCCACGGGCGGCGAGAACCATATCGAAACTGTCTGGGGCCGCGGCTACGTGCTGCGCGATCCGGACCCCGTCGAAGCACCGGCGCCGCAACTCGCCACCGGTTGACCCCTCCACTCCGCACTGGCGACCGGGACCGTTCTTCGCATGTCGAAGGACGGTCCTTTCCGTTTCGGCGCCCGCGGGCTCTGGACCTCGGGGCAAGCGCTGCTATTCCTTGACCCGCTGGGAGTGTGGATGGGGACCCCGATGAACGACACGGATGTTGCGGTCGAAGCGCTGAGCGAGGCAGCGGCGCGGAAAGAGCTTGCGCGCCTGTCGGAGCTGCTCGCCCGTGCCAACGCGGAATACCACCGCGACGATGCGCCCAGCCTGTCGGATGCCGATTACGACGCGCTCAAACAGCGCAACGCGGCGATCGAGGCGCGTTTTCCCGACCTGAAACGAGGTGACAGCCCCAGCGACCAGGTCGGCGCCGCACCCTCGGACACGTTTTCGAAGGTCACCCACGCGGTGCGGATGCTGTCGCTGGCAAACGCCTTTTCCGACGAGGATATCCGGGACTTTGACACCCGCATCCGCCGCTTCCTCGGGCTGGCCGAAGACGCCCCGCTCGCCTACACCGCAGAGCCCAAGATCGACGGTCTGTCCCTGTCGCTGCGCTATGAAAACGGCACGCTGGTGCAGGCCGCCACCCGGGGCGACGGGGCCGTGGGCGAGAACGTGACCGCCAATGCGCGCACGATCGACGACATCCCGCACAGGCTCGACGGGGCGCCGGAGGTGCTAGAAGTGCGCGGCGAGGTCTATATGTCGCACGCCGATTTCGCCGAGCTGAATGCGCGCCAGGCCGAGACCGGGAGCAAGACCTTCGCCAATCCGCGCAACGCGGCCGCCGGGTCGCTGCGCCAGCTCGATGCCGAGATCACCCGCGCGCGGCCCCTGAAATTCTTCGCCTATGCCTGGGGGGAGATCTCCGCCCCGCTTGCCGAGACCCAGACCGAAACACTGGCGCGGTTTCGCGAATTCGGGTTCACGATAAACCCCTTGACCGTGCGCTGCGAGACCCCCGAAGATATGCTCGCCCAGTACCGCGCGATCGAGGCGCAGCGTGCCACGCTGGGCTATGACATCGACGGGGTGGTCTACAAGCTCGACGATCTCGACCTGCAGCGCCGGCTCGGGTTCCGTTCCACCACGCCCCGCTGGGCGATTGCCCACAAGTTTCCGGCCGAGCTCGCCTGGACCCGGCTGGAGGCGATCGACATCCAGGTCGGGCGCACCGGCGCACTCAGCCCCGTGGCGCGGCTCGCCCCGGTCACCGTGGGCGGCGTGGTGGTGTCGAACGCCACCCTGCATAACGAGGACTACATCCAGGGCCGCGACAACACCGGCGCGCCGATCCGGGGGGGGACGGATATCCGGGTGGGCGACTGGGTGCAGGTCTACCGCGCGGGCGATGTGATCCCCAAGATCAGGGATGTGGACCTGTCGCGCCGCCCCGAAGGCGCAGCCCCCTTCGACTTCCCCAAGACCTGTCCCGAATGCGGCTCCGACGCGCCGCGGGAGCCCGGCGATGCGGTGCGCCGCTGCAGCGGTGGGTTGATCTGTCCGGCCCAGGCGGTCGAGAAGCTGAAGCATTTCGTCTCCCGCGGGGCGCTGGATATCGACGGGCTGGGCGCCAAGCAGGTGGAGCAGTTCTACCGCGACGGCTGGATCGCGGAGCCTGCGGATATCTTCACCCTGCGCGCGCGCTACGGCCAGGGGTTGCAGCAGCTCAAGAACCGCGAGGGCTGGGGCGACAAGAGCGCCGAGAACCTGTTCCGCGCCATCGATACCGCGCGCACGGCGCCTTTTGCCAAGGTCCTGTTCGGCCTCGGCATCCGCCATATCGGCGAGAGCGCCTCGTCGCTTCTGGCCAATCAGTACCTGACCATGGAGGCACTGTTGGCGGCGGTCGACGCGGCCGTGGACGAGACCAGCGATGCCTGGGCGGATCTGCTCAATATCGACGGGGTGGGGGAGGTGATGGCCCGCGCCCTGGTCACCACCCTGACACAAGAGGCGGAGCGCGCCTCGGTCGACCGGTTGCTGGCGCAGATCGATCCGGCCCCGGCGACGCCGCCGCAGGTCGGGGACAGTCCCGTGGCGGGCAAGACGCTGGTCTTCACCGGGACGCTGGAGACCATGTCGCGGGCCGAGGCCAAGGCCACCGCCGAGGCACTGGGGGCCAAGGTCGCGGGGTCGGTTTCGGCGAAGACAGACCTTCTGATCGCCGGGCCGGGGGCCGGGTCCAAGGCCACCAAGGCCGAAGCCCTGGGCATCGAGGTGATCGACGAGGACGCCTGGCGCGTTCTGGCGGGGCTTGCGTGAGCAGCCGCCCCGCGGCGCTCTTCCCGCTCTTTGCAGAGCTGGAAACCCTGCCCGGCATCGGCAAGAAGACGGCGCAGACATTGGCGCATATGGACATCGCGCGGCCGCGGGACCTGATCTTCACCCTGCCGAGTTCGGGCATCGAACGGCGGCTGGTCGATACGGTGCAGACCGGCCCGTTCCCGTCGGTGATGACCGTGCCCGTGACCGTCACCCGCCACCTGCCGCCCTCGGGCAAGGGCCGCCCCTACCGGATCGAGGTCGCCGATGCCGCGACCACGATCACGCTGGTCTATTTCCACGCCCGGGGCGACTACCTGATGAAGCTGCTGCCCCCGGGGGCGCAGCGGATCATCTCGGGCCGGGTGGAGCTTTATGACGGTCAGGCCCAGATGCCGCATCCGGACCATGTCCTGACCGAGGCGGAGGCCGAAACCCTCGGCGGGTTCGAGCCGGTTTATCCCCTGACCGCCGGGATCACGCAAAAGACGATGCAGAAGGCCGTGGCGGGGGCGCTGGACCGCGTGCCGGATCTGGCCGAGTGGGCCGACCCCGCCCTCGTGGCGCAGGAGGTCTGGCCCGATTTCGCCTCCGCGCTGGCCTCGGCCCATGCGCCGCAGTCGATGAAAGAGCTTGGGCCCGACACGCCCGCGCGGCGGCGGCTGGCCTATGACGAGTTGCTGGCCCATCAGACCACGCTGGCCCTGGCCCGGGCGCAGCGCCGCCGGGCCCCGGGGCGGCGGTTGACGGGCGACGGGCGGCGGGTCGGGCCCGTGCTTGCCGCACTGCCCTACACCCCCACCGGCGCGCAGCAGCGGGTGATTTCCGAGATCACCGAGGACCTGGCAGCCCCCCACCGGATGAACCGGCTGCTGCAGGGCGATGTGGGCGCGGGCAAGACCCTGGTCGCCCTGGTCGCGATGCTGCTGGCGGTGGAGGCGGGGACACAGGCGGTGATGATGGCGCCCACCGAGATCCTCGCGCGGCAGCATCTGGCGGCGCTTCTGCCGCTGGCCGAGGCGGCGGGCGTGGTGGTCGAGGTGCTGACGGGCCGCGACAAGGGGCGGGAACGGGCGGCCAAGATCGCCGCCCTGGCCGCCGGGGACATCCATATCCTCGTGGGCACCCATGCGGTGTTCCAGGACGATGTCGCCTTCCACGATCTGGGCCTTGCGGTGATCGACGAACAGCACCGCTTCGGGGTGCGCGAACGGATGCGGCTGGGGGCCAAGGGGGCGGCGGTCGATGTGCTGGTGATGACGGCCACGCCGATCCCGCGGTCCCTGGCGCTGGTGACCTATGGCGACATGGATGTCTCGATCCTCGATGAAAAACCCCCGGGCCGCACGCCGGTGAAGACCGCGCTGGTCTCGGCCGACCGGCTGGACGAGTTGCTCGCCCATCTCGACGCGGCGCTGTCGGAGGGGCGGCAGGTCTATTGGGTCTGCCCCCTGGTCGAAGAGAGCGAAACCCTCGCCCTGACCGCCGCAGAAGAGCGGTTCAAGCATCTGCGCGCGCGGTTCGGCGAGGGGCGGGTCGGGCTGGTCCATGGCCAGATGCCCGTGGCCGAGAAGGACGCGGCCATGGCGGATTTCGTGGCGGGCGAGACGCGATTGCTGGTCGCGACCACGGTGATCGAGGTGGGCGTGGACGTGCCGAACGCATCGATCATGGTGATCGAAGGGGCGGAGCATTTCGGGCTTGCGCAGCTTCACCAGCTGCGCGGCCGGGTGGGGCGGGGCAGCACCGCTTCGAGTTGCCTGCTGCTCTATGCGCCGCCCCTGGGCGAGACGGCGACCAAGCGGCTCAAGCTGATGCGGGAGACCGAGGACGGCTTCCGGATCTCGGAGGCGGATATGGAGATGCGCGGGGCAGGGGACCTGATTGGCACCGCGCAATCGGGTCTGCCCCGGTTTCGCATCGCCGATCTCGAACGCCAGGCCGGGCTGATGGCGATGGCGCAGTCCGATGCGCGGGCGCTGCTGGCCAAGGATCCCAAGCTCGACAGTCCGCGGGGCGAGGCAGTTCGCATGCTGCTGTGGCTGACCGGGCAGGACGAGGCGATCCGCCTGATCTCCGTGGGGTAGAGCCTGCCGATCCGGTTTGTTCACACCTGTTCTTAAAAAGTTCTTTACTTCCGTTGCTAGAAATGAGAACAAAGAGTCAACAAACAGGTTGAGGAGGTCGAGATGTTTACTGAGATTAAGTCTATCGTAACCCGCGCACCGGCATCTCTGGCGCAGGATGCCACCGGGGCGCTCGCGATCCTCGTCCTCTTCGCGGCCATGCTGCACCTGCCTGTTTTGATCTGATCTGCCTGCGGTCTGTGCTTGGCGCCCCGCGTTCTCGGGCCCCCACCCGAAACGCCCGTCCCCGCGTAGTTTTGCGCCCCGGACGATCCGAGATTTGCCTGTCTCGCGCCGTTCCCCAACAGATCCGCTGCCTTGCCGCCGCCTCCTGACCGGAGCGCGGCGGTTTTTTTTGCCTTCAGAGCCGGTAGATCTCGGTAAACTTCGCGTCGAGATAGTCGAGCAGCGGCGCCTCCGTCGGGGCCGCGCCGCAGGCCGCTTTGATGGTCTCGCGCGGGCCCCGCAAGGCGCCGTGGCGTTGCAGCCGCTCCCGCAGCCAGCCGGTGCAGGCATTGGCATCGCCTCGGGTCAGACCATCTTCCCAGTCGGGCACATCGCGCTTGAGCGCGTCGAACAGGCACCCGGCATAGACATTCCCGAGGCTGTAGGTCGGGAAATACCCGAACAGCCCCACCGACCAGTGCACGTCCTGCAGCAGCCCATTTGACGGGCGGTCCACCGCCACGCCGAAATCGGCGGCGAACCGGGTGTTCCAGGCTTCCTTCAGCTCCGATACCTGCAGCCGTCCGGCGATCAGGTCCCGCTCCAGATCGAAGCGCAGCATGACATGGAGGTTGTACTGGATCTCGTCCGCCTCGGTGCGAATGTAGCCCGGGCGCACCCGGTTCACCGCGCCGTAGAACGCGTCGGCATCGTCGATCCCCAGCCCGCCGAAGGCCGCGCCCATGCGCTGGAACAGCCAGCCGGTGAAGGCCCGGCCGCGCCCCAGCTGGTTCTCGTAGATCCGGCTCTGGCTCTCATGGACCCCCATGGAGGCCCCGCGCCCGATCGGGGTCAGCAGGTGCGCGGGATCGACCCCTTGCTCGTAGGTGGCGTGCCCGACCTCGTGGATGGTGGAGTAGAAGCAGTTGAACGGGTCGTCTTCGGCCACCCGCGTGGTGATCCGCACGTCCCGGCCCGAGCCGGAGCTGAAGGGATGCACTGCGAGGTCGATCCGCCCGATATCGAGGTCGTACTGAAACGCCAGCGCCAGATCCCGTGACAGGGCGAGCTGCGCATCGCGCGGAAACGTCCCGGCAAGGGCAGGGGGCGCGTAATCCGCCCCGAGCACCCGGTCCCGCAAGGCCACGAGGCGCGGGCGCATCCGGTCGAAGAGTGCGGCGATCTCGGCCTCCGTCGCGCCGGGCTCGTAGTCGTCCAGCAGCGCATCATAGAGAGGCCTGCCGTCGGCGAGTGCCGCGGCCTCCTCCCGGCGCAGGGCGACGACTTCTTCCAGCACGGGCAGGAAGGCGGGCACATCCTCGGCCGCGCGTGCCTCGGCCCAGCGACCCTGCGCCAGCGACGTGACGCGGGCAAGCTCCGCCGCCAGTCGCGCGGGCACCTTGGTGTTGCGGGCGTAGCTGCGTGCGATCTCGCGCAGGTTGGCGGCCTCCACCTCGGTCTCGGGCGTGGCGCCGGCCAGCCAGTCGCCGATCCGCGGGTCGGTGCGGCGGGCATGCAGCACGCCCTCCATCGCGGCCATCTCGGCGCTGCGTTGCTCCGCGGCCCCGCGCGGCATGACCGTTTCCTGGTCCCAGCCGAGCCGCCCGGCGACTTGCGCCAGGGCTTCGGTCTCGCGCTGATACGCCATCAGCTCGGCAAGTGCGCTCATGCCACGGCCCCGCGCAGGGAGGTTGCGACCGGATACCGCGCCCGGAACCGCGCCCGCAGGATCAGGCAGATCGTGACCACCGCGCCGAACTGGTGCGCGATGGCCCAGGTCCAGGGCGCCGCGTTCAGCACCGTGACGATGCCCAGCACCATCTGCCCGAAAAGGATCACCGCCACCCAGTCAAAGGCGCGCTTGGTGGTGACATGGGCGCTGCGTCGCGACCGCCACCAGACATAGAGCCCCACGAGCAGCAAAAGGTACCCCACCATCCGGTGGTTGAACTGCACCAGCCCCGGATCCTCGAAGAAGTTGCGCCAGATCGGCTCGAGCTCCCACATGTTCAGGGGCAGGAACCCGCCCGCCATCAGCGGCCAGTCGGTATAGGTCCGGCCCGCATCGATCCCGGCGACGAGCGCGCCCAGCAGGATCTGCACCGCCGCCAGCCCCATGAGCCAGTTTGCCCCCGTCACGAGCCCTGCTTCCCCGGACCGGCGGGCCTGCAACAGGTCGCGCTCGGGACGGCCCAGGACCATGATGTACCAGGCGATCAGCCCCAGGATGAAGAAGGCCAGCCCCAGATGGGTCGCCAGCCGGTAGGAGGCCACGTCCAGCATGGTGCCGGTCAGCCCGCTGGCCACCATCCACCAGCCGATCGCGCCCTGAAGCCCGCCCAGAACCCCCAGCACGAACAGCCGACCGGTCCAGCCCGGCGGGATCTTCCGCGTCACCAGAAAGCCGAAGAACCCCAGCGCCCAGACCAGCCCGATCACCCGGCCCAACTGCCGATGGCCCCATTCCCACCAATATATGAACTGGAACTCGGCCAGGGTCATGCCCTTGTTCTGCAACTGGTATTCCGGAATCGCGCGATAGAGGTCGAACTCCCGCGCCCAATCCTCGGCGCTGAGCGGCGGGATCGCCCCCGCGATCGGCGCCCATTCCGTGATCGACAGCCCGCTATCGGTCAGCCGGGTCAGACCGCCCACGGCGATCATGATCACCACCAGCCCGAACAGCATCATCAACCAGACTCGCACCGCCCCGCGCGCGCCCGTGCGGGCCGCCCGGTCGATTACGCCCGGCTGGACCGGCTGCGCCTTGGGCTGTGCCTCGCTGACCTCTTCGAAAATGCTGCGTTTCTTGCTCATTTCTCGCCTCGGCTCTGTTTGGCGCGGACAGTATTGCCCTGCACCGCGCGCTTCAAGATGCGCCCCCGGAGCGATCCTTCCAGCGTACGAGTTGCCGCAGCACCCCGTGCAGGGTCTGCACATCCGCGAGCGTCAGGGGCAGGCGCGACCACATGTTGCGCATGTTCAGCTTCATGCTCTCGGCCTTGTGGTCGGGGAAGAAGAACCCGGCCTCCTCCATCCGCGTCTCGAAATGGTCGCCAAGGGCCGTGATCTCCGCCCCGTTGGCGTAGCGCGTGCCGGCCATCTCCATCACTTCCGCGGGCGTATCGGTGGTCTGGCGGCCCCATTCATAGGCCGTCAACAGCACGCATTGCGCGAGGTTCAGCGACGGAAAGGCCGGGTTGACGGGTACCGAGACAATCGCGTTTGCCAGCGCGATGTCTTCGTTTTCCAGGCCCGCGCGCTCCGGCCCGAACAGGACCGCGACCCGCTGGCCTTCGGCGATCAGGGCGCGGGCCTGTTCCATGGCGCGCTCCGGCGTAACCACGGGCTTGGTCAGGTCGCGGGGCCGGGCGGTGGTGGCAAAGACGTAATCGGCATCGGCCAGCGCCTCCGCGGTGCTGCCATAAAGCCCCGCTTCGTCCAGCAGCCGTCCCGCGCCGGAGGCCATGGCGACGGCCTTCTCGCTGGGCCAGCCGTCCCGGGGGGCCACGACCCGCATCCGGTCGAGCCCGAAGTTCCACATGGCACGGGCGGAGCCGCCGATATTCTCGCCCATCTGCGGGCGCACGAGCACGAAGGCCGGTTGGGAAGGCGTGTCGGTCATGGCCCGCGTCATAGGGCCAGAGCCGCGCAACGGCAATGGTCAAGCCCGCCCAGCCGGTTTATAGCACGTCCAAGAAAATCAGGAGCCACCCATGGCCGACACGCCCGAGCAGCCGCAGCTTTACCTCGTCACCCCGCCGGAGATCGAATTGTCCAGTTTCCCCGGCACGCTCGCCCGTCTTCTGGACGGGGCCGAGATCGCCTGTGTGCGGCTGGCGCTGTCCACCCGCGACGAGGATCGCATCGCGCGCGCGGCGGATGCCTGCCGCGAGGTGGCCCATGCCCGGGATGTGCCGCTGGTGATCGACACCCATTTCCGCATGGTCGAGCGGCTGGGCCTCGATGGCGTCCACCTGGGCGACGGCGCGCGCTCGGTGCGCAAGGTCCGCAAGGAGATCGGGGCCGAGGCCGTGGTCGGCGCCCATTGCGATGCCTCCCAGCATGACGGCATGACCGCAGGCGAGGCCGGGGCCGATTACGTCGCCTTCGGCCCGGTCGCAGCCAGCCTGACCGGCGCAGGCGAGGTGGCGGAGGCCGCTCTTTTTGCCTGGTGGTCGCAGATGATCGAGTTGCCCGTGGTGGCCGAAGGCAACCTGACCACCGCCGCGGTCGAAACCCTCGCACCGCTGACGGATTTTTTCGCCCTGGGCGAAGAGATCTGGGGCGCGGACGACCCGCTGGAGGCCCTGCGCACCCTCACCGCGCCCCTGGGCTGAGGCTCAGACCATGGGCGCCATCAATTCGACCTCCGCGCCGTCCCGGATTGCGGTGTAGAAACAGGTCCGCCGGTTGGTGTGGCAGGCTGGGCCTTCCTGGCAGACCTGGATCAGCAGGCAATCGCGGTCGCAATCCACGCGCATCTCGACCAGGGTCTGCACATGGCCCGAGGACTCGCCCTTGATCCAGAACGCTTGGCGCGAGCGCGACCAGTAGGTCACGCGCCCGGTGTCCAGCGTGCGCGCCACGGCCTCGGCATTCATCCAGGCCATCATCAACACCTCGCCGCTTGCGGCATCCTGGGCGATTGCGGGGATCAGGCCTTGGTCGTTATATCGCAGGCTTGCGGGATCGAATTCCATGTGCTCCTCCTTAACAGAGCGGATTTGCGCTCTACTTACGCAGGACCCGGAGGAAAAGCCATGTCAGACACGGACCTGATCAAACTCTATTCCCAGCGTATCCTGGGTCTTGCGGCCGAGATCCCCCATGCCGGGCGGCTGCCCGATCCCGATGCCTCGGCCAAGAAGCGCTCGCCGCTCTGCGGGTCGACGGTGACGGTGGATGTGAAGCTGGACCAGGGGCGCGTTGCGGCTTTCGGGCAGGACGTGAAGGCCTGCGCACTGGGGCAGGCGGCGGCGTCGGTGCTGGGCGGGGCCGTGATCGGGCGCAGCCGGGCAGAGATCGAGGCGGCCCGCGACGCGCTCAAGGCGATGCTGAAAGAGGGCGGGCCGGTGCCCGACGCGCCCTTCGACGGGTTCGAGGTGCTGCAACCGGCGCGGGACTACAAGAACCGCCATGCCTCGATCCTGCTGTCGCTTGACGCGACCGTGGCCGCCATGCGCGAGGCCGAAAGCGCCCATTGCGCCTGAGGGACCGGAGGGCCAGCCCTCCGGACCTCCCGGGATATTTCGGGACTTGAGATAGGGAAAACGCGCCTGCGGGTGGCGGGCGCGTTAACCTTAATACCTGGTGAAGGCCTCATTTCTCCGGGATCAATCCGCGCGGGCTGAAGCGCAGCACCAGAAGCAGCACGATCCCCATGGTCAGCAGTCGCATATGCGCCGCGCTTTCGATCAGATGTTCCTTCAGGGCGGAGCCGTCTTCCATGCCCGCGGTGATCAGCGCCATGAGTTGCTGGCCCATCGGCTCCACCTGGATCCACAGGAACCAGATCAGGAACCCGCCCAGGATCGCACCCCAGTTGTTGCCCGACCCGCCCACGATCACCATCACCCAGATCAGGAAGGTGAAGCGCAGGGGCTGGTATGAGGAGGGAATCAGCTGGCTTTCCATCGTCACCAGCATTGCGCCCGCGACGCCACATATGGCCGAGCCCATGACGAAGATCTGCAAATGCCGCTTCTTGACGTCCTTGCCCATGGCCTCGGCGGCGGTTTCGTTGTCGCGGATCGCCCGCATCATCCGCCCCCAGGGGGAGCGCAGCGCCATCTCCAGCAGCCACAAAAGCGCCAGCAGCACCGCAGCGAAAAGCCCCGCATACGCGAGCTTTACCACGATCGACGAGGCCACCACCGGGTCGTAGCCCCAGCTCGTCATGCGGGCCACGAAGTCGGGGTCGTTCTGCAGGTCGATCTCGTAGGGGACCGGCCGCGGGATTGAGACCACGTTCTTCACGCCGCGGCTGAGCCAATCCTCGTTCTTCATTACCGCGATGACGATTTCCGCGATCCCCAGGGTCGCAATCGCCAGATAGTCGGACCGCAGCCCGAGCGCGGCCTTGCCCACCACCCAGGCCGCGGCGCCCGCGAGCGCCCCACCGATGGGCCAGGCCAGCAACACCGGCAGGCCCAGCCCGCCAAGATACCCCGTGCCCGCCGGGTTCACCGCCTCGATCGCTGCCACGGCCGGGTCGAACAGCGCGCGATAGCTGAAGAACCCCGCCAGCAACACGACGATCAGCGCCAGCGTGCGCATCCGCCCCGGTGCCATCCGCTGATAGAGCAGAATGGACCCCGCAAGTACGATCAGCCCCCAGAACAGCGCCAAGACCACGCGCAGCCCGCCTGCGGACCATGCCTCGCCCACAGGCGGCATCGAGACCAGCACAACCGCCAGCCCGCCGAGTGCGGCGAACCCCATGATCCCCACATTGAACAGGCCCGCATAGCCCCACTGCATGTTCACACCCAGCGCCATGACCGCCGAGATCAGCCCGTAATTCAGGATCGTGAGCGCCACGTTCCAGCTCTGGATCACGCCGGTGGCCACGATCAGCAGGGCGACAATGCCGAACAGGCCCAGATTGCGCAGATTGACCGTCATACGGATTTCCCCTTGAACAGCCCCGTGGGTTTGAACAGCAGCACAATGATCAGGATGGCGAAGCTGACCGCGAACTTGTAATCCGTGGACAGCAACTGCACGAGCCCGTCCGGTTCCAGCGCCTCGGGCAGCAGGTATTCCAGCACCTTCTTGAAGGCGTAGGTGATCGTGACTTCCGAGAAGGCGATCACGAACCCGCCCGCGATGGCGCCCAGCGGACTGCCCAGCCCCCCGACGATGGCCGCGGCGAAGATCGGCAGCAACAGCTGGAAATAGGTGAAGGGTTTGAACGACTTGTCGAGCCCGTAAAGCGTGCCCGCCACCGTGGCCAGCGCCGCCACGATCAACCAGGTCACCATCACCACCCGCTCGGGGTTGATGCCCGACAAGAGCGCGAGATCCTCATTGTCGGAAAACGCTCGCATCGATTTGCCCGTGCGCGTGCGGTTCAGGAACCAGAAGAGCAGCGCCACCACGATGACCGCCGTCACCACCGTCAGGCCCTGGGTCGTGCGCAGGGCCAGCCCCTCGTCGAGGCCCGTCAGGTTGCGGAACTCCCGCGCCGAGATGATGAACCGCTCGCCATCGGCAAAGCGCTGGTCGTCCGGGCCGATGATGAAGCGCACAAGGGCGTTGGTGACGAACATCACGCCCAGAGAGGCGATCACGAAGATCACCGGCACGGCCTTCTGCTGGCGGTAGAATTTATAGACCAACCGGTCCGTGCCGACCAGCAGCGCGCCGGTCACCAGGATGCCGAAGGGCAGGGCGAGCAGGGCCGTGGGCAGGGGCCCTAGGCTGATCCCCATGGATTGGAAAGCCCAGGTGAACAGGATCGTCGCCATGGTCCCGAAGGCCATCGTGTCGCCATGGGCGAAGTTGGAAAACCGCAGGATTCCGTAGATCAGCGTGACACCGAGCGCGCCGAGCGCCAGCTGGCTGCCATAGGCGGTGGCGGGGACGACAACGAAGTTCAGGAATGCGACAAGGGCGTTGAGGAAATCCATCACAAGGCCTCGCAGGTACCGGTATAACTCACCATTGTCGGCCCCTCGGCTGCATGCACCGAAAGCCGCGCCTCAACCCCGATCAGGGTCAGCATCATCCGCAGACTCTCGCCGTCAAAGAACATGGTCCGCTCGTTCGGCCCGGCCTTGAGCACGAACCCCGGATAGGTGCCCGCATCGGTTTCCGCCACGAGCCGCCCGGTGATGGTTTGCGTGCCGGTGGGCAGGCTGATCTGCACGTCAAAGCCGCTTTCGGTGCAGGTCTCGGTTTCCAGGCACTCGGTGTCGAATCGACAGACTGTGTTGGCGGCGGCGAGGCTCGGCAGAAAAGCCAGCAATGCCAGATAGATGGCCCGCATGCCTTAACCCC
This sequence comes from Dinoroseobacter sp. PD6, assembly GCF_028807315.1. Taxonomy (NCBI): domain Bacteria; kingdom Pseudomonadati; phylum Pseudomonadota; class Alphaproteobacteria; order Rhodobacterales; family Roseobacteraceae; genus Dinoroseobacter; species Dinoroseobacter sp. PD6. Next base: position 585,029 of record NZ_JARAMN010000001.1, on the reverse strand, counting down.
CCAGGAACGATTTGCGCACATCCGGATCGGCCAGCAGCGCCTGCCCGGTGTCGGTGTAGCGGTTGCGCCCCTGCACGAGGACATAGCCCTTGTCGGCGATCTCCAGCGCCTGGCGGGCGTTCTGTTCGACCATCAGGATGGAGATGCCCGTGCGCGCCACCTCGATGATCCGGTCGAAAAGCTCGTCCATCACGATGGGGCTGACCCCGGCGGTCGGCTCGTCCAGCATCAGAACCTGTGGCTGGGTCATCAGGGCACGGCCCACGGCGACCTGCTGGCGCTGGCCGCCCGACAGCTCCCCCGCTGCCTGCTTGCGCTTGTCGCGCAGGATCGGGAACAGGTCGTAGACCTGCTCCATGGTGCCGGAAATGTCATCGCGGCGCAGGAACGCGCCCATCTCCAGGTTCTCTTCGACGGTCATGGTGGTGAAGATGTTGTTGACCTGCGGCACGAAGGCCATGCCCTTGGCCACGCGCGCCTGGGGGCTGAGGCCGGTGATGTCCTCGCCATCGAGCCGTACGGATCCGGTATGTATGTTCAGCATACCGAACACGGCCTTCATCGCCGTGGATTTGCCCGCGCCGTTCGGTCCGACGATCACCGCGATCTCGCCGCGGTCCACCGCGAGGGTGCAGTCATGCAGGATATCCGCACCGCTGCCATAGCCGCCGGTCATCCCGTCGCCGATCAGGAAGGGCTCGCCCGGATAGGCAGCGCTGCGTCCCTCGGGCGCTGTGCCGGGGGTCAGCGTGCCGCCGGGGCGCGGGTTGGTGATCGACGCGTCCTTGTTCCCGCGCGCCTCCTGGTAAGGGTTCTGCGCGCTCATGCCGGCGTCTTTTCCTTGTTCTTCAGGCCCGTACCGAGATAGGCCTCGATCACCTGCTCGTTGGCCTTGATCTCGTCGATGGTGCCCTCGGCCAGCTTCTTGCCCTCGGCCATGACGATCACCGGATCACACAGCTTGCCGATGAAATCCATGTCATGCTCGATCACGCAGAAGGTATAGCCACGCTCCTGGTTCAGCCGCAGGATCGCATCGGCGATGGTGCCCAGAAGGGTACGGTTCACCCCCGCGCCGACCTCGTCGAGAAACACGATCTTGGCGTCCACCATCATCGTGCGCCCCAGCTCCAGCAGCTTCTTCTGCCCGCCGGACAGGTTCCCGGCCCGCTCGTCGCGCAGATGATCTATGGTCAGGAATTCAAGCACTTCGTCGGCCTTCTTTCCCAAGGCCGCTTCCTCGCGCGCGATCTGGCCGCGCTTGAACCACGCGTTCCACATGGTCTCGCCCGATTGCGCGCCGGGCACCATCATCAGGTTCTCCCGCACGGTCATCGAGCCGAACTCATGGGCGATCTGAAAGGTCCGCAACAGCCCCTTGTGAAACAGCTCATGAGGCGGCAGGCCGGTGATGTCCTCGCCCAGCATCGTGACCTTGCCGGATGTCGGTTGAAGATTTCCCGCGATCACGTTGAAAAGCGTAGTTTTTCCCGCACCATTAGGGCCCACGAGCCCAGTGATCGAGCCCTCCGCAATCTCCAGTGTTGCGCCGTCCACGGCCCGGAAGCCGCCGAAATGCTTGTGCAGGTTCTCGACCTTGATCATGAGGCACCTCATGCGAAACAGCCCGGGGTGCGCCCGGGCTGTTCACGCGATATCAAAGGGTTAGCGGAACCGGACGGTCGTGACCTTGCCGTCCTTCATCTCCATCTCGCGATAGTTGCCGGCGGATTCGCCACCGCCGATCAGCTCCACCGCCGAAGCACCCACGTAGTCGATCTCGCCCCCTTCGGCGAGGATCTTGAGGCCTTTTGCCAGCTCACCCGGCAGGATCTCTTCGCCCGGCGCGTTGGCCACGTCCATCACGTGATCCTTGTAGTCGCCCGGCTCGGCGGAGCCTGCCGCCTGCATCGCCAGCATGATCAGCGCCGCGGCATCGTAGCTTTCGGCCGAGAAGGGCGAGGTCGAATCGTACGCATCGCCCACCATCTCCGCATAGATCCGCTTGCCGTCGCTGTCGGTGCCCGGGTTCTGCCCAAAGGAGCCGTCGATGTCGGACCCGAAGTTTTCCTCCAGCGCGACGGAGACCATGCCATCCGGCAGCACGAAGGTGTCGAACGCGCCGGTGTCGAGCGCGGCCTGGATGATGCCCGAGCCGCCCTGGTCCACGTAGCCCGCCACGACCAGCACCTCGCCGCCCGCAGAGGCCAGCGCGCCGACCTCGGCGGAATAGTCCGCCTTGCCGTCCTCATGGGCCGCCACGAGAGTCACGGTGCCGCCCGCCTCCTCGAAGGCCGCGGCGAAGCTGTCGGCCAGCCCCTTGCCGTAGTCGTTGTTGGTGTAGGTAACCGCCACTTCCTTGAAGCCGCGATCCATGATGATCTCGGTCATCACCACACCCTGACGCGCATCCGAGGGTGCCGTGCGGAAGAACAGGCCGTTGTCTTCGACCGTCGACAGGGCCGGCGAGGTGGCCGAGGGCGAGATCATCACAACCCCGTTCGGCATCGCCACGTTGGACAGGATCGCGCCCGTCGCCCCGGAGCACATCGCCCCCATGATGCCCTTCACCCCGTCGGAGGTGATCAGCCGCTCGGCGGCAGAGGTCGCCGCACCGGCATCGATGCAGGTGCTGTCGGCCCGGACCGGCGTGACCGTGGACCCACCAAGCAGCAATCCGCTGTCGGAAACTTCCTTCATCGCCATCTCGGCCCCCATCGCCATGGGCGGCGCCAGCGATTCCAGCGGCCCGGTGAAGCCCACCGAGATACCGATCTTGATGTCGTTCGATTGCGCGGCGGCGAAGGTCGCCATGGCCACGGTCGCCACGGAGGCGAGAAGCAGCGATTTCATGTGTAACTCCCAAGTTGGATCTTGTTGCCCAGATCGCAGGCTAGAGCGCCAATCGGGGAAAGAAAAGGGGGACAAGGTCGACATTCCCTTGCGGAAACCGGCTCCGCGGCCCCGGGCTACCCAGAACTGCGTAGGCATCAGTCCTCACATCCCCGTGGGACGCGGGTGGAGGGCTTGGTCCAGGCCGCGCGCCACCTATCTGGTGTCTTCAGCGCCCCCCAATACCGGAGCCCGCCATGATCCGCCTCGTCACCACGATCGCCCTCGGCCTCAGCCTGTTGTCCCCCGCGGCCTGGGCGGAAACGCTCACCACCTCCGCTGGACCCGTCGAGGTCACGGAGATCGTGCGCGACCTCGACGAGCCCTGGGCCTTCGGCTTTCTTCCCGAGGGCGGCGTTCTGATTACCGAGCGGGGCGGCGCGCTGCTGCATATTCGCCCCGACGGGACCCGGGCCGAGGTCTCCGGTCTGCCGCGTATCGCCGTGGGCGGGCAGGGTGGTTTGCTCGACCTGCTGATCCCGGCCGATTTCGCCCAGACCCGCGAGGTCGTCTTCAGTTACTCCCGGCCGCAGGCCCGCGGCGCGGGCACCGCTGTGGCGGTCGGGCGCTTGTCGGCGGATGGCCGCGCCCTGGAGAACACCCGCACCATCTTCGCGATGGAAGAAGGCACCCGTGGCGGGCGGCATTTCGGCTCCCGCATCGTCGAGGGGCGCGACGGGTTTCTCTATGTCACCATCGGCGACCGGGGCGACGATGACAGCGCCCAGAACCTCGCGATCGAAAGCGGCAGCGTCATCCGCATCGCCCGCAACGGCGGCGTCCCCACCAGCAACCCGTTCACCGGCACCGAGGGCGCGCAGCCCGAGATCTGGTCCTATGGCCACCGTAACCCCCAGGGGGCGGCCTTGGACTTGCAAGGCAATCTCTGGGTGGTCGAGCACGGTGCCCGCGGCGGGGACGAGATCAACCGGGTCGAGAAGGGCGCCAATTACGGCTGGCCGGTGATCTCCTACGGGCGGCATTACTCGGGTCTCAGGATCGGCGAGGGCACAGCCAAACCGGGGATGGAACAGCCGGCCCATTTCTGGGACCCCTCCATCGCCCCCTCGGGCATGATGATCTACTCCGGTGCGCTCTGGCCCGAATGGGAGGGCGATTTCTTCGTCGGCAGCCTGAAATTCGGCTACCTGTCGCGGCTTGAGGCAGGCAGCTTCGCGGAAGAAGAGATCACCGGCGACACCACCGCCCGCCTGCGCGATGTGCGCGAAGGGCCCGATGGCGCAATCTGGTTCCTCAGCGTCGGCAACGGCGCGCTCTACCGCATGAGCCCGGCGGAGCGCAGCTAGCCCCGCCGGATCCGTGCTCAGCCCCTGCGCCGCTTGGCAAGACCGAGCGCGCCGAGACCGCCCAGCAGCAGCAGCGCAGGCATCGGCAGCGGAACCGCAGCCATGTCGATGCGCATATCGTCATAGCCGAAGCCCGACGGTTCGTTCACGGGGGTGAGCCACACGCTGGTGGCCTTGTCGAGCCCGGCGATGGTGTAGAAATCCTTCGTGTTCGACACGCTGTCGAACCCGGTAAAGGTGTCGGTCACGATCCCCGCCGCCGTCGTGAAACTCAGCATGAGGGAGGACGCGCTGCCGCCCTCGTCGGACACGATATTCATCGAGAACTGCGAGGTCGCGTTGGGGAACACCACCTCCAGCGCGTTCTGGCAATCCCCCGGCACACAGGACAACACATAGGTCGTGCGCGGGTTGGGCGTGTCGTTGAAGATCCGCACCTCCGCCGGGGCCGTTGTGTTGAATGTGAAGCCGTCCACGACCAGGCTCTGTCCGTTGAGGCTGGTGGCCAGCCCCTCGAAATCCACCGAGGCGGCGGCGACAGGCCCCGCCAGCGCCAAGGCGCACAATGCACTCGTTAATAGTTTCATGATCAATTCTCCTTGGTCACAGCCCGCCAAAATCGGCGAGCGTGGCCAGGATCGCACCGAACCCGTCAGCGGGCCGTCATGCAGGCGTTGTCAAACCGACAGCCGCCCGGCCTGCGACCCGCGTTCGCGGTAAGGGGTGGTACTGTATTGCGACCGGTAGCATTTGGAGAAATGCGAGGGCGAGGTGAAGCCGCAGGCAAGTGCGACGTTGATCACGCTCATATCCGTCTGCATCAACAGGTTGCGCGCCTTCTGCAACCGCAATTCCATGTAGTATCGCTTGGGCGAGCGGTTCAGGTAGCGGCGGAACAACCGCTCCAGCTGCCGCGTGCTCATGCCGATATCCGAGGCCAGAACTGACGGGCTGATCGGCTCTTCGATATTGGCCTCCATCATCTGGATCACCTTGCTCAGCCGCGGATGGCGCACCCCGATCCGCGTCGGCGTGGACAGCCGCTGGGTGTCCTGGTCGGTGCGAATGCTGGTGTAGATCAGCTGGTCGGCCACCGCATTGGCCAGATCCTCCCCATGGTCGTCGGCGATGATCTTCAGCATCAAGTCGATCGATGCCGTGCCCCCCGCCGTGGTGTAGCGGTTCCCGTCCATCACGAAGACCGACTTGGTCAGCTCGATCTCTTCGAATTCTTCGAGAAAGCTGTCATGGTTCTCCCAGTGGATCGTCGCGCGCCTGCCATCCAGCAGCCCCGCCTTGGCCAGCGTGTAGCCCGCCGTGCACAGCCCCGCCGTGACCACGCCGCGCCGCGCCTCCCGCCGTACCCAGTTCAGCAATGCCTTGGACGAGGCCGATTTCACATCGATCCCGCCGCACAGGAACACCACGTCATCGCGGCTCAGTTCTTCGAGATCCATGTCCAGCTTGAAGCCGACCCCGGCCGAGCAATAGGCGATCTCGCCCCCCTCGCCCGCCAGCCGCCACTCATAGAGCGTCTCGCCCGCCATCCGGTTGGCGATCCGCAAGGCCTCCACCGCCGAGGCGAAACACAGCATGGTGAAATTCTCCAGCAGCACGAAGACATACCGCTTCGGCTTGGCGACCGGACCAAGCGACGGGCGGCGCGCGTCGGGCTGTACTGGCGGAGGCAAGGTCATCAAGGCCGTCTCACGTTTCATGCCACGAGACAGGATTTGGGCCGTCGGTGCAATGCCCACCGGCCCCGCGCGGGCCGAATTCCGCAGGATTCAGCGGCACAATGCGCATTGGCAAGCCGGGATCGGTCCAGTAAGCAAGCATCCTGTTGGCCGCGCAACCTGTGGAGGAAAGCAATGACCAAGGCGTGGAGCAAATCTGACTGGCGCACAAAGCCCCGGATTCAGATGCCCGAGTATATGGACCCGGCGGCCCTGGCCGCGGTGGAGGCCCGGCTCACCCAGTATCCGCCCCTCGTCTTTGCCGGCGAGGCCCGCTCCCTGCGGCGCGAGCTGGCCGATGTGGCCAATGGCAAGGGCTTTCTGCTCCAGGGTGGTGACTGCGCCGAGAGCTTCGGTGAATTCGGCGCGGATCTCATTCGCGACACCTTCAAGGTGATGTTGCAGATGGCGATGGTGCTGACCTATGGCGCCAAGGTTCCTGTGGTCAAGGTTGGCCGCATGGCGGGGCAATTCGCCAAGCCGCGCTCCGCACCCACCGAGGTGAAGGAGGGCGTCGAGCTGCCCAGCTACCGCGGCGATATCATCAATGATCTCGACTTCACCCCCGAGAGCCGCATCCCGAACCCCGAAAAGATGTTGCAGGCCTATACCCAGGCGGCCGCGACGCTCAACCTGCTGCGCGCGTTTTCCAAGGGCGGCTATGCCGACATCCACCAGGTCCACGCCTGGACGCTGGGCTTCACCGACCGCGACGAGGCCGAGAAATATCGCGAAATGGCGACCCGCATCGCCGATGCGCTGGATTTCATGAAATCCGCGGGCCTGACCTCCGAGAACAATTCCGAACTGGCGACGGTGGATTTCTACACCTCCCACGAGGCGCTCCTGCTCGAATACGAAGAGGCGCTCTGCCGGATCGACACGACCACCGGCCTGCCGCTGGCGGGGTCGGGCCACATGCTGTGGATCGGTGATCGCACCCGGCAGCCGGACGGGGCCCATGTTACCTTCTGCGCGGGCGTGCAGAACCCGATCGGGCTGAAATGCGGCCCCTCGATCACCACCGACGACCTCAAGGTGCTGATGGCGCGGCTCAATCCGAAAAACGAGGCCGGGCGACTGACGCTCATTGCGCGCTTCGGGGCGGGCTCTGTCGGTGATCACCTGCCGCGTCTGGTCAAGGCCGTTCAGGAGGAAGGCGCCAACGTGGTCTGGTCCTGCGATCCCATGCACGGCAACACGATCAAGAGCGCGTCGGGCTACAAGACCCGGCCCTTCGAGAGCGTGCTGCGCGAGGTGCAGGAGTTCTTCGCCGTCCATAACGCCGAGGGCACCTATCCCGGCGGCGTGCATTTCGAGATGACCGGCAAGGACGTGACCGAATGCACCGGCGGGGTACGCGCGGTCTCGGACGAAGACCTCTCCAGCCGCTATCACACCGCCTGCGATCCGCGCCTGAACGCGAGCCAGGCGCTGGAGCTGGCCTTCCTCGTCGCCGAGGAAATCGAAACCCATCGCGGGGCGACCGGCGCGGCCAAGCGCACCGCCTGATCCGACCTGCGATCCAGGGCAACGCGCCGCCGTCCCGACAGGGGCGGCGGCGTTGTCATGTCGGGTCCTGGGGGCAGGTTACTTGATGACCCTCAGGTAGCCAGGCAGGGACTGCGCCGGTGCCACTTCGGCAGCAGGGGCCGATGTCGGGGTGCCATAGCGCGCCGCAGGCTCGTGGAAGCCTTCGAGCACCCGGTCCTGAGCACGCACCTTGGGGCGGCGCAGGGCAGGCTGCCCGGTCTCGGTCGGGGCAGGCAGCGGCGTGGAGCGCGATTGTGTGACCTGGAACCGGTAGGGCGGCGACAGGATCGCGCCCTGGGCGACAAGACAACCGAGCGCCCGGGTCACGTTGCCATCATCGTCCAGCAACGGCAGGATCAGCAGCTCCGCATGGGTCGTCTCGGCCCCCGGGCTGCGCGATTGCAGGGTCAGCTCCAGCGACGACGGGCTGCGGAATACGTTCTCTATCATCGGCAGCAGCTTGTTGCGCTGGGTGTGGTTGAACACCGCACTGAGGGGCATGCCGCGCACCTCCATGCCCATCAGGTCGTTCAAGTGCCCCCCCGCGACCCGGAACCGCGCCAGGCCCGGCGCGATTTCTTCGAGGATGAACGCATAGGGTAACGCCCCCTCGATCCGACGCGGGTCGATATCGGCGCGCCGGGGCAGGGCATCCCCGTCACGCATGCTTTCCCAGTAGTCCATGACATCCAGCAGGATCTTGCTGCGCAAAGTGACCTTCTTCTTGTTCAGAGACACGATGGTATTATCCGCTTGGGTTACGTGGTCGCTTACATTCGATACGTGGTCCGGCACCTGGAACTCCTCACGCCGGCAAACAGAACACGCCGGAGTTGTCGAAGCGAGTGTCCGATGTTAACGGTTACTCGCATAATGATTACTGATATCTTAATAGTCCGGAATTCTCGAAAATTACATGTGAAAAAATCACCGATGGTTAACTCTCGTGGCTAGATCCATGACCGGTTTCGCCACCCAAGAAGGCAGTTTCGAGGACTGGACCTGGACCTGGGATATCCGCGCCGTGAACGGCCGCGGGCTCGAAGTGAAAGTGCGCCTGCCGGACTGGCTGCCCGGGCTCGACCGCGCCGTCCGCGCCCGGATCGCGAAGGCCGCAAAGCGTGGCAACATCTCCGTCGCCCTGCGCCTCAATCGCGCCTTCGGCAGCGGTCAGAGCGTGAATGCCGAAGCGCTTGACGCTGTCCTGCGCGCCCTGTCGGACCTGACGCTGCGCGCCGATCAGGCGGGGGTGCAGCTGTCGCCTCCCAATGCACTGGATTTGCTGAACTTTCGGGGAATATCCGAGACCGCGCCCCTGTCCGACGAGGCGCTTTCATCGCTGCAAGCCGCGCTGCTGGTTGACCTCGACGCCGCCTTGCCGGCCTTTGTCGAGAGCCGCGAGCGCGAAGGGGCCGCCACCGCGGCGGGGCTGACCGAGGCGCTGGATCAGGTCGCGGGGCGCCTTGCCACCGCGCGCCGTCTTGCCGAGGCCCGGCGCGACACCCAGGCCAGCCGCCTGAAAGCCGCTACCGCGCAAATCCTCGACGCCGCGGGCGAAGGCGCGCCGGACCCCCAGCGCATCGCCCAGGAACTGGCCCTTCTGTTCGTAAAGGCTGACGTTACGGAAGAGTTGGACCGCCTCGACACCCATGTCTCCAGCGCCTGCGAAATCCTTAACGCGGACGCCCCCATGGGCCGTAAGCTGGACTTTTTGATGCAGGAATTTAACCGTGAGGCGAACACGCTCTGCTCGAAATCCGCCGATGCCGCGCTGACGCAGGTGGGGCTGGATCTCAAGGTGCTGATCGACCAGATGCGCGAACAGGTCCAGAACCTCGAATAGCGCGGTGGTTGCCCTGCGCGGCGCAACCTCCTATGCAACGGCACGAAGACGAACGAGGGGGCACCCATGACCATCCACTCCGCGCGCCGGGGGCTCTTGATCATCCTGTCCTCGCCATCGGGGGCTGGAAAATCCACTCTGGCCAAACGGCTGATCGCCTGGGATCCGACCCTGTCCTTCTCGGTCTCCGCCACCACTCGCGCGCCGCGTCCGGGCGAGGTGGACGGCACCGATTACCACTTCCTCGACGAGAATGCCTTTCGCGACCTGGTCCACACGGGCGGCATGCTGGAACACGCTCATGTCTTCGGAAACTTCTACGGCAGCCCCATGGCCCCGGTGAAACGCGCCATCGACGGTGGCCGCGACGTTCTGTTCGACATCGACTGGCAAGGTGCGCAGCAAATCCGCAACTCGGACCTGGGCAAGCACACCCTGTCGGTCTTCATCCTTCCGCCCTCGATCAAAGAGTTGCGCCGCCGACTGGAAACCAGGGGCCAGGACACGCCCGAGACCATCGGCAAGCGCATGCAGAAAAGCTGGGACGAGATCAGCCATTGGGACAGCTACGATTACGTCCTGATCAACGAGGATATCGACGAGACCGATGCGCGGCTGAAATGCATCGTGTCGGCCGAGCGGATGCGCCGCGCCCAGCAACCGGGTCTGCAAGCCCATGTCCGCGCCCTGCAGGAAGAGTTCGAGAAGGAAAGAACATGATCTACGCGCTCGATGGCATCGCCCCGCAATTTCCCGCCTCGGGCGACTACTGGGTCGCGCCGGACGCCAATCTGATCGGCAAGGTCGTTCTGGAAGAGGCCAGTTCCGTGTGGTTCGGTGCCACCCTGCGCGGCGACAACGAGGAAATTCGCCTCGGGACCGGCTCCAATATCCAGGAAGCCTGCGTATTGCACACGGACATGGGCTTCCCCCTCACGATCGGGACGAACTGCACCATCGGGCACAAGGCGATCCTCCATGGCTGCACCATCGGCGATGGCAGCCTGGTCGGCATGGGGGCCACGATCCTGAACGGCGCCCGCATCGGCAAGGGCTGTCTGATCGGGGCGGGCGCGCTGGTGACCGAAGGCAAGGAGATCCCGGACTTCTCCCTCGTGATGGGCGCACCGGGCAAAGTGGTGCGCACCCTCGATGAGACGGCGCAGGCCGGGCTGCTGGAATCGGCCACCGGCTACCAGGCCAACATGCGCCGCTTCCGGACGGGCTTGACCGCGCTCTGAGACTGTTGCGCGGAAGCCGCAGTTTTGTCGGCCGCGGCACGACACCCCGTCTTGCGATTCGAAAATCAGAGAGAGACGACTCCGACCGGGCCGCCGCGATCGGTCAGTGCCCGCTGGCCATTTGCGCAGCCCGCGGATCGCTGATGATCCGGAACTGGATGTGGCCCGCGAATTCCCGGATTTCCCGCTCGATCAGGCCGGGATTGGGCAGGTCCGGTCCAACCGCCCACAATTCTCCGAAGAACCCGGCGAAGGACAGGGTCTCGGCCACATCGACGATATCGAAACCTTCGGAAAAGAGAGGCGCAACAATAACTTCCGGCCGGAACTTATCAAGAAGCGTCTCATTGAGCGCCGCAAAATCCACCGATTGGATTAGCAGGTCTTCCGTCGCGGCATTACGCGCGACCACCGCATGCTGGCAATCTGAAAGCTGCAGATAAAGCGCCACACGCGCCGTCTTGAGATCCCCGTTCAAATTGGCTGGAGTCCCCGTTGCCAAACGGCCTTCGTAGTCATCGTGCATGGACAAAAGATCCCCCTTGGATCCCTTGGGATCCTTTCTCCGACTGCGCACCGTCTTTCCCTAACCCAACGGAAATGTGACTCAAGCGCCCGGGAAAGAAAAGCGGCTTGTTATGGCCCAGCCCATCGCAGAATAGTCCGCGCAACATTGTGAGGACGCTCCATGGATCAGGCCGAGCTTTCCGAAATCGTCTCGGGCATTCCAATTCCGGCCTTTCTGATTGCCGGAAATGCCCGGGTCCAAACGATGAATACTGCTGCGAATGCCCTGTTCGGGGCAGAGGTACAAGGGCGCCATTACGTGACAGCCCTGCGCCAACCGGCGATCCTGCGCGCGATCGAGGAGGCGCTGCGCACGCGCAGTCGGACCACCGGCCATTACACCGTGTCGGGCGATGTCAGCGACCAGCGCTTCCGCGTCACCGCCGCCCCCCTCGGCCCCGGCGCGGTGTCGGGCATCCTCGTCTGTCTCGAAGACATCACGCCGCTCTACGAGGCAGGGCAGATGCGCCGGGATTTCGTCGCCAATGTCAGTCACGAGCTGCGCACCCCGCTGACCGCTCTGATGGGCTTCATCGACACGCTCCAGGGGCCCGCGCGCGATGATGCCGCCGCGCGGACGCGGTTTCTCGGCGTCATGGCCCGCGAGGCAGGGCGGATGAACCGGCTGGTGGGGGATCTTCTATCCCTCAGCCGGGTGGAGTTCTCCGAAAGACAAAAGCCCGAGGACCGGATCAAGCTGTCGGACGTTCTGCGCGCCTCCCGCGCCATGCTCGCCCCAGAGGCCGGGCAGGACGCGGTGCATCTCGATCTCGGGGCCGGGGAGGGGCAGAGCGACATTGTCTTGGGGGAGGCCGACCAGCTGCGCCAGGTCTTCAACAATCTGATCGAGAACGCCCTGAAATACGGCGGCGCCGAGTCGCCGGTCGAGGTGCGCCTGTCGCTGACCGACCAGGATCCCTACCTGCGCAGCCCCGCGGTGCGGGTCGATGTGCGCGACCACGGCCCGGGAATTGCCGCCCATCACATTCCCCGCCTGACCGAGCGATTCTACCGCGTGGACGAGCACCGGTCCCGCGAGCTGGGCGGCACCGGTCTGGGACTGGCCATCGTGAAACATATCGTGCAACGCCACCGCGGCCGCCTCGCCATCACCAGCGAGCCGGGCGCAGGCGCCTGTTTTTCGGTGATTATTCCCACCGCCGGGGCGGCACCGCGCAGCTAGGCGCGCCCTGCCACGACCCCCTGCCGCCACGTCAGCAGGCGCCGTCATAAAAGCGTTACAAAATTTTAACAAAAGCATCGCACGCGACCCATAGAAGCGCGGTTGAGCGTCCAGGAAAAGGCGCCTCGGGATCAACCTAGGAGAGCATCGTCATGCATTCTGTCAAACTCGCAGCAACCGTCGCCGCCGCCGCGCTTGTCGCCGCGTCCGCCGCCGCCGCCCGCGACCAGGTCCAGGTGGCCGGGTCCTCTACCGTGCTGCCCTATGCCGCCATCGTCGCCGAAGCCTTCGGCGAAAACTTTGACTTCCCGACCCCGGTCGTGGAATCCGGCGGCTCCTCGGCGGGGCTCAAGCGGTTCTGCGAAGGCGTGGGCGAGAACACCCTCGACATCGCCAATGCCTCCCGGCAGATCCGCGACGCCGAGGTCGCCGTCTGCGCCGAAAACGGCGTGACCGAGATCATCGAAGTCCGCATCGGCTATGATGGCATCGTCTTTGCCTCTGACATCAACGGCCCGTCCTTCGCCTTCACCCCCGAAGACTGGTACAAGGCGCTCGCCGCCGAGCATTTCATCGAAGGCGATCTGGTCGCCAACGAATTGACCACCTGGGACCAGGTCAACCCCGACTTCCCCGCCCAGCCGATCCAGGCCTTCGTACCCGGCACCAAGCACGGCACCCGCGAGGTATTCGAGGAAAAGGTGATCCTGCAGGGCTGCCAGGATGGCGGCGCCTTCCAGGCCATGCTCGACGCGGGCGTCGATGAGGACACCGCCGAAGAAAAATGCATGTCCCTGCGCACCGATGGCCGCTCCGTCGATATCGACGGCGATTATACCGAGACCCTGGCGCGCATCGCCAGCGACACCAACGGTATCGGCGTGTTCGGCCTGGCGTTCTACGAGAACAACACCGACAAGCTGCAGGTCGCGACCATGAACGGCGTCGTGCCCACCACCGAGGCCATCGCCGCCGGCGACTACCCGGTGTCGCGCCCGCTGTTCTTCTACATCAAGAAGGCACATATCGGCGTGATCCCGGGCCTTCAGGAATTCGCGGAATTCTTCGTCGCCGACGAGATTGCCGGCCCCGACGGCCCGCTGGCCGCCTATGGCCTCGTCTCGGACCCAGCCCTGGGCGACACTCAGGCGCTCGTGGCCTCCGGGCAGTCCATGTAAACCCCGTTCCCGGGACCGGCGGGGCCGCCACGCCCCTCCGGTTCCTTTTCTTTGCCCCCACGTGAGGTTCCATGCCGGTTTTCTGGATACTCGTGACCGTTCTGGCGCTCGCCGTGCTCGGCTATGTGCTGGGACGCGCCCGCGCCATGGCCTCCTCCGGGGGGGATTTGCGCGAATTGCACTCCCTGCCGAACTACTACGGCATGAATGTGGCGCTCTTCACCACCGCGCCCGCGCTGATGGTGCTGGTGGCCTGGATGCTGGTCCAGCCCGGTATCATCGAAAGCCGCGTGGCCTCGCTCCTCCCCGATACCGCCATCGCCGCCGACACCAGCCTCGGCCTCGTGATGTCCGATGTGCGACGGATCTCCGACGGGCTCGATGCCGCGGTGGCGCGGGGCAGCATGACCGAGGATGAGGCCCGCAGCCTGCGCGCCGACGCCACCGATATCCGCCAGGTGCTCGGCACCGTGGGCGTCGCCTTGGGCAGCGATGTCGACCCCGCCACCCTGCGCGCCGCACAAGCCTACCGCACCGCCAGCGCCAGCCTGAGCACATGGATGACCGTGGTCGTGCTCGCCATCGCGCTGGTCGGGCTTGGCCTGTCCTGGCTGCGCACCAACCGCGATTTCCGCGCCCGCAACACGGTCGAGACCGCCATCCTCGGCCTGCTGATGCTGGCCTCCACCATCGCGATCCTGACCACGCTGGGGATCATCCTGTCGATGTTGTTCGAGACGCGGAACTTCTTCAGCCAGTATCCCTGGACCAGCTTCTTCTTCGGCACCACCTGGGATCCCAGCTTTTCGGGCCGGGGCGGGGCATCGCAACTGTCGATCCTGCCGCTTCTCTGGGGCACGCTCTATATCTCGTTCATCGCGCTGCTGGTGGCCGTGCCCATCGGGCTCTTCGCGGCGATCTACATGTCGGAATATGCCGGGCCACGGGTCCGCGCCGTGGCCAAGCCCCTGATCGAGATTCTCGCGGGCATCCCCACCATCGTCTACGGTCTCTTTGCGCTGATCACCGTGGGCCCGCTTTTGCGGGACTACTTCGCGCAACCCATGGGGCTCGGCTCCTCCAGCTCCAGCGTGATGACCGCGGGCCTCGTGATGGGCATCATGCTGATCCCGTTCGTCAGCTCGCTGTCGGACGACATCATCAACGCCGTGCCGCAATCCATGCGCGACGGCTCCCTCGGGCTGGGTGCGACGCATTCCGAAACGATCAAGCAGGTCGTCGTACCCGCCGCCCTGCCGGGCATCGTGGGGGCGATCCTGCTGGCGGCCTCGCGCGCCATCGGCGAGACCATGATCGTGGTGCTCGGGGCAGGGGCGGCGGCCAAGCTCGACCTCAACCCGTTCGAGGCGATGACCACCGTGACCGTCAAGATCGTCAGTCAGCTGACCGGCGACACGGATTTCGCCAGTCCCGAAACCCTCGTGGCCTTCGCCCTCGGCCTGACGCTCTTCGTGATCACTCTGGGGCTGAACGTGCTGGCCCTCTACATCGTCCGCAAATACCGGGAGCAGTACGAATGAGCGACGCAAGCCTGCCCGGCGCGGTACCTGTGCCGAAGACATCCTCGCTCCTGGTGCAGGACGCGCGGACCGCGAAACGCAACGCCGCCGAGGCCCGGTTCAAGATGTACGGCCTGGCCGCCGTGATCACCGGCATTCTCGCGCTGGTGCTGCTCTTGGCCTCGATCCTGTCGAACGGCCTCAGCGCATTCCAGCAGACCTACGTCACGCTGGAGATCGCGCTGCCCGAGGACAAGCTCGACAAATCCGGCACACGCGACCTGGAAGTGATGCGCAAGGTCTCGACCTTCGGCTACGCGCCCCTGATCGCCACCGCGATGGAGGCCAAGCTGGCCGAGGCGGGGATCGAGATCGAGGGGCTGACCGCCAAGGACGCGGGCGCCATCATCTCCAAGGACGCCCCGGCGCAACTGCGCGACTTCGTGCTCGCCAACCCGCAGGTCGTCGGCACCACCCAGACCTTCGAGCTTCTGGCCAATGGCCGCATCGACGGATACCTCAAGGGCCGCGTGTCCATGGAGAGCGCCTCGCTCGACAAGAACGTCTCGCCCGCGCAACTGCAGCTGACCGATGCACTGCTGGAGGAGGGGGCGCTGGAGAAGCGCTTCAACTGGGGCTTCTTTACCAATCCCGACGCCTCCGGCCAACGCCCCGAGGCCGCGGGGCTCGGCGTGGCGATCATGGGCTCGCTCTACATGATGATGATCGTGCTGTGCCTGGCGCTGCCCATCGGCGTTGCGGCCTCGATCTATCTTGAGGAATTCGCGCCAAAAAACCGGCTCACCGACCTGATCGAGGTGAATATCTCAAACCTCGCGGCGGTGCCGTCGATCGTGTTCGGCATCCTCGGGCTCGCGATCTTCATCAACTTTGCGGGCCTGCCGCAATCGGCCCCCATCGTCGGCGGGCTGGTGCTGACCCTGATGACCCTGCCGACGATCATCATCTCGACCCGCGCGTCCCTGAAATCCGTGCCGCCCTCGATCCGCGATGCGGCCCTCGGCGTGGGGGCGTCGAAGATGCAGGCGGTGTTCCACCATGTCCTGCCGCTCGCCGCCCCCGGCATCCTGACGGGCACGATCATCGGCCTCGCGCAGGCCTTGGGCGAGACCGCGCCGCTCCTGCTCATCGGCATGGTGGCCTTCGTGCGCGAATACCCCGCCGCCCCGCCCGAGGGCTTTTTCGATCCCGCCTCGGCCCTGCCGGTGCAGATCTACAACTGGACGCAGCGTTCCGATCCCGCCTTTGTCGAGCGTGCCTCGGGCGCGATCATTGTGCTGCTCGTCTTTTTGCTCATCATGAACGCCGTCGCGATCCTTCTGCGCCGCCGGTTCGAGCGTCGCTGGTAACACAAGGAGCGACCCCATGAACGATATGCGCCTGACGGAGAGAGCCGTGACCGAACAGACCAAGATCGCCGCCAAGAACGTTCAGGTCTATTACGGCACGACCCACGCGATCAAGGACGTGAACGTCGACATCCTCGACAAGACGGTGACCGCCTTCATCGGCCCCTCGGGCTGCGGCAAGTCCACGTTCCTGCGTTGCCTGAACCGGATGAACGACACCATCGACACCGCCCGCATCGAGGGCGACATCCGCATCGATGGCGAGGATATCTACGACCGCCGCGTGGATCCGGTGCAACTGCGCGCCAAGGTCGGCATGGTGTTCCAGAAACCCAACCCGTTCCCCAAGTCCATCTATGACAACGTGGCCTATGGGCCGCGCATTCATGGGCTGGCGCGCACCCGGGCCGAACTGGACGAGATCGTCGAGAAATCCCTGCGCCGCGCCGCGCTTTGGGACGAGGCCAAGGACCGGCTCGACCAGCCCGGCACAGGCCTCTCGGGCGGCCAGCAGCAGCGGCTCTGCATCGCCCGCGCGGTGGCGACCTCGCCCGAGGTGCTGTTGATGGACGAGCCGTGCTCGGCCCTCGACCCCATCGCCACCGCCCAGGTCGAAGAACTGATCGACGAGCTGCGCGAGCGCTATTCCGTGGTCATCGTCACCCACTCCATGCAGCAGGCCGCCCGCGTCAGCCAACGCACGGCCTTCTTCCATCTCGGCCATCTCGTCGAGTACGGCGAGACCGGGCATATCTTCACCAACCCCGAAGACCCCCGCACCGAGAGCTACATCACAGGACGGATCGGCTAATGGTCATCGACAACGCACATATCGCCTCGGCCTTCGACCGCGACCTCGAAGCGATCCAGGCCCTCATCATGAAGATGGGCGGCATGGTGGAGGAACAGATCATCGACGCGGCCCGCTCGCTGGCCGAACGGGACGAGGATCTGGCCGAAACCGTCCGCACCCGCGACAAGCAGATCGACGCGTTGGAAGAGCAGATCAACGAAGAGGCCGCGCGCCTCATCGCCCTGCGCGCACCCACCGCGGGCGATCTGCGCGTGGTGCTGACAGTGATCAAGATGAGCGCCAATCTCGAACGCATCGGCGATTACGCCAAGAACATGGCCAAGCGCACCTCGATCCTGGTGCAGCTGCAGCCCGTGGGCAATTCCGCGGCTTCGCTGAAACGCATGGCACGCGATGTCGAGATGATGCTGCGCGACGCGCTCGACGCCTATCTGCGGCTCGATGTCGAGATGTCCGAGGCGATCCGGATGCGCGACCAGGAGGTCGACCAGATGTACAACGCGCTCTTTCGCGAATTCCTGACCCACATGATGGAAGACCCGCGCAACATCACCGCCTGCATGCACCTGCATTTCATTGCCAAGAATATCGAACGGATGGGCGATCACGTCACCTCCGTGGCCGAGCAGGTGATCTACATGGTCACCGGCGAGCTGCCCGACGAGGACCGGCCGAAGCAGGATCGCACCAGCTTGGACGCCCAGGGGTAGGCCCGTGTCCGACCAACCCACCGTTCTTGTGGTCGAGGATGAACCGGCACAGCGCGACGTGCTGTGCTACAACCTCGAGGCCGAAGGGTTCCGCGTGGTCCAGGCCGAGAATGGCGACGAGGCCATGGTCCTGGTCGAGGAAGAAACCCCCGACATCATCGTGCTGGACTGGATGCTGCCGGCGGTCTCGGGGATCGAGGTCTGCCGCCGCCTGAAATCCCGCCCCGACACCCGTGCGATCCCGATCATCATGCTCTCGGCCCGCTCCGAAGAGGTCGACCGGGTGCGCGGGCTGGAAACCGGGGCCGACGACTACGTGGTCAAACCCTACTCGGTGGTGGAGCTGATGGCCCGGGTGCGCGCGCAACTGCGCCGGGTGCGCCCGGCGACGGTGGGACAGCAATTGCGCTACGACGACATTCTGCTCGACGCCGAGAGCCACCGGGTCTTCCGCGACGACCAGGCCCTGAAACTCGGGCCCACCGAATTCCGCCTGCTGGCGACCTTCATGGAGAAGCCGGGCCGTGTGTGGTCGCGCGAGCAACTGCTCGACCGGGTCTGGGGGCGCGACATCTATGTCGATACCCGCACCGTGGACGTCCATATCGGTCGGCTGCGCAAGGCGCTGTGCCAACACGGCGGCACCGACCCGGTGCGCACCGTGCGCGGGGCAGGCTACGCGCTCGGCTGATCGCCCGGCACCCTCCCGCCGACCGCGCAATTCTCGCACCCGCGCAGGGCAGGGGCCTTGATCCCGCCCCGAGCGATCTCCAAGTCTTTGCCAGACAGGCGCGGATCCCGGCACCGCCACGGTGCCCGCGACCTGGGGCCCAGGACCCGACGCCCCCGTGGAAGCAGTTCTCTTGATCCTCGCCGGCCTTGCCGGGCTGGTGCTCGGCGGCGAGTGGCTCGTGCGCGGCGCGGTCTCGGCCGCGCGCAGCTTCGGGCTCTCTCCGCTCGTGATCGGGCTGACACTGGTGGGTTTCGGCACCTCGGCGCCGGAGCTGGCCACCAGCCTGCAGGCCGCCCTTTCCGGCTCCCCCGGGCTTGCAATCGGCAACGTGGTCGGCAGCAATATCGGCAACATCCTCCTGATCCTCGGCATCGCGGCGCTGCTGGCCCCGGTCGCCGTCAGCCCGGCCGCCCTGCGGCGCGACGGCGGGGTGATGGGTCTGGCCACGCTGCTCTGCCTCGGCGCGGTGCTGTGGGGCGAGATCGGCCGCGGGGTCGGCGCGGGTCTGGTGGCCGCCTTGCTGGCCTATCTCGGCTTCACCCTGTGGTCCGAAAAACGCGCAGGCGGCACCGAGGCGGCGGCGGTCTATGCCGACGAGGCCGCGCTGGTGCCCCGCTCCGGACGGGGGCGCGCGGCTGAACTCGGGCTGGCGCTGGTCGGCCTCGCGGTCATCCTTCTGGGCGCGCGTCTGCTGGTCTCCGGCGCGGTCATCATCGCCCGCGACCTCGGCATGAGCGAGACCGTGATCGGCCTGACCATCGTCGCCATCGGCACCTCCCTGCCCGAGCTTGTCACCGCGGTGGTCGCCGTGCGCAAGGGGCAGGGGGACGTGGCGGTCGGCAACGTGATCGGCAGCAATATCTTCAACATCCTCGGCATCCTCGGGGTCACCGCCCTGGTGCAGCCGATGCCGATCCCGCCCGAGATACTGCGCCTCGACATCTGGGTGATGTGCGGCGCGACGCTGCTGCTGTTTGCCTTCGCCCGCACCGGCTGGACGGTCAGCCGCCGCGAGGGCGCGGTGTTCTTGGCATGCTACGCGGTCTATCTCGGCGTGTTGCTGGCGGGCTGAGCGCGGCGGGCCCCCTTGGACCGCCGCCCCCGCGCCCCTAAATCCCCAGCACCGACGCAAAGGAGACCGATAATGCGCCTCTGGCTCCCCCTCGCGCTCTGCCTGCTGGCCCTGGTCGCACCCGCCCGGGCATCCGAACTGACCGCCCCCGAAGAGCGCCTGATTTCCCTGTTCGAGACGTCGCGCGCCGCCGTGGTATCGATCACCACCGGCCAGCGCCGGGTCGATCCCTGGATGCGCCGGGCCGAAATCGTGCCCAGCGGCTCCGGCTCGGGGTTCGTGTGGGACCGCGACGGCCATGTGGTCACCAACGCCCATGTCATCCGCGGCGCGGCCCGGGCGGATGTGCACATGGCCGACGGGCGCGTGCTGCCCGCCCGGCTGGTGGGCACGGCCCCGCAATACGACCTCGCGGTGCTGCGCGTCGATCTCGGCACGCGCCGTCCCGACCCGCTCCCCCTGGGGCGCAGCGACGCGCTCCGCGTGGGTCAAAGCGTGCTGGCCATCGGCAATCCGTTCGGGCTGGACTGGACGCTGACCACGGGCATCGTCTCGGCGCTGGAGCGCGAGATCCCGCTGGGCACCGGCACGATCGAGGGGCTTATCCAGACCGACGCGGCGATCAATCCGGGCAATTCCGGCGGCCCGCTTCTGGACAGCTCCGGGCGGCTGATCGGCGTGAACACCGCGATCTTCAGCCCCTCGGGCTCCAGTGCCGGAATCGGCTTTGCCGTGCCCGTGGACCGGGTCGCCCGCGTGGTGCCGCAACTCATCGCCCGGGGCATGTATCGCCCGCCGGTCCTCGGCATCCGTTTCGATCCGCGCATCGACGCGCTGGCCCGGCAGAACGGCGTCGAAGGCGCCGTGATCCTCGCGATAGAACCGGGCGGCCCCGCCGCCGCCGCAGGTCTGCGCCCGGCCCGGCGGGATGGGGCGGGCTTTCTCGTGCCCGGCGACGTGATCCAGCGCCTGGCGGGCCGCCCCATCGCCAGCGGCAGCGACCTGCGCAGCGTGCTCGACGATTTCGACCCGGGCACCGAGGTGACCCTCGAGGTCTGGCGCGACGGCACCCGGCGCGAGGTCCGCGTCACCCTGGCCGCGCCCTGACACCGGCCTGTTGCACCCAAGGGGCGGAGTTTCTAGGCTGACCGCGAACACCCGGCCGCGGCCCGACCCGCCGACCGGCCCCTTGCGCCCCACGGCGCCTGCTGAACCGGAGCCATGCCATGCCGCGCTTTCTGCCCCTGATCGCCGCCCTTCTCGCGGCCCTCGCCGCCCCCCTCGCACTGGCCGACACCGACACCGACACCGCCTTCGCCGACCGGATCTGGACCGGCGGGCCGATCCTGACCATGGAAGACAACGCCATGCGCGCCGAGGCCCTGGCCGAAAAGGACGGCGTGATCCTCGGCGTCGGACCTCTCGACGAGGTCACCGCCTTCCAGGGACCCCAGACGCAGATGATCGACCTGGCCGGGCGCACCATGATCCCGGGCTTCGTGGACGCCCACGGCCATGTCTTCATGATCGGCCTGCAGGCGCTCTCGGCCAACCTGTTGCCCGCACCCGATGGCACCGTGAACGACATCCCGACCCTGCAAGCGGTGCTGCGCGCCTTCGCCGAGGCCCAGCCCGAGCGTGTCGCGGCCGCCGGTCTCATCCTCGGCTTCGGCTATGACGACGCCCAGCTGGCCGAGCAGCGGCATCCGACACGGGACGAGCTCGACGCCGTCTCCACCGAGATCCCGGTCTATGCCATCCACCAATCCGGCCATCTCGGCGTGGCCAACTCACTGGCACTCGAACAGGCTGGCATCACCGCCGACACCCCCGACCCGGCGGGGGGCGTCATCCGCCGCGGCCCGGATGGCGCACCCAACGGCGTGCTCGAGGAAAACGCCGCCAACATGGTGATCGGCGGTCTGCTCGGCGGGCTGGACGAAGCCGCCAACCGCGCGATCTTTCGCGCGGGCACCGAGTTGATCGCCTCTTTCGGCTACACCACCGCGCAGGAAGGCCGCGCGCTCCCGCCCGTGGCCGAGCTGATGCAATCCGTCGCCGCCGAAGAAGGGCTGGACATCGACGTGGTGGTCTACCCCGATGTGCTGCTGGCCCGCGACTACATCCTGGAACACCACGCGCGGGTCTACGAGAACCGGATCCGCGTCGGCGGCGGCAAGCT
The DNA here is from genome assembly GCF_028807315.1 of Dinoroseobacter sp. PD6. Taxonomy (NCBI): domain Bacteria; kingdom Pseudomonadati; phylum Pseudomonadota; class Alphaproteobacteria; order Rhodobacterales; family Roseobacteraceae; genus Dinoroseobacter; species Dinoroseobacter sp. PD6. The sequence goes on along the minus strand of NZ_JARAMN010000001.1, from coordinate 563,148 downwards.
GACCATCGACGGATCGCCCCAGGGCTTCACCGCCCTGCGCGACCGGCCCTATTACGACCCGCCCGAAGGGGTTCGCGCCGATTACGCGGGCTATGCCTCGGCCAGCGGCGACCAGGTGTTCGACGCGGTCGACTGGGCCTTCGCCAACGGGGTGCAGATCCAGACCCATGCCAATGGGGAAGGGGCCTCCGACATGCTGATCGCGGCCATTCAGACCGCGACAGAGACTCACGGGGCCGCCGACCGCCGCCCGGTCCTGATCCACGGGCAGTTTTTGCGCGAGGACCAGGTGGACGCCTATAACCGGCTCGATGTGTTCCCCTCGCTCTTTCCGATGCACACCTTCTATTGGGGCGACTGGCACCGTGACCGCACCGTGGGGCCCGTGGCCGCCGACAACATCTCGCCCACGGGTTGGGTACGGGCGCGTGGCATGATGTTCTCCAGCCACCATGACGCGCCCGTGGCCTTCCCCGATAGCATGCGCATCCTGGACGCCACCGTCACCCGGCGCTCGCGGTCCGGCGACATCATCGGCCCCGACCACCGGGTCGACGTGCTCACCGCGCTCAAGGCGATGACGATCTGGCCCGCCTACCAGCATTTCGAGGAAGACAGCAAAGGCTCCCTCGCGCCGGGCAAACTGGCCGATCTCGTCATATTGTCAGACGATCCGACCGTGATCGATCCCGAACAACTCGACACGATCACCGTGGTCGAGACCATCAAGGAGGGACAGACGATCTACGCCGCGGGCTTGCGCGAGGGGCGGCTGCATTACCGCCCGCGCAGGGACGGCACCGACCCCTATGCCGGGTTCCTGCGCACCGTGGCCATCGCCCAAGAGATGCAAGGCAATCCCGGCATGCTCAGCCGCATCCGCCCTTCGACCCTGGCGCGCGCGCCCCATTCCAGCGCCTGCGTCGCCCGCACCCTGAGCGACCTGATCACCGCCAACCTGTCCCTGCCGGACACGCCTTTGCTTCCCTGACCCCGGAACCGGCCCCGGGCCCGCGCGTTGAGCGTTCAGGCAACCTAACAGCAAAGGGATCCCCATGACGCGCAACTTCCCAACCCTGACCGCCCGCATCCTGCCCCTGTGCCTCGGCCTTGCCGCGGCCCCCGTCGCCGCGCAGACCGGCGCCGGGTCGATCACCGGCACGCTCGCGCTCGATGACGCGCGCTGGGTCGTGGCCAGCGCCGGCGAAGGCCCGGTCAGCGGCTTTTCCCAAACCGGCGCAGGCACCGAGATCCGCATCGTCGGCACCCCCGAACCCCACAGCCCGACAGGCCAGGGCACCCTGGTGCTCAAGATCGAAGCAGAGGCCGGCATGACCGAGATCGACCCGCAGCAGGTCACCGTGTCCCTCGATCACGACGGGGATACCCTGGTTGCGGATGACGAGAATATCGACCTGACCGTGACCGCCTTCATGGCCGGGCCGAGCGACCTCGCCATCGCGGGCAGCTTCACCGCCTACATGACCGAAAACCCCCGGGACGGGCTGATCGTGGACGCGGATACAGGCGGGATGCGGATCGACGGCAATTTCCAGGCCACCATTCCCCGGCAGGACAGCGAAGGCTGACGCGCCTCAGCACACCAGCCGGGCCAGATCCACCGTGGGCTTGACATTCACACTGCTCAGATCGCGGGCGAGGAAGTCCTCCGCCGCGTCCTCGCCTGCGGCCTTCAGCGACGCGATCACCGCCGGGTTGGGGTAGACCTTCGTCGCCTCCGACAGCTTCACCATCAGCCCGTCATCGGCGATCATGTGGATGAACACATCCTTCATCGTTCCCTTCACCAAACGCCCGTCGGCCAGCATCTCGTTGACCGCGTTGATATGGGACAGCTCCTGGATCAGCGACGAGTTGAAGCTGATCTCGTTGACCCGATTCGCGATTTCCTTGGCCGAGGTCGGGATTTCCTCGCGGTGCAGCGGATTGATATGCACGATCACCACGTCTCCGGGCAGGTCCGGATCCTGGGTCAGCGGCTCCAAGGCGGGGTTGGCGGAATAGCCCCCGTCCCAGTAGCTCTCGTCGCGCCCTGTCTCGGGGTCGAAGATCTCCACCGCCCGAAACAACGTCGGCAGGCAGGCCGAGGCAAGGATCGGCGCCGCCCCGATCTCTGTGCCGGTGAACACCCGCAGCTTGCCCGTCCGCACATTGGTGGCACAGACATGAAACTTCGGCCCGCTATCGCAGCAGATATTGTCGTAATTGAACCTCTCCACGATCCGCGCCAGCGGGTTCTGCGCCGAGAACGGCGTATCATAGGGGGAGATGAACTGCTCCAGCGTTTCGGCCATGGCGAGATAGGGCGAGTATTCCAGCGCCGTGGCGATCACGCTGGGCGGAAACACCTCCAGCCAGGGCGCGAACCGCGTGTCGTGAATGCCCGCGATCTGCCCCCAGAGCCAGTCGAGGTTCTCGCGCGCATCCTCCGCCGTGCCGCCCTTGGCCAGCGCCGCCTTGACCGCCGCGCCGTTCAGGGTGCCGGCCGAGGTGCCGGAGATGCCCGCGATCTCGATCTCGGGCTCGGCCAGAAGCCGGTCGAGCACCCCCCAGGTGAACGCCCCGTGGGCGCCGCCGCCCTGCAGGGCCAGGTTGATCCGCTTCTTGCGTGCCATGGCGCGCCCCTTTCCCTCGCGGCTCAGAGCGCGGTCCAGCCGCCATCCACCGAAATCGTCGTCCCGGTGATCTGTGCCGCCGCATCCGAGCACAGGAACACGCAGGTGCCGCCCAACTGCTCGACGGTCGCGAATTCCTTCGACGGCTGGCGCTCCAGCATCACCTGCTTGATGACCTCCTCGCGGCCCATATCGTATTTCTCCATCGTGTTAGGGATCTGCGCCTCCACCAGCGGGGTCAGCACATAGCCCGGGCAGATCGCGTTGCAGGTGATCGGCTCCTGCGCGGTCTCCAGCGCCACGGTCTTGGTCATGCCCACCACTCCGTGCTTGGCCGCCACATAGGCCGCCTTGTAGGGCGACGCGGTCAGTCCGTGCGCCGAGGCGATATTGACGACCCGCCCCCAGCCCGCCTTGCGCATCATCGGCAGGGCGGCGGCGGTGGTGTGGAACGCCGAATTCATGTTGATCGCGATGATCGCGTCCCACTTGTCGACCGGAAACTCGTCGATCGGGGCCACATGCTGGATACCCGCATTGTTCACCAGGATATCGCAGGTACCCGCACTCTCGATCAGCGCCCGGCAGTCGTCGCCCTTGGACATGTCCGCCTTGATGTAGCGCGCATAAACCCCGGTCTCGCGGGCGATCTCGTCGGCCAGGGCGTGATCCTCCTCCCGGTCGGTGAAGCTGTTGAGCACTACATCCGCACCCGCGCGCGCCAACTCCCATGCAATCCCCAACCCGATCCCCGAATTCGACCCGGTGACAACGGCGGTTTTTCCCTTCAGCGACATCGGCAAGCTCCCGTGATTCTCTGCGCATATTCTGCAACTGCGAAGCTAACGATGCAGGCGCGGAAACACAAAGGCCACGCAAAGGGGGCAGGGGGGCACCGCACCAACCGGCGCAAAAAAAAACGCCCGCACGAAGCGGGCGTTAAGTCATTGAGGCAGGTTTCATACAGGCAAGAAACCTATCGAGCAGTGCCTTAGTTATAAGCAATCAAACGCCCGTATCCAAGGGAAAAGTTTGCAGCCCCGCCCGACGCTCGGTACGGTTTGAGACAAAAACCGATGAACTTTCGGGATCAGAGCAGAAAATGAAACAACTCCGCCGCGCAATCCGCATTGGCCACGCCGCCCTCATCGCCGGTTTCCTCGCCGTCCCCGGCGCGCTCGCCGCGCCCTCCCATGGCATCGCTATGTATGGCGACCCGGCCCTTCCACCGGATTTTGTGTCTCTCCCCTACGCCAACCCCGATGCGCCCAAGGGCGGCCGGATCGTGCTGGGCGAGGTCGGCGGCTTCGACAGCCTCAATCCCCACATCCTCAAGGGGCGCGTCCCGTGGCAGCTCAGATTTCTCGCCCATGAGAGCCTGATGGCCCGAAATTACGACGAGCCCTTCGCACTTTACGGGCTTCTGGCCGAATCGCTGGAGGTCGACCCGGACGGGCTCTGGGTCGCCTTCACCCTCCGCCCCGAGGCGCGATTCTCCGATGGCAGCCCGGTGACGGTCGAGGATGTGCTTTGGTCGTTCGAAACCCTCGGCACCGTCGGCCACCCGCGCTATCTCGGCGCCTGGGCGCAGGTGCAATCCGCCGAAGCCACCGGGCCGCGCTCCCTGCGCATCACCTTCACCGAACCCAACCGCGAACTGGCGCTTATCATGGGCATGCGTCCGATCCTGAAAAAGGCCCAGTGGGAGGGCAAGGATTTCGCCGAAAGCGGGCTGGACGAAGCCCCGATCTCCTCCGCGCCTTACGTGATCGCGGATTTCGAGCCGGGCCGCTTCGTCACCCTGCGACGCAATCCCGATTACTGGGCCGCCGACCTGCCCATCCGGCGCGGGGTCCACAATCTCGACGAGATCCGGATGGAATTCTTCGGCGATGCCGGTGTGATGTTCGAGGCGTTCAAGGCCGGCATCCTCACCTCGATCCGCGAGACCAACACCGCCAAATGGAACCGCGACTACGACTTTCCGGCCGTGCAGGCGGGCGAGGTAGTCAAATCCGTCATCCCGCATGAACGCCCCTCGGGCATCACCGGCTTTGCCATGAACACCCGCCGCGCCGATTTCGCCGATTGGCGCGTGCGCGATGCCCTGATCCACGCCTTCAATTTCGAGCTGATCAACCGCACCCTCAATGGCGGCGAGGTGCCGCGCATCACCTCCTACTTCTCCAACTCCGTGCTGGCGATGCAGGACGGCCCCGCCACGGGCCGGGTGGTCGAACTGCTCGCTCCCTACGCCGACACACTGCCCCCCGGCGCGCTGGAGGGCTACACCCTGCCGGTCTCCGACGGCTCCGAGGCCAACCGCCGCAACATCCGCGCCGCCCTGCGCCTGATGGACGAGGCCGGTTACACCATCGAGGAAGGCGTGATGACCCGCCCCGACGGCACCCCCTTTACGTTCGAGATCCTCCTGTCCCAGGGCAGCTCCGAAGTGCAGTCCATGATCAACATCTACGCCAAGTCCCTCGAACGGCTGGGCGTTTCCGTGGACATCACCACCGTCGACAGCGCTCAGTACCGCGAGCGCACCGATGCCTACGATTTCGACATGACCTACTACACCCGCGGCCTGTCGCTCAGCCCCGGCAACGAGCAGCGGCTCTATTGGGGCTCGGAGGGCGTGGACATCCCCGGCAGCCGCAACTGGCCCGGGATCGACAGTGCGGCGGTGGACGGTCTGATCGACGCCATGCTGAGTGCCGAGAGCCAGGAGGACTACATCGCCACCGTGCGCGCGCTCGACCGGGTGCTGACCGCAGGGCGTTATGTCATCCCGATCTGGTTCAACCCGGTCTCCCGCATCGCGCACGCGGCCGATCTGACCTACCCGGAAGCCCTGCCCGCCTATGGCGACTGGATCTCGTTTCACCCGGATGTGTGGTGGTCGAAATCCGCCGAATGAGCGAGGCGCAACGCTCGCACTGTCCATGAAATATGCACGATTTCATGCGCTTGCCTGGGGGCATTAACGCATTCAGAAAATGGAATGTTTCGCATGCGAAACAAATCTCTGGAAGCCCTTGAAATCCCACCATTCGGCGAAAAAATTTGTCGGCGAAAATCCTGCGAAACGCGGCCGCGCGTTAACCCGGCGGGGCAGGCGGCTCAGATCGACTTGATCCAGGCCTGCTCGCGCACCTTCTTGGGGTCCGTGTCCGGATAGACCAGGCCCGCCGAGATCACCAGCTTGGCCGCATCCTCCACCGTCATGTCCAGAACCTTCACGTCCCGTTTCGGCACGAACAGCAAGAACCCCGAGGTCGGGTTCGGCGTGGTCGGCAGGAAGACCGAGATCATCTCGTCATCGCCCTTGGCCGCGATCTCCCCCTTGGCATTGGTCGAGATGAAGGCAATCGCCCAGATGTTGCGCCGCGGATACTCCACCAGGCAGGCCTTGTCGAAGGACGTGCTGCCCGAGGCCAGCACCGTCTCCGCGATCTGCTTCATCCCGCCATAGACCGACCGGACAACGGGCATCTGCGTGACCACCCCTTCGGTCCAGCGGATGATCGACCGCCCCAGCAGCCCCTTGGCCAGCCAGCCCACGATCAGCGTGAACATCAGGAAGAACACCACGCCCACACCGCGAATATCCACGGTGACGTCGAAGTGCTGCTTGATCAGAACCACCGGGTTGTAGCGTTCGGGCACGAAGGGCAAGACCCAGCCGTCGATGATCCCGATCACCGACCAGACGAGCCAGATGGTCACCGCGATCGGCAGAATCACGATCAGGCCGGTGAGGAAATTCGCGCGCACGCGGGCGAACAGGCCTCGTTTCGCGGGCGGGGGAAGGTCGGGGTCTAGTTTCAAGGCTGGTTGGTCTCGGGCTGCGGTCGCCTTGTATCTAGGCAGGTGTGCGGCGGCACACAAGCACAGGTGTCCCCCCGCAGGCCCGGAAAGCCGCCCGCTGCGCATTTTTCAGGCACAGTCACCGCGCGGGACGCGCCCGGGCGCACGGGGCAGGCCCGGCTCACGTGCTCTCGGCGGCGGAAATGTAATCGGCCGCCGCCTGCACCGCCGCCTCCAGCGCGCCCGCGGGCGTTTCGCCGCGAATTTCCGCCGCCATATGCGCGGCCATGAACGTATCGCCCGCACCGGTCACCCGGCGCACCGGCACCGGGGGCGGCGCGACCGTGTGCGCATGGCGCGCCGAGGCGTCCGTGGCCGGGTTCGCCCCGTCGGTGATCACCACCCGGTGCGCCCCCATGCCCAGCAGAACCTGCGCCGCCTGCTGGGTGGTCTGGCTGGGATGGTCCGAGATCAGGTTGGCCTCGATCAGGTTGACATGGAGCGTTGCGGCCGAGGCTGACAGGAACGGCAGGAGCCGCCTGGCCTTGCCGGGCGAGGCCGGCGCCACCCGCAGATCGGCCCGGGCAAAAAGCGGGCTTTTGGCGATCTCGGCCAGCATCGCATCGGTCAGGTTCCCGTCCAGCGCCACCATCCCGCGCCAGGGCGCCTCGGGACAGCCCAACCGCCCATCGGCCAGGGGGGCGAGGATCTCCGCGCCCGCCTCTTCCAGCGAATGGGCATCCGCAATCGCCGCGATCAACCCGTTGGAGCCTTCGATGGCCATGTAGCGATCCGTGGGCCGTGCGCTGCGCAACACATGCGCGGTGATCATCCCCATGGCCTCTGCATGGGCCAGCAGCTCGTCGCCCTCCGCATCTTGGCCCACCGCCGACAGGAGCGCGGGGCGCAAGTCGAACCGGCACAGAGTCATGGCGATGTTCATCGCCACCCCGCCGGGGATGCGCGAGATCCGACCGGGCACGTCATAGCCCGATTTCATCTCGCGGGGCGCGCGCCCGATGATGTCCCACAGGACCGCGCCGATACAAAGGATATCCGGTGTCATGGCCGGTCTTGTCTCACAGCCCGGCAGGGCGGGGAAGGGGCCACGAGCCCGGGCGACCCGCTCTCCGGCCCCATCGCGCACCGATCAAAGCCAACAACCCCACCCGGGCAAGCTCCATCTGCGCGGAAATACTCCGGGGGGCGGCCCGGCACGGGCCGTGGGGGCAGCGCCCCCTCCGACGCGGCCAGCCCTACCGCGGCCCGCCTCCCGCAGCGTCCGCGCCCGTTTCGCCGCGGGCAGGGCCGTGGGGCTTGCATTCCCGCCCAACCCGGCGTAGGACGCGCGCACTTCACAGGAGGGGCTTGGGCGCCTCGGGGAGACATCCCGAGACCGTCCGCCGGTTGAGCATCCGCTCTATGGCCCCTCTCAGGCGCAAACCGGAAAGGAACCTTGGAATGGCGCTTCCCGATTTCAACATTCGCCAGCTTCTCGAAGCAGGCGTGCACTTTGGCCACCAGACACAGCGCTGGAACCCGCGGATGGCCCCGTATATCTACGGCGACCGCAATGGCATCCACATCATGGACCTGACGCAGACCGTCCCGATGCTGGACCAGGCGCTGCAGGCGGTGCGCGACACCGTCGCCAAGGGCGGCCGTGTCCTCTTCGTCGGTACCAAGCGGCAGGCGCAGAAGCCCATTGCCGAGGCCGCCGAGCGTTGCGCGCAGTATTACATGAACCACCGCTGGCTGGGCGGCACGCTGACCAACTGGAAAACCGTGTCCAACTCCATCGGGCGGCTCAAGTCCATCGACGAGGCCATGGAAGGCGGCTTCGAGGGGCTCACCAAGAAAGAGCGTCTCGGCATGGAACGCGACCAGGGCAAGCTTCAGGCATCCCTGGGCGGGATCCGTGAAATGGGCGGCGTGCCGGACCTGATCTTCGTGATCGACGTCAAGAAAGAGGACCTGGCGATCGCCGAGGCCAACAAGCTGGGCATCCCGGTCGTGGCCGTGGTCGACACCAACTGCTCGCCGGACGGCGTGGATTACGTGATCCCGGGCAATGACGACGCGGCCCGCGCCATCGCGCTCTATTGCGACCTGGTGGCCCGTGCGGCGCTGGACGGGATGTCGGCGCAGCTGGGTGCGGCCGGCGTGGACCTGGGCGCGCTCGAAGAGGGCGGCGTCGAGGAGGCCCTGGCCGAAGAGGCCGCCGCCCCCGCCGAGAGCTGAGCCCCGCGGGGCCTCCGGCCCCGACGCGGAACCGAGATGCGGACCGGGCACGACCCCGGTCCGCCCCCATGACCCATTTTTCAGGAGACACCAAAATGGCGATTACCGCTGCATTGGTAAAAGAGCTGCGCGACAAGACCGGCGCAGGCATGATGGACGCCAAGAAGGCGCTGACCGAGACCGACGGCGACATGGAAGCCGCGGTCGACTGGCTGCGGACCAAAGGCCTCGCGAAGGCCGCCAAGAAATCCGGGCGCACCGCCGCCGAGGGTCTGGTGGGCGTGGCCGTGGCCGATGGCGCGGCCGTGGCGGTCGAGGTCAATTCCGAGACCGATTTCGTCGCGAAAAACGCCGAGTTCCAGGCGATGGTCGCGTCGTTCGCCGAGGCTGCCCTGTCGGCAAGCGACCTCGATGCGCTCAAGAGCACCGAGGTGGGCGGCAAGACCGTCGAGACCATCCTGACCGACAAGATCGCCACCATCGGCGAGAACATGACTCTGCGCCGGATGCAGAAGCTGTCGGGCGAGACGGTGGTGAGCTACGTTCACAACGCCGCCGCCGATGGCATGGGCAAGATCGGCGTGCTGGTCGCGCTGACCGGGGCCGATAACGGCATCGGCAAGCAGATCGCCATGCATATCGCCGCCGCCAACCCCGCATCCCTGTCCGAGGCCGATCTGGATCCGGCGGTGGTCGAGAAAGAGCGCCAGGTTCAGATCGACATCGCCCGCGAAAGCGGCAAGCCCGAGCAGGTCATCGAGAAGATGATCGTGGGCCGGATGAAGAAGTTCCTGTCGGAAGTCACGCTTCTGGGCCAAGCCTTCGTGGTGAACCCGGACCTGACCGTGGGCGACGCGGCCAAAGACGCCGGCGTCGAGATCACCGGCTTCGTGCGCATGGAAGTGGGCGAGGGGATCGAGAAGGTCGAAGAGGATTTCGCCGCGGAAGTCGCGAAAACCATGAACGGCTGATCACCCCATCACGGCTTTTGAAAGGGTCCCTTCGGGGGCCCTTTTTTATTGGGGCCAGAGCGGTTGTCACGACAGTGCGGGATTGCGGTGCCGGCGCGCAAAGCTGGGCGGATTTGGATGCCGACCGGGGCAGCGGAAAAATACACCCCCCGGCCGGCGTGTCTTCGGCGCGACATCGAAACAAGGACGCTGCACCTACGACGTGCTCCATGGCCTAAAGCCACCACTCACGGAACGGCGGCACGGTGCCACTGCCTTTGCAGTTTGGAAAGTCCGGAAAACCTTACCCATCGGTAAAATTCATGTCTGGGATGAATTTTTCGCGAATATCTGTTTGGATATTGAAGCCCTTAGCACCGCCTGCGCCGTCGTCTGGGCATTCATCGCTTCGCGGGCGAGACGCAGGTGTTTCTCGACTGTTGCCTGTTTGCGACCAATCAACAGGCAGATCTCGGGCACGGTTTTGCCATGCGCCACCCATTCGAGGACTTCGCGCTGACGAGGCGTCAATCGATTCGGACGGCGCGAGGGCAGGCTGCTGACCACCAGGTGAAAGACCCGGTTGGCCAGTTCGATCTCGGCCCCGCGCGACGCCCAGATCTTGTCCAGATCGGCCTGGGAAAGCCCCTCGCGGCCCACCAGGCTGATCGCTGCGAACCCGCCCTGGCAGAGGTTGCGAAAGCTGATCGAATAGCCGTTCTCGATCCCGAAGGCCTGCCGCGTGCCGAGCGCCTTGCGGGTGCCCGGGGTCATCTCATCGGGATGCAGGCGGGCATAGACCTCGGACCAACTACAGGCGCCGTCGTTCTCTTCGGCCCAGCGGATCATGGGAATGTTGCGGTAATGGCCTTCCCTCAAATACCGCTCCACATATCCTTGGGGCAGGCTGCTGAGGATCAGGGCGTCGTGGCGATCGGCATAGGTGCTGGGCGTGCTGAACCGGGTGTGGCCGTAGAACAATCGGTCGAACCCGTACTCGGCCATCCGGGTGCAGTGCAGCGCCCAGGCTTCCTCGATCGACTGCGTGGCGGTGATCTCCGACAGGTTGGCCAGCCGCGCGTCAATGGGCGTGCCGATATTCATGGCCTGGGCGAATCCGCGGCGGTCAGATGCGCCCAGATCCCGTCGAGGGCCATGACGTAGCCGGTCGCGCCGAAGCCGCAGATCAGCCCGAGCGCCACCGGCGACAGGAACGAGGTATGTCGGAAGGATTCGCGTGCGTGGATGTTGGACAGGTGCACCTCGACCGTGGGCAGGCTGACGGAGGCCACCGCGTCCATCAGCGCCACGGAGGTGTGGGTATAGGCGCCCGCGTTGATGATCAGCCCGTCGCTTTCGCTGCGGGCGGCGTGGATCTGATCGATCAGCACGCCTTCGTGGTTGGTCTGGTTGAATTCGATCTCGAGCCCGAGCGCCTGCGCCTTGCGTTGGCACATATGCTCGATATCCGCCAGGGTGGTCGCGCCATAAACCTCGGGCTGGCGGGTGCCCAGCAGGTTCAGGTTCGGACCGTTCAGAATGGTGATGTGCATGGAGCGCTCCAGGGACCGGACCGACGGGGTCGGACCCCTTGATACCATTTGCTGCCCGAAAATCTAAGAATTTCTCAATCCGAGCAACCCTCTACCGTGGGTTGTGCGCGCGCGGGCGCTTGCTCAGCCGCGCCTTGGGTGCAACTGTGCGCGGGCGTGTTGCGGGAGGACAGGATGGCGACGGTACTGGGCTGTATTGCGGATGATTTCACGGGCGCGACCGATCTGGCCGGGTTGCTCGCACGCAGCGGTGCCGCGGTGCGGCTGCGCATGGGCGTGCCCGACGGCCCGCCGCAGGACACCGCCGGGATCGAGGTGATCGCGCTGAAGATTCGCACGGCGCCGGTGGCCGAGGCGGTGGCGCAGGCCCGCGCGGCGCTGGCGTGGTTGCGGGGGGCGGGGGCGGAACGGGTGTTCTGGAAATACTGCTCCACCTTCGATTCGACGCCCCAAGGCAATATCGGACCCGTGGCCGAGGCGCTGATGGCGGATCTGGGGGTGCAGCAGACGATTTACTGCCCGGCCTTTCCAGAAAACGGGCGCGCGGTTTTCATGGGCAACCTGTTTGTCGGGCGCGACCCGCTCGACGAGAGCCCGATGAAGGATCATCCGCTGACGCCGATGCGCGATGCCAACCTGATGCGGCTGCTCGCGCCGCAGGTCACGCGGCCCGTGGGGCTGGTGGACCGGCTTTGCGTGGCGCGGGGGGCAGGGGCCTTGCGCGCGGAGCTGGGTCGGCTGGACGCGGCGGGCGTGGCCCATGTGGTGGTGGATGCGGTGGCGGATGCGGATCTGGGCGTGATCGCCGAGGCGTGCCACGACATGCCGCTGATGACCGGGGGCAGCGCAGTGGCCGCGCCCTTGCCCGGGCTGCTGAGCGGTGGGGCGGCGGCAGCGCGGGGCCCCGCGCCGGACCTGGCCCCGGGGGCGGTAGTGCTGTCGGGGAGTTGTTCGGCCATGACCCGGGCGCAGGTGGCGGCGTATCTTCAGCATGCGCCGGGCTACAAGCTCGACCCGCTGGTGCTGCGCACCGAGGGGGCAGGGGCCGCGCTTGCCTGGTTGGAGGCGCAGGCGCTCCAGGATGCGCCGTTGGTCTACGCCACCGCCGAGCCCGGCGAGGTCCGCGCAGCCCAGCAGGCCCTGGGCGTGGCCGAGGCGGGCGCGCTGGTCGAGGACGCGCTGGCCCGGATCGCCGTGGCCGCGCGGGACCGGGGCGCGCGGCGCTTCGTGGTGGCGGGCGGCGAGACCTCGGGGGCGGTGACCCAGGCGCTGGGGGTTGTGCAGCTCGATGTGCGCCGCGAGATCGCGCCGGGCGTGCCCTGGTGTTTCGCAGAGAGCGGCGGTGTGGACATCGCACTGACACTGAAATCCGGCAATTTCGGCGCCGAGAGCTTCTTTACCGATGCCTTGGCGCTGGTGGACACCCTATGAGTGCCGAGGCACGGCTGCGCGAGCAGATCTGCCTGCTGGCCAGGTCGATCTTCGACCGGGGGCTGACCGGGGGCAGCACCGGCAACATCTCGGCCCGGACGGAGGATGGCGGGCTGCTGGTTTCGCCCACGGGGACGAGTTTCGGGCGGCTCGATCCTGGACGGCTGAGCCGGTTCGATGCGGCGGGGCACCTGGTATCCGGCGACAAGCCGACCAAGGAAATGCCTTTGCATTCCGCGTTTTACGAGACGCGCAGCACGGCGGGCGCGGTGGTGCATTTGCATTCTTGCCATTCGGTCGCCTTGTCGATGATGCCCGATGTGGATCCGGAGGATTTCCTGCCGCCGCTGACGCCCTATGGGATCATGAAGCTGGGGCGCGTGAAGCTGCTCCCGGTGTTCCTGCCGGGCGATCCGGCCATGGGGGACGCGGTGCGGGGCCTGGCGGGCAGGCGAAGCGCGGTGATGCTGGCCAATCACGGCCCCGTGGTCGCGGGCAAGGATGTGGAGGCGGCGTGCAACGCGGTCGAGGAACTGGAAGAAACCGCGCGGCTCGCGATGCTGACGCGAGGGCTGCAACCGCGGATGCTGAGCCCAGAACAGGTGCGCGCGGTGGTGGAGAAGTTCGACGTGGAGTGGGACGCATGAAGTTTTCGGCAAATCTAGGTTTTCTTTGGAATGACAGAAGCTTGCCGGACGCCATTCATGCGGCTGCCGCCGCCGGATTCGACGCGGTGGAGTGCCATTGGCCCTATGACACGCCCGCGGCCGAGGTCCGCGCAGCGCTGGAGGACACGGGGCTGCCGATGCTGGGTCTGAATACACGGCGCGGCGATGTGTCGGCGGGCGAAAACGGGCTTGCGGCGTTGCCCCGGCGCGAAATGGAGGCGCGCGCGGCGATCGACGAGGCGCTGGATTATGGCGCGGCGATCGGGGCGCGCGCGGTGCATGTGATGGCTGGGTTCGCGTCGGGATCGGCGGCGCGGAAGTGCTTCGCAGGGAACTTGAAGTATGCCTGTGAGATAGCTGAGAATAAAGGGATTACAGTTCTGATCGAGCCACTGAACCACTACGATGCGCCGGGCTACTTCCTGAGCACAACGCGCCAGGCCGAAGCAATCGTCGCCGAGGTTGGCGCGCCGAACCTGCGGCTGATGTTCGACTGCTACCACGTGCAACTGATGGAGGGTGATCTGACCAACCGGTTGCGGCGGCTGCGGCCGATCATCGGCCACATCCAGTTCGCGGGTGTGCCGGCGCGCGGAGCTCCGGATGAGGGCGAGGTGAACTACGCCCATGTGTTCGAGGTGATTGCCGCGATGGGCTGGGACGTGCCGCTGGGCGCGGAGTACAAGTCGGGGGGCGATACGGACGCGACCCTGGGCTGGATGCAGCGTTGCAAGCGCTGATCCAGATCTTTTATTTACATAATACTGATTATGAGTAATTCATATTCTAGATTTTCAAGCAGCCCTGTTCTCACGCCAGTGACGTGACCCAGAGGATGCTGGCGTCATCTTCGCTGATAGAGATGACGTTGTGGCCCATGGAGGCGTCGTAATAGGCGCTGTCGCCGCGGCGCATCTCGACCGGTTCGTAGAACTCGGTGATCAGGCGGATGGCGCCGGTCAGCACGTAGAGGAACTCTTCGCCGTCGTGGCGGACCCAGCCGTCGAACTCTTCGAAGCTGCGGGCGCGGACCCGGGCGCGATAGGGCAACATCGTTTTTTTCGTGAGGGTTGCGGCGAGAAGCTCATGTTCATATGTGGCGGTCGGATGCGCCTCCCCCGCGTCGGAACGAGTGATTGCCATGCGCCCGTTGACCTGGGCCTTGCGCGGCGGCGTGAAGAGCTGCGGGATGGTGATCTCGAGCCCGTCGGCGAGTTTCTTGAGCGCCTCGTAGGTGGGCGACATCTGGCCGTTCTCGATTTTTGACAAGGTAGACCGGGCCAGCCCAGCCTGACCCGCGGCCTGTTCCAGGGTCCAGTTGCGCGCCTTGCGCAGGTCGCGCACGCGGCTGCCGAGATTGAGCGGCTCCACCGGGATGGTGTCGCCGCTCTCGCGGTGCAGACGGATCAGGCTGGGTTCTTTGTCGGGCTCTGTCATGGCGGGTATTGTCCTGAATTGTCAGGCGACTTGCAACCGCGCCGCGCGGGGCCTAGCACGGGGGTCATGCCGTTGCCCGACGATTTCGACCCCGCCGCACCCTGCCCCGCGCCATTCAACCTGGCGGGGTATGTCTTGGCCGCCGGGGATGAGGACAAGATCGCGCTGGAGGTGCTGGGCGGTGGCGCGGTGCGCTGGACCTTCGGAGATCTGCGCCGGGCGGTGGCGGGCTATGCCGCAGCACTGCGGACCGAAGGGTTGGCGCCTGGTGACAAGCTATTGATGCGGTTGGGAAATACGGTGGAGTTTCCGCTGCTGTTTCTGGCTGCGGTGGCGGCAGGCGTGGTGCCGGTGCCGACCTCGGCGGCGCTGACGGTCGAGGAGGTCGACTGGATCGTGGCGGACCTCGCCCCGGCGCTGACGGTGCAGGCGCCGGGCGTTGCGGGGCCGTCGCGGGGCCGCGTGGTGGCATTGGAGGCGCTGGTGCCGGACCGGGACGCGCCGCTGGCGCCGGTGCCGGGGGATCCGGACCGCATGGCTTACGTGGTCTATACCTCGGGCAGTTCGGGGCGGCCGCGGGCGGTGGCCCATGCGCATCGCGCGATCTGGGCCCGGCGGATGATGTGGCGCGACTGGTACGGGATGGGGCCGGAGGACCGGATCCTCCATGCCGGGGCGTTCAACTGGACCTATACGCTGGGCGTCGGGCTGCTGGATCCGTGGGCGATGGGGGCGACGGCGCTGATCCCCGAGGCCGGGACAGACAGTGCCGCCCTGCCCGAGGCGCTTGCCGCGAGTGGGGCCAGTATATTTGCCGCCGTTCCGGGGGTATACCGACAGATTTTGAAGCGAGATGCCCTGCCCCGGCTCCCCCGTCTGCGCCATGGGTTGACGGCGGGAGAAGCGCTGCCCGACAGCCTGCGCGCGGCGTGGCGGGACCGGATCGGCACCGAGCTTTACGAGGCGTTGGGGATGTCGGAATGCTCCACCTTCATCTCGGCCCATCCGGGCCGACAGGCCCCCCCGGGCCATGCGGGGTTTGCCCAGGCCGGGCGGCGGATCGCGGCGCTGGACGCCGACGGGGTCGAGGTGGCGCGGGGCACATCCGGAGTTCTGGGCGTGCATCGCGGCGATCCGGGGCTGATGCTGGGCTACCTGGAGGGCGGTCGGCCCCGCCTGCCCCTGACCGGCGATTGGTTCGTGACCGGCGACATGGTGGAGATCGCCGCGGATGGCGCGGTGCGCTACCTCGGCCGGGGCGACGACATGATGAACGCGGGCGGATTCCGGGTCTCGCCACTGGAGGTCGAAAAGGCGTTCCACGGGCGGCCGGAGATTGCCGAGGCGGCGGCGGTGGAGGTGAAGATCAAGGCGGATGTCACTGTGATCGCGTTATTTTACGTCGCCGCCGCCCCGGTGACAGAGACCGCACTTGCCGCGGAGGCCGCGCAACATCTGGCCCGGTACAAGCAGCCACGGCTTTACATTCCGGTCGAAACCCTGCCCAAGGGACGGACCGGAAAACTGGATCGCCGGGCGCTGCGCGCGGCGTATGAGGCACGCCATGATCAAGCTTGATATACTCTCGGACCCGATCTGCCCTTGGTGCTATATCGGGAAAATGGCGCTGGATCAGGCGCTTGGCAACGCGCCCGACCACCCGTTCACCATCGAGTGGCATCCTTTCCAGCTCAACCCCGACATGCCGCCCGAGGGGATGGACCGGACCGCGTACCTGCAGGCGAAGTTCGGGGGACCAGAGGGCGCGCGCGAGGTATACGGGCGCATCGAGGACACGGCGAAGTCCGCCGGATTGCCGGTGGATTTCCGGGCCATTCAGCGCACGCCCAACACTTTGGACGCCCACCGGCTGATCCATTGGGCGGGGGTCGAGGGGCGGCAGATCGCCGTGGTCTCGAAACTGTTCGAGGGGTATTTCACCCAAGGCCGCGATATCGGCGACCGGGAGGTGCTGGTCGAGATCGCGCAGGCCGCGGAGATGGACGGCGAGATGGTGCGCCGCCTGCTGGCGAGCGACGCGGATGCGGATGACATCCTGGCGCGGGACGCCCATGCGCGGGAGCGCGGTGTCACGGGCGTGCCGACATTTGTCGTGGCGAATCAGCATGTTCTGAGCGGTGCGCAGCCTCCGGAGCTGTGGGAGAAGGTGATCGCCGAGCTTCGGGAGCAAATCGCCGATCAGAACGGCAGAAACTCGTCATCCAGCTCGTAGCTCTTGATCGCGAGGAGCGGCTGCTCGCCGTCGTAGCGGAACGCGAAGACATGGGCGAGATCGGAGGCGAGCGTCATGCGGCAGAACACCACCTCGGGGTCGAATTGCGCCGGGCAGCTGGCCAGGTCCACATGCTCGATGGTGGATTCGAAGAGCGCGTAGGTCAGCACACCGTTCGGCAAAAAGGCGGTGCCGCCATGGTGGGTCTCGCCGGGACCAGAGGCGAAGGCCGGCGCGGCCAGGACGCAGAGCGCGGCGGTGAGGATCGGGGTTTGGCTTCGGGGCATCGGGGTCTCCTTGGTTATGATTAAATCCTGATTATTTTTGTCGGGTATAGCAATGCGGCATATGGTACACCCCGCCCAGCCGTGATAGCGAGCGCGGATGCCCACGGAGTGACCAATGCCCCCCGCCCGCCTGTCCCAAGCCGAGTTCATTGCCCTGATGGCGATGCTGTTCGCGACGATTGCGTTTTCCATCGACGCGATGCTTCCCGCCCTGCCCGAGATCGCCGCCGAACTGACGCCCGGTGACGTGAACCGGGCGCAGTTGATCGTGACCTCGTTCGTATTCGGGATGGGTTTGGGCACCCTGGTGGCCGGGCCCTTGTCGGATGCCTTCGGGCGCAAGCCGGTGATCGTGGCGGGCGCGGTGCTCTATTGCGCGGCGGCGGGGCTGGCTTGGGCGGCGCAATCGCTGGAACTGGCATTGGCGGCACGGGTGCTGCAGGGGTTCGGCGCGGCCGCCCCGCGGGTGGTGGCGATCGCCATGGTGCGCGACCTCTATGTCGGGCGGCACATGGCGCGGATCATGTCGCTTGTCTTCCTGATCTTCGCGCTGATCCCGGCCATCGCGCCGAGCCTTGGCGCGGTCATCATCCATTTCGCCGGGTGGCGGGCGATTTTCGCCTCCTTCATCCTGTTTGCCATGCTGTCGGTGGGCTGGATGATGCTGCGCCAGGCCGAAACCCTGGCGCCCGAGGCGCGCAGGCCGCTCTCGGTGCGGGGTGTGGCGGACAATGTGGTGGAGGTGCTGCGCGACCGGGTGGTGCGCCTGTCGATCCTGGCGCAAACCATGGCCTATGCCACGTTATTTGCGACGCTGTCCTCGACCCAGCCGGTGTTCGATGTGACCTTCGGCAAGGCGGAGACCTTCCATCTGTGGTTCGCGGTGATCGCCCTTCTGGCGTCGAGCGCCAGCTACATCAATTCGCGGCTGGTGGTGCGGCTGGGCATGCGGCGCATGGTGCGCGGGGTGCTGACCGGGCAGATCGCGGTCTCGGGCGTGTTCCTGTCCGTGAGTGTCGTGGGCTGGCCCGAGGCACTGCATTTCTGGGCCTATTTCGTCTGGGTGACGGGGGTGTTCTTCATGGCGGGCATGACCCTGGGCAACCTCAATGCCATCGCGATGGAGCCGATGGGGCATATCGCGGGCACGGCGGCCTCGGTGGTGGGGGCGCTGTCGACCATGGGGTCGGTGTTACTGGCCATTCCCATCGGGCTGCTGTTCGACGGCACGCCGGTGCCGGGCGTTGCGGGGGTTCTGGTGCTGTGCCTCGGGGCGCTGGCCGTGATGAAGGTGCTGGGCGCGCGGGGTGAGGCGCCGGCCTGAGACGAGGCGGCACGGGCTACCGCAGGGCGCGTGGCGTCCTGGTCGCGCCGGGCCCGGGTGTGACGCCCGGTATCTTGCGCGACTCGGTGCCAGACGTCACTGTTAACCTTGTGGTTAAGAAACATGAGGATGGTGGCATGAGGAAACATATCTCCGCAGCGATTCTGCTGGCGATGGGCACGGCCCTGCCGGCCCAGGCGGATCCGACGCTCGGGTTCGGGATCAGCATCGCCTTGGGTGGCGGTGCCTCCGAGGTCGGACTCGGGGTGCGCGTGTTCTCCGATGACGAAGAGGAAAGCGCGGTGGGCAGCCTGGGCGTGGATTACATGTTGCAGTCCGGCAGGCTACGTCCGACCCTCGGGGTCGCTTACCTCGACAAGGATTTCTATGTCGGGCTGGACCTTGGCTACGACTTCACCAGCGGCGGGATCGATTTCGGGGTGAGCGCCGGGGGCGTCGACACCGAGAGCGAGCCGTCGCGGCGGGCCTCGACCGGTGGCGGCGACGAGCCCGGAGACGGAGATGGCGGGGATGGCGGGCCCGTCATCATCGACCCTGATGACCGGTGACGAAAAAATGACCGACGTCTGACAGGTGTTGTTGGCTGTCCGGGTAGGATTGATCCGCGCAGCTTGAAATCCGCGGGCGCGTGCCCCGCTCAGCCCGGTCGCCTACTGCGGCCGGGCTTTTGCTTGGCCGCCTCAGCCTGCCTGGGCCTTGGCGGCTTTCGCCTCGACCGCCAGGTCGCGAGCGATGGAAAACGCACCCTTGATCCGGTCGCTTTCCTTGGCCCAGTCGCGGCGGACGACGATCTTGTTGTCGCGTACCTTGGCCAGCCCCTTCTGATCGTTGATGAATTTCACGAGCCCCGCGGGATTGGCGAACTTGTCGTTGTGGAACTGCACGGTCGCGCCCTTGGGGCCGCCATCGAGCTTGGCGATCCCGGCCTTCTTGCACATCGCCTTGATCCGCACGATCAGCAGGAGCGTGTTGACCTCCTTGGGCAGCTTGCCGAAGCGGTCGATCAGCTCGGCGGCGAAGCCTTCGAGCTCCACCTTGGTGGTCAACTGCGACAGGCGGCGGTAGAGGCCGAGCCGGACGTCGAGGTCGGGCACGTAGGCCTCGGGGATCAGCACGGGCACGCCGAGGTTGATCTGCGGCGCCCATTGGCCGTCATCGTCAGTGAGCCCTTCGAGGCTGCCGGATTTGATCTTGCCGATCGCCTCTTCGAGCATGGATTGGTAGAGCTCAAAACCGACCTCGCGGAACTGGCCCGACTGCGCCTCGCCCAGAAGGTTGCCCGCGCCGCGGATGTCGAGGTCTTGGGAGGCCAGGGTGAAGCCCGCGCCGAGGCTGTCGAGGCTGCCCAGCACGCGGAGGCGTTTTTCGGCCGCGGGCGTGAGTTTCATGCGCGGCTTGGTGGTCAGGTACGCATAGGCGCGGGTCTTGGCGCGCCCCACCCTGCCCCGGATCTGGTAAAGCTGGCTGAGCCCGAACATGTCGGCGCGGTGGATGATCATCGTGTTGGCGGTCGGGATGTCGAGGCCCGACTCGACGATGGTCGTGGCCAGCAGCACATCGTACTTGCCGTCATAAAAGGCGTTCATCCGGTCGTCGAGCTCACCCGCCGCCATCTGGCCATGGGCGACGACGAAGCTGACCTCGGGCACCTGGTCGCGCAGGAACGCCTCGATCTCCGGAATGTCCTTGATGCGTGGGACGACGAAGAAGCTCTGCCCGCCGCGGTAGTGTTCGCGCAGGAGGGCTTCGCGCAGGGTGACGGGGTCGAATTCGGACACGTAGGTGCGGATCGACAGGCGGTCGACGGGGGGCGTGCCGATGATCGACAGGTCCCGCACCCCCGAGAGGCTGAGTTGCAGGGTGCGCGGGATCGGGGTCGCGGTGAGGGTCAGGACGTGGACGTCCGAGCGCAGCTCTTTCAGGCGTTCCTTGTGGCCGACGCCGAAGCGCTGTTCCTCGTCGATGATCAGCAGGCCGAGATTGTGAAACCGGACGCCCTTGGCCAGGAGCGCATGGGTGCCTACGACGATGTCCACGGACCCGGCGGCGAGGCCCTTGCGCGTGTCGGCCGCGGCTTTCGCGGGCACGAAGCGCGAGAGCGGGCGGACCTCCAGCGGGAAGCCGCGGAAGCGGTCGGCGAAGCTCTTGTAGTGTTGGCGCGCCAGCAGCGTCGTGGGTGCGATCACCGCGACCTGCACGCCCGAGAGGGCCGCGATGAAGGCCGCGCGCATCGCGACCTCGGTCTTGCCGAACCCCACATCGCCGCAGATCAGCCGGTCCATCGGCGTGCCCGCGGCCAAGTCATGGACCACGTCCTCGATCGCGGAAAGCTGGTCGTCGGTTTCGGTATAGGGGAAGCGGGCGGAGAATGCCTCCCACATGTCCGGGGGCGGCTCCAGCATGGGGGCGCGGCGGAGCGCGCGTTCGGCGGCGATGCGGATGAGCTTGTCGGCCATCTCGCGGATGCGCTCCTTGAGCTTGGCCTTCTTGGCCTGCCAGGCGCCGCCGCCCAGCTTGTCGAGCATGCCGATTTCCTGGCCGAAGCGGCTCAGAAGCTCGATGTTTTCCACCGGCAGGTAGAGCCGGTCGCCGCCCGCGTATTCCAGCAGCAGGCA
This sequence comes from Dinoroseobacter sp. PD6, assembly GCF_028807315.1. NCBI lineage: Bacteria > Pseudomonadati > Pseudomonadota > Alphaproteobacteria > Rhodobacterales > Roseobacteraceae > Dinoroseobacter > Dinoroseobacter sp. PD6. The sequence goes on along the minus strand of NZ_JARAMN010000001.1, from coordinate 541,939 downwards.
TTCATGGGGCGCACCCATGGCGGTGACCGTCTCCAACCCCTTGAACGCCCCGACCCCGTGATCGACATGGACCACCAGGTCGCCGGTGCTGAGGCTCGTGGCCTCCTGCAAAAAATTCTCGGCCCGGCGCTTGCGCTTGGTGGTGCGGATCAGCCGGTCGCCGAGCACGTCCTGTTCGGAGATCACCGTCAGGCGTGTGCTCCGGTGGTCGGGCCCCTCGAAACCTTCGTCCAGCGCCCAGACCAGAAGGTGGACGCCGCCGGTGCCCTCGGGGATGTCCGACAGGCGCGCGATCTCGGTCAGCCCGGACAGGTCCTGGTCCTCCAGCAGCCCGCGGAGCCGTTCGCGCGCGCCCTCGGACCAGCTGGCGATCACCACCTGGGAGGTCTTGCGTTTTTCGGTGATATGGGTGGCGAGGGCCTCGAAAAGCCCGGTTGCCTGGGACTGCCGCTCGGGCGCGAAGTTGCGTCCGATCCGCCCGCCCGCGTCGGTCACCCCGGGGCCCGAAGCCGAGGGCAGCACCGACAGCTGCAGGGTGCGCTTGGTGGCCAGTAGCGCTGTCTCGTCGGCCGGCGGGATATAGAGGGTTTCGGGCGGGGCAGGTTTGTAGACCGTGCCCATCTGACCCTTCTGGGCAAGCGCATGGCGGCGGGTTTCGTACTGGTCCTTGATCCCTTCCCAGCGGCTGAGATGCATCGCTTCGAACTGGTCGTCCAGGATCAGGCTGGCCTCGGGCACGTAGTCCAGCAATGTCTCCAGCCGGTCGTGAAAGAAGGGCAACCAATGCTCCATACCCGCATGTTTGCGGCCCGCCGAGACCGCCTCGTAGAGCGGATCGTCGGTGCCCGCGGCGCCGAATTCGATCCGGTAGGATTGGCGGAACCGGGTGATGGCGGCGGGGTCAAGGATGATCTCGGACACCGGGGCCAGCTCGATCGCGTCCAGTTTCTCGGTCGTGCGCTGGGTGGCCGCATCGAAGCGGCGCGCCCCGTCCAGCACATCGCCGAACAGATCGAGCCGCACGGGCCCGGACTGGCCCGGCGGAAAGATGTCGATGATGCCGCCGCGGATCGCGTAGTCGCCGGGCTCGGTCACGGTGGGGGCCTGGACAAATCCCATGCGGGTCAGGAACTGCCGCAGCGCTGCCTCGTCGATCTGGCCGCCGACCTGGGCGGAAAAACTGGCCTCGGCCAGGGTGGCGCGGGCGGGCACACGCTGGGTGACCGCCGACAGGGTGGTGAGCAGCACGAAGGGCCCGGGCACCCCGTGGGCCAGCGCCGCGAGGGTCGCCATGCGCGTGGCCGAGATCTCCGGGTTCGGGGAAGAGCGGTCATAGGGCAGGCAGTCCCAGCCGGGAAAGCGCAGCACGGGGATCTGCGGCGCGGTCACCGCAAGGGCGGCGGCCATGGCGGCCATGCGCTTGTCGTCGCGGGCGACGAACACGGCCTGCCCGTCCGGGCGGGAGGCCTCGCGCAGCACGATCTGGGCGTCGAAGCCTTCGGGTACGCCGGTGACGCGCAGATGTGTTGGAACGGTCTGGGAAGTCATGGCGCTGGAGGTACGCGGTTTGACGGGACTGTCAACCTCGCGCGCCGGCGTCATGGACCGGTTCGATTGCCCCCCACGGGCTGCCGGTGCTCTCCGACGGCCCGGAGCCGGGTTCTGGCCGACCCTTTTCGGAATGTCGGCGCCTTGACGGTTTGCGCCTTGCCTTGCACGTCGTTCGAGAAGGTGTTGCGCCGTGCTTTGCACGTCGCGGGGGGCGAGAGGGGCCAGCCCCTCTCGCGCTCTCCCCGGGATACTTGGAGACTTGAGCAGGCAGGCCGCATTCGCGTCTTCGTCTTTGCGAAAATACTCCGGGGGAGACGCGCGCAGCGCAGCGGAGGCAGCGCCCCCCTTTGGCATCGGCCCGGTACGGGCCGCAGGCATGCGCGCGCCGCTGGTCCCAAGGCTCAGTTGCCGAGCACGCCTGTGCTCATGGTTTGCCAGATCCCCCAGAACGCGGTCACGAAAATCGACACGATCCCGATCAGCTGAGTATAGAGCCGGTGCCGTTTCAGCCCCTGGACAAGGTCTTCGCCGGTCGGATCCTTGGCCAGGATCTCCCGCGCCGTGCGTTGCGTCAAAAGACTCACGAGGCAGAACGGAAAGGCCAGCAGGAACAGCGCCTGGCACAGCTCCACCCGGTAGGCAAAGCCCAACAGGAACAGCGCCGAGAGCACGAAGCCCGCCACCCCGGTGACGATCAGCCCCGCACTGGACCCGATGAAGCTCAACCGCCGCGCGTTGATCCGGCTGAGCCGCTCCAGGTCGTCCCAGGCCCGTGGATCGTCGCGCCGCTGGGCGCGCTGCACCAGGTCGAACGGCACGCCCACGACGTAGTGGCTGATGATCGACCAGAACACGGCGAGGGTGATCCAGAACCACACGGAGGAAAACGACCTTGTGTCGATCAGTTCGGCAATCGTGAGATAGAGGTCCAAGGAACGGCTTTCCGATACGCATTCGTCCGGACCGGCGGACCGATCCACAGTTGCGCGGACCATAGGCAGGAGCGCGGGCGAGTTCCAGCCTTGAGATGCCCCTGAAATCGTGGCACCCACGATCAACGACAGGAAAGGCCCGAGATGCGACCGACCCAAGCCCCCTTCCCCCACGCCCGCTTCCGCCGTTTGCGCCGCACCCCGGCCCTGCGCAATCTCACGCGCCAGTCGGAATTGAGCGTCCATGACCTGATCTGGCCGATCTTCGTCAGCGAGCCCGAAGGCGCGGTGGACATCCCCTCGATGCCCGGGGTGTCGCGGCTGACGGTCGAGGGCGCGGTGAGGGCGGCGGAGCGGGCGGCGAGCTTGGGCATTCCGGCGATTTGCCTGTTTCCCTATACGGATCCGTCCCTCAAGACCCAGCTGTGCGAAGAGGCGTGGAACCCCGACAATCTCAGCAACCGGGCGATCCGGGCGATCAAGTCCGAGGTGCCCGAGATCGCGGTGATGACCGATGTGGCCCTCGACCCCTACAACATCAACGGCCATGACGGGATCGTCCGCGACGGGGTGATCGTGAATGACGAGAGCGTCGCGGCACTGGTCAAGATGGCCGTGGCCCAGGCGGAATCCGGGGCCGATATTCTCGGGCCTTCGGACATGATGGACGGGCGGATCGGCGCGATGCGGGCGGCGCTGGAGGCGGCGGGGCATTCGGATGTCACCATCCTGAGCTATGCGGCGAAGTATTCCAGCGGGTTCTACGGTCCCTTCCGGGACGCGGTCGGCGCGTCCGGCGCGCTGGTGGGCGACAAGAACACCTACCAGATGGACCCGGGCAATTCCGACGAGGCGCTGCGCCTGATCGAGCGCGACCTGCTGGAGGGTGCGGATATGGTGATGGTCAAGCCGGGGATGCCCTATCTCGACATCTGTCGCCGGGTGAAGGACACCTTCGGGGTGCCGACCTATGCCTACCAGGTGTCGGGCGAATACGCGATGTTGCAGGCGGCGAGCGCCAATGGCTGGCTCGACCATGACAAGGTGATGTTCGAGTCGCTTCTGGCCTTCAAACGCGCGGGGTGCGATGGAATCCTGACCTATTTCGCCCCTGTGGTGGCCGAACGGCTCCGCGGAATCGCCTGAGAGGTGCAGAAACCGGCCGATTCAGGCCGAATCCATCCCAGATCGCGGGCTTGTGGCGTGACACCCGCGTTCATATTGGTGTATTCACAAGATCAAGGGTCCATAGAGACCCCGACCCCCATAAGAGGCATCCGCCACGGGCACATGACGGCGCGCGCGGGCGGTTTCAGGACAAAGAGAGCGAGCAGATGACACAAGATTGGACACGGCGGGGCGCCCTGGCTGCGAGCCTGATCGCGGGAATGGGCCTATTGGCGGGATGCGCTTCGGTCGAGGGCAGCGCCCAGCGGGCGGCCCAGATCGATCAGCGCGTGGATGCGGCCATTCAATTCCTCGAATCCGACGTGCCGGGCAGCCGCGAGTTGGGCGACAAGGCGGCGGGCGTGTTGATCATGCCGCTGATTACCGAGGCCGGGTTCGGCCTGGGCGGATCCTATGGGCGCGGGGCGCTGCGGATCAACGGGGCGACCATCGACTACTACCAAGCGACGCAGGCCAGCATCGGGTTGCAGATCGGGGCACAGCAATATGCCCATGCGATCTTCTTCATGACCGACGAGGCACTGCGGAACTTCCGCAACGGCGCCGGTCTGACCGTGGGCGGGGATCTCAAGATTGCCCTGGCCGATACCGGCGAGCAGATCAGTGCCGAGACGCTGACCGCGATCGACCCCGTCGTGGGGATCATTTTCGGTCAGGCGGGCCTGATTGCGGGTGCGACCCTGGACGGCACGGTTTATAACCGCATCATCCCCTGACCCCGGCGGCCTGAAGCCGCGCGGACAGGCGGAAATCACGGGCCCGGGCGCGGCCTTGCAAGGGGTGTGACGCCATGGGGCGGATCCTGAAATGGATGTTCCGGCTTTTCGTGGGGGCATTGATCAGCCTCGGCGTCGCACTCGTGCTGGTCTATTACTTTGCGTCGCGCTCGATCCCCGATTACGATGGCAGCTATGCGCTCGCGGGCGTTTCGGCCCCGGTGGAGATCGTGCGCGACACCCATAACATCCCGCATATCTTCGGGCAGACCGACGCCGACAGCTTCTTCGGCCTGGGCTTTGTCCATGCCCAGGACCGGCTGTGGCAGATGCTGATGTTCCGGCGCACAGCCCAGGGTCGGTTGTCGGAGCTGTTCGGGGCGCGGACCCTGCAGATTGACGACCTGCTGCGACGGTTCGATTTCTATCGACTGGCCCAGGCGTCGATCGACGATCTTCGTCCGGAGACGCAAGCGGCGCTGGAGGCCTATGCTGCCGGTGTGAATGCCTGGATCGCGGAGGTCAACAAGGGTGCGCTGGGGCGCGGTGCGCCGGAGTTCTTCCTGTTCGAGCCAGAGATCGCGCCGTGGCAGCCCGCCGACAGCGTGGTGCTGATCAAGCTGATGGCGCTGCAACTGTCCTGGCATCTGCAGACCGAGGTGCTGCGTGCGCGGATCTCCCTGGCCCTGCCGCCGGAGCGGGTGCGCGACATCCTGCCCGAGGCGCCGGGCACGGGGCTGATCGACCTGCCGGAATATGCCGCCCTTGTGCCCGGCATCGACCGGCGACAGGCCTTCGCAGGCGGCCCCCTGCCTCTGGATCCGCTGTCGCCCGTGGGCCCGCGCGCGCTTGCCGGGGCCTCGAACGCCTGGGCGGCAGCCCCGAGCCGGTCGGCGGCGGGCGGCACGCTTCTGGCCAATGATCCGCATCTGGAATTCACCGCCCCCTCGCAATGGTACCTCGCGCGGCTCGACCTGGGCGCGGGCGGTGTCATCGGGGGCACGGTGCCGGGGATCCCGGCGGTCCTGACAGGGCGGAACGCGTTTCTCGGCTGGGGGCTGACCTCCAGCTACGCGGACGATCAGGACCTGGTGATCGAGCAGCTCAACCCGGACAATCCGGGCGAATACCTGACCCCGGACGGGTTCAAACCCTTCGAGACCCGCCGCACGGTGATCGAGGTAGCCGATGCCGCGCCGGTGACGATCACCCTGCGCTGGACCGAGAACGGGCCGGTGATCCCGCGCACCCACTACAACCTTGGTGCAGTGACGCCGGAGGGACATGTGGCGGCGTTGAAATGGACCGCGCTGAGCGATGCGGACACCTCCATGGATGCGGCGATGGCGCTGATGGCGGCGCGCAATGTCGACGAGGGGATCGAGGCCGGGCGCAGTTTCGTGGCCCCGGCGCAGAACCTGACCCTGGCCGACCGGGAGCGGATCGCGTTTCAGACCGTGGGCGCCCTGCCCCGGCGCGCGGCGGCCCATCAGAGCCTCGGACGACTGCCGGCGCCTGGCTGGCGGGTTCAGAACCGGTGGCAGGGCACGCTGGGCTTTGTCGCGAATCCGCAGGTGATCGACCCGCCCGGGGGGCTGTTGGGCAATACCAACAACAAGGTGATCGACCGACCCTTCCCGTTGCACATGTCGTTCGACTGGGGCGATACCCAGCGCATCCAGCGCTGGGAGCGACTGATGTCCGCGCGGCAGGTGCATACGCGGGAGAGTTTCATCGAGGCGCAGCTGGACACCGTGAGCCAGGGGGCGCGGGTGCTGCTGCCGCTGGTGGCGCGGGAGTTGTGGTTCTCCGAAGAAGCGGCCCCCGAGGGCAGCGAGGCGGCGTTGCGGCGGCGGGCGCTGGACCTGCTGGCGGAGTGGAACGGCGAGATGAGCGAGCATCTGCCCGAGCCGCTGATCTACACCGCCTGGGTGCGTGCGCTGCAGGAGCGGCTGATCCGGGATGAGCTGGGCCCGCTGGCGGATGAATTCGACCGGCCGCAGGTGCTGTTTCTGGAGCGGGTGTTCCGGGACGTGGACGGGGCGGCGGTCTGGTGCGACGTGGTCCAGACGAGCGCTGTGGAGGACTGCACGCTGCAGGCGCGCCGGGCGCTGGACGATGCGCTGCTGGAGCTGACGGAGCGGTTCGGCAGCGCGGTGGAGGGCTGGCGCTGGGGCGATGCACACCAGGCGACCCATGACCATCCGGTGCTGGGGGATGCGCCGTTTCTGGGGCCGATCGTGAACCTGCGCCAGTCGACGAGCGGCGGGGACACGACGCTGATGCGCGGGCTGACGGCAGGGACCGGGGCGAACCCCTACCGCAACACCCATGGGGGCGGATATCGGGGGGTCTACGACTTCGCCGATCCCGACAGTTCGGTGTTCATCATCTCCACCGGGCAATCGGGCCATCCCCTGTCGCGGCATTACGACGATTTGGGGGAGCTATGGCGGCGGGGCGAATACATCCCCATGACGCTGGATCCGGAGCTTGCCCGAGCCGGAGCGAATGGGGTGACACTTCTCTACCCCGACCTCGCCGTTGCGCGGCCCTGAACCGATCGCGGACGCGGCCTGACGATCGGGCAATCAGGCCAAGGGTGCGTGCTGGCAAGGCGCTTCGAAGCGCCTTGGTCCCTGCAACGTGTCGGGAACCGGTTTCAGGCGTGCAGGAGCGCTTCGAACCTTGCCTTCTGCACGGGCGACCAGCGCAGGGAGAGGTGGTAGCCGTCCTCATCCTGGCTTTCGTCCAGAACGACACCCTGTTCGAACAACCACGCGCGGACGCGGCCCTGGGCGAAGGGCACGATGACCACTTCGTCCAGCAGCGCGGGTGTCAGCCGGGCGGAGATCGCCGCCTGCAGGGTGTCGAACCCCTCGCCACTGAGCGCCGAGATCGCCAGCACGTCGTCCTGACGAGCGGCACTGGTGCGCAGGGCCTCGGCTTCGGCGTCGGGCAGCAGGTCCAGCTTGTTCCAGACCTCGATCATCGGGCGCTCGTCCTTGACGCCGAGAGCCTCGAGGATCTTGTGGACATCCTCGGATTGCGCGGCGCTGTCGGGATGGGCGATATCGCGGACATGCAGGATCAGGTCGGCATCCAGCACTTCCTCGAGTGTTGCGCGGAACGCCGCGACCAGTTCCGTGGGCAGGCTTGAGATGAAGCCCACAGTGTCGGACAGGATCACCTCCAGCCCGTCGGGCAATTTCAAGGCCCGCATGGTCGGGTCGAGCGTGGCGAAGAGCATGTCCTTGGCCAGCACCTCCGCCCCGGTCAAGTGGTTGAACAGGGTCGATTTTCCGGCGTTGGTGTAGCCCACGAGCGCGACGATTGGGTACGGCACTTTCTTGCGCGCGGCGCGGTGCAGCTCGCGCGTTTTCACCACCTTGGCGAGCTGGCGTTTGATGCGTGTGACCGCCTCGTCGATGGCGCGGCGGTCCGCCTCGATCTGGGTCTCGCCGGGGCCGCCGACGAAACCGAGCCCGCCGCGCTGGCGTTCCAGGTGGGTCCAGGAGCGTACGAGGCGCGTGCGTTGATAGGCCAGTGCGGCCAGTTCGACTTGCAACACGCCTTCGCGGGTGCGGGCGCGGTCGGCGAAGATCTCGAGGATCAGGCCGGTGCGGTCGAGGATCTTGGTCTTCCAGGCCCGTTCGAGATTGCGCTGCTGGACCGGGCTGACGGGGCCGTCGATCAGCACGAGGCCGATCTCGTCGGCCTCGATCCGGGCGCGCAATTCCTCGATCTTCCCGGAGCCGAACAACAGGCCCGGCTGCACCTTGGACAGGCGCACGATATCGGCCCCGGCCACGTCGAGACGCGGCAGGGCAGCGGCCAAAGCCACGGCTTCTTCGAGCGCAGGGCCGGCAAGGCGGCGGCCGCGGTCGGCGGTCAGTTCGGGATGCAGCACCAGGGCGCGGGTGCGCGTCGGGGCATGGTCATGAAGGTCGGTCAGTCGTCGCCCTCGTACAGGCTGATGGGCTGGGTCGGCATCACGGTGGAGATGGCGTGCTTGTAGACCAGTTGGCTTTGCCCATCGCGGCGCAGGAGTACGCAGAAGTTGTCGAACCAGGTGATCACCCCCTGCAACTTCACCCCGTTGATCAGAAAAACGGTGACGGGCACCTTTGTTTTACGAACATGGTTGAGAAAAGCGTCCTGCAAATTCTGTTTGTCGCCGGCCATTCTGTGTGCCTTTTTTCTTTTGGGTGCGCGCAAATTCCTGCGCATCTGTCGCTGTGCTTACAGACTATGATGGGTGCGCGCGGGGGATTCCACCCCTAATGGCAACGACATAGGTGAAATGCGGCTCAGTTGCGCCAGAAATCGGGGTTCAGCAGCGCAAGGATGGCCAGTGTTTCCAGCCTGCCAAGGACCATAGCGGCGCACAGGATGGCTTTGGCGGCATCGGGCAGTGCTGCATAGGAAATGGGCGCTTCGGTCGCAATCGAGGCGATCGGGCCGGTGGTCGTCAAGGCAGCGAAGGTCAGCAGTGTCGCTTCTTCGAAGCTCATGCCGGTCAGGGCCAGCGCCGACATCACTAGGGCAATGGATAGCGCGAAAAGCATGAAGAAGATCCAGGCGATGGTGGAGCCTTCGCGCCTGAGCCGTCGTCCTGTATATCCTGCGCTATTGATCGAGGAGGGATGGATCAGGCGCTCCATCTCGCGCAGCCCGTGCTTGTAGAGCACGTAGACCCGCAACAGCTTCACCCCGCCCGCCGTCGTCGCCACCCCGCCCCCGAAGAGCGCGATCCCCGCCAACAGCAGCCCCGGCGTGCCGAGGCCGGACCAGTTCTGCGCCTGAGTCCAGGACGCGCTCTCGAAGCCGGTGGTGGTCAGGAAGGACAGCACCATGAAGACCGACCCCCAGAGCGCAGCGAGCGCATTGCCGTCGAAGCCGCCGGCATCGACCTCGAACGCGCCGAGCCAGTGGCGCAGGAACAGAAAGGCCGGGATGACGGTGACGAAGACCGCCGCGATGCGCAATTCGCGGTCGCGCCGCAATTCGTGCCAGTTCGGGGACCAGCCATTGATGAAGCTGCGGCGGGTGATCGCGAAGATCAGGAAGGTGAAGATCGCCAGCTCCGCCAGCCCGCCGCGGGGGGCGTTGCCGGGCAGCTCGCCAGCGGTGATCCCGCTCGTGGACAAGGTGGACATGGCATAGATCAGGCCATGGGCCCCGGGGATGCCGCAGAGGATCATGATCAGCCACAGAACCCCGGTCAGGGTGACGTAGATCGGCGCGAGGCGGCTGGCGAAACGCAACAGCCGGGTGGCCGGTTCGGCATGGCCCTCGTTGCGGCCGGTGCTGCCGCCCTGCCCGGCCTCCTGGATCGAGGTGACCTCGAACCCGCCCAGGGTCAGCGGCGCCATCACCGCAAAGGCGGTCACCCAGATCAGGAACCCGCCGAGCCAGGCCACGGTCGCGCGCCACAGGTGCACGGAAATGGGCAGGCGCTCGGGCTCGAACAGGGTGGCGCCGGTGGTGGTCAGGGCGGAGACCATTTCCACATAGGCATTGAAAAAGCGCGTGGCCGGCACCGCCTCCGAGAGCGGCAGGGCGAGCATAAGCGGCAGCGCGGCAAAGGCCAGCAGCAGCGCCACCAGTTGGCGGCGCTCGCTGTTGGCGGCAGGGCTGTTCATGGTGGCAATGCCGAGAAACCCCGCGAGGACCAGAAACAGGATGCCGCCATAGAGAAACGGGCGCGCCGTGGCGTTGTCGCCCAGGGCGCCCGCATGGAGCGCCGGGATGAACATCGCGAGCGCCCCGATCCCGATCAGGATAACGATCAGGGGGAACTTGCGCAGGGTTTCCATCAGAAGAAGTCGATCGAGACCTGGAGCAGACGCTCGACCTCGGGCACATCTTCGGCCAAGGCGAACATCACGATGACCGCGCCTTCCTCGATGCGGGTGCTGCCCGTGGGGCGGATCACCTTGCCATCCTTGAGCATGCCCGCCAGCAGCACGCCCTCTGGGAAGCCCACGTCGCGCACCACCTGTCCCGAGAGCGGCGAGGTCGAGAGCACTTGCGCCTCGATCACTTCGGCCTCGGCATTGCCGATGGAATAGACCGTGCGCACCCGGCCGTGGCGGACGTGGCGCAGGATCGAGCTGACGGTGGTGGCGCGCGGGTTGATATAGGCGTCGATGTTCAGGGGCCCCAACAGTGGCACGAGGGTCGGGTCGTTGACCAGCGAGATCGCCACCGGACAGCCTTCGGACTTGGCGCGCACGGCGGCCAGCAGGTTGGTCTTGTCGTCATCGGTGATCGCCAGCACCGCGTCGGCACGTTCGATATTGGCCTCGCGCAGCAGATCGACGTTCAACCCGTCGCCATTGAGAACGATGGTCCGCTCCAGCGCGTCGGCAGCGATCTCGGCGCGTTTGCGATCCCGTTCTATCACCTTGACGCGGACACGGGATTCGCGGCTTTCGAGTGTGCGGGCCACGGCGAGACCCACATTGCCACCGCCGATGAGCACGATGCGTTCCTGTTTGCGCGTGGTCTTGCCGAACACTTCGAGGGTGCGGTCGAGGTCGTCATCCTTGCAGAAGATATAGATCTGATCCTCGGCGAAAAGCTGGTCGCCCGGGTCGGGCACGAAGAGCGTGCCCTTGCGCCGCACGCCCACGACCATGGCATGGAGTGTCGAGAACAGGTCGGTGAGCTGCCGCAGGGGCGTGGAGAGCACCGGGCAGTCCGCATCGAGCGAGATGCCCAGAAGCGTTGCCTTGCCGCCGAGGAATTTCTCGGTGTCGAAGGCCGCGGGGGCCGCGAGGCGTTTCAACGCGGCCTCGGCCACTTCGCGTTCGGGGCTGATCACCACGTCGATCGGCAGGTGATCGCGCCGGTAGAGGTCGGAATAGATCGCCGTGAGGTAGCTTTGGGAGCGCAGTCGGGCGATCTTGCGCGGGATCTCGAAGATCGAATGGGAGATCTGGCAGATCACCATGTTGACCTCGTCCGAGAAGGTCGCGGCGATGATCATGTCGGCGTCGTTCGCCCCGGCGGAGGTCAGCACGTCCGGGTAGGACGCAAAGCCGGTGATTCCCTGCACGTCGAGCGTGTCGGTGGCCCGGCGGACAAGTTCGGGGTTGTTGTCCACGACGGTGACGTCGTTACGCTCCCCCGCGAGGTGGCGGGCGATCTGCCAGCCCACCTGCCCTGCCCCACAAATGATGACCTTCATCGTTGCGCCCCATCTCGGTCTGGCCTCCGGCATACTTGACTGCGGGCGGCGTGAAAAGGCTAGGCCGCTGTCGCGGGGCGCGGGGCTTGTCTTGGGCCGCCGGCTTGGCGATGGTGGGACACCGGCGTGCTGTGACGCGCGGGCATGAACAGGAGGCGGAAGATGGGGCCTGCAACACGATCTGCCCTGGGCATGGGGTTTGCCGCGCTCTTGGGGCTGGGCGGCTGTGCCCCGATGCTGGTCTATGACCAGCCCGGGGTGACCGTGTCACGTTTGGCCAGCGACCTGGAGCGCTGTGCCGCCGTAGCCTTTGATGCCGCACCGCCGCAGATCACCCGCGAAAGCGTGACCGTGCGCAATGTCTCCATCGGTGCCGGCTACGGGTACGGGTATGGCTATCGCGGGCTCTACGGGGCTGGCGGATTCGACCGGGCCTGGGTGGATGTGGACCGCAACGAGTTGGCCCGGGAGGAGGCGCGACAGGCCTGCCTGCGCGAGGCGGGCTATGGGTTTGCGCAGATCCCGCGCTGCCAGAGCCTGTCGGCCCGGGACGTGACCGGTGCGACCCAACAGGCCGCCGTGGGCCCGCAAAGCTGTGCGGTCAGTGTGCCCGATGTCGGCCCGGTGGTGTTGAGCGGAACATGAGCGGGTTTCGGGAGGAAGGCAGATGACGCGGACGAGGCCGGTTGTCGGGATGCTGGGGGCGCTGGTCCTCGCGGGATGCGGTCCCCTTGTGGCCTATGACCAGCCGGGGGTGAGCGTGTCGCGGCTGGCCAACGATCTGCAAAGCTGTGCCGCGCAAGCGCTGGCCAGGGCCCCGGTGGACATCACGCGGGAGCGGGTCACGGTGCAGGTGCGCGAGTATCGCTATGGGATCCCGCGGACGGGGTATGACAGGGTCTGGGCCGATATCGACCGCAACGAGGTGGTGCGCGAAGAGATCCGACAGCAGTGTCTGCAGGCAAAGGGATACACCCTGACGCAGGTGCCCCGGTGTTCGAATGCGGGTGTCGTGACCACAGAGACGCGGCAGGCCGCGGCAGGGCCGGGCAGTTGCGGGGTGAATGTCTCGGGCGTCGGTCCGGTGATCGTGTCGGGGTCCTGAGGCCGCGCTGACCGGCCCCTGAAGGGCTTGCGCCGCGCTGTGCGCGTCGCCCGATGCGAGGGGACTGTCCCCGCGCTTGTCGCCCGGGCCAATGGCACGTCCCGGACTGTTTCCAAACGGATAATGGACAGCCACGGGGCTGAGACGGCGGTCAGTCCTCCTGAGCCTCCACCTGTTCAACATGGGCGACGCGGGCCCCGGACTTGGTGCTGGTCACCACGTTGAGCGATTTCAGTTTTCGGTGGAGTGCCGAGCGTTCCATGCCGACGAAGGCCGCCGTGCGGGAGATGTTGCCGCCGAAGCGGTTGATCTGCGTCATCAGGTATTCGCGTTCGAAAAGCTCGCGCGCCTCGCGCAGGGGCAGCGTCGCGAGCGTGCCCGAGACCAGCCCGGTGGCGCCATCGGCCTCGGCTTCGGGGCCTGCGCTGGGCAGTTCTTCGGGGCTGATCTCCCCCTCGCCGGTGCCGAGGATCAGCACGCGTTCCATCACGTTCTTGAGCTGGCGGACATTGCCGGGCCAGCGCATGGTCTGCAACATCGCCTCGGCCTCGGCCCCCAGTTCGCGCGCGGCGAGGCCCTGGGTTTCGTTGAAATGGGCGATGAAGTGGCGCGCCAGGACGGGGATGTCCTCGCGCCGCTCATCGAGCGAGGGCACGGTGATCGGGACCACGTTGAGCCGGTGGAACAGCTCTTGCCGGAGCCGACCGCTGGCGACCTCGGCCTCGAGATCCGTGGTCGAGGATGAGATCACGCGCAGATCGACCTTCACCTTTTGGGTGCCGCCGACGCGCTGGAACTGCTGGTCCACGAGGACGCGCAGGATCTTGGACTGGGTGCCGGCGGGCATGTCGGCCACCTCGTCGAAGAAGATCACACCGCCATCGGCCAGCTCCAGCAAACCCTTTTCCACGGATTTGTCCGGCCCTTCGCGCCCGAAGAGCACCTCTTCCATGCGGTCGGCCTCGATCGCGGCGGAGTTGACGGACACGAAGGGTCCGGAGGCGCGGGCCGAATTGGCATGAATGTAGCGGGCGGCGACCTCCTTGCCGCTGCCCGAGGGGCCGGTGAGCATCACCCGGCCGTTGGAACGGGTGACCTTGTCGAGCTGGCTGCGCAGGGTTTTCATCGCGGCGGAGTTGCCCAGAAGGTCGGTCGCCACCGGGCCCTGGCGTTTCAACTCGGCATTCTCGCGGCGCAGCTTGGAGGTTTCCATGGCGCGTTTGACCACCAGCAGCAGCTGGTCGATGTTGAAAGGCTTTTCGATGAAGTCATAGGCGCCCTGCTTGATGGCGGCGACGGCGATCTCGATATTGCCGTGGCCGGATATGATCACGATGGGGATCTCGGGGCGCTCGCGCTTGACCCGAACGAGGATGTCGATGCCGTCCATCGAGCTGTCCTTGAGCCAGATGTCGAGGATCATCAGGCCGGGGGGCTGGGTCTCGATCTGGTCCATGCAGTCTTCGGCGGTGCCGACTGTGCGGGTGGCGTAGCCTTCGTCCTGAAGGATGTCGGAGACCAGCTCGCGAATGTCCTTCTCGTCGTCGATGATCAGAATATCGGTCATGCTGTCGCAGTCTTTTTTGGGGGCGTTATGTCGGGTTCGGGTCGGGATGCGTCGACTTGGGTGGCGGCCTCGGGATCCGGAGGGCGCGTCGGAAGCAGGATCACCGCGGCAGCCCCGGGCGGGGTGTCCGGGGTGAAGGGTTCGGCGGGCCGCAGCTCCAGCGTGCCCTGGTGTTCTTCGACAATCTTGCGGACGATGGGCAGACCGAGGCCGGTGCCCTTGTCGCGGGTCGTCACGTAGGGTTCGAAGAGTTTGGCGGTGTCCGGTGGCAGGCCGATGCCGTTATCGGCGATGGTCAGCTCCGCCTCCCGGCCCAGGTTGCGCAGACTCACGCGGATCTCGCCCGGGCGGGTATCGCCGGTCTTGCCGGTCTGGCGGCTCTCGATGGCTTCGCCGGCGTTCTTGAGCAGGTTGGTAAGCGCCTGCCCCATCAGGGTTGCGTCGAGATCGGCAGGCACAGGGTCTGGCGAGATGTCGGTGACGAAGGTCACTTCGGGTTGCGCGACCTGCTGTAAAAGCACTGCGTCGCGCACCAGTTGCGCGAGATCCAGATGGGCGGTCTCCGGCTCCGGCATGCGGGCGAATTTCGAGAATTCGTCCACTATTCGGCGCAAATCGGCGGTCTGGCGGATGATCACATCGCTGAGCTCCACCAGGGCGGGGCCGTCCTCGCCCAGGCGGGGGCCGAACTTGCGTTTCATGCGCTCTGCGGAAAGCTGGATCGGGGTGAGCGGGTTCTTGATCTCGTGGGCGATACGGCGGGCCACGTCGCCCCAGGCGGCCATGCGCTGGGCGGTGGCAAGATCGGTCACATCGTCGAAGGCCACCACGTAGCCTTCGAGCCGGTCCTCGCGGTTGAGGCGTTTGGCGATACGCACCAGCAGGCTTTCCTGCCGTCCCTGCCGGGTCAGGCTGACCTGTTGCTGGGCCACGTCGCGCAGACCGCCCTGCAGCTTGTCGAAGAGGTCCTCGAACTCGGGCACCACCTCGTCGATGCCGCGGCCACTGACGGTGACGCCATCGAGGGCCAGCATGGCGGTGGCGGAGCGGTTCATGAAATCCACCCGCCCCCGGGAATCGAGCCCGATGACCCCGGCAGTGACCGAGCCCAGCACGGAATCGAACAGGCGGCGGCGGCGCTCGATCTGGTTGGTGTTTTCCAACAACGCCTCGCGCTGGGCCTTCAGTTGCCGGGTCATCTGGTTGAAAAGCCGCCCCAGCATGGCGATCTCGTCATCGCCCTGCTGTTCGGGGACCTTCACGTCCAGGTCCCCTGCCCCGACCCGTTGCGCCGCCCCCGCCAGCCGCCCCACCGGGCGCGACAGACGTTCGGCGAACCACAGCCCGAGCCAGATCGAGGCGATTATGAGGATGACCGCGAAGCCGATGTAAAGCAGGCCGAAATCGAACAGCAGCTGGCCCCGGTCGCTTTCGAGTTGGCGAAAGAGCTGCACGGTTTCCTGGGTGTCGTCGAGCAGGGTCAGGATCTCGCCATCCACCTCGCGGCTGACATAGAGATAGCGGTCCACGTGGCGGGCGAGCTTCACAAGCGCACGGAATTCGTTGTTGGTCCAGTCTTCGATAACGATCGGGGTGCCCTGTTCGGACGCAGCGATCTGGTCCGGGGTGGGACGTTCGAAGTCAAAGAGGTAGCTGCGCTCGCCCCGGATGCGGATGTCGCCATTGGCGTTGACGATATAAGCCTCGCGCAGCCCGCGCTGCACGCTGCTCTGACCCTGGGCGAGCAGCTGCCGCAGGTCGCCATCGCTGAGAAAGACGCGCTCCGCCCGGGCGCGGTCGAGATAGGAGGCCAGCGCCGCGGTGTCGATCTGCAGCTGCACGCGCTGCTCTTCCTCATAGGCCTCGGCGGCGGCGAGGGACGCGCCGAGCACCCGCTGCACCCGGTCCGAGAACCAGCCTTCGAGCCCGAAATTCACCGTGATCGTCGCGAAGACCGCGACCAGAACCGTGGGCACGAGGGCGACGATGGCGAAGACGCCGGTCAGGCGCAGGTGCAGGCGGGATCCCGCCGACCGGGCGCGGCGGGCGGCGATCATCCGGGCAACGCGCTGCAGAACGAGTGCGGCGAGGATCAGGACGTAGACGAAATCGGCGAGAATCACCACGCGCAGGGTCGTGGCATCCTGTCCCTGATCCAGCGGGCCGAGCACGAGAAATGTGGCGATCGCAAGGATCGGTCCCAGAGCCACCATGCCAAGGGTGGTCCAGGTTTGCAGGTTCCGCAGGGAAACGTAACGCGTCACCCAGCGGCTGAGATATCTTCCCGTGACTGCTCGCACGACACCTCGTTCCGCGGGCGAACCCGCGTGACCGTGCCTTGATTGACACGCTGTTGCGCTTTTACATCAATTTGCGCCGGCGTGTCACCTGAATATCCAGATCGGTGATCTTCTTGCGCAAGGTATTGCGGTTGATCCCGAGCAGAGCGGCGCATTTGGCCTGGTTCCCGCCGGTCGCATCGAGGGCGATCTCGATCAGAGGGGTCTCTACCTCGCGCAGGATCCGCTGGTAAAGGCCCGGCGGCGGCAGTACCCCACCATGCAGGTCGAAATACCGGCGCAGGTGCTTTTCGACCGAGGCGCTGAGCTTGTCGGCCTCGCCCCCGCCCATCAGCGGCTCGATCGCGGGCTGGCTGCCGAGCACCATTTCCACATCCGCGCGCCCGATCTCGTCCTCTTGGGCGGTGATGACCAGCCGCTTCATGGCGTTTTCAAGCTGCCGGACATTGCCAGGCCAGGAATAGGCGCGGACCATGTCGCTGGCGGCCTCGGAGAGGCGCTTGAGCGGAGCGCCATCCCGCTCGGCCCGAGCCAGGAAATGGGTCGCCAGCAGCGGGATGTCATCCACCCGTTCGCGCAGGGACGGCACGTTGATCGTCACACCGCCGAGTCGGTAGAACAGATCCTGTCGGAAGATGCCGGCCTCCATCTTCTGCATCAGGTCCTTTTGCGAGGTGGACATGATGCGCGGGGAATTGTCGCCGAACTGGTCCAGCATCCGCACGATGCGACCCTGGGCTTCGTCGTCGAGATCGCCCACTTCGTCGAACAGGATCGAGCCGCCCCGGGCCTTGGCCACGAGGGTCGACGGGCCGTCGGCCCCGGCCAGGTCCGCCGCCCCCGCCACCACGAAGGGCAGCGTGCGGCGGTCCGAGAAGTCGTGGATCGCGCGGGCGATCAGGCTCTTGCCCGTCCCGCTCTCGCCGGTGATCAGCACCGGTAGGTCGGTGTTCATCACCCGCGCCACCAACCGGTAGAGCGCCTGCATCTGCGGGGTGCGGCCCACCAGCGGCAAATCCTCGTTCGGGCTCTCGGAGCTGAGCTTGGGCGGCGGCGCGCGGCGCTTGACTTCCAGCGCGCGGGCGGCGCGCTTCATCAGGTCCGGCAGGTCGAAGGGTTTGGGCAGGTAGTCATAGGCCTCGGCCTCGGCTGCCTGGATCGCGGTCATGATGGTATTCTGCGCCGAGATCACGATCACCGGCAGGCCGGGCCGGGCCTCGGTGATCTTGGGCAGCGTTTCCAGCCCGTTGCCATCGGGCATGATCACATCCGAGATCACCAGGTCGCCCTTGCCCTCTTCGACCCAACGCATGAGGGTCATCAGGCTGGAAGTCGCATGGACCTTGCAGCCGGCGCGGGTCAGCGCCTGGGTCAGAACGGTGCGGATCGTGCGGTCGTCATCGGCGACCAGAACGGTGCCATCCATCAGGTAGTCTCCTCGGTGCGGGGGGCGACAGGCAGGGAAATACGGAACACGGTGCGGCCAGGAACGCTGTCCACGGCGATCCAGCCATCGTGATCGGAGATGATCTTGGAGACGAGCGCGAGCCCCAGCCCGGTGCCATTCTCGCGCCCCGACACGAAGGGTTCGAACACGTCACTCTCGATCTCGGGGGGCAGGCCGGGGCCGTCATCCATGATCTCGATCTGCAACGGCACGGTGCCGCCAGAGCCGTCCTTGCGCCGCAAACGTAACGACAGCTCGTAGAAGGTCCGGATCCTGATCGTCCCGCCGGGTTTGCAGGCCTCGGCGGCGTTCTTGAGCAGGTTGAGAAATACCTGCAGCAGTTGGTCACCATCGGCATAGGTGTTGGGCAGGGACGGGTCGTAATCCTCGCGGATCGTGACATGAGCCCCGAAGCCCACCACGGCGGATCTGCGCGCGCGTTCCAGCACATCATGTATATTGACGGGCCTGAGGTCGGGGGGACGCAGGTTGCCGAACTGCTCCACCTGTTCCAGCAGTTTCACGATCCGGTGGCTTTCGGCGACGATCAGGTCGGTCAGCTCCCGGTCCTCGTTCGACAGGTTCATGCCCAGAAGCTGCGCGGCCCCGGTGATGCCGGCCAGGGGGTTCTTGATTTCATGGGCAAGCATCTCGGCCATGCCTATCGCGGATTTTGCGGCCGACTGGGACTGCATCGACCGGCCCAGACGCCCGGCGATTTCCCGCGGCTCCAGCAGCAGCAGCACAAGTTCGGGATTGTCCACCAAAGGCGAGACCTGGATGTTGCAAAGCACCGGCGGGCGTTCGCCCGTGCCCACGTCCACATCGTTGATGAAGAGCGGCGAGAGGTTCTTGCGGACCCGGTCGAACGCCTCTTCGAGGGGCGCGTCGACCATCAACTTGTCCCAGACCGGCGCGTCCAGAAGGCTGCGCTGGGAGCCGTTCATGAAATTCTCGGCCGCGGGGTTGAGTTCAAGAATGGTGTTCTCGCCCGACAGGATCAGCGCCGGGATCGGAAGGGAAACCCAGAGGGCCTGGGTGAGCTGGGTCATGCGGCCACCTGCGTCGTATCAGCGTCGGTGAGCGCCGCCGGCACGAGCCTGCGGACCGTTGCCGGGTCGGTGGCGGTGAGGATCGCGCGGCGCAGGGATTTCGGTGGGCTGAACCCGTCGGGCCGTGCCTCCATATACCAGCCGAGATGCTTGCGCGCGGTGCGCAGGCCAAGTTCGGGGCCGTAGAAGGCGAGCATGGCCTCGAAATGGGCGAGAACCAGATCGACCAGCGCGTCGCCACTGGGGATGTCGGGCGCGGGCGCGCCATAGAGGGCAGCGGCGATCTCGGCCAGCCGCCAGGGGCGTCCTTGCGCGCCGCGCCCCACCATCAGGCCGTCGGCGCCAGAGGCCGCGCGGGCCTGCGCCGCGGCGGCGGTATCGACAATATCGCCGTTCGCGATCACCGGGATCGACACCGCGCGTTTGACACGCCCGATGGCGGTCCAGTCAGCCGCGCCCTTGTAGAACTGGCAGCGTGTGCGCCCATGGATCGTGACCATGGCGATGCCCGCGGCCTCGGCCCGGCGCGCCAGGTCAGGTGCGTTGAGGCAGTCGTCGTCCCAGCCCAGCCGGGTCTTGAGCGTCACGGGCACATCCACCGCCGCCACCACCGCGTCGATCAGGGTCAGCGCGTGGTCGAGATCGCGCATAAGCGCCGAGCCCGACGCGCCATTGACGACCTTCTTGGCCGGGCAGCCCATGTTGATGTCGATGACGCGCGCGCCCTGGTCGGCCACGTACCGCGCGGCCTCGCCCATCCAGTATGCCTCTCGCCCGGCGAGTTGCACGGCGGTGGCCTGCGCGCCGAACCCCAGTTCGGCCCGCGCCCGGACGGAGGCCTTGGCCTGTACCATTTCCTGACTGGCGACCATCTCGGACACCACGAGACCGGCCCCGAAGCGGGACACGACATTTCGAAACGGCAAGTCCGTTATCCCCGCCATGGGCGCGAGAAGAACCGGGTTTGCCAGCGGTTGCTCTGCCAAGAGAACGGTCAAACGCTTAATCCTTGTGCATGTCTTCACCGGCTACCGGGTTTGCGGCCCTGCGGCAACGGCGTCGACCATAAATAGGACACGGATTCTTAAACTGCATCGTTTTTAGGCACTTTTCCCCCGGGGTCCGCTTGAGGATTGCGCCTTGTCGCACAGAGTCCTAGGAACGGAGCGGATTTCACCGAGAGAAGAGCATGTCTTGACGCCCAATGTTACGGCCATTCTTGTCGCGGCGGGGCGCGGCACACGCGCGGGCGGTGGGCTTGCCAAGCAATGGCGACCGCTTGGTGCGCGCCGGGTGATCGACTGGACGCTGGCGGCATTCGACCGGGCGACGCAGGTGTCGGAGCTGCTGGTGGTGCTGCACCCGGAGGATATGGACCTGGCAGCCACGCTGACCGCGGCCAAACCGCTGCGCTGCGTGTCCGGAGGTGCGACGCGGAGCGCGTCGGTCGCCTGTGCGCTCGCGGCGGTGGCCGACCCGGAGGCGATCGTGCTGATCCACGATGCGGCGCGGCCGGTGGTGTCGGCCGACCTGATCGCCCGGGTTGTCGCGGGGGTGATCGAGACCGGGGCGGCGGCCCCTGCCCTGCCGGTGGTCGACGCGCTCTGGACCGGGGCCGGGGATCGGGTGACGGGGATGCAGCCGCGCGACGGGCTCTACCGCGCGCAGACCCCGCAAGGTTTTCACGCCGGTGCGATCCGGGACGCCCATGCGGCGGCCACCGGGGCGGCGGCGGATGATGTGGAGATCGCCCGCGCCGCGGGTATGCCGGTGGCGATCGTCGCGGGCGACGAGCAGAACTTCAAGATTACCTACCCGCAGGACTTCGCCCGCGCGGCGGCCCTGCTGAAAGAGAGGGACAAGATGGATATTCGCACCGGCAATGGTTACGACGTGCACCGGTTCGGCACCGGCGACGCGGTGATCCTGTGCGGCGTGGAGGTCCCCCATGACCGCGCGCTGATGGGGCATTCTGATGCAGATGTGGGCATGCACGCGGTGACGGACGCGATCTATGGCGCGCTGGGGGATGGCGATATCGGCCAGCACTTCCCGCCCAGCGATCCGCAATGGAAGGGCGCGGCGAGCGAGATCTTTCTGCGCCACGCGGTCGCTCTGGCCGCTGAGCGGGGCTACACCATCACGCATATGGACTGCACGCTGGTCTGTGAGCGCCCGAAGATCGGACCGTACCATGCCGTAATGAAAGCGAAAATGTCCGAATTGATGGGGCTGCAACCGGATCAGGTGAGCGTGAAGGCGACCACGTCGGAGCGGCTGGGCTTCACCGGGCGCGAGGAAGGGATCGCGGCCCTGGCCACGGTCACATTGGTGCGGACATGAGCCGGGCGATTGCCACAGTCTTCGGGGTCGGATTGCTGCGCCCCGCGCCGGGGACCTGGGGGTCGCTGGCCGCCCTGCCCCTGGCCTGGGCGCTGCATGTGCTGGGCGGGTTCACCCTGCTGGCGCTGGCAAGCGTTGCGGTGTTCTTCGTCGGCTGGTGGGCCACGAGGGCCGCGACCGCGGGCGCGGAGGACCACGACCCTTCGGAGATCGTGATCGACGAAGTGGCGGGCCAGTGGATCGCACTTTGGCCGGTATCCTACGGGGCGCAGTTCGCCGGGGTCGACATGCTGGCGCTCTGGCCCGGCTGGATCGCGGCCTTCGTGCTGTTCCGGCTGTTCGACATCTGGAAACCGGGTCCCGTGGGCTGGGCCGACCGCCGCCATGACGCCTGGGGCGTGATGCTGGACGATGTGGTGGCCGGGGTGATGGCCGCGCTCTGCGTCGCCGTCTTGGCCGCGCTTGCCCATGGGGTGCTGGTATGAGTGCTGCGGAAATCGTCGCGCTCTGCACGGCGCGCGGGCTGACGGTGAGTTGCGCCGAAAGCTGCACGGGCGGGATGGTGGCCGCGGCGATCACGGATATCGCCGGGTCGTCGGCCGTGTTCGAGCGCGGCTTCGTGACCTATTCGAACCTTGCGAAGACCGAGATGCTGGGTGTGACAGCACCCACGCTGGAAGCCCATGGCGCCGTGTCCGAAGAGGTGGCGCGCGAGATGGCGGCGGGCGCCCAAGTCGCCGCCCGCGCGGATATCGCGGTGGCGATCACGGGCATTGCGGGCCCCGGCGGGTCGGAGTTCAAGCCCGAAGGCCGCGTCTGTTTTGCGATTGTGGGGCCCGCTACGCCCCTTCGGTCTGAAACGGTGGAGTTCGGCGCACTTGGCCGGGCTGCGGTGCGCACAGCGGCGCGGGATCACGCGCTGGCGCTGATCCTGTCGGCGGCTCAGGCCGCAGCGGGGCCGTAAAGCGCCTCGGCGCGTTTTTCGAAGGCGCGCACGATGCGTTGCATCGCCTCGTGAAAGACAACGCCGATCACGCTTTGCAAAACCCGGTTCTTGAACTCGAAATCGGTCGAGAAATCGACCTTGCAGCCGCCCTCGTCGAGATCGGTGAAAACCCAACGCGACTGCATGTACCGAAACGGGCCATCGAGATACTCGGTGTCGATCCGGTTGTCGGCCGGCACGAGGCACACTCGGGAGCCGAACTTTTCGCGGAACACCTTGAAGGAGATCACCAGGTCCGCGAGCATTTCCGAGCCGGTGGTGGTGTCGCGTACCGACCGGATGCGCGCCGCCGCGCACCAAGGCAGAAACTTCGGGTACGCGGCCACGTCCGCGACCAGCGCATACATTTGCGCGGCGCTATATGGCAGGGTACGGGATTCGGAATGCTGCGGCATGGCCTCAAGTATTTTGTACGGTTTTCCGTGGCAGTGGCAGGTGATTTCGGCCAACATGCGCCGGAAATCAAGGGGACGGGATGAAGCACGACGAATATGTCATCGACAAGATAATCTCGGCCAAGGCGATTGCCGCCCGGGTCGAGGCGCTTGCACGTGAGATCGAAAGGGCCTTTGCAGGCACGGACAAGCTGATCGTGATCGGGTTGCTGCGCGGGTCATTCGTGTTCATCGCGGACCTGGTACGGGAGCTGGATCTGCCGGTTGAGGTCGATTTCCTGGAGGCATCGTCCTATGGCGACGGCATGGAAAGCTCGCGGGAGGTGCGGATCCTGAAAGACCTGCGCGGCGAGATTGCCGGGCGCGATGTGTTGGTGGTCGAGGACCTGGTAGATACGGGCTTTACCCTGTCCCATGTCACGCGCCTGCTCGCCTCGCGGGAGCCGCGACGGATGGAGACCATCTGCTTGCTGGACAAGCCCACACGGCGCGAGGTCGATGTGCAGGCAACCTGGATCGGGTTCGAGATTCCGGACGAATTCGTCGTCGGCTATGGCATCGATTACGCGCAGCGCAACCGCAACCTGCCCTATATCGGCAAGGTTCGGAAGCTGTGAGGCGGGTGTGACGGAGACGACGCCATGAACATGGGCTGGTTCCTGCGGATGGCACGGTGGGTGCGTCACCCGCCCTCGCCGGGCTTGGTCAAGCTGGTTTTCGTGGTGATCGGTATCTGTGCGGCGATCTACGGGGTCGAGCTTGTCTTCGGCTGGCCAGAGAGCCTGTCGCCGGAATGGCCGCGCCCGCCGCGGTTCTAGCGATAGCGCGAGGCGTTCGGCAGGGGGTGCAGTTTACCACGCCGGGCGGCGGCCGCGTCCATGATCGGGACCCTGCGCGACACCTTTCCAGGCGAAATCAACCCAAGTCCCCCGGCACAGAGCACACCGGTGAGCACGAGGACACTGACGCCTTGCAAGAGCCGGCTTATGTCAAGCGAGGCCAGCACCAAGACCCCTGCCGCCACGAGCATGTTCACACCCGCAAGGACCGCCGCCCAGAGTGCGACAAGGCTGGCGATCGCCAAACCTGCGCTGGCCGGGGAGCGGACCTGCTTGATCCAGACAGGGGTGGTCGACGGCAGCAGGACCAGCCCCCCGCACAACAGCAAGAGGAATGCGATGAGATAGGGCCATTGCTCTGCCCGTGGCATATAGCTGCTGTCGAACTGCGCGATAAGCAGCCCCATCTGCGCAGCGAGCCCGATACAGGCCAGACCGAATACTCGGTACAGGACCCAGAGTATCCCCCGCATCCCACTGCGCAGATAGGCCATGGCAGCCTCCAAAACTCGAAACACTCGTACGGCCCCGACGACTCGTCACAACACGGGGCATTTGACTGGCATTTTACGCGAATCTATCGCAAATTCAGGGAGTTTAGGCGCGCATGGTTAAGGCCGCACCCCTGGGGCGCGGCCTTGGTCAGGTCGGATCAGGATTTGCCGGACGCTCAGGCTTCGGCGAGCCGAGCCATTCGGTTCGCACGCAGACGGGCGAAATCGTCGCCGGCGTGATAGCTCGACCGGGTAAGGGGCGTGGCCGAGACCATCAGGAAGCCCTTGCCATAGGCCGCCTTCTCGTAGGCCTTGAACTCCTCGGGCGTGACGAACCGGTCGACCGCGTGGTGCTTGGGCGTCGGTTGCAGGTATTGGCCGATGGTCAGGAAATCGACATCCGCTGCGCGCATGTCGTCCATCACCTGCATCACGCCCTGCCGGTCTTCGCCCAGGCCCACCATGATTCCCGATTTGGTGAACATGGACGGGTCCAGTTCCTTGACCCGCTGCAACAGCCGCAGGGAGTGGAAGTAGCGCGCGCCGGGCCGCACGGTGGGATAGAGCCCCGGCACGGTTTCAAGGTTGTGGTTGAATACGTCCGGCCGGGCCGCGACCACGGTTTCCAGCGCCTCGGGCGCACATTTCAGGAAATCGGGCGTCAGGATTTCGATGGTGGTGTCCGGGGCGTGACGGCGAATTGCGCGGATGGTCATGGCGAAATGCTCCGCCCCGCCGTCTTCGACATCGTCACGGTCCACGGAGGTGATGACCACGTGGTTCAGTCCGAGCTTCTTGACCGCATCGGCCACGCGGCCCGGCTCGAAGGCGTCAAGTGCGTCAGGCTTGCCGGTGGCGACATTGCAGAAGGTGCAGCCGCGGGTGCAGATCTCGCCCATGATCATCATGGTGGCGTGGCCCTGGCTCCAGCATTCGCCGACATTGGGGCAACCGGCCTCTTCACAGACCGTGGTCAGCTTGTGGCTGCGCATGATGTCACGGGTTTCGGTATACCCTTTGCCGCCGGGGGCCTTGACCCGGATCCAGCTCGGCTTTCTTGGCTGGGCATTGTCCGGACGGTGGGCTTTTTCCGGGTGACGCTGTTCGGGCAGTTTCAGATCACGCATGGGTCTCTCCTCTGGTCAGGAGACATAACCAAACAGAAGAAAAAAGTAACTGCGCTTTGTGCATACCCGTCATGTACGCGCCGATCTGTCCCAGGCGCGGGCCGGGGATGCGCAGAAAAAACGCGCAGTGTCCCTGACCCGAGACACTGCGCGCAAAAAAGGCAAGCCACCACACCTGCCTTGTTCGAAAAACTCCAGGTCAGCCGATCAGGCCGCCGCCCTGACCGTGTACACGCTTGTAGTATTCGGACAGCCGTTGCAAGGCGATCCGCAGGACGATCTTGCCCGAGCGCGCGGACCAACCCATGCGCTTCTCGGCGGCTTCAAGGCCTTCGAGAAAGCAGCAGCATCGCAGCACTACATCGCCCAGCCCCGGTCCAAGCTCCTGCAAGGCCGCGTGCACGCGATCCTTGGCCTGACCAGACCCACCGCCGTGATCGGAGCCCGGCTGGAAGCTGCTGCGGTCGGACGTGGTCAAGAACTTCTCCCAGTTCTGAGTTGTTCGCGGACCCATTTGCGCCAATTCGAAGTCCTCGCGCAACCGTTCACCCGCAGAAACCATCTCATCGGTCAAAAACGGCGTACCATCCTTGTCCCGACGCCGGGCAAGGCTGAGCATGGGCGATTCGGCCAGGTTGTAGCGCAGGCGGGCGGTCTCGCCGGTGTCGCTCGCGACGACCTGCCGCTCGCCCCAGTCGCGATGCTGTTCCGCGAAGGCCGCAACCTCCGGTGTGTCCAGCCCACTCTTGCGCTTGGCGTCATCCGCCAGAAGACGTTTCAGCGCCAGACGCCCGGCATGGGTGATCTCGTATTGCGCCACCTTGCCCGCGCTGCGGCACTTGACCCAATCCTGCAGCGCGAAGGCTTGCGCGATCCCGCGGTCGACCACGGCAATCCGGCGCGGAATGCCATCGGTCATCCGCAGCACGACGGCCTTTTCCATTTCCGGTGAAACCGCCAGCACGGCATCGCTTTCGCACAGCCGACGCAGGATGCGGCGTGCCTCCCGCTCGATTTTCGCGGTCTCGGTCTTCAGAAGCATGCGGGGATGGGCGCTCATGGGGATGACGTCCTGTTCTGCTGGAGAGGAAGGGGTGAAATGCGCACGCAAGGTGTCGAGCGCTTCGTCAATCAGGGGGTCGTCCCGTTCGGTTTCGAGTTTGCGGATCTGGCGCAGCACGGTTGAGGCCGCACAGCCCGCTTCCCGGGCAACGGACCGGATCGACAGACCCAGTTCCGTATGGGCCAGGTAGTGACGGGCATGTGTGGGGACCCAATCTGGCAGGTCCATGAGCGTGTTTGGGGCGGAAGAAAAGCTTGACATGCCAGTCCTCGTATTGCGGCGAATGCAACCTAGGGTTGATATGGTTACTGGAATCTTAAATCCCGTTGAGATCCCCATAATCAATTTCAAAAGATAAACAGTTGTTTACCAACCGAACGCAGCGGACGGGGCTGACGCAACACAATCTGTGGTTGTGTTTTTCTGATTGCGATTTTTACGCAAGGACACGCCCATGACACCGCTTCTCGCTTCGCTTTCCACCCTGCGCCGCCCCCAGACCCTGATGCGCGCCGCCCGGTTCGGCCTGCGCGACTACAGCCGTGAAAGAGACCTCAAGCGCCTGATCAAAAAGCAAAAAGCGCCGCGCCCGGCAAAGGCGTTGCAAGAGCTGATGGCGATCGAGTCCCTGCTGGAGGAAACCAGGCAGGCAGGACAGGCTGCCTATTCGGTCGCCCGGCATATCGAAGTGCTGGCGGCGATCATGGCCGAGACGCGACTCCTGCCGGAGTTCATGCAGCTCGATCGCGTTGGTTAAAAAGCTCTAAAGAGCCCTCAGATGAAGGCGTCCGGCATGGACGCCTTTTTACGTTCTATATATGTTCTCAATTGCGACTCGATGTCCGGGTCGAGCGGCGGTGCCTCGTAACGCGCGAGCAAATCGCTGAGTCGCTGTGCCGCGAGCGCCTGGGTATCGCGCGCGCCTTCCTCCGCCCAGGTCTCGAACGGTTTGCAATCGAAGACATCGGAACGCCAGAAGGCCTGCTTGTAGTTGTTCTGGGTGTGGTCGCAGCCCAAGAAATGCCCGCCCGGTCCTACCTCGCGCAGGGCATCCATCGCCTGGGCGTTGTCGTCGAAGGGCGCGCCTTGGGCCAACTTGTGCAGCGTGCCCAACTGGTCGGCATCCATGACGAACTTCTCGAAGCTGGCCACGAGACCGCCCTCCAGCCAGCCGCAGGCGTGCAGCATGAAATTCACACCCGCCAGCAGGCCCGCGTTCAGGGAATTCGCGGTCTCGTAACCGGCCTGGGCATCGGGCAGTTTCGAGCCGCAGAATCCACCACCGGACCGATAGGGCAACCCAAGACGGCGGGCGAGTTGCCCCGCGCCATAGGTGATCTGTGCCGCCTCAGGCGTGCCGAAAGTGGGCGCGCCGGAGTTCATGTCGATGGAGGTCACGAACGCGCCGAAGATCACCGGCGCGCCGGGTTTGACCAATTGGGAATAGGCCACGCCCGCCAGGACCTCTGCCAGAACCTGTGTCAGCGTGCCCGTGACCGAGACCGGCGCCATGGCCCCACCCACGATAAACGGCGAGATGATGCAGGCCTGCCCTGCCCGGGCGTAGACTTCGAGCGCACCCATCATCGTCGCATCGAAGGTCAGGGGCGAATTGACATTGATGAGCGACGTCATCACCGGCCCCTGGGCCATTCGCTGCGCCCCGAAGAGGATCTCGCACATCTCGACGCTGTCCTGGGCACGGCTCGGCTCGGTGACCGATCCCATGAACGGCTTGTCGCTGAGCGTCATGTGGGCAAAGAGCATGTCCAGATGGCGCTTGTTCACCGGCACATCCGTTGGCTCGCAAACGGTGCCGCCGGAGTGGTGCAGCCAGGGCGACATGTAGGCGAGCTTCACGAAGGTCTCGAAATCGGCAAGCGTGGCGTAGCGGCGCCCGCCGCCGATGTCGCGCACGAAGGGCGGGCCGTAGACCGGTGCAAGCACCAGGCTGTCGCCGCCGATTTCGACCGAGCGGGCTGGATTGCGCGCCAGTTGGGTGAAGCGCGCAGGCGCCATGGCGCAAAGCTTCCTGGCAAGACCGCGGGGGATGTGCACCCGCTCCCCCCGGATATCGGCCCCGGTATCGCGCCAAAGTGCCAGTGCTGCGGGGTTGTCGACGAAATTTACGCCGATCTCTTCGAGCACAGTCTCGGCGTTGTGCTCGATGATATCGAGCGCTTCGTCGGAATGCATGTCGAAGGTCGGAATCCCCCGATGGATGGTGGGCGCGACATCGACACGGATGGCCGTGCGTTCGGCCCGGCGTGCCGCCCCGCCCCCGCTCCGGCCGCGCCGTCGTACGGATACTGCATCACCCATGTTGGACTCTCCCGGATTGCACCTGTGACGAGGCTATGCCGTCGAAACGCGCGTCGGACTGCATTTTGCGGCCTTCTGCGGCGGGAAGCGACATCGCACCGCCCGGGCGGGCAAATTTGTGGATCTGTCGCTGGGCGTGTCCGGTTTTCGATGCGCCGCCGTTGCACCCGCCCGCGCAAGGCCCTAAAGCCGAAACATGACCCAATTCGACCATGACCGCCTCCTCATCATCGATTTCGGCAGCCAGGTGACGCAGCTGATCGCGCGCCGCTTGCGCGAGTTGAACGTGTATTGCGAAATCCATCCGTTCCAGAACGTGACCGATGCGTTTCTCGCCGATTTCGCGCCCAAGGCGGTGATCTTCTCGGGTGGGCCGGCCAGCGTGATCGATGCGAATTCTCCCCGCCCGCCGGCCAGCGTTTTCGAGCTTGGCGTGCCGATTCTCGGCATCTGTTACGGCCAACAGGTGATGATGCAGATGCTCGGCGGCATGGTGGAGC
The DNA here is from genome assembly GCF_028807315.1 of Dinoroseobacter sp. PD6. Lineage (NCBI taxonomy): Bacteria > Pseudomonadati > Pseudomonadota > Alphaproteobacteria > Rhodobacterales > Roseobacteraceae > Dinoroseobacter > Dinoroseobacter sp. PD6. Next base: position 512,797 of record NZ_JARAMN010000001.1, on the reverse strand, counting down.
GCGGGCATGGCACCGCGGAATTCGGGCGCGCCTATGTCACGCCGCAGGGTGATCGGCCGGAGTTGCTTAATGGCTGGTTCCTCGATGGGCGGGAGCAGGTCTGGATGAGCCATGGCGACCATGTCAGTCGAATCGCGCCGGGCTTCGAGGTGTACGGCACATCGCCCAACGCCCCCTTCGCGATCACTGCCGATCTCGCCCGCAATTTCTTTGCCGTGCAGTTTCACCCGGAAGTGCATCACACCCCGAACGGCAAGACGCTCTACGAGAATTTCGTGCGCCTGGCCGGGTTTACCGGCGACTGGACCATGGACGCCTACCGCGAGCAGGCGATTGCCGAAATCCGCGCGCAGGTCGGCGATGGCAAGGTGATCTGCGCGCTCTCGGGCGGTGTCGACAGCTCGGTCGCAGCGGTGCTGATCCATGAGGCGATCGGCGAACAGCTGACCTGTGTCTTCGTGGATCATGGCCTCTTGCGCAAGAACGAGGCGCAGGAAGTCGTCACCATGTTTCGGGAGCATTACAACCTGCCCCTGATCCATGCGGACGAGACGGAATTGTTCCTGTCGGCGCTCGACGGGCAATCGGACCCCGAGACCAAGCGCAAGATCATCGGCAAGCTATTCATCGACGTTTTCGAGGCCAAGGCCAAGGAAATCGGCGGCGCGGATTTTCTGGCCCAAGGCACGCTCTATCCGGACGTGATCGAAAGCGTCAGCTTTTCGGGCGGGCCGTCGGTGACGATCAAGTCCCATCACAATGTTGGCGGTCTGCCGGAAAAGATGGGCATGAAGCTGGTCGAGCCGTTGCGCGAGCTGTTCAAGGACGAGGTGCGGGCGCTGGGCCACGAGCTGGGCCTGCCTGCGTCCTTCATCGGGCGGCACCCGTTCCCGGGGCCGGGTCTCGCGATTCGCTGCCCCGGCGAGATCACGCGCCCCAAGCTGGAAATCCTGCGCGAAGCGGACGCGGTCTATATCGACCAGATCCGCAAGCATGGGCTCTATGACGAGATCTGGCAGGCCTATGTCGCTATTCTGCCGGTGCGAACGGTGGGCGTGATGGGGGATGGACGGACCTATGATTACGCCTGCGCACTAAGGGCTGTAACCTCGGTCGATGGGATGACGGCGGACTATTATCCCTTCACCCATGAATTCCTTGGCGAGACCGCGACGCGGATCATCAACGAGGTGCAGGGCATCAACCGAGTGACCTATGACATCACCTCGAAACCCCCTGGCACCATTGAATGGGAGTGATGCGCGCGCTCTGGCAACTCTGCAAGATCGGGGTGCTGGTGTTGATGGGCTTCGCGGTGGCAACTTTTGCGGGAATCGTTCTCTATGAACCTCCCGCGCGCAGCGAATATGCTGCCATCGTGGTGTTGTCCCACGGGGTCGCCGCGGATGGGACGCTCAGCCCGCAAACTGCGGCGCGCACTCAGGCTGGCCTCGATGCGTTCGAGGCCGGATATGCCCCGAAGGTGATTTTCAGCGGCGGTCTTGGCGGGCTGGAGCCGGCATCGAAGGGCGCGTTGATGGCCGAAGCCGCCATTGCCGCGGGCCTGCCCGCGGAGGTTGCGATGGTCGAAGGCGAAAGCCACTCCACCCTGCAGAACGCGCTTTTCACCGCGCGCCTCGTGCCGGAGTTGCGGGACCAACCGGTGCTGCTGGTCACCCACCGCTATCACGGGATGCGGTCGATCGCCTCCTTCTGGTGGGCCGGGTTTCGGGACCTGGACCTTGTCGCCGCCGATCCGGATCGGATCGAGTGGCAGGGTGCTGCGGCAGAACCGATCAAATGGGCCGGAAACATGGTGCGCGGCGCGGTCTACAGTGTCGCGGCGGCGCTGGGCCTCGGCGGGCCCCGGTTGGACGCGCTGCTGACATGACGCCGCGCAACGAACCGGTCAAGGCGGCCCTTTGGATGACCGGGGCCATCGGGTCCTTCATCCTGATGGCTGTCTCGGGACGCGCCTTATCCACAACCCACGACACGTTCGAGATCATGTTCTTCCGGTCGCTGATCGGGATCTGCCTGGTGCTGGTCATCGCGGGCGCGTTCGGGCGGTTGGGCGAGGTCACCACCCGGAGCCTCGGCCTGCACGGCATTCGCAACCTGTGCCATTTCACGGGCCAGAACCTGTGGTTCTTCGCCCTGCCCCTGATCCCTCTGGCGCAGCTTTTCGCGCTGGAGTTCACCACACCGCTCTGGGTGACGCTTCTGGCGCCGCTGATCCTGGGCGAGCGGCTGACGCGCAGCCGCATGCTGGCGGCGGCCATCGGGTTCAGTGGCGTGCTGATCGTCGCGCAACCCGATGTGACGGGCATCAGCCTCGGGGTGATCTGCGCGGCGCTCTCGGCTCTGGGCTTTGCCGGGTCCGCCATGTTCACCAAGAAGCTCACGCGCACCGAGACTACGGTCTGCATCCTGTTCTGGTTGACGGTGATGCAGAGCGGCTTTGGACTGGTGGCGGTATTCCATGACGGACAGGTCACCTGGCCGAGCCTCACCACCCTGCCTTGGTTGTGCCTTGTGGCGCTGTGCGGGTTGGTGGCGCATTTCTGCCTGACAACGGCACTAAGCATCGCCCCCGCCGTGATCGTGATGCCCTTCGATTTCCTGCGGCTTCCGCTCATCGGCATCGTCGGGTTCATGTTCTACAACGAGGCCCTGGGGCTGGGCCTCATCCTGGGTGCGGCCCTCATTATCGGCGCAAATGCCATAAATATCTGGGTCGAGCGCCCCAAACCGCGTCCTGACGCCGCGTTATAGATTGACGGTTTTTTCCACATTCGCATAAGTTTCGATCCAGGCACACGCAAGACGTGCGCAAATGGGATGGAACACATGCGAAAAATTCACCTGGCGTTGGCCAGTGGTACGGCAGTCGCACTGGCGACACAGGCCTTCGGCGGTGGAGTTGAACGGTCCACACAAAGCGTTGGGATTCTCTTTGAAGAGGGCACCTACGCTGAGCTGTCTTTCGGGCAGGTTGATCCGGATGCAAGCGGGGATTTTGTGCTCGACCGGTCCGTGTCGACCGGTGACATGCTCGCCTCGGAGAACATCTTTACCCTGTCGTTCAAGACCGATCTGAGCGACCGGCTGGTTGCCGCGCTGGTCCTCGACCAGCCCGTGGGGGCGCGGATCCGCTACCCCGAGGGCACCGGCCATCCCTTTGCAGGCTCCAAGGCGGATCTCGATGCGCGGGCGCTCACCGCGATGCTGCGCTACAAGTTCGACGGTGGGTTCAGCGTCTATGGCGGCCTGCGCGCCCAACAGGTGGAGGGCTTCGTCGCTCTGCCCACGATCCCGGGCTACGAGTTGACGACCAACAACGACCGCGAGTTGGGCTATATGGTCGGTGCGGCCTATGAACGTCCCGAGATTGGTCTGCGGGTGGCGCTGACCTATAACTCGGCCATCGACCATAATTTTGAATCTTCCGAGAGCTTCCTGACCCCGGGCGGGCCTGCCGTTCTGGACGACGGGTTCAAGACGACAATCCCGCAGTCGGTGCATCTCGAGGCGCAAACCGGAATCGCGGCAAACACGCTGCTCTTCGGCTCGATCCGCTGGGTCGATTGGAGCGAGTTCGAGATCGATCCGCCGGTCTACGCCGCTGGGATCGCATCGCTCGGCCAAGACTATGCCCTTGCCGCCTACGAAAGCGACACGATCACTTATAGGATCGGCGTCGGGCGACGTTTCAACGAGAATTGGGCCGGAGCGATCACCTATATCCACGAACCCGACAGCGGCGATATTTTCGGAAACCTAGGACCGATCGACGGTCGCGACGCAATATCGCTCGGGGTGACCTACAGCCGGGACAACATCAAGATCACCGGCGGTGTCGAATACAGCTGGCTTGGCGATGCCCTGTCCTAGGCGCCCAACGGACCGCCGGGAACGCCGGTCTCGGACTTCCGCGACAACACTTCGATCAGCTACGGGTTCCGGATCGGCTACTACTTCTGATCCGCCCACGACGGAAAAGGACCCCGCCCCGCGTGGGTGGGGTTTTTCTTTGCGCAGGTTTCGGATCGCAGGGCAGATTGTTTGGCGGTAGATGCGCCCCATGACGGTACAGAAATCTCTTTCGCTTCGCGCCTGGGCCGAGTTGGGCCTGCTTTCACTGATCTGGGGCGGCAGCTTCCTGTCGATCCGGATCGCGCTGGATGAAATCCCTTTCGTGACCTCGGTCGCCTACCGGGTGGGCATCGCGGCCCTGGTATTGTGGGCGGTGATCCTGTGGCGCGGAACGGCCGTGCCACGAGATCTGCGGCTTTGGGGCGCGTTCCTGGTCATGGGCCTTCTGAACAACGTCTTGCCGTTCTCGCTCATGGCCTGGGGGCAGCTTCATATCGAGACCGGGCTGACCTCGATCCTGAATGCGGCCACGGCGGTTTTCGGGGTGGTGGTGGCGGCCCTGGTCTTCGCCGATGAACGCCTGACCCTTAACCGGGGGTTTGGCGTCGCCCTCGGATTTCTCGGGGTGGCCACGGCCATCGGTTTGCACAACTTCCGGCATTTCGATCTGCGATCATTGGCGCAACTCGCGGTTATTGCCGGGACGGTGTCCTACGCGTTCGCAGGCGCCTGGGCACGCACACATCTCAAGGGGCTGGCCCCTGAAGTGGCGGCGGCCGGCATGCTGACCGCGTCCAGCCTGGTGATGATCCCCGGAGCGCTGATGTTCGACGGGGTGCCCACGGCCCTGCCTTCCGGTACCGCGATGCTGGCCGTGGGATACTATGCGCTGGTGGCGACGGCCTTTGCCTATCTGCTCTATTACCGGGTGCTGGCCGCGGCGGGCTCGGGCAACCTGATGCTTTGTACCCTTCTGGTGGCCCCGGTGGCGATCACGCTGGGTGCATTGGTGCGCGGCGAGGCGCTGCCGGGGTATGCGTTCCTCGGCTTCGGGTTGCTGGCGCTGGGGCTGATCGTGCTGGACGGACGCTTGACCCGGCGGCTGCTTTCCGGTTGAACCCGGGCACTTGTTCGCCCGCGACGGAGGCCCGCCAATGCTCTATGACACGCCCGCCGCCTGGGCTTCCGCGCCGGAAAAGCACGTTTTGTTGTTCGGCATGTCCGGCCTTGGCAAGACTTTCGTGTCCAACCGGCTGCGCGAGTCCGGCAACTGGTTCCATTACTCCGTCGATTACCGGATCGGCACCCGGTATATGGGCGAGCACATCGTGGACAATTTCAAGCGCGAGGCCATGCAGGTGCCCTTCCTGCGGGACCTGCTTATGTCGGATTCGATCTATATCGGGTCCAACATCACGCTGGAGAACCTCTCACCAGTCTCCACCTATCTCGGCAAGCCCGGCAATCCCGCGCTGGGGGGCGTGCCGATCGACGAATACCGCCTCAGGCAGGCGCAATTCCGGCGCGCCGAGATCGCCGCATTGCAGGACACCGCACATTTTATCGACCGCGCCAAGGCGCTCTATGGCTATCCACATTTCGTGTGCGACAGCGGCGGGTCGATCTGCGAATGGGTGGACGCCGAGGACCCCGAGGATCCGCTGCTCCGCGATCTGTCGGCCGTGACGCTGCTGGTCTGGATCAAGGGTGACGCGGCCCATACCGAGGAACTGATCCGCCGTTTCGACCGGGACCCGAAGCCCATGGCCTACCAGCCGGAATTCCTCGACCGGGTGTGGGCGACGTACCTGGCCGAGAATGGTGTGGCCCCCGAGGCGGTAGACCCGGACGCCTTCATCCGCTGGACCTATGCCCAGGCACTCGCGCACCGTCAGCCGCGCTATGCGGCCATGGCGCAGAACTGGGGCGTGACGGTCGAGGCCGACGATATCGCCCGGATGCGCGATGCCGCGGATTTCGAGGCACTGATCGCGCACGCCCTTGGCAATCGGAGCCCAAACGCCTAAGTCCACACCTCCACGCGACAAGCCGGACCCCTCTCATGCCGATCAAGATCCCCGAGACCCTGCCTGCCTTCGATGTGCTGTCCTCCGAAGGAGTGATGGTCATGGGCCAGGGGCGCGCGGATCGTCAGGACATCCGGCCCCTGCAGATCGGGCTTCTCAATCTGATGCCCAAGAAGATCCAGACCGAGACCCAGTTCGCCCGGCTGATCGGCGCCACGCCCCTGCAGATCGACCTGACCCTGATCCGGATGACCGAGCATCAGTCCAAACACACCTCAGCCGCGCATATGGAGGCGTTCTATCGTCCCTTCGCCGAGGTCCGAGACCGCAAGTTCGACGGGTTGATCATCACCGGCGCCCCGATCGAACATCTGGAGTTCGCGGATGTGACCTACTGGGACGAGCTGCGCGAGGTCTTCGCCTGGACCCAGACCAATGTGCACGCGACCTTCGGCGTTTGCTGGGGCGGGATGGCGATGATCAACCATTTCCACGGAGTGCAGAAGCACATCCTCCCCGCCAAGGCGTTCGGCTGTTTCCGGCACCGCAACCTTGCACCCGCCTCCCCCTACCTGCGCGGGTTTTCGGACGATTGCGTCATTCCCGTGAGCCGCTGGACCGAGATGAAACAATCGGAGATCGACGCGGTACCCGGTTTGACCACACTCCTGGGCTCGCCCGAGGTCGGTCCGTGCTTGGTCGAGGACCCCGGGCACCGCGCGCTCTATATCTTCAACCATTTCGAGTATGACACCGGCACGCTCAAGGAAGAATACGACCGGGATGTGGAGAACGGCACGCCGATCAACGTGCCCACGAATTACTATCCCGACGACGACCCCGCTCGCGCACCGCTCAATCGGTGGAGATCGCATGCACATCTTCTATATGGCAATTGGTTGAACGAGATATACCAGACCACCGAATATGACCTCGAGAAGATCGGTACTTAAGGCAGCCATCGGAGTGACCGCTTTGGCGGGACTGACGGCCTGCGCTGCGACCGGCAAGGACACCGTGACACGTTCTGACAAAACCCCGCCGCTTGGCGACCTGATCCAGGTGGATGGCAAGACCGTGCATGTGGCCGAGGCCGGACGCGGGCCTGCGGTCGTGCTGCTGCACGGCGCGTCGGGCAATCTGCGCGACCTGACCTTCGATCTGACCGGGCATCTCAACGAGGCGGGGTTCCGTACGCTGGCGTTCGATCGGCCCGGCTTGGGCTATTCCGATCGCCTGCATGACCGCGGCGAAAGTCCGCAGGAACAGGCGCGCCATCTGGCCAAGGCGCTGGACGCGCGCGGCGTGGATCGGGCGATAATCGTCGGGCACAGCTTCGGCGGGTCCGTTGCCATGGCCTGGGCGCTGGAACGACCGGACCAGGCCGCGGGCGTCGTGACCCTGGGCGGTGCGACGATGCCCTGGCCCGGAGGCCTGGGTCCTTGGTACAGCATTGCGTCGAGCGATCTTGGGGGCGCCACGCTGGTGCCGTTGCTGGTAGCTCTCGTGCCGCGCAGCCGGGCGCCCGATTTCGCGCAATCGCTGTTCAATCCCGACCCGCTGCCGACAGGGTATATCGACTATGTCGGCGTCGATCTGACACTGCGGCCTGCGCAGGTCCGCACGAATGCACGCCAGGTCAATGGCTTGAAGCCTCATATTCAAGTCATGTCTCAGAAATATCCGGGGCTCACCTTGCCGGTCGAGATCCTGCACGGGACCGCCGACAAGGTGGTGCCCGAAACGGTGCACGCGATCCCGATGTCGCGAATCCTGCCCAATGGCAACCTCGTGCTGCTGGAAGGTCGGGGCCACATGCCGCATCACGCCGAACAGGAGGCAGTCGTCGCGGCAGTGGCGCGGGCGGCACGGGCCTCCGGATTGCGCTGAGCCGCGCAATCGTCATACTGCCCGGACGACCGTGACAGGCGCCCTTCGGATCTGCGCGCCCCTGAGACGAGGACCGTCCCGATGTCCCTGCCCTTCGATGGTGCCATCTCCCATTTTGCGACCCATGATGCGCCGCCGGATGTCCAGGCGGCACTGGCCGGTGCCAAGAAAGGAGAGATCCTGTCACCGACCTACCCCTACGCGACGCGCATGGACAAGGACGACTACGAGGACACCCTGAGGGCGCTGCAGATCGAACTGGTCAAGCTGCAGTCCTGGGTCAAGGACAGCGGCGCGCGGGTCTGCGTGCTGTTCGAGGGGCGCGATGCGGCCGGAAAAGGCGGCACGATCAAGCGCGTGCGCGCTCATCTCAATCCGCGTTCCACGCGGGTGGTGGCCCTTTCCAAGCCCACGGACCGCGAAGCATCGGAATGGTACTTTCAGCGCTATATCAGACAATTGCCCGCAGGTGGTGAGATCACCTTGTTTGACCGCAGCTGGTATAACCGCGGCGTGGTGGAGCATGTCTTTGAGTTCTGCGCGCCCTCCGAACGGGAGGCGTTCTTTCGCCAGCTGCCGGAGTTCGAAGCCATGCTGGTGGATGAGGGAATTCACCTGGTCAAATTCTGGCTCAACGTCGGACGCGCCGAACAGCTGCGCCGTTTCCTGAGACGCGAGAAGGATCCGCTCAAGCAATGGAAGCTGAGCTGGATCGACGTGGAGGGGCTGAAGAAATGGGATGCCTATACGGGCGCGATTTCCGAGACTCTGACCCGAAGTCACACCGAGGTCGCGCCATGGACGATCATTCGCAGCGATGACAAGCGGCGTGCGCGTCTTGCCGCGATCCGTCAAATCCTCTCGGGTCTGGATTATACCGGCAAGAAGACACAGCTTGTTTCTGCCCTCGACCCGCAGGTCAGCGGAGGCCCGGACATCTGGGATGCCTAAACGCGGCTATCACCATGGCAATTTGCGTGCGGCGCTCGTCGATGCCGCCCTCAAGCTGATCGAGGAGAAGGGGCCGACCGGATTCACCCTGTCCGAGGCAGCCAAGAATGCCGGCGTGACCCCGGCAGCGGTCTATCGCCATTTCTCCGGCCGGGACGAGTTGATCATCGAAATCGCCGTGCAAGGGCATTCCATTTTTGCGGACCTTATGGAGTATGCGTTCAACGCCGGACAGCCCTCGGCGTTGGCGGCCTTCGAGGCGACGGGTCGGGCCTATCTCGCTTTTGCACGCAAGCATCCCGGGCACTACATGGCGATGTTCGAGAGCGGGATTTCGAACCAGGCAACACCGGAGCTGGCCACCGCGTCGGCCCGGTCTCGGCAGGTTCTGGAGCGCGCAGCGGAGGAACTGTCCAAGCATATTCCAGAGGACAAGCGCCCGCCGGCTTCGATGTTTTCGGCGCATATCTGGGCCATGAGCCACGGGGTTGTGGAACTTTTCGCCCGTGGCGCGCCGGGGTCCAAAGCCCCCTTCCCGCCAGAGGATCTTCTGGAAACCGGGATCGGGATCTACTTGCGCGGGCTGGGACTGATCGCGCCGGACGACTGAGCGGGGCTGGGCAATCAGGCTGCGAAATAGCGCAGTGCCTCGGGCGACCATTGGACCCGGGTGCGCGCGCCGGGATCGAGCACAGGAATGCCGGGCCCGTTCTTCATGGCGATCTCAACCAGGCGATCGGTCCCGTCGAGGCGGACATGGTAGCTGGTCATGTCCCCGAAATACTCCCGCTCGACGACCTCGCCCGGGGTGCCCTGCCCGGTCTCGTCGAAATCGAGCGCCATGCCTTCGGGGCGCACGCCCGCCACGCAGGTCCCCGTGGCGCCCTCAGCACATTGATCCGCCGTCACCGGCACCGTGCCGAGACCGGCGACATCAGCCCGATCGCCGCTGATCTGCGCGGGCAGGAAGGACATCGTACCGATGAATTCGGCCACCGCCCGGCTTGCGGGTTGCGCATAAAGCGTCTGAGGGGTGGCGAGCTGCGCGATGCGTCCCTCGAACATCACCGCGATCCGGTCCGACATGGTCAAGGCTTCCTCCTGGTCGTGGGTCACCAGGATGAAGGTGATGCCGACATGGCGCTGCAGCCGCCGCAGCTCGGTCTGCATCTGCTCGCGCATCTTCTTGTCGAGGGCCGATAGCGGTTCGTCCAGCAGCAGGACCTTGGGTTTCAGCACCAGCGCCCGCGCGAGCGCCACACGCTGCCGTTGCCCACCGGAGAGTGCATGGGCCGCGCGCGCGCCATAGCCCTTCAAACCCACCATGTGCAGGGCGTCGGCGACGAGACTGGCGCGCGCCTCCCCGGTCAGGTCGGTGCGTCGCCTCAAGCCGAAGCCCACGTTGTCGCCGACGCTGAGATGCGGGAAAATCGCATAACTTTGGAACACCATATTGGTGGGCCGCTTGTTGGCGGGCACCCCCACCATGTCCACGCCGCCGAGGGTGAGTGTACCACTCTCGAATTCCTCGAAACCGGCGATGGTGCGCAACAGGGTCGTTTTTCCGCAGCCGGATGGGCCAAGCAGTGAAAAAAACTCCCCCGCGCCGATATCAACCGAGACATCTCGCAGGGCGTGATAGCTGCCGTAGTATTTCTGGACGTTCTGGATGCGGATCAGGGGTGCGGTCACAAGAACCCTCCGGTGTCGGTCTGGCCGCTCTTGCGCAAGCCGCGTCGGCGGAAGGCTTCGGCGGTGATGATCAGAACGAGAGACAGCAAAATGAGGATCGTTCCCAGCGCCATGATCACAGGCAGCTTCTGCGGGAAGCGTAGCTGGCTCCAGATATAGACCGGCAAGGTCGGGTCGGTGCCGGTCAGGAAAAAGGCAATGATGAACTCGTCCAGTGAAATGGTGAACGAGATAAGAAGCGAGGCGACGATGCCGGGGGCCACCAGCGGCAAAATGATGAGCCGGAACGCGCTGAGACGCGTCTCGCCCAAATCGATGGCGGCTTCTTCGAGCGACCTGTCGAGGCCGCTGAAGCTGCTCGACAGAATGGCAATGCAGAACGGTGTGCAGATCAGGGTATGCCCAAGGATAACCGCCCAGAGCGACAGGTTGAGGCCCATTTGCAGCAGCACGACCAGCAATGAGACCGCGACAATGATCTCGGGCAGCACCAGCGGGATCATGATGAATCCCATGATCCCCGCCTTGCCGGGAAACTCGAACCGCGTGGCCGCACGCGACGCAAACACTCCGAGCGCTGTGGAAAACACGGCCGTCGACAGCGCGATGATCAGCGAGTTGCGCACCGCGTCATGCAACGCCGGGATCTGGGTCAGTTCCACGAACCAGTTTGTAGTGAAACCACTGAGTGGAAAGGCGATGATTGTGCTGTCGTTGAAAGCGAAAACCGGCAGCAAGGCCACCGGCAGGTAGAGGAAAACCAGATACACCACCGCATAGGTCCACAACACCCGGCGGCTCATTTGGGGGCCCGCCCGAAGTTGCGGGTCACAAACACCACAAGCAGGGCGATGGCGCTGACGATGGTCATGGCCGAGACCGCCAGGGCCGCGCCCATGGGCGCATCATTCAGACGCAGGAACTGGGTCTGGATCATGTTGGCGATCATCAGACCGTCAGGCCCCCCAACAAGCCGGGGTGTAACGTAGTCGCCGATCACCGGAATGAACACAATCAGGGTCGCGGCCACGATCCCGGGCATGGCTAGGGGCAGCGTGATCCGGCAAAACGCGCCCCAGGCGCTCTCGCCCAGGTCGCGCGCGGCCTCCAGCAGGGAGCGGTCGATTTTCTCGAGCGCCACGTAGATCGGCAGGATCGTGAAGGGCGCGTAAGCGTGGGCAAGCGTGATCACGACCGCATTGGCGTTATAGAGCAGGAAAGTCAGTGGCTCCTCAATGATACCAAGCCCTTGCAGACCAGAGTTGAGAACTCCGTTGAAGCCGAGGATTACCTTCCAAAGGAACACGCGGAGCAGGTAGGAGGTCCAGAACGGGACCGTGATCAGAAAAATCCATAGCGCCTTACGGTTCTGCGGGACGTGGAAGGACACGAAATAGGCGATGGGAAAGGCCAGCACCACGGTCACCACAGTCACCATCCCGGCGATCCACAGGGACCGGCCCATCAGCGTGCCATAGATCGGGTCTGTGACCGCTTCCCGGTAGTTCGCCAAGGTGAAGCTGCGATCGAACTCCATGAAGTTCTGGGTCCAGAAACTGAGCACCAGAATTGCAACGAGGGGAACGGCAAGCAGCAGAATCGTAAAGATCAGCGGCGGGCTGACCATGACATAGCCTTGCATGGCCTCACTGCGCAGCGCTGTCGTGTTTCGTGTTGTCATTTTTTCAGTTCCCTGCCCATTGCAGGATGCGGAGTTGCCTCGGCGGGAACAAGAGGTTTCATGCATGCAGCGGCTGCTTTGGATGCGGCTCAGACTTGCGGCTGTTTTATCAGCACGGGGTTGCGCCCTTCCAGAACAGTGTATTCGGGATGCGCAGCAAGGAATTCGTCCGTCGCGGTCCGGCAGCCGCCATAGTCATGATAGTCGTCCAGAACGATGCGCCCCCCTGGCGAAAGAGCAGCGTGCGTCTGCTCGAGACAGAACTTCACGGGATCGTACCAGTCACAATCCACATGGGCGAAGGCAACCGGAGCGAGGGGCACCGTAGGTACGGTGTCTTCGAACAATCCACGGTGCAGGGCGACCGCCTCATCCTTCAACGGCACATCATGGGCGGCCATCGTGGCGCAGACCCTCTCGTGGAGATCATCCATATAGCCGTAATACAGTCCCCCGTTTATGCCACGGGATGCGCCCGAAGCGATCATTTCATAACGTTATTTGGATTTTGCATCGTCCTTGTCAGAGGTCGGCTCTGGTATGGTGGAAAAGACGTCGAACCCGTGAAACGACCTGCCCCCCGCGCGCGCCGAATGCGCCAGAAGCACCGCCGAACCGCCAAGGGCGACGCCGAATTCGACAAAGCAACCGGGTACCTTTTCGGCGTCGACGGTTGCCGTCGCCGCCTCGATCCGCAGCAGTTTGTCGTTATTTAGATATGTCAGGCCCTCGTTTTTTAGCGTTAACGCCAAACGACTGGGCACCTGTTTCAACCCGAGGATGCTCAGGCCACGCTGCAAAGACAGTTTCACTGACCTGAGGTTTTGCATACCGCGCCTTTCCTGCGGACAAGATGCCGGGAGACTAGCTCAGCTCCTGCACGCTGTCGAAGACCTCCAGAACGGGGGGGCCATCATATAGCTCCGCACTGGATTTCGCGCCCTTGTGAGCCATGCGGAAAGCTTCGGATTTGGTCCAGCCTTCGAACGCTGCCCGATCGCGCCACAGGGTGTGCGACGCATAGAGGCGGACACCATCGCTCTCTTCGCCCTTCATGAGGTGGAAGGATACGAAACCATCCACGGTTTTCAGGTGGCTGTCGCGGGACTTCCAGACATCTTCGAACGTGTCTTCCTGACCGGCTTTGACACGAAAACGGTTCATGGTGAGAAACATCGGCTAAACTCCATAATTGCTGTGCGAGTCTGCGAGCGACGGCTGGCGCGGCGAGAGAACCGGATGCCCCGTGCAGGGTCAAGGGGCGAGCAGCGAAAAGGGCGCGCCACCGGCACGCCCTTCGCAAGCTCGAATGCAATCGGAACTCAGCGCTTGGAGAACTGGAAGCTCTTCCGGGCCTTGGCCTTGCCGTATTTCTTCCGCTCGACCACGCGGCTGTCGCGTGTCAGAAAACCCGCCGCCTTGAGCGCGCCACGCAGGGAGGGCTCATAGAGCTGCAGCGCCTTGGATACACCGTGACGCACGGCACCGGCCTGACCCGACAGCCCACCGCCCTTGACCGTGGCGGTGACATCGAACTGGTCCTCGACCCCGGCGACCTGGAACGGCTGGCGCAGGATCATCTGCAGCACCGGGCGCGCGAAATAGGTGTCCATGGACTTGCCGTTCACGGTGATCTTGCCGGAGCCCGGACGAATCCAGACACGGGCAACCGCGTCCTTCCGCTTACCAGTCGCATAGGACCGGCCCAGGTCGTCGCGGACAGGTTCGCGCGAGACGGTGGTTTCGGGGGTCGCCTCGGCGACGGAGCCCTCAGCGACGGCACTCAGGTCGTCGAAGGATTTGATCTCTTCAGCCATCTACTCAGCTCCGGGTGTTCTTGGGGTTCTTGGACGCGAGATCCAGCACTTCGGGGCTCTGTGCCTCATGCGGATGCTCGGCGCCGGCATAGACCCGCAGATTGGTCATCTGCTGGCGCGAGAGCGGACCGCCGGGCAGCATGCGCTTGACGGCCTGAGTGACAACACGCTCGGGGAACTTGCCTTCGAGGATCTGGCCCGTGGTGCGGGACTTGATCCCGCCCGGGTAGCCTGTGTGCCAGTAGTTCGGCTTGTTGCGCTTGTTGCCGGTCAGCTGGATCTTGTCCGCATTGATGACGATAACGTTGTCACCCATGTCCATATGCGGGGTGAAGGTGGCTTTGTGCTTGCCACGCAGGCGGGTGGCGACGATCGAGGCGAGGCGGCCAAGAACGATGCCTTCGGCGTCGATCAGGATCCACTTCTTCTCGATATCCGCCGGTTTTGCGGTAAAGGTTTTCATAGTCGCGCCCTATCAGAACGGTTGCCGGGCTGGGCCCGGTTGGATGCCGCGGTTCTAAGGGTTCTGACGGTCGCGTCAAGAGCGCTCTTGCGGGATTTTATGTTGCAAAACAACGGACTGGAAATAAGGTATCATTTTACCCCACATAATTATCGATATTTGGAACCGACAGAAGCCGCCAGACCGCTCGTTGGTTGGATTTCAGGCGACCGGTCGTACGGGTTTTCAGCTCGAAGGCGGAATCGAATAGGTCAGCGAAGCCCGGGCCACGACAGCCTTGGAGCCTTCCGAGCGGATCAGCACATCGCCCACCGCAAGGCTGCGCCCGAGCTTGAGCAGGCGCGCCTCGCCAATCAGGTCCTTTCCCGCCGCCGGCTTTCGCATGAAGTCGATGTTGCAGTTGGTGGTCACCGCCAAAGCGACGGGCCCAAGCCGCGCCAGCACCATCAGGTAAAGCGCGACGTCCGCCAGTGCGAACATCGAGGGACCCGACACGGTCCCGCCGGGGCGCAGATGTTTCTCGGTTATCACGAGGCGCACGCGCATTTGCTCTGCTGCGACCTCTTCGATGCGGAAATCCTCGGCGACTTGCGGAAAGGCCTCTTGCAGAAACCCTTCCAGCGCGGGTCCATCCATCTTGACGCTCATCTTGTCCCCCTGCCCTTTTGCCCCGTAAGGTCGCGCCAAATGAACGGGAGGACAAGATGGCCGAGGATCTTCTTTTACGCAGCGATGCGGACGGGATCGCAACGTTGACGCTGAATGCACCGCAGAGCCTGAACGTGTTGTCGGACGCGATGCTGGCTGCGCTGCAGGCACAGATCGACACACTGGCCGAGGACCGCACCACCCGGGTGGTCGTGCTGCGCGGGGCCGGACGGGCGTTCTGCGCGGGCCATGATCTCAAGGAGATGACGACCGCGCGGCAGTCCGAGGATGGTGGGGCCGCGGCCTTCAAGGATCTCTTCGATCGATGCGCGCGCATGATGATGGGACTGCAAGCTCTGCCCCAGCCGGTAATCGCCCAGGTCCACGGCATCGCCACGGCGGCGGGGTGCCAATTGGTGGCCACCGCCGATATGGCCGTTGCCGCCGAGGGGACGCGATTTGGGGTGAACGGCGTGAATATCGGGCTGTTCTGTTCGACCCCGATGGTGGCGCTCAGCCGCAACATTCCGCGCAAGCAGGCCTTTGAGTTGTTGACGACCGGCGAGATGATCGAGGCGCAGAAGGCGCAGGCTCTCGGCTTGGTCAATCGGGTGGTGCCAACCGAAGATCTGGAGGCGGAGACAAACGCGCTTGCCACCAAAGTGGCCGAGAAGCGCGGGGCCGTGGTCGCCATCGGCAAAAGGGCCTTTTACGAGCAGTCACAGATGAGCCTCGCCGACGCGTATGCGTTTACAGGGAATGTCATGGTGAAGAACATGGCGTTGCGCGACACCGAGGAAGGGATCGCCGCATTTCTTGATAAACGCCCGCCGAACTGGTCGGACGGCTAGCGCCGCTCAGAGCGTGCCGAGGATGCGCCGCACATAGTTGCGCGTCTCTTCGAAGGGGGGCACGCCGTTGTGGCGTGCGACAGCCTCGGGGCCCGCGTTGTAGGCGGCCAGAGCCAAGCGCCAGTTGCGAAACCGCAGGTATTGCGTCCGCAGATAGCGCGCACCGCCTTCGAGATTCTGTTGCGGATCATGGGGGTTCACGCCCAGCATGCGCGCCGTGCCCGGCATCAGTTGCGCCAGCCCGATGGCCCCCTTGTGCGACACCGCCTTGGGGTTGAAGCCGCTCTCCTGCTGGACAAGGCGCAGGAACAGGTCCTCGGGGATGCCATGCCGACGCGCCGCGTTGCGCGCCATGTCCAGGTAGGGCCCCCGATAGCTGCCACGATAGGAGGGGATCTCGCCGTCGCGGGAGATTGACCGGGGCTGCAGACGCACCGAATGCGAATACTGCGTCGCCCCGCGCCGATCGAGGACCGATGTCTGCGAGGAAAACAGGGAGGCGCGTGAATTGGTCGACCGCGTGGTGTCCGCGAGAGCCTGACCGATCGGGACAAGAGCCACGGTCGCCGACAAGCAGAACGTCGCAAGCGCCTTCGCGCGAGATGGTGGCGTCATCACTGTCTCCCCTGGTATCCCGAGGTTATAGAGCTTGAGATAAAAAACGCCAAGCCGCCCGGTGCAAGACGCGCATTGACCTTTCCTTTACGGTTTGGCGATGGTGTAACCTCGCCACAGAAACAGTGAGACAAGACGCGGGATTCGCGGGGAGACAGCAATGGCAGGTTCGGTCAACAAGGTCATTTTGGTCGGAAATCTCGGGCGCGACCCGGAAGTGCGCACGTTCCAGAATGGCGGCAAGGTTTGCAATCTGCGCATTGCCACCTCCGAGAACTGGAAGGATCGCAACACCGGCGAGCGGCGCGAGAAGACAGAGTGGCACTCCGTCGCGATCTTCTCGGAACCGCTCGCGCGGGTGGCAGAACAGTATCTGCGCAAAGGCTCCAAGGTTTATATCGAGGGCCAGTTGGAAACCCGGAAATGGCAGGACCAGTCTGGCCAGGACCGTTACTCCACCGAGGTCGTTCTGCGCCCCTACAAGTCCGAACTGACCATGCTGGACGGTCGCGACGGCGGCGGCGGTGGCATGGGCGGTGGTGGCGGCTACGTCTCGGACCAGTCCGGCGGCGGCGGATACAGCGATGACCGGTTCGGCGGCGACAGCGGCAACGCGCCTGCGGGAGGCGGGCGCCATAACGATCTCGACGACGAGATCCCGTTCTGATCGGGATTGCTGCCCGGCGAAAGGAGACCTGACGCCGGGTGCCATGCGCTCAGAGCAGGGTGTCCTCTGCGACAATGCGTTCAAAAAGAGAACCGACGCCATCCAAATGCTTCCCCGGCACCCAAGGCTGTGGCGCTGCGGACATGTGTTCGCGTTCAGGGCGTAGGCCCTCCACGAGCACGCTGCCGTCCGCATCGACGTCGACCGTTACCGCGCTGACACCGTAGAAATCGGAGCCCTCCCGGGGTTGGACCATCTGGAACACCACCAGGTCTTCGGTGAAATATTCCGGCGCAGCCATGCGTGTCAGCGCGGGAAAAACCCGGTCCTCTACTTCGATCTCCGCCTCGATTTCCCAGGTTAGGCCGCCATCGAGGCTTTCGAGAACCCGAAGCGTCGAGTCGCCAAAATCGTCGAATGTCAGGTAGAGATGGCCCTGCGGATTGCTGCTGATCTGCACATAGGCCTCGGCGGCAAAGGTGTTCTGAACCTCCAACTCGCGCCAGGCCCGGGTCGCACCCTCAAACACAAATAGCTCGACCTGGGGCAGATCCTCGGTCGTGATATTGGCGAGGTAGATGTCGTCTTCAACGACCGTCAGGCTGTAATGGCTCGCCAGAACCGCAAAGGAGCCGTTCTCGGAAATGTCGACGAGTGGGGCGTCGGGATCTGTCGCGTCGTACCAGGCGAGACTGTTATCTGTTGCCACGATCGCGCCAGTCACATCCGGGGTGGATATCCCCCGGACCGAAACCACAAGATTACCAAAGAGCTGAATATCGCTGGTCTCCCAGGTCATACCTTCATCGGCGGACATTGCGATATTGATCTCCGGTACGAAGAAGGCGTCTCCTACAGCCAAGGTATAAAGAAGCCCGTCCACCCCCATGACATGGTTCGGCAAGCTGACCCGTGCGGATTGACCCGCCTCGAATACCGTGACCGGAGCGGTCAGCGCCGACCAGTTTGCAAGGTGGGCGTCATAGCTCAGGGTCTGGTAGAAAACCTCGCGGTTGGCTCCCTGATAGGAGACTGTCAGCGTTCTGCCATCTTCGAGCAAATCCAGATGAGCGGTCGAGAAGAGATCACTGTTTTCAAATTGAAAACTTCTGTCCCAGGTACCTCCGTTATCCACGCTCGTGAACAGTGTCAGCCCGGAAAAACGCCCTGCATTCAGAACTACATGGAAGGCGCCGTCCGGGGTCTCGACGATCTTGTCCTGCATTCGGGACACGGTGATCGCCCGTGCCTCCCAGCCCCAAAAACCCAACCAGTGCGAAACGAGAGATTGCATCTCAAAGCCCTGTACAAGCCCCTCGGGCTCAGAAATGTGCGCTCCCTGAAACTATCAACCTTTGGGAAACCAAAACCTGAAATCCACTAGCAATGAATCGTATAGGGAAACAGTCGGCGCGAAAAGAACATCGGGTCGACGCGATGCAAAAATCATTGTCAATGCGCACAGAACGGGTGGAAAGCCTAGGCTTTGGGCGCAGACACCATGCCCGATGCCGACGCGCGTAATACGCTCAGAACGGCTTCGGACGGCACTTCGGAGGTTATAAATGCGTGCCCGATGCCCCGGGCCAGGATGAACCGAAGCGTGCCATCCATGACTTTCTTGTCCTGCCCCATCAGATTCAGCAAGGCCTCGGCATCGGGCAGATCTCCGGAAATGTCGCGCAGGTCCCGTTTCATACCCATCGTTTGCAGATGGGCGCGCACGCGACTGGGGTCTTCTTGCGCACAGAGACCCAAACGCGCCGACAGGTCGAAGGCCAGCGCGCAGCCGATCGCCACCCCTTCGCCGTGCAACAGACGGTCGGAATACCCGGTTGCCGCCTCGAGCGCATGGCAGAACGTATGGCCGAGGTTCAGCAGCGCGCGGTCGCCCTGTTCGGTTTCGTCTCGCACGACGATCTCGGCCTTCATCTCGACTGAGCGGCGCACTGCGGCGACACGCGCCGACCCATCGCCCGCCGCAAGCCGCGGTCCCTCGGTTTCGAGCCAGGCGAAAAAATCCGCGTCACCAAGCAGGCCATATTTTACTACCTCGCCGTATCCCGCCAGGAAATCCCGCGGCGTGAGTGTGCCGAGAACATCCGTATCTGCCAGAACGAGACGTGGCTGGTGAAACGCCCCGATCAGGTTCTTGCCATGGACCGAGTTGATCCCCGTCTTGCCGCCGACCGAACTGTCTACCTGTGCCAGCAGCGATGTGGGGATCTGGATGAACCCGACGCCACGCCGCAGAACCGCCGCCGCGAACCCGACAAGGTCCCCGATCACACCGCCCCCGAACGCGATCACCAGATCGCGCCGCTCTATTTTCTGTGCCAGCAACCAGTCCACCGTGCGGCTGAATTCCGGCCAGCCCTTGGTCGCCTCTCCCGCTGGGAGGATCAGTGCAGTGCTGTCGATACCGGCGGTCGCAAGGCTGTCCTGCAGGGTGGCAAGGTGCAGCGCTGCAACCGTCTCGTCACTGACAATGGCAACCTTCGGGCGCGGCAAAAAAGGCGAAATATGCGCCCCCGCCTGCGCAAGCAACCCGGGACCGATCACCACATCATAGGCCCGATCCTCCAGCGGGACATGAACGGTTTGTGGCGCTGGGGCGGCGGACATAGTCATGAAACGCGGCTTTCGATTGATTTGCTGAGAGGCGTCTAGCAGCCCGGGCCCTCGGGCTCCAGCCCCCGGCTCACGACTCGGCCATCAGACCCGGATGCGCCCGCAGGGCTGCGATCACCCGGCTGGCCATCTGGTCGATGGAGAGCTCCGGTGCGGCTTTCACATGCAACGCGGCCTTGGCATAGACCGGGACACGCTGGGCGTAAATTTCGGCCAGCGTCGCCTTGGGGTTGTCAGTCAACAACAGCGGGCGCGTCGACTTGTGCCGGACCCGGCTCCATAGCAGCTCGAGCTCCGCGTCGAGCCAGACAGACACGCCCTTCTCGGCAATCAACGCCCGATTGCGTTCGGCCAGGAAGGCCCCGCCGCCCGTGGACAGGATCGCAGGCACTCCACCAAGAAGCCTGGCGAGAACTTCGGTCTCACGGTCGCGAAAAAACGCCTCCCCGTCCCGTTCGAAAATCTCCGCGATCTTGGCATTGGCGGCTTGCTCGATCTCGTGATCGCTGTCGATGAAGGGCACGCCGAGCTGCGCGGCCACTGCCCCTCCGACGGCGGTCTTTCCCGCGCCCATCATCCCTACGAGCACCACCGGCGCGGTCAGCTTAAGAGTTGCTGCCTCGGCCACTTACCGCCACTCCTGCAAAAATTCACGCCAATGTGCTAGCATAGGCCTTGAATGGCGGGAAACACCGCGAAATACCATAGAGAAAAAACATAACACGCAGGCAGGCAAAGGTTTCGAGGCAGTGATCAGAAAACTCTTCTTGTTCGTGCTGATCCTGATCGCCCTCGGGGCGCTGGGACTGCTCGGCTATGGTTATTTGGGGGAGCTTCCTCCGGAGAGCACACCCACGAAGATCCCGGTGCAACTGGATGCGCAGTAACCCGGGCATCGCGCTATTCGTCGGCTTGGCGCTGGCGGGTACACCCGCGCTGGCGCAAGAGCCGATGTCGGCGATCGATTGGCTCTCAGACGTGATCGAAGCCCTGCCCCCGCCGGAAATACGCCAGAACAGCGACGTGGCCCCCACCGCAGGTGTGGAGCAGATCGAGGTCGCGCCCCTCGAAGACCTTGCGATCGATGGTGTCGGCATCCTGCCGCAATCCGTTTCGGGGCTGCCATCGGATTTCTGGGGCATAACGCCGGCGGCCGATCTGGCCACGCTGTTGCGCGTCCAAAGCACGGCCCTGCCCCTGCCCGCGCGCCGCCTGCTCAAGCGGATCTTGCTGGCTGAGCTTGACCCGCCGGTGGATACGGGGCCGGATCACACCTTGTTTCTGGCACGGCTCGATACCCTGTTGGCCTTTGGCGCGCTGCCCGACGCGCAAGCGCTTATCGAACGCGGCGGCCTGAGCGACGATCCGCAGATCTTCCGCCGCTGGTTCGATATCAGCCTGCTGCGCGGCGACGAAGCCCGGGCCTGTGCCACCTTGCGCGCGGTGCCGGACATCGCCCCCACCTTCTCGGCGCGCATATTCTGTCTTGCGCGGAACAATGACTGGCCAGCAGCGGCGCTCAGCCTCGAGACCGCGCGCGCCCTGGGCTTCGTGAGCGAGGCGGAAGACTTGCTCATGGCGCGGTTTCTCGATCCAGAGATTTTCGAGGGCATGCCGATGGCGGCCCCGCCCAACCCTCTCACACCGCTCGACTACCGGATGCTTGCCGCCCTGGGAGAAGCACCACCGGCCCGGTCGCTACCGCTGGCCTTCAACCACGCGCTGTTGGCGCCGACGCAAGGCTGGAAGCCCCGTCTTGAAGCGGCGGAGCGATTGGCCCGCACCGGGGGCATCACACATGGTCAGCTCTTTGCGCTCTATACCGAACGCAACCCGGCGGCCTCGGGCGGGCTCTGGGACAGGGTGGCGGCAGTGCAGGCATTTGATCTCGCCCTTCTGGCGGGGGATGCGCAGGCGGTGGCGGATACGCTTCCCAAGGCCGTGCAGGAAATGGCGCAAGTCGGCCTGACGGAGGTGTTTGCGGCCTATTACGGCTCGCGCCTGACGCGTCTTCCGACCCCGGACGCAACGCTGGACCTGGTACTGTCGCTCGTGCTCCTGACACCCGAAGCAGAAGGATACGCAGACAAGATCAGGGACCCGTTGCTCGCCGCCATTGCCCGCGGGCGCGCGCCTGAGGCGCTACCGAGCGAGGCGCTGCCTGCAGCGATGGCCAGCGCCTTTGCCGAGCCCGCACCCGACCTGCCCCCGATGTTCGCGCGGCTTTTGGCCGGAGGCCAGTACGGCGAAGCAACCCTGCGCGCGCTTGGTTTTCTGGGCCAGGAGACGCCGGATCCGGACGATGCCAGCACCGCAGTGCAAGTGCTGCGCGCCCTCGGGTTCGAGCAGACCGCGCGCGACATCGCTTTGAACCTGCTCTTGCGGGACCGGGTCGGATGAGCCTGCATTGGATCGACGCATTTCTCGATGCCCAGGCGGCAGAGCTGAACGCGGCTGAGAATACGCGCCTTGCCTATGCCCGCGACCTGATGGATTTCCAAGGCCATATCAGCCGTTGGGGGCTGGACTTCGACCAGGTCCAGCGCGCCGATATCGAAACCTATCTCATCGCCTGCTCCGATGCCGGTCTCAGCCAGGCCACTCGCGCCCGTCGGCTGTCGGCGATCCGGCAACTCTATCGTTTCGCCTATGAGGAAGGCTGGCGCACCGACAATCCCAGCCTGCAGATCAAGGGACCGGGGCGCGCGAAACGCCTTCCCAAGACCTTGTCGGAGGCGGATGTGGATCGTTTGCTCGCGGCGGCGCGGAACACGGGTCGCAGTCCGTCCGACCGGCAGCGCAATGCCTGCATGCTGGAACTGCTCTATGCGACCGGCTTGAGGGTGACGGAGTTGTGCGGACTACCGGTCGCGGCTGTGCGGGGCGATCCGCATCTGATCCTCGTGCGCGGCAAAGGCGGCAAAGAGCGGATGGTGCCCCTGTCGACACCAGCGCGCACCGAATTGCAGGCTTGGCTGAAAGTTCGCGACGCTGCCGAGCAAACCGCGATCAGCAAGGGGGCGGCGCCCTCGAAATACCTCTTTCCGTCACGCGGCAAGCTGGGGCATCTGACCCGGCACCGGTTCTACGCGCTGATCAAGGATATCGCCGTGGCAGCGGGCGTGGACCCGTCCGGGGTCACGCCGCACACCTTGCGCCATGCGTTCGCGACACATCTCTTGGCACGGGGCGCGGACCTGATGTCGATTCAGGCGCTTCTGGGTCATGCGGATGTGGCGACCACCGAGATCTACACACATGTGCTGGACGCGCGGCTCAGGGAACTGGTGCTGACCCATCACCCCCTGGCGACAAAGGGCTAGCCCGCGCGGCGCAATTCGGTCGGAAGAACGTCCTCGCTGGGCCAGAGCCCGGTTTTCAGCGTGTCATGGTAGCCTTGGGTCAGACCGGCCCTGGTCATCGCCGAGATGGCCGGGCGGGCATTGTAATCCAACCGCTCGATCGTGATCTTGTCCCCGGCCAACAGCGCGAAACGGGTCTCGGGCCGCCCGTCATTGGGCGGCAAGCCGATCGCACCGGCATTGACCCAGAGCACGTCGCCGATCTGACGTTGAAACGCCAGCCCGCAATGCCCGGCAAAAACGACATCCACCGCCCCCACGGCCGCCTCGATCAAGGCGATCTCTTCGAAGAAGTCGGCCTCGGGGGACGACGGCCAGAGAAACCGGCTGATGTCGCTTAGCCCCCCATGGATCACGGCGCAGCGGCGCGTGCCATGCTGGAACACGACCATATCCGGCAGTACGGCCATCCAGTCCTTCGCATCTTGGGGCAATTCGCGGCGGGCATAGGCGTACCAGGCGCGCGAGAGCAGATCGCAGGTCGTATCCGCCCCGAACCCGCAACCGCAATCCTCGGCATTCTCGGCCAGGTTGCGTTCGCAATTGCCCGCGACGACGGTGCCGCCCGTGGTGCGCATCAGCGACCAAGTGGCCTTGGGCTCGCCGCCATAGGCCACCGTATCTCCGGTGCAGATCCGGTGCGACGCGGGGATCCGATTGTCCGCGCAAAACGACAGCAGCGCGAGCGAAGCCTGCAGGTTCGAGTATGGGCCGCCATAGACGACCATCTTGCCCTGAAGCGCGCCCAAATCCCGTACGTCCATCTCAGTCCCTTGAACCGGCCCCTGCCCGCGCCCATAAGAGCATAAACACCACAAGGATACAGCCGCGAAATGGACCCGACTTTACTCGATTCGTCTTTCTGGATTTCCTGTGCCGTCATCCTGGTGCTCTTGTGCTGCTCGGGGTTCTTTTCGGGCAGCGAGACCGCCTTGACCGCCGCCTCCCGCGGCAAGCTGCATGCCATGGCCGACAAGGGCAACAAGGGCGCCGAACGGGCCCTGAAGCTGAAGGAGGACAATGAACGGCTGATCGGCGGGATCCTTCTGGGCAACAACCTCGCCAATATCCTCGCGACCTCATTGGCCACCGCAGTGTTCACCAAGGCTTTCGGTGACAGCGGCGTGGCCTTGGCGACCCTCGTGATGACGGCGCTGGTGCTAATCTTTGCAGAGGTTCTGCCCAAGACGTACGCGATTACCAACCCCGAGAGCGCCTCGACCCGGGCGGCGGGCCTTGTGGGCATGGTCATTACCGTGCTGGCGCCGCTGGTTGCGGCCGTCCGTTTTATCGTCCGGGGTGTGCTGCGCCCACTTGGGGTTCGGATCGAGGCCGGGGCGAACATGCTGTCGGTGCGCGAAGAGATCGAAGGGGCCCTGCGCATGGGGCATTCCGAAGGGGCCGTGGAAAAGGAGCATCGCGACCGGCTGCTCGGCGCACTCGACCTCAACGAGCGCAACGTGGAGGAGATCATGTTGCACCGCTCGAAAATCGAAATGATCGACGCGGAAAACACACCCGAACAGGTGCTCAGCCAGTGCCTGCAATCTCCCCACACGCGCTTGCCGATCTTTCGGGAAGATCGGGAAAACATCATCGGTGTGATACATGCCAAGGATCTGCTGCGCGCGATGGACAAGGTGATGCGCGGACCGGACGCCTCGGAAAAGGCATTGGAAGCGTTCGAGGTCACCGATGTGGCGATGAAGCCCTATTTCATTCCCGAGACCACGACTCTCGATGAGCAGATGAAGGAATTTCTGCGCCGCCGGACTCATTTCGCCCTGGTGGTGGACGAGTACGGCGCGTTGCAGGGGCTGATCACGCTGGAAGACATTCTCGAAGAAATCGTCGGCGAGATCACGGACGAGTTCGACCCGGATGCGGACCACCCGGTGCGCAAGGCCGAGGATGGCAGTTTCATCGTGGACGGAGCCATGACGATCCGCGATCTCAACCGGGCGACCGAATGGAACCTGCCCGACGAAGAGGCCATCACCGTCGCTGGTCTGGTGATCCATGAGGCGCAGATGATCCCGAGCATCGGCCAATGCTTCAGCTTCCACGGATTCCGCTTCGAGGTCGCCGGCCGCAAGGACAACCGCTTGTCCAAGCTGAAGATCCGCCCCCTCTAATCCCTGCGCCGTCTTTCCTAGCGGCCCTTGAAGAGACCGCCGATGATGCCGCGTACAAGGCGGTGTCCGGTAGTGCCCGACAGTTCCTTGATCACGGCCTGGGTCATGGCCTCGCCGAGGCTCTCGCTCTTGCGGCTCTTGCGCAGGGGGCGCGACGTGGACCGGCCGACTTTGGGCGCCGAGTAACGACGCGCGGCGCTGTATTCCCGCACGGCTGGGTCAGCCTCTTCCGCCCGAGCCTCGATCGCTTCGGCCTCCCGGGCCGCCTGCTCTGCGCGCGCGGTGAGCTTCTCGTAGGCGGATACCCGGTCGATCTCGGCCTCGTATTTTCCCGAAACGGGAGACGCGGCCATCACCTGGGCGCGCTGCGCAGGCGTGATCGGGCCCAGCTGGCTGCAGGGCGGTCGGATCAACGTGCGTTGCGCCATGCCTGGTCGGCCCTTTTGATCCAGCAAGGAGGTCACCGCCTCCCCCGTGCCCACCTCGCGGATCGCGGTTTCGATGTCGAGGTCGGGATTGTCGCGATAGGTCTCGGACGCCGCGCGCAATGCCTTGCGATCCCGCGCGGTGAAGGCCCGCAACGCGTGCTGCACCCGGTTGCCGAGCTGACCGAGGATGTCTTCGGGCACATCGTCGGGGTTCTGGGTGATGAAATACACGCCGACCCCCTTCGACCGGATCAGCCGCGCGACCTGTTCCACCTTGTCGACAAGCGCCTTGGGCGCGTCCTCGAACAGCAGATGCGCCTCATCGAAAAAGAAGACCAGCTTGGGTTTGTCGGGATTGCCGACCTCGGGGAGCGTCTCGAACAACTCCGACAACAACCAGAGCAGGAAGGTCGCGTAGAGCCGCGGCGCGCCCATCAGCTTGTCGGCCGCCAGGATGTTCACCTGCCCCCGGCCATCCGGCGCGCATTTCAGAATATCGCTTAGATCGAGGGCCGGCTCCCCGAAAAGCTTGGCGCCGCCTTCGTTTTCCAGCACCAGAAGGCGACGCTGGATTGCCCCAATGGACTGAGGCGACACGTTGCCATAGCGCAGGGACAACTCGGCCCGATTCTCTCCGACCCAGACCAGCAGCGATCGCAGATCTTTCAGATCATAGAGCGCCAGGCCCTGCTCATCCGACACCCGGAACGCGATGTTAAGCACCCCCTCCTGGGCATCACTCAACTCCAACAACCGGCTGAGCAGGAGCGGACCCATTTCCGTGACCGTGGTCCGAATCGGATGCCCTTGCGCGCCGTACAAGTCCCAGAAGACCGTGGGGAACCCGGCATAGCGATAAGTGTCAGCGATCCCGATGGTCGTGGCGCGTTGCATGAAGGGCCCGTGCAGCTCGTGCGCCGGATCCCCGGGTCGCGCGAGACCGGAGAGATCGCCCTTCACATCCGAGAGAAGAACCGGAACCCCCATGGCAGAGAACCCTTCGGCGAGGATTTGCAGGGTCACGGTCTTGCCTGTGCCCGTGGCACCAGCGATCAGCCCATGGCGGTTCGCAGCCCGCAGAAGCAGGTGTTGCGCCTCGCCGTACTCGGCCCCGCCACCGCCCACAAAAATCCGGTCGTCCAGATGCATATGTTCGCCTCCGCCCATGCATTTGGCATGAACATACATTGTTAACCATTTCGTGCCAGACTGGGCATGCGTCGGGGGTTTCTCCTCTTTCCTCCGGCAGAACTTCCTCCCTGTTGGACTGACCGCGCCATATTTGGTGCGGTCTTTTTTTCGCGTTTCGGGCTGCGCGGCCAACAAGGATCACAAAGGTCCGAAGGCCCGGGATCGCCAAGGCCCCGCAACCATGAAAACTGGCAAAAATGTGAGAGACGGGCTGTTGACCCCTGCGGCGTAAGGTCGTAGCGTCGCGCTATAAGTCGGCCAGTCCGACAGGGAGCAAAAAATAAAAAAAGGGTCTGTTTCGCAGACCCTTTTTCAATGGGCAGGACCGCCAGAACATGACCTCCGCATAGCAAGCGGCACGTCTGGCGTTTAAAACTCGTCAGACCAGAAGGACCCCTTCCAAGATGATCCGTTCCTCTTTGTCTCGCATCACGATCTTTGCAGTTACCGCGCTGCTTGCGGGACCGGCCTTGGCACAAGACGCCAGCAGCCCCGCCGAAGACGCCGCAGCCAACGAGGAGGTGGCGACCGGACAGACCTATATCCGCGAAACCATCACGGATTGGAGCTTGCGCTGCATTCGCGGCGAGGGCGCGCTGGAGGATGACAACTGCCAACTCTATCAGCTTCTTCTGGACACGTCGCAGAACCCGGTGGCGGAGTTCACCTTGTTGCCTGCGCCCGAAGGCAGCCAGGCAGCCGCAGCCATCACCATCGTCACACCTCTGGAGACGATCCTGACAGAAGGGCTGATCCTGTCGATTGACGAGACCACCTTGCCTCCACAGCCGTTCCTCTGGTGCAATCGGACTGGGTGTTATTCGCGGTTCGGTGTCTCGGATGTCGAGATCGACGCCATGAAGCGCGGCTCCGTGGCCACGGTGTCGATCGTGGCGCTGGCTGCACCGCAGCAAAGGGTCGAAGTCACGGCGTCGCTGCGGGGGTTCACGGCGGCTTTCGACAAGTTGAAAGCGGAGCTCACGCCCCCCGAGTAAGCACGCGCATCAGGGGGCTTTGCGCAGGGCCAGAACCGCGTTCAGCCCCCCGAAAGCAAACGCATTGCTCAAGGCAACCGAGACCTCGGCTTCGCGTGCCGTGTTCGGCACCACGTCCAGGGCGCATTCCGGGTCCGGTTCTTCATAGCCGATCGTCGGCGCTATGATCCCGTCACGTAGTGCCATGATACACGCCAGAAGTTCGACCGCGCCGGTGCCGCCGATCAGGTGTCCATGCATGGACTTGGTGGAGGACAGCATGACCTTGTCGGCGTGATGTCCAAACGCGTCCGCGACCGCTGCGCACTCGGTCTTGTCATTCGCAGCCGTTCCGGTTCCGTGTGCATTGATATAGCCGACCTCGTCCGGGTTGACGCGCGCATCTCGCATCGCCCCCGAAATGGCTCGCGCCGCGCCCTGTTTCGATGGCATTACGATGTCTGCAGCATCCGAGGTCATGGAAAATCCGATGACTTCGGCCAGGATCTCGGCCCCCCGTGCCTTCGCATGTTCGTAGTCTTCGAACACGAAGACGGCGGCGCCCTCGCCCTGCACCATGCCGTTGCGATTTGCGCTGAAGGGGCGGCAGCCATCCTTAGACATCACCCGCAGGCCTTCCCAGGCTTTCACGCCGCCAAAACACAGCATGGACTCCGACCCACCGGTGACCATCACCTTGCTCAGCCCGGAGCGGACGAATTGAAACGCCTGGCCCATGGCGTGGTTCGAACTGGCACAGGCGGTCGCGACCGTGAAACTCGGCCCCTTTAGATTATGAGCCATGGAGACATGGCTGGCCGCCGCGTTGTTCATCAGCTTCGGTACGACGAAAGGATGAACGCGGTTCTTACCCTCCTCATACACGGCCCGGTAATTCTCGTCCCATGTGTTCACCCCACCCCCGGCAGTGCCCAGAACGACCCCGGCCTCGGACGCGAGATCATCGGAAAAGAGGAGGCCTGATTGCGCGATCGCTTCTCGTGCTGCGATGAGGGTGAACTGCGTGAATCGGTCATAGAGGGAAATTTGCTGCCTGTTGAAGGCGGCTTCCGGATCGTAATCCTTGACCTGCCCCGCAATCCGGATCGAGAGGCGATCCACGTCCCGGATATCCAGCTCGGAGATCCCGCAGCGTCCCTCGCGGAACGCCTCCAGGGTCTGCGCCACGTTGACCCCGAGGGCGTTGATCGTGCCTTGGCCGGTGATCACAACGCGGCGCACGAATCAGGCGTCCGTCTGCTCGGCCACAAGGGTTTCCACCGCCCGCGTTATCGCGGCGACGTTGGAGATGTCGAAATCGCTTTTCTCGGGTTCATTTGCGTTGAACGGCACGGACACATCGAAAGTCTCCTCGATGGCGAAGATCGCTTCGACAAGCCCGAGACTGTCGATCCCGAGATCCTCCATCGTGGCCTCGGGCCGAATATCCGCAGGCTCCAGAACTGCCTGTTCAGCGATGATCGCGATGACCTTTTCGCGCACGGTATCGGACATGATGGTCACCCCCTGACGGTCTCTTGGCGTCGCAGCCCCACTCACGATGCCGCTGATTTAGTCATTACGCGTCAGTTTTGAAACAGCTTTCTGAAGCTCTGCGACCTGCTGAGCCAGCCGCGGGAGGCGGCGGATCGCCTTGTAGCTTTCCACATGGGATTGCATCTTCATCGCCGGATAGCCGAGCAGCACCCGGCCTGCAGGGGTCTTGGTGAAGATCTTCGTCGCCCCCCCGGCGATCACATCGTCTCCGATGACGATATTGTCGTTCACACCCACCTGCCCAGCCAGCACCACGCGGTTTCCGATCCGGCTCGACCCGGCGATCCCGACCTGACCGCACAGCAGGCAGTCCTCGCCGATCTGGACGTTGTGGCCAATGTGCACGAGGTTGTCCAGCTTGGTACCCCGCCCGATGGTCGTGTTGCGGATCGTGCCCCGGTCGATGCAGCTATTCGCGCCGATCTCTACATTCGCACCGATCTCGACCGAACCGAGAGAGTGGATGCGGGTCCAACTTTGTCCAACAGCATCGCCCCGGGCGCCGACAGTTTTGCGCACTTCCTCCACCGCCGATGTCTCCGGCGTCACGAAGGAAAAACCGTCCGACCCGATGCTTGCCCCGGGCTGGCAGATCGTCCGGTCCCCGAGGATCACGCGCGCGCCGATCTTGACCCCGGCATGGAGCAGGATGTCCCCCCCCAGCACGGCCTCTTCGGCAATGACGCAATGGGCTGCTATGCGGGCGCGCGGGCCGATCCGTGCTGCGCGACCGATCACGACGAATGGGCCGATGGCGGCGTCCGGTCCGATCTCGGCGGTCGGATCGATCACGGCGGTCGGGTGAATCCCCTGTGCGATTTCCGGGCCCGGGTCCATCAGCGTCGTCAAACCGGACATGGCATACCGGGCGCGTGACACCAGGATCGCGCCTTCGAGCCCGAAGTCCTGCCAAGGCGCATCGCCCCACAACATCGCCGCACGGGCCTTGCCTTGGGCAAGGCCGTCCGCATATTTCGGATCCATCGCAAGCGCCAATTCGTCGGGCCCTGCGATAGCAGGCTCTGAGGCGCCTCGAACCGTCAGGTCGGCGTTGCCGACGACCTGTGCTCCAAGCGCCTCAGCGATCCGGGATAGGGAATAGACCATAGCGCGTCCTCAGAGACCACAGAGGGCACGTCCCCCGGGGCTCTCCGAGACTTAGCTTTGAACCGCGCGTAGCACCACCCCGGCCTGCGCCAAGGCATCCCAAAGTCTGGCATCGCGGCCGTACACATCGCGGCGGTATTGGGTGTTGCCCTTGGCCGGGGCGAAAGCAGTCTGGTAGACCAGATGCACCGGAACTGGCTTGTCGAGGTAGACCCAGGTTTCCTTGCCCTTCGCGAGGGTCGTCTTGAAGAAACCCTCCGGATCCCGCTCCTGTTTGGACAGCAGTTCGTAGGCAAAATCGAACGGATCGGCGACACGCACGCAGCCATGGGAATACGCGCGGCTTTCACGCCCGAAGAGCGACTTGGCCGGCGTGTCATGCAGATAAATATTGTGCTTGTTGGGGAACATGAACTTCACCAACCCCAGCGCATTGCGGTTCGAAGGCGGTTGCTTGATGTCGAACGGAAAAGATCGCGCATTGAACTGAGTGAAATCCACTTCTGCCCGGTTCACTGTCCGTCCCGAAGCATCCACCAGTCGCATGTAACTGTGAGCGTTCGGGTTTTCCTGGAGCTTCGGCAGGTATTCCTTCGTGGCGATCGACCGGGGCACATTCCAGGTCGGGTTGATGACCATGTGATCCATCTCGTCGGAGAACTCCGGCGTGCGCCGGTCCGAGGTGTTCTTGCCCACGACCACGCGGGTCGCGAAGACCTCTTTGCCGTTTTCCATAACGCGGGCGTGGAAATCGGGAATGTTGACCATGATATGGCGCGGACCCAGCTCGAAGTTCATCCAGCGTTCTCGCTCCAGCCCCACGATGATGGATTTAAGACGCTCAGTGGTTTCGGTGTTGATCTCGCGCAGGGTGATCTTGGCGGCGACGCCGTCGGCGGCCAGCCCATGATCCTGCTGAAACCTCTGGACCGCGACTTGAAGCGCCGCGTCATAGGTCGCCGAAACCGTGCGCTTGAGGTAGCCCATGCGGATCAGCCGGTCACGCAGGGCAACAACCTGCGGTCCGGACTGCCCGGGTTTCAACGCGGCGGCCGTGACCTTGGGACCCCATCCACCTGCGCCGATGGTTTTCTCCATCTCCAGCTTCGCTTTCATCAACCGTGCATACCCGTTGGATTGCGGCGGCAACGCTTTGATGAATCGGCTCGCATTGCTTTTGGAGAAGGCCGTGATCTGGGCAAGCCGGTCACGCCGCGGCAAACTGCGGACGATTGTCTTGTCGATACGCGAGGGCGAGAGCGCGCCGCTTTGCACATCTTGCGCATATTGCAGGAAGACCGTACTCGCCTGAACGTCCAGCAGGCCGCGGGCACGCGGCGAGTCGGCATCGCGGAAAGCTGCCCTGAGCCCCTCGACGTCGTATCGCATCTCGGGCAGCCCGTGGACCCAAGCCGTATCCAGCGCCTTGAGCAGCGCAGCGCGGCGGCTCCTGTCCCCCGAAGAAGTCCAGAGCGGAGCGAAATCGCGCACGCGATAGAACTCTGCGAGAGCCGGATCGCCAGAGGCGGCTTCCGCGACAGCTTGCTTGAAGGCGGTCGACTGGGCCTGCACGGGCGCACCCAAAAGAGGCAGCATCATGGCGAAGGCGGCGACCAGAACTCGGAACAGCGCGAATGTGGGATGGGTAACGGAACGCGACACGGATCAATTCTCCTCGGGAAAGCACCAAAAACAGCATAAACGCAGGTTTTCTTAGACGGACCTTCACTTTTTGCCGCTACGCAGTGATTGCACGCGTTTCTTTTTTTCCCGCGACCAATCTGCAACGTGTTTGCGGCGGGACTTGGGCGGAAATCCGCCCAATAGGTAGAACTACCGGGGGTGTAGCGCCCTGTCACTTGGCGAGGATTCCAATTTGTGGCATGACACCAACACGTCTGGGGATGACTGTAATAGAGGCTGCGTCAAGCGGCCCTGGGCTATGGGGCGAGACGACCTATGAGCGACTTCAATGCTGGCCGCGTAACGCGGCGCGCGTTGCTCGGAGCATTTGCGGCAACAGCAATCTCTGCAGCACCGGTGTATTCTAATGCCTTCGGCTTCCTGCGCGGCGGCGGCGACATCCGTCGGCTCAAGATGCATTCAGGGCGCACCGGCGAACGCATCGACACGATCTACTGGGTCGAAGGCAAATACGTCAAGGAAGCCCTGAAGGAAATCAATTACTTCATGCGGGATTGGCGCCGGGACGCCGTTGCGCCGATCGATCGAAGGACAATCGATATCATGGCCGCGGCCCACAACATGCTGGACGTGGACGAGCCTTACTTGCTCCTGTCCGGGTATCGTAGCCCGCAGACCAACGCGATGCTTCGCAGTCGGTCGCGCGGCGTAGCCAAGAATTCGCTTCACATGCAGGGCCAGGCGGCAGACTTGCGGCTCGGCTCTCGCAGCGTGCGCCAGATCGCAGCCGCCGCTGCAGCGTGCAAAGCGGGCGGCGTTGGCAAATATTCCGGAAGCCAGTTCGTGCACATGGATTGTGGACCGGTACGCGTCTGGGGCCGCTGATCACTCAGAGTTCCGTCACGGTGGACAGCGCAGCGTAACGTTCCGCGGACGCGCCGTCGCACAAGTCCGTATCAGGCGTTGTCACAGCAGAAGCTGCAGCGCCGACCCCTCTCACAGTCGCTTCCAGATCGGACGAACCTTGTGCGAGAGCCAGCGTGAACCCCGCCACGAAACTGTCTCCAGCACCGGTCTTGCTGACCACGCTCACCTTTGGGGGGCGCACATGCCAGCCCTGCCCGCGTGATGTGACAAGAATACTGCCCTCCGCTCCCTTGGCTACAATCACGCTTTTTGCAGCCCCCGCGTCCACCAGCTCCCGCCCGAACTGCGCCACATCCGCAACTGTGTCGAGGTCCCGGCCTGCAAGCGACTGTGCTTCCTCGAGATCCATCCGCAGCACATGAAGGGTTTTGGCCCTTCCTGTTGCGAAGGCCTGCAAAGCGGCCCCGGACGTATCAAGAACGATCCGAACCCCCAGCACAGCAAGGCGATTGGTCAGCGCTACGAGATCACCCGGGCCGACACCTGGTGGCAAGCTGCCCGATGGCACGATCAGATCCCCGGCTCTCGCCAGTTTGCAGAGCGCCTCACATGATCGATCAACATCCACGTCCGTCCAGGTCTGTCCGGGCATGATGAAGCGATACTGCGCGCCGGTATCCCGCGCGATGACCGACAGGTTCTGGCGCGTTTCCACAGCCACGCCTAGATCATGCACCGGAATACCTTCGCCTCGAAGAAGCTGTCGAACCCGCTCCCCTGGCCCGCCGCCAAGCGCGAGCGCCGCAAGAGATTGTCCGCCGAGAAACGCAATGGCTCTGGAGACATTGACGCCTCCGCCCCCCGCATCGGCGCGGGGCGCAGAGCAACGAAGTTTCAGGTCCGGCGCAACGTGTTCGGCATTGGTCGACAAATCCAAGGCTGGATTGAGGGTCAGCGTCACAATACGAGTCACAAAGCCGCTCCGGTCAGGCTGGGGCCGCGTAGCCCTTCGCCCACCAGACAACCGCAGGCTCGTGCACTGCGCAACCGGTCAGAAGCCCCGTGTCACACGAGCCCCCAAAGGTCCGCCTCCGCGAGACGCGCATCGCTGGAAACATCCACAAGCTCGAGCCGGTGCGCGACAAGAACGACCTCCTCGATACCTGTTGCGACGATCCCGATCTCGGCAAGGCTGCCCGTTGTCTCGAAAACCTGTCGCTGCGCATCTCCCAAGGCGAGGTACAGAATATCATGGCCTTCTCCTCCATCGAATGTGTCGAAGTCGGTGCCGCTTTGTCCTCCGATGAGCCTGGGATCGCAAAACAGGAACACGTCATGACCGATACCACCGAGAAGTGTATCGGACCCCAGCCCGTCTATCAGAACGTCATTGCCATCCCCGCCCATAAGCAGGTCATCCCCCGTGCCACCGGCCAGAACATCGGCGCCGACACCGCCATCGAGGCTGTCATCACTGCTGCCGCCGGAGAGGAGGTCATCGCCCGCGCCTCCCGAAAGACTGTCGCGGCCGACACCGCCAATGACAGTGTCTTCCCCTTGCTGCGCCATGATAGTCGCGCCATCGCCGCGCACGAGCACCATGTCTCCGGCAGCACTTCCTTGAAAAACTGCGCCATCTTCTTCGAGCACGGTTGTCGCCTTGGTCAGGCTTTCCGCCTGAAAGACCCCCATGACACCGTGATATGCCGTGCTGGGATGGAATGGATCGAAGAACGCGACCTGATCCGGATCGTAATCGTCAGGCGCCGACGAAGCAGATAGCCAGAACCGCACCGAAGAACTTATGAAACTGCCAGCAGAGGCCACGAACCCGAAGGCGCTGGGATCGTCATCGATGGCCGCAGTAAGAGCATTCATGTCAACCACAACAATGTTCTCGCCGGCCGCGGCGCGTGTGGCCACCTCTGCCTGCAGCATGTCATTGTGATGCGCGACCGCATTGTCGACCTTGCGCAGATAAAACGATGGCATCCAGGACATGAAGACGAAGTTGCTGGGATCCGGCAGAGTGTTCAGAACCACCTGCCCGACGCCTGCATCCATCATCCGATCGACGCCGTCAAAAACACTGCCGAGCACTTCGACCGTGAACTCGCTATAAGAACTGGGCCCGCCACGACTGAAGTTTGGAAAGAAATTCATGTAGTCGACAAGACCCATCTGGATCAGCGACATCGTCCCGGACAGGTCCACGCCTGCGTTGGCCTCCAGGAACCGATCGACCTGCGCGGTATAGTTTAACTCAGCCTTCAGGCGAGGATCATCCCGATCGACCTTGATCGTGTAGGCGATGAACTTCTCTTCCAGAAAATCCTCGAGGATGGTGGAGCCAAGCGCCGAGGCACTGCCGATCGCGTAGTTCTCAAGGGTCGGAATCTCCAACAAATCCGAAGCATAGACCGTGTAGACGGACCCGTTGGAATAACCGATGGAGTAGCCGTTTTTCGCAAGCGGCAGGGGCACGCGGATGACATCCTTGGTCAGCCCGTACATGCCGCCCCAGTCGGTCAGACTCGCTCCGAATGTCGCAAGGTTGGAAAAGGAAAGTGTACTCGTCATTGCACGCGCCTCCAGCGATGTCCGCAGGCGCCAAGAGCCAGACTCAGCGTTTACAACCGTGAGGCCAGGCATCGGGCTGAGTGTGCTCCGATCCCGAGTGGCCCACTGTCAAACGCCGGTCTTGTTCGGAGCGTCCTGCAGTTTCCGTGCAAGAAGGAGTAGCCATCGATTATGGCCGAACTCGGAAGCAATTCAGGCGTTAGCTCGGATGGCTCGTTCAAATTGCTTTGATACAAGTCGGGCGGTGAAGATCAGCACGCGCATCAAGTCGATGGAAATATGGCGCACCTGAGAGGATTCGAACCTCTGGCCTCTGCCTTCGGAGGGCAGCGCTCTATCCAGCTGAGCTACAGGTGCCTCGGGGTGAGTTACAAGGAAAGCCGGGAGGCCGCAATCCAAAATCGCACTGCCTCGGTCAGGCGCCACGCGGCGGAGGTTGCGGGCGGGGTTATCGAGAACACTTCTTCGGCCGTCCGTTTTAGCAAACGTGAAAAAGCGCTGATGCCCACCGCATAGCTACCCGAACAGCTCGTGACAAAGCTCCAGCGCATCCACCAGCACATCCACCTCGGCCTCTGTATTGTAGAGACCGAAGGATGCGCGGCAGGTTGCTGGAACGCCCATATGTTCCATCAAAGGCTGGGCGCAGTGATGGCCAGCGCGTACTGCAACGCCCTTCTTGTCTAGCACGGTGGAGATATCATGGGCATGTGCTGCCCCCTCCAGCGTGAACGAGAAAATAGCAGCCTTGTCCGGTGTCTGACCCTGC
This sequence comes from Dinoroseobacter sp. PD6, assembly GCF_028807315.1. Classification (NCBI taxonomy): domain Bacteria; kingdom Pseudomonadati; phylum Pseudomonadota; class Alphaproteobacteria; order Rhodobacterales; family Roseobacteraceae; genus Dinoroseobacter; species Dinoroseobacter sp. PD6. Next base: position 476,374 of record NZ_JARAMN010000001.1, on the reverse strand, counting down.
ACATTCAACCAGTTCAATCCATCGAGCCGGGTGCGCGCATAATCCCGCAGCTTGTCTTCATGGGCGGCGATATTCTCCATCCCAAGACCCATCATGTAATCGAGAGCCACGCCAAGTCCGATGGTCTGCACAATACCCGGTGTGCCGGCCTCGAACTTCATCGGCGGATCGTTGTAGGTGACAACCTCCCTGTGAACCTCGCGGATCATATCCCCACCTCCGATGAATGGCCGCATCTCAGCCATCCGCTCGGACTTGATGAAGATCGCACCGGACCCCGAGGGCCCATAGAGCTTGTGCCCTGTGATGGCATAGAAATCGCAGCCAAGATCGTCGACATTCACGGGCATATGAACGGCCGCCTGGCTGCCATCCACCAAAACAGCCACGCCCTTGGCGTGGGCCCCCTCGGTGATTGCCTTTACATCGACCTTGCAGCCCAAGACATTCGACAGTTGCGTGATGGCTACGAGCTTGGTTTTCGGACCGATCGCGTCGATGACTTTCTGCACATCGAGCGCACCGGTGGCATCCACGTCGACCCATTTCAGGACCACGCCCTGTCGCTCTCGCAAAAAATGCCATGGCACGATGTTGGCGTGGTGCTCCATCACCGACAGAACGATCTCGTCGCCAGCCACCATCCGGGGCATGGCCCAGCCATAGGCGACGAGGTTGATCCCTTCGGTGGTCCCGGAATTCAGGACAATCTGGTTTTCGTCTGCCACGCCCAAGAACCGCGCGATGGTACCACGCACGCTTTCGTATTTCTCGGTGGCGAGATTGCTCAAATAGTGCAGACCGCGGTGTACATTGGCGTATTCCTCAGCGTAAGCGCGGGTGACTGCCTCAATCACGACCTGTGGCTTTTGCGCCGACGCCCCATTGTCGAGATAGACCAGTGGCTTGCCGTTCACTTGGCGCGACAGAATCGGAAAATCAGACCGGATCTCATCAACGTTGTACATTCAGAGGCTCCCGGGGATAGACAGGCCAAGCATGGCGAGCAAAAGGCTCATGGCGAACAGAACGCCGAAGGCAGAGATGAGCACGCCCGCGAAGACGAGGCCGAGCGATGCGAACCCGTGGATCACGGCGACAAAATTTACCAACAACCACATGAAAAGGGCAATGCTCGCCAGCCCGATCAAGCTGCCGATGACCGGAAATAGGATCAGCGCCGCGAACTGAACCACTTGCAGGCAAAGCAGGATGAATTGCAGCCAGGTGACGAGTGCGAGCGACTCTTCGAAGGATCCGGTGCCCCCGAGGGCGCGACCGATCACATGCACACAACTCACCAGCACGATCAGCAACGCGAACTGGATGAAGGTCGCCATCAGCGGGCTCATCACGAAGGGTCCAGTCATCGCCCCGTCTTCGAAGCCGCCGCCGAGGGCGAACACGCCAAGTTGGCCCGCGATCACCGATAGCACCACGACCAGCGACAGCAGTTGCATCAGCACGTGGCGCGGCAGACCGAGCGACAGCACGGTCGAAGCCCCTTCCTGCGGCGCTTTGAGGGTCTGAACCACGAGGCTCAGCAGGTTGTTCAGGGTCAGGGTCATTCGTCGCCTCTGGTCCGTCGCGGACGCCTTCACGAAGTTTGAACCGGGGGGCGCTCGGCCTCCCATAGTCCACTCCCCCAGATGTAGAGGAAAGCTCCGAGAAGCAACAGACCCGTGGCGTTTTGTGCCGGGCCCTGTCCGATGAAGCCCGACACGAGTCCAAGCAGCAGAACGAGGGGCGAGATCACCAGCAGGCTCCAGAAGAGTGTCAGGCGTGCGCCATAAAAGCTCCCATGGCCGCCGAAAAGCCGTGCAAGCAGGCGCGTCAGAGCAGCGACGCCATAAAGCGCGAGGGGCGCTATGAACAACCAGCCCAGCAAAGCTCCGCCAAGACGGGCTTCGAGCGGAATGCTGGGGTCAAGAAACGCCTCTCGTGACAACCGAGGCCACTGCGCAACGAAAAACAACAGGCAGGCGACCGTGAGGTACATCAGAACCCGTCCTTCGTTCTTTTCCGCCGCAAGCTGGCGCCGCAGGACATCCCGCGGCGCCCGGTAAGCGCGGACGATCTCGGCCGAGACAGACATCAGCGGCGGCGCGCCAGCCAGTTTCCGAGACGTTCGGTGATCTCTTCGGCGAGGGCCTCTTCCTCGATCTCTTCGATTGCTTCGGCGAGAAACGCCAGCACCATCAGATCAGTGGCAAGACCTTCCGGGATGCCGCGGGAGCGCAGGTAGAACAGGCCTTCCTCATCTATCGCCCCCGAAGTCGAGCCGTGAGAGCACGCGACATCATCGGCGTAGATCTCCAGCTCGGGCTTGGCGAGGAACTGGCTGTCCTCATCGAGAAGAAGCGACTGGCTGATCTGATAGCCGTCGGTTTTCTGCGCGCCCTCCTTCACAAGGATCTTGCCCTGGAAAACGCCAGTCGCACCATTGCGCAGCACTTTCTTGAACACCTGGCGGCTTTCACAGTTCAGCGCGTCATGGGTCACGAACACCGTATCGTCATGGTGAAAATCCCCATCCCCGACACAGCAGCCCGCCACATGAGCAACACCATTGTCGCCAGTCATCTCGATGATGACCTCGTTGCGGGTCAGCACGCCATTGGCGGTCATGGTGAAGGACTTGAATACCGATTCCGCCCCGAGCCTTGTGAACATGTGGGTAGCGGCCTGTCGTTCGTGATCACGGCCTTGGGTCCGCACATGGTGGAACTCACCGCCATCGGCGATCTCGATCTCCATGCATTTGTTGAACCGCGCCGCTGCTGGCCCGTTCTCCAGAACAGTAAGGGAGGCGCCGGTCTCCACCTTGATCGCATGGTGCAGGATAGCGTCCGACGCTTCGTCCTTGTGCAGATAGATCAAAGAAACCGGCTTGGAGACCGGGCCTGTCGCATGGATCAGCACGCCATCGGTGGCAAAAGCCGTGTTCAGCGCCGCGAGGGGACGCGCAACCGGGGTCTGCCCACGGGTCTCCAGAACGCCGTAGACCTCCTTGGCCCAGTGGATGTCTGCCAATTGCGCCTCGGCGAGGCGCTCGATCACCACATTCTCACCGCTCAGGTCGTCGGAAGCACCTTCATCGAATACGCCGTCGACGAACACGATCTTGATGCGGTCCATCGTGCCAAACACAGGCGTTTCGTTCGGCTCGAACAGGGCCGCCGGGGTCGGCGCGGCGTCTGTCAGTCGCGTCGGGTTGGTGTACTTCCAATACTCGTCCCGACGCCCCGGCAGGCCCATGTTCTGCACTCGCGAAAGAGCTGCGGCGCGGGCCTCGCTGGCCCAGGTACCGCAATCCGGCATCGAAAGCACCGCGATGCGCGCCTCGGTCGCGGTCTGTTTTGTCTGCGGAAGCGCCATTACGCCACCTCGGCCAACAGGTCGGCATAGCCGTTGTTCTCGACCTCGAGAGCCAGTTCGGGCCCACCGGTCTTGATAATCCTGCCATCCGCCATGATGTGGACAACGTCCGGTTTGATGTGATCCAACAGGCGCTGGTAGTGCGTGATCACGAGGAAGGACCGCCCCTCGGATCGCAAGGCATTCACGCCCTCGGCCACGAGCTTCATTGCGTCCACATCGAGACCGGAGTCGGTCTCGTCGAGAATGCACATCTTCGGCTCCAGCATGGCCATCTGCAGAATCTCGTTACGTTTCTTCTCACCGCCCGAGAAGCCGACATTGACCGGACGCTTGAGCATGTCTGCATCGATCTTCAATGCTTTGGCCTTGGCACGCACCTCCTTGAGGAAATCGGCGGCCGAAAGTTCGTCCTCGCCGCGCGCCTTGCGCTGCGCGTTCACCGCGGTGCGCAAAAATGTCATGTTGCCCACGCCCGGGATTTCCACCGGGTACTGGAATGCCAGAAAGAGACCAGCGGCCGCGCGCTCTTCGGGCTCCATGTCGAGGATGTCCTCGCCCAGCAGCGTGGCGCTGCCCCCGGTGACCTCGTAGCCGTCACGCCCCGACAGGACGTAGGACAGGGTGGACTTGCCCGACCCGTTCGGTCCCATGATCGCATGAACCTTGCCCGGCTCCACGCTCAGGTCGACACCCTTGAGGATCTGCTTGTCCTCTTCTTCAAGTTTCACGTGCAGGTTTTTGATTTGCAGCATTTTTCTCGCTTCCCATCTTATTCCAAGACGACAGCCGTACCCGAGGCCGAAACCATGAGCATGCTGTCGCCGACAACTTCATAATCCAGATCGACACCGACCACCGCGTTTCCGCCTGCCTCGCGCGCCCGGTCTTCAAGCTCGCGCAAAGCGGTGTCGCGGGCGTCCTGCAACTTGGCCTCATAGGCCCCGGAGCGCCCACCGACGATATCGGTGATGCCGGCGAAGAAATCCCGCACGACATTGGCTCCCATGATCGCTTCGCCCACCACGACGCCGCGATAGGCAGTGATCTTGTGCCCTTCCACAGAGTTCGTGGTGGTGATGATCATGCGGCCGGGTCTTTCTTGTTGGCATAGTGCAGCTCATGGCCGAACCAGACGATGGCCAACAGCCCGCCCGACCAGATGAACTTCTTCAGCGGGCCGAAGTTTTCGGCCGATACACCGAAAACCTGAGGTACGAAGAAGCACAGAACGAACAGCAGGACGAAACCCGCGATATATCCACCCCGATAGAGCCAGTTCATGAGAATATTCCCTTTGCGTTGATCGGCGCCGCTTGAGGACGCATTTTTTGGCGCAGAGGCGCCGATGACAGGCTTCGGTCCGGGGCATGTTCCGAAGCCTTGGAGTCATCCGTGGGAGCGCAGATCATTTGCGCGTCTCCAGGACGATCTTGCTGAGCACCGAGGACAAGGCGACTGCGAAGGCCGCGGCAAGGGCGGCCACAACGGGCCCGCCTGCCCGCCAGAATGGTGCGGTCACGACCATCAAGCCAAATGTCATCAAGGCTGTCATTACCGCCCAGGCGCCACGCGGATGCCCTGCGGTCAGGAGCCATTTCCAGTTCATTTCTCTCCCCTCCGGCATATGATCTGCCCGACAAGGCTGCCGAGGAAGCCCGAAACTCCGGCCAGCGCAAGCGCTTGCGCCATGCTCAAGGCGTTCGTGAGGGCGCTCACTACCCACGCAAAAGACGCACAGAACACTCCCGCGACGCAGGCAGTCAGCAGGATCGGTTTCATCCCACATCTCCCGACTTGAAGACCCACTTCGTCAAGGCCCAGCCCGCTGCCACAGCGAGAACGATGCCGAGAATTGCGCCGAGCGGCCCCAGCATTTCAGCCCCGATGAAGGACAGGGTGAAGGCCAGCGCAAGCATGCCGGGCAGGAACCATTTCGGCCGCTCCGGCGTGCCCGCCGGTTTGAGGTCAGGCGGCTGTGTCATCAGCAGTCTCCAGGCGAGGTGGTGGGCCGTCAGCCCACCGACCCTTCGAGAGAGATGGCAACAAGCTGCTGGGCTTCCATGGCAAACTCCATGGGCAGCGCCTGCAAGACGTCCTTGCAGAACCCGTTGACCACAAGCGCCACCGCCTCTTCCTCGTCCATGCCGCGCTGGCGGCAATAGAAGAGTTGATCTTCGTCCACCTTGGACGTGGTCGCTTCGTGCTCCACCCGGCTCGAGTTATTCCGAACCTCTATATATGGCACCGTATGCGCGCCGCACTTGTCGCCGATCAGCAGGCTATCGCACTGGGTATAGTTGCGCCCGTTCTTCGCCTTGGGGTGCATCGACACGAGGCCGCGATAGGTGTTCTGTGCCTTGCCCGCGCTGATCCCCTTGGAGACGATCCGCGACTTGGTATTCCTGCCCAGGTGCACCATCTTCGTACCGGTATCGGCCTGCTGCATGTTGTTGGCGATCGCGATGGAATAGAACTCGCCTTGCGTGTCGTCGCCGCGCAGGATGCAGGACGGGTATTTCCAGGTCACTGCCGAGCCGGTCTCCACCTGGGTCCACATCACTTTGGACCGATCGCCCCGGCAATCGGCGCGCTTGGTGACGAAGTTATAGATGCCGCCCTTGCCGTTCTCGTCGCCGGGATACCAGTTTTGCACCGTAGAATACTTCACCTCGGCATCTTCCAGCAGAACGATCTCGACGACCGCAGCGTGCAGCTGCGCGATGTCGCGCTGAGGCGCGGTGCATCCCTCGAGATAGGACACATACGATCCCTTGTCCGCGATGATCAGCGTCCGCTCGAACTGGCCGGTGTTCTCGGCATTGATGCGGAAATAGGTGCTCAGCTCCATCGGGCATTTCACGCCCGGCGGCACATAGACAAAAGAGCCGTCCGAGAACACGGCCGAGTTCAGTGTGGCATAGTAATTGTCCGAAACCGGAACGACGGAGCCGAGGTACTTCTTGACCAGCTCGGGATGTTCCTTGATGGCCTCGGAGATCGAGCAGAAGATCACGCCGGCCTTTTTCAGCTCGGCCTGAAAGGTCGTGCCGACGGATACGGAATCAAACACCGCATCCACAGCGACGCGGCGGTCTTCCTCGGGCGCCTCGACACCGGCCAGGAGCGCTTGCTCTTTCAATGGAATACCGAGTTTCTTGTAGGTTTCCAAGAGCTTGGGATCGACTTCGTCCAGAGACTTCGGCTTCACCTCCATGCTCTTTGGCCGGGCATAGTAGTACTGGTCCTGGAAGTCGATTTCGGGGTAATCGACCATGGCCCACTTCGGCTCTTTAAGCTCCTTCCACCGCGCGAAGGCCTCAAGCCGCCACTCTGTCATCCATTCGGGCTCTTCGTTCTTTTCCGAGATCAGGCGTACGATGTCCTCGTCGAGGCCCTTCGGCGCGTATTCCATCTCGATGTCGGTTGCCCAGCCGTGCTTGTAGCGCTCTCCGACCGATTGAACCGCCTCGACCGTTTCGCGGTCCACACCCTCGCGCACTTCAACTTCTGTCAGAGCGTTCATCTGGTCATCCTCTCTGGCCCCCATACTCACCTTGCGGGGCGGTTTGTCTCGTCCCGATCAGGCGGCCCGGGCCGCATGTCGGTTCTTTGCTTTCCCCCAAGCTTCAGCGAAGCGCAGGGCGTCCTCTTCTTTCGTGTCCGGGCCGATGGAGACCCGGAGAGCACAGGCTGCGTCCTCGGGGCTGAAGCCCATGGCCTGCAGCACGCGGCTGGGCCTCACCTTCCCGCTGGAACAGGCGGAGCCCGCGCTCACCGCGAAGCCTGCGAGATCCATCTGCATCACTTGTGTCTCGCCTCGCCAGCCGGGTGTCACGGCACAGATCGTGTTCGGCAGACGTTGCACGTCTTTCCCGACAAAAATAGTCTGTGAGCTGGCAGAGTGAAGGGCTGTTTCTAGAATATTTCTAATTTCAGAAACTCGCGCCCAGACACCTTTGTCCAGATCTGCCTGCGCGGACTTGGCTGCAGCCGCAAATCCAGCGATACCGATCAGGTTTTCGGTGCCAGAACGCCAGCCCATTTCCTGCCCGCCACCGCGGATTTGTGCCAAAAGATCGACCCCGCGCCGCATCACGACAGCGCCGATTCCCTTGGGGCCGCCCAGCTTGTGGGCGGAAACGAAGCCGATGCGTGCCCCCGTCCAAGAAAACGCGACCGGAAGCTTGCCGAACGCCTGCGTCAGATCGCTAACCGCGAGCCCCTGGGGCAGGTCTTGCACGATCCCGGTCTCGGAATTTGCCATCTGCAGCGCCGTTCTTCCCGCGGTTTCGACCTTGACCGCACCATCCGCATCAACCCCGAGACCGGGGTTCGCCCAAGACGCCACCGCATCATGCTCGATCGGGGCGCAGTCGAGGTCCTGCCCGGCGCAGGCGAGGGCTGCGGCCTCCGTCGCGCCGGACGTGAACACCAGGTCGCAATCCTGCGCACCCAATGCCTCCAGGATCTCCGCCCGCGCCCGTTCGATCAATGCCTTTGCCGCGCGCCCCTCGCCGTGCACCGAAGATGGGTTTCCCACAAGGTCCATGGCCGCGCACATCGCCGTGCGCGCCTCGGTGCGCAGCGGGGCGGTCGCATTGTGATCGAGATAGACGCGTGGCTTCACGTTCGGGATCCTCAGTTCGCAACCGCGTCTGCATCGTCGACCACATCGTCGACAACGGTGAACAGCGTCGGTACCGCCGGGCATGGCGTCAGCTGGTTGGTCACCACGTCGGACAAGCGGGTCTGATGTAGAAACACATAGACATGCGCGCTCAACCCTTCCCAGAGCCGGTTGGTCATAGACTGCGCCCGTGAGCCGGACTTGGCACCGGACGCCCCCGCCCCGGTATGCATGGCACTGACCGTTTCGTCCACGGCCTGCAGGACATCCGATACGCGGATGGCATCCGGCGCCCGTGCCAGCCGATACCCTCCGCCGGGCCCGCGCACCGACTCGACCAGCTTTGCCCGACGCAGCTTGACGAAGAGCTGTTCGAGATACGTCAGCGAGATACTTTGCCGCTCGGCAATCTCCGACAACGTCACCAGCTTGTCGGCCGGGGCTTCGGCCAGATCGGCCATCGCCACCATCGCGTAGCGGCCCTTGGTACTGAGTTTCACGATCCCCTCCCCTGCAAAGGCCGCCGCACATTGACCTGCGCCCCTGCTTTCCTTAATTGCACAGGGCCGGGCTCCACAACGCTCGGTTTAGAATGGTTCTAGATTGCTCGATTGAATTCGTCAAGAAAACAGACGACGCAAACGGCAACGGCGGTGAGAGGACAGGCATCCATGCCCGAAGTGATTTTTCCGGGGCCCGAAGGACGGCTCGAAGGCCGTTACCATCCGCAGAAGGAAAAAGACGCCCCGATCGCGATCGTCCTGCATCCCCATCCGCAGTTCGGCGGGACCATGAACAACCGCGTGGTCTATAACCTGCATTACGCGTTCTACAACATGGGTTTCACGGTGCTGCGCTTCAATTTCCGCGGCGTCGGGCGCAGCCAGGGCGAGTACGACCAAGGGGTTGGCGAGCTGTCGGATGCCGCCAGTGCTCTGGACTACTTGCAATCGATGAACCCCAATTCCAAGCATTGCTGGGTCGCAGGCTTCTCCTTCGGAGCCTGGATCGGGATGCAACTTCTGATGCGGCGGCCCGAGATCACTGGTTTCATCTCCGTGGCGCCCCCGGCGAATACCTATGATTTCAGTTTCCTCGCGCCCTGCCCGTCTTCGGGACTGATCATCAACGGCTCCGCGGACCGGGTTGCGGCCCCGGCGGATACCGTGTCGCTGGTCAACAAGCTGCATGAGCAAAAGGGGATTACGATCACGCACGAAGAGATCCCCGATGCGGGCCATTTCTTCGAAGATCCGCATATGGAAGAGATGATCACCACCGTGGATGAATATGTTCGCCGCAGGCTGACGGAGACGACGCGCTAGCCATGTCGATCATTGACGATCTTGCGGACGCCTTGGCCAAGGACACGCTGGCGGAAGTCGCGCGGACCGGTAACGAACAACTTATCGTGGATGTCGGCAGACAGCTGGGGGCGAGTTCATCGACCATGGAAGAGGCGTATCAGACCTACATCCGCGTGCGTCAAGCCGAGGCGCGCGCACGCGCCTTTCTCGAGGCGCAATCTGCGCCACGCGCCTGAGGCGACAGCTTATGCCGACCCGCGACGGCGCGGTCTCTTGTGCGGGGCGGCGCAGAGGTCCTAGGCTATCGGCGGGAGACCACCCTTGGACCTGAAAGCCCACATCAAATCCGCACACGGGATCAGCGCTTTGAATGCGCGCCTCCGCCAGATCGTCTATGGCGGCAATGACGGTATTGTCACCACCTTTGCCGTGGTCGCGGGCTTCGCAGGGGCCGGTGCCGAGGGCACCGCGCAGATCGGGGCCGTGGCAGTGATCCTCTTCGGCCTTGCCAACCTGTTCGCGGATGCGGCCTCCATGGGCCTTGGCGAGTATCTGTCGTCCCGCGCGGAGCGCGACGTCTACCGCAAGAATCGTCGGGAGGAGATCCGACGCTTCCGCACGGAAACCGTATCAGAACGCAAGGAGGTGCTCGCGATTCTGGCTGAGAAGGGCCTGAGCGGTTCAGACGCCCGCGCCTTCGCCGACCAGTTAGAACACCATCCCGAGTTGATGGCCGATTTCATGATGCTCTACGAATTCGGCCTGTCGGCTCCAGAGGATGGCGAAGAAGTCTGGAACGGCCTGACCACCTTCATTTCCTTTCTGGCCTTCGGGGTCTTGCCGCTGCTGCCGTTCTTTTTCGGTGTGGCGGAGGCGGATGCGCTGGCCGTTTCCGCAGGCTCCAGCCTCGGGGCGCTCTTGCTGCTCGGATTGCTGCGCGCTCAGGCCACGGGGGAGCGGCACCTGCGCTGCGTGGTCGAAACCTTGCTTGTGGGTCTGGTATGCGGGGCCGTAGCCTATGTCGTGGGATGGGTCGTGATGAGCGGCTGAGGCACCGGATCAAGCCTGCTCGCTCGCGCAAGAATTGTCCGTTTGACCACAAAGCCGGTTCAACTGAGCGGCAACAACATCGCATCACGCAAGGCATACGTGAAATCCACTGGCAGTTCCCGTGGCGCTGAGGCTTAGTCCGACCATGCCAGCACCTGTCCCCCTGCCAAGTCCCGACGATATTCGGCATTCCGCCCTTGATGACGCGCAAGGCCTTTGCATCGGTGTCCTTCTTTGCGCGGTCGGACTGACCTTCCTGAGCCATCTCGGCCTCGTGACAGGCCAAACGGCGGGTCTGGCCTTGGTGATCAGTTATGCGACCGGCTGGTCTTTCGGCCTCGTTTTTTTCGTGGTCAATCTGCCGTTCTATTGGCTCGCCTACCGCAAACTAGGGCTCGAGTTCACTTTGAAATCTCTGGCCTGTGTCACGGCCCTGTCGCTCGCGACCGAAGCCATGCCGCTCGGGTTCACGATCGAGAAGATTACTCCCGTACTGGGCGCGGTGATCTTCGGCGCCACAACGGGGCTCGGGCTGCTGGCGATCTTTCGGCACAGAGGCTCTCTGGGCGGTCTCGGCGTGGTCGCCTTGCTTGTGCAGGATCGAACCGGAGTCCGCGCGGGATACGTGCAGTTGCTTTTCGATCTTGTCCTTTTTGCCGTGGCAGCCTTCCTGTTTCCGCTGTCGATCATCGCCTATTCCCTTGTCGGGGCAGCGGTGGTGAATGGGGTTATCGCCTTCAATCACAATCGGAAACGCTATATCGCGACGTGACTCACGTCCGTTTAGGGAGGCTTGTCATGCATTACGTCGCACTGTTTTGTGCCATCATCGCCGAGGTTATCGGGACAAGCGCGCTTCAAGCCAGCCAGCAATTCACGAAACCCGGCCCCTCAGCCGTGGTCGTCATCGGCTATGGTCTGAGCTTCTATTGCATGGCACTCGCACTGAAGGTGATGCCCCTCGGCATCGTCTATGCGGTGTGGTCGGGCATGGGGTTGGTGTGTATCGGCGTGATCGGCTGGATCGTCTTCGGTCAGAAGCTTGACCTGCCTGCGCTACTGGGGATCGGATTGATCCTGTCCGGTGTTCTTGTCATCCACCTGTTCTCGACCACGACAAGCCTTTGATCGGGCGCGAAACTGCAACATCCCCTTGACGCTGCCGTCCGGATACCTCGACACTGCGGCCATGTTGAGACCCGTTGCAATCTGCGCGCTCTTCGCGCTTGCCCCGCCTGCCCTGGCCGATGTCCGCCTCAGTTATTCGGACGCCGGTCGTACCTTGTTTTCGTTCGACGTGCCTGCCTTCTGGACAGTTGAAAGCGGCGGCGAACGCGCGATCACGCCCCCGGGGGAGGAGATAGCGCGTACAACCCCCCAGCTGGTGTCGATCCGGCCGACCGTCGATCCGACCGTCTGGATGGGATTTTTCTCCCCAGACGGAGTGCGCACTGTAGAGGAAGGCGTCGACTACCTGTCGGAAATCGAGAAGTTTCTGGCCAACGAACCGGAGGTGACATCGGTCGCGCCGGGACGGGTTGGCGGCCTGGCCGCTCAAATTATCAAGGGCAGCGGGCGTCGTGACGGGCAAGCCATCACCTTTACAATTGCGGTCGTTGACTTGCCCGGATCTCGTGTCGCGATCGCGGCGGGTGTCGCCGAAGCCCGCGCCGACCCGGAACTGGTTTTCGAGATCAACAGCGTATTCTCCAGCATGAGGGCAGGCCAATGACCCCGCGCACCATCATGAAAACAGGACTCGCGCTGCTGGTCGCAGGGGCTGTGTCCGGCTGCCAAACCGCGGTCGGCGTCAGCTATGGCTACGGGTATTCCGACCCGTTTTACTGGAACCACTACTATCGAGACGATGTGGATGTCGATATCGACGTGAACCGCCCCTCACGACCCGACCGGCCAGAGCGCCCACCGATCGCCAAACCCAAGCCGCCGATCGCGAAACCGCCAAGCATCCGGCCGCCCATGCACAAACCGTCGACGCGCCCTGCCCGTCCCGGAGGTGGACGCTTGCGCTAAGGCGGCCCTCACTCAGGTATTGTCGAGCGCGTCCACGATCACGAGTTCGCGCTCGGCCGCGCCACGCGCGTAGCTGAGGGCTTCTTGGTAGGCTGAAGAGGCATAGCATTTTTCGGCCTGCGCGCGGCTCTCGAAGCGCACGACAACGTGGCGTTCGCGCTCAGGCCCCTCCAATTGCGTGAAACTACCGCCCCGGGCGAGAAACTGCCCGCCGTGTTCCGCAATGGCGACCGTGGCGCGCTTGGCGTATTCGCCGTAACGGTCTGCGTCGGTGACATGCACATGTGCGATCCAGAATGCTGACATCTTGTTATCCTCCAATCACTGACTTGGCGGCGGCGATCGCCGCATCCGCTCTGCTCGCGTCCTTGCCCCCGCCCTGAGCCATGTCAGGACGACCACCGCCGCCCTTGCCCCCAAGCTCCGCCACCGCGGCTTTGACGAGATCGACGGCCGACAGGCGGTCGGTGAGATCCGCTGTCACACCGGCGGCAACAGCGGCCTTGCCCCCGGTATCGGCAATCAGCAGGATCGCCCCGGAACCGAGCCGCGCTTTGTGCTCGTCGATCAACGATGGAAGATCGCGCCCGGATACCCCGGACAGGGACTGCGCCAGAAAGGGCACCCCCGCCACATCTTCGGCCTCGGGTGCAGCGGTGCCTTGCCCGCCTCCAGCCATGGCCAGTTCCCGGCGCAACTGCGCCACTTCGTTCTGCAAGGCCTTGCGTTCGTCCAGCAGGGATCGCACGCGCTCCGGAACATCCGCAGCCTGCGCCTTGAGGCTGGCTGCAACTTCCGCAAGCCTGTGATCCTGAGCACTGAGATAGGCGAAAGCGTCTTCGCCGGTCAGCGCCTCGATCCGGCGCACCCCAGAAGACGACGCCGTCTCTCCCACCGTGACGAACACACCAATATCGCCGGTCTGCTTCACATGGGTGCCGCCGCAAAGCTCGAGCGAATAGGTCTCGCCCGAAACACCTTTGCCGGAGCCGGTTTGGCGGCCCATCGACACAACACGCACCTCGTCGCCATACTTCTCGCCAAAAAGGGCCTGCGCACCGAGATCACGTGCCGCGTCAGGGGTCATGATGCGGGTCTCAACGGGACTGTTCTGGCGAATGTAGGCGTTCACCTCGGCCTCGACTTTTTGCAGCTCTTCGAGCGTCAGGGCCTTGGAATGGCTGAAATCGAACCGCAAGCGGTCCGCGGCATTCAGAGATCCACGCTGCGCCACATGAGCGCCCAAGGCCTGGCGCAGCGCCTCGTGCAAAAGGTGCGTCGCGGAGTGGTTGGCCCGGATCGCCGTGCGCCGCGCGGGATCGACTCGCATCTCCAGCACGTCGCCGGCTTTCAAGGGTTGCGCTTTCGGGGTTACCTTGTGCGCGAAGAGGCCGTTCCTTTTCTGGGTGTCGTGGATCGCCCCGGAGCCATTGGACTTCAGATAGCCCCCGCTATCTCCGACCTGCCCGCCGGATTCCGCATAGAACGGTGTCTGGTTAAGCACCATCCATCCGGTCTCGCCCTCGGCCAGTTGCGCGACCTGCGCACCATCCTTGACCAGTGCCAGAACCTGTCCTTCGGCGACCTCGGTGTCATAGCCCAGGAACTCGGTTGCGCCATGAGTCTCTGCCAGATCGAACCAAATGCTCTCATCGGCAGTTTCACCGGAGCCTGCCCAAGCCGCGCGAGCTTTGGCCTTCTGATCCGCCATGGCGGCATCAAAACCCTCGGTTTCCACGGCACGTCCCTTCTCGCGCAGCGCATCCTGAGTCAGATCGAGCGGAAAACCATAGGTGTCATAAAGCTTGAACGCTGTCTCGCCCGGCAAGGCACCCCCCTCGGGAACATCGGCCACGGCCTCGTCCAGCAGCTTCAGGCCCCGGTCCAGCGTCTGCCGGAAACGGGTCTCCTCCAGCATCAGTGTCTCTTCGATCAACGCCTGCGCGCGCCCCAGCTCGGGGAAAGCCTGCCCCATCTGTCCGACAAGCGCGGGAACGAGTCGATACATGACCGGGTCCTGAGCGCCCAGCAAATGCGCATGACGCATGGCACGCCGCATGATCCGGCGCAGTACGTAACCGCGCCCTTCGTTCGATGGCATCACCCCGTCTGCGATCAGGAACGAGGTCGAGCGCAGATGATCGGCGATGACGCGGTGATGAACGTTCTTGTCGCCGTAAGGATCGACGCTGGTGGCATGCGCAGAAGCCTCGATCAAAGTCTTGAACAGGTCCGTGTCATAATTGTCATGGCTGCCCTGCAGCAATGCGCCGATCCGTTCAAGTCCCATTCCCGTGTCGATGGACGGCTTTGGTAAAGGCTCCCGCGTGCCATCCTCGAATTGCTCGAACTGCATGAAGACGAGGTTCCAGATCTCGATGAAACGGTCGCCGTCCTCTTCCGGGCTGCCCGGGGGCCCGCCCCAGATGTGGTCCCCATGGTCATAGAAAATCTCGGTACAAGGTCCGCAAGGCCCCGTCGGGCCCATCATCCAGAAATTGTCATTGGTCGGAATCCGGATGATGCGGTCATCGCTCAGGCCCGCGTGCTTCTTCCATATCTCGGCCGCCTCGTCATCGGTGTGGTAGACCGTGACGAGAAGTCGGGACTTGTCGATGCCGAACTCCTTGGTGATCAGGTCCCAGGCGAAGGGAATCGCATCTTCCTTGAAATAGTCCCCGAAGCTGAAATTCCCCAGCATTTCGAAGAAGGTATGGTGACGCGCGGTATAGCCCACATTGTCGAGATCATTGTGCTTTCCACCTGCGCGCACGCATTTTTGGCTGGTGGTGGCGCGGTTGTAATCGCGGTGCTCCAGGCCAGTGAAGACGTTCTTGAACTGCACCATCCCCGCATTAGTGAACATCAGCGTCGGGTCGTTGCGCGGCACAAGCGGTGAGCTGTCGACGATCTCGTGGCCGTGGCCACCGAAGAAGTTCAAGAACGTACTGCGGATTTCATTAAGGCTCGGCATCTTGGCATTCCCGGAGAGTTGTTCAAGCCGGTGTACCGCTGGCTTGCGGGGCTGTCCACACCAAGGCGCGCGGCGCCACACCTCATGAAAACGGCCCCGCGAAGGGGGCCGTTTTCATATCACTTCGTGCTCCGCAGATGCATATCAGTCGTCGAGGATCTCGGCCTCGCTGTCGGGCATCTGGAAATCCAGCCCGTGCGCTGCGCGGATCTTGTCCTCGAGCTCAAGCGCCGTCCTCGTGTTGTCGCGGAGATACTGCTTTGCGTTCTCCCGTCCCTGACCGATCCTCTCGTCTCCATAAGAGAACCAAGACCCCGATTTCTGCACGACGCCAGCCTTCACGCCGAGATCGATCAACTCGCCCATTTTGGAGATGCCTTCCCCGTAGATGATGTCGAACTCAACCTGTTTGAAAGGCGGGGCCACCTTGTTCTTCACGACCTTGACCTTCGTGGTGTTCCCGACGATTTCGTCGCGATCCTTGACCGATCCAATGCGGCGGATGTCGAGCCGGACAGACGAATAGAACTTCAGCGCGTTGCCGCCCGACGTGGTTTCGGGTGAGCCGAACATCACACCGATCTTCATGCGGATCTGGTTGATGAAGATCACCGTGCAGTTGGATCGCGATATCGCGCCGGTCAGTTTGCGCATGGCCTGACTCATGAGGCGCGCCTGGGCGCCGACTTGGGCATCCCCCATATCGCCTTCGAGCTCGGATTTCGGGGTAAGCGCAGCCACCGAGTCGACGACCACCATGCTGACCGCCCCGGACCTGACGAGAGTCTCCGTAATCTCGAGAGCCTGCTCGCCGGTATCGGGCTGAGAAATCAGCAACTCGTCCAGATCTACACCAAGTTTCCGGGCGTATTGTGGGTCCAGCGCGTGCTCTGCGTCCACAAACGCGCAGACACCACCCTTTTTCTGCTCTTCGGCAATGCAGTGCAGGGTCAGCGTGGTCTTGCCGGAACTTTCAGGGCCGTAGATCTCGATGATGCGGCCCTTGGGAATACCCCCGATTCCGAGCGCGATATCCAATCCGATCGACCCGGTCGAGGTCGCTTCGATCTCAGCCACGGGACTGTCGGCGCCGAGCTTCATGATGGAGCCCTTGCCGAATTGCCGCTCGATCTGCGCCAAGGCGCTGTCGAGAGCTTTCTGCTTGTCTGCGTTACGATTGTTGGTCACGTCCAAAAGACTCGCGCTGGCCATGTTTTGCCCCTTATTTCATACCGCCATCATCGCGGCAATCGCTGCGTTGTTCTTGCCCTGTTCTCTTTTTATGGGACCATAAAGAGAACAATTCAAGTGTAATCTAAGCCAGTTCAGATTGACCAAGCAGGGTTAAGAAAAGGTTTCCACATACGATCTCCGTCGGGGAACGGGTTAGCTCGCGTCTTTGACCGAAAGCACACCATCCCGCATCGCGGATTGCGTCTGCACAGTGGCGATCAGCTGTTTCAGGGAAAAAGGCTTAGGCAGGAAAACCGAATTCGGGATTGGATCCTCTTCCCCGGAAAGCAGGTCTTCAGCGTAGCCTGATACGAAAACAACAGGGATACCCGGACGCAGCGCGAGAGCCTGCCGCACCCAGCTCGGTCCATCAAGCCCGGGCATGATGACATCTGTCACAAACAAATCGACCTCGAGCGCGGGATTTTCCAACAACTCCAGGGCAGCCTCGGCATTTTCGGCCTCAAGCACGGTAAAGCCGTTCAGACGAAGCGCACGGGCAGCGAAAGCACGAACCGGGGCTTCGTCTTCAACCAGCAGAACGACGCCGTCCCCGGTCGCGGCTGGCCGCTCCGGCGGGGCGGCGGTACTTTCGGTCGGTATGACGGTCTGTCCATGGTAAGCTGGAAAAAAGATCTCGAACGCCGTGCCCTTACCGACGACGCTTTCAGCAAAAATGAAGCCACCGGACTGCTTTACGATCCCGTACGCGGTCGACAGGCCCAGCCCGGTACCCTCCCCCGTTCGTTTCGTAGTGTAGAACGGCTCGAAAATCTTCGTGATCTTGTCCTGCGGGATCCCGATGCCCTGATCCGTGACCGTAACACATGCGTAGTCGCCAGCGGGCAGCGTGACGCGCGCTCGCGTTATCGGGTTATCCAGGACAACGCTCTTGGCCTCGATGGTGATCTCCCCCCCTTCGGGCATCGCATCCCGTGCATTGACAACGAGGTTCATAAGCACCTGTTCCAACTGGCGCCGATCTGCCCGCATCGGGCTGAGATCGGGGTCAGTCATCAAGGTCAGCGATACCCGCTCACCGACAAGACGGTTCAGCAAATGGGTCAGGTCCGACAGCGTATCGCGCAGGTCGATCAACTCGGGCTGCAAGGTTTGTTTGCGCGAAAACGCCAGTAACTGGCCCACAAGACTCGCCGCCCGGTTCGCATTCTGATTGATCTGCACGAGATCTCCGTACTCGGGGTCTCCCTGATCATGCCGCAGCAGCAACAGATCGCAATGGCCTGAGATTGCGGTCAGCAGATTATTGAAATCATGCGCGACACCACCTGCAAGCTGCCCAATTGCCTGCATTTTCTGGCTCTGAACGAACTGGGCTTCCAAGGTCTTCAGCTCTGTCGCATCATGAAGAACCGCTGTCAGAACGGGGCCCTCTGCACTTTGGGAGCGCATCAGGGAGACCTGTAAAAAGCTCTCCTCTGTCCGGTCGCGAACGCGCAGTACTTCGGGCTGCAAGGGGTGGTGTGCGTGCAATGCATCTTGAAGCCATGAACGAACGGATCGCCCCAGCCCCGTGACAAGATTGGCAAAATTCATATCTGGGTCGATATGATCGATGCTCAGAAGGGATCGAGCAGATGCATTGGCCTGCAACAACTGACCGTCCACACCGAGTTTCAGAACCGCAACCGGAAGCTCTTCGAGACCCGTCTTTAGGTCATGAACACTGGAGAGGTTCTCGATGGGGATCATCGCGATCTCACGACGGCCCGCCGAAAGCGATGTCTGCTGCAGGTACACGGTTACGTGTCCATCTGGCGTGATGATCTCCGCGGTCGAGGCCGTGTCTGTTGGTGGGGTCACGAACACCGCAGTCAGATCGCGAGCCCGGATGCCGATCATGCGCCTTAGAGCATCGTTCATCGACAGGACCGTCCCGGTTTGCGAGACGGTCAGTACCGGAACCGAGCCGGAGCCGCCACCATTTCCCCCACGGGTCGCCAGCGCCTCCATCCGGAAGAGCATTTGACCGCTGGCATAGGATCGCAATGCGAACCGAGCATGTCCCTGCCGGACAGCCACATCCTCAATACTCATCGAGCCGCGCTCAAGGCCACGTCGCAACCGGCGCAGAAGCCCGGACGCATCGGGCATCACGCTCTCGACCGAGGCAACGATGCCAACATCTGCAAGCGCCGGAAACTGCGCCTTGGCCGCCCCGTTTGCCCAGAGAACCTGCTGGTCTGGGTCAACGACAATCGAAGGTGCGGAGTCACCCTCCAGAAAGGGAAAAAGCGCCACGAGTTTGGGATCAATGCGCGTGCCGGCGAAGCGCGCGCGCAGTTGCAGGAGAATCAGCAAGGCCACGAGGGTTATGGCCGAGACAGCCAACGACAACCTGATGGTCTGATCCTGCAGCAGGATCGCAACGGCCGAGATGACAGCGGCCGACCCGAGCAACAAGACAGCCTCCCGGGTGCCCTTGCCCGGAAAGATCCTTCTGCTTTGCCCCTGAAGCGGCTGATCGCTCACTCTGTCCTCCGGTTCACCGTTTGCCGCAGTCTTGGTCCGGTTGGATTAAGCTACGCTTAACAGCCGCCGCAATTCAACCTTTGGTTGAGCGTTCATTCCGAAGGATACCGAAGTAGAATCCGTCCCCCGGGTTTTCGGGCAACATCTGCGATGCCTCCAGAAGCGAAAATGCGGGAAACGCCTGCAAGAACCAAGCAGTCTGCGCGGCATTTTCCACCGTCAGTATTGAGCAGGTCGCGTAAACGAGGAAACCGCCCGGCCGCACCAGGGGTGCGGCGGCGGTCAGTACGGTTCTCTGGGTTGCAACGTACTCTGCAAGCCGGTCTGGCGTCAGCGTCCACTTGGCCTCGGGTGAGCGCCGCCAGGTGCCGCTGCCCGAACATGGCGCATCACAGAATACAAGGTCGAACGCGCGCGCCTCCGCGCGATTCCACATTCGCAGGTCTGCCCCTGCACGAGCTGCCCGATCTGGCAGGTCCCGCATCCTTTTGAGGTTTGCGTCGTGCACATGGATGCCCCCCCCACTTTGTGCCGCGAGGGCCAACGCCTTCCCGCCACCGCCGGCACAAAAGTCGAGAATGCGGCCCTTGTGAGGTACAGGGCTGCGCAACACGGCCAGTTGCGAGGCGGCGTCCTGCAACTCCACAAGGCCTTCTGTAAAGGCGCGCGACCTGACAACACTCCGAGCGCCCTCCACAACCCGAAGAGCGGTCGCCACGTCCGCAACCCGTTCAGTCGCGATTCCGTCTTCATAAAGGGCTTCTGCTGCTTGCCCCAAAGATGCCTTCAAGGTATTGACCCGCAAATCAACCGGGGCACGCTGCTGCAACGCCGTGCAAACGCCCAAAGCTACTTCGCCAAAGCTTTCTTGCAACTGGGCAAAAAGCCAGCCCGGCATATCCAGGGCCACATCATCCGGCATGTTCTCGGCTTGGCCGAATTGAGCGATCTCGTCCCCGGTCACCGGAAAGGGTGCGTAGGTTTGTCCGTTGAACAGGTCCTCAGGCGCCTGCCCGCGCTTTCGAAGCGCGCCGAGCATCAAACCTCGCGCGCTTAGACCACCGCCAAGCCAAGCGTAACTCGCCCGACAGCGCAAGGCATCAAACACGAGATCGCGCAAAGCGGCACGGTCTTTGGAGCCTGCAAAACGATGCGACCGGCACCAACGGCTCAGGGCCTGCTCCGCAGACTGCCCCGAGAGATATGCCTCCAGAATCTCGATGGCGCCTTGCACCCGCGCGGCAGGTGTCATGGATCAGCCCATCCGGTAATTTGGGCTCTCTCGGGTGATCTGCACATCGTGCACATGGCTTTCCTTCAGGCCCGAGCCCGTGATGCGCACGAAATTCGCCTTGCTGCGCATCTCGTCAACGGTGGCGGCACCGGTGTAGCCCATCGCCGCGCGCAATCCCCCCACGAGTTGGTGGATGACCGCGCCTGCCGAGCCCTTGTAAGGGACTTGCCCCTCAATCCCTTCGGGCACCAACTTGTCGGAAGCTGCATCTTTTTGAAAGTAACGATCGGCCGAGCCGCGCGCCATCGCCCCAAGACTGCCCATGCCCCGATAGGATTTGAACGACCGGCCCTGATAGAGGATCACCTCCCCGGGGGACTCGTCGGTGCCCGCGATCATCGAGCCGACCATGGCGCAGCTTGCACCTGCGGCGATGGCCTTCGCGAAGTCGCCGGAATACTTGATGCCGCCATCGGCAATCACCGGGGTTCCCGTGGCCTCTGCCGCTTCCGCGCAATCCATGATGGCCGTCAATTGCGGCACCCCCACGCCGGCCACGATCCTTGTCGTACAGATCGATCCCGGCCCGATGCCGACCTTGACCGCATCAGCCCCTGCATCGATCAATGCGCGGGTCGCCTCGCCGGTCGCCACGTTGCCCGCCACGACCTGCACCGAGTTAGACAAGGTCTTTGCGCGTTCCACGGCCTTGGCGACGCCCTCGGAATGACCATGGGCGGTATCGATGATGATCAGGTCCACACCCGCCTCGACCAGCGCCTGCGACCGCTCGAACCCGGCATCGCCCACGGTCGTGGCCGCGGCCACACGCAGGCGGCCCAACGCGTCCTTGCAGGCCTGCGGGTTCAGCACCGCCTGCTCGATATCCTTGATCGTCAGCAAGCCCGTCAGCTTGCCGTCACCATCGAGAACCAGCAGTTTCTCGATCCGGCGCGCGTGCATCAGGGACTTGGCCTCGGCGAGATCCGCGGGCTCTCGCAGGATCGCAAGGTTATCAGAAGTCATCATCACCGAAACCGGGGTGTTGTCATCAGACGCAAACCGCATATCCCGATTGGTGACAATCCCGAGAACCCGGCGCGTTTCGTCAACGACTGGAAAACCGGTGATCTTGTAGCGCTCCATCAGCGCCTTGGCGTCGGCCAGGGTCTGATCCGGGCGCAGCGTGACAGGGTTGTAGACCACACCGGATTCGAACCGCTTGACCTGCCGGACTTGGCGTTGCTGTTCGTCTATGGACAGGTTCCGGTGCAGCACCCCCATGCCACCGGCCTGAGCCATTGCAATCGCCATGCGCCACTCCGTCACCGTATCCATAGCGGAGCTCAGAAGCGGAATGTTCAGGGCGATGGATTTCGTGACTCTTGTGCGCGTGTCGGCCTCCGAGGGCAGGACGGAACTCGCCCCGGGAACCAGCAGAACATCATCAAATGTAAGGGCCTCGCGAATCTCCATCACGCACTCCTGTCGGGGGCTTCGTTAGGCACGTCCCCCTCGCATGGATTGCTCCGCACGGCAAGTGCTTGGCTGCGGATCAGGGGGCGCCCAGGCGCGCGCGCGAAGACGCAGACAGCCCGCGCAGGGCCGCCGACAGCGACGTGACATCGGCCCCAACCCCAAGGAACCGGGCGCCCGCGGCCGCAAAGCGCGCCGCATCTGTCTCGGAGAAGGCGAGCACACCGGGCACCTTGCCGCTGCGCGCGATCTCGCCGAGAGCGGCGCAGATCACCGCATCCACCTCGGGCGCGTCTGCGCGCCCGGGATAGCCCATGTCCGCGGCAAGATCCGCGGGACCGATGAAGAGCACATCGACCCCCTCCACCGCCGCGATCTCCGGAATGGCCCGCACCGCGGCATGGCTCTCGATCTGCACGATTGTGCAGATCTGCGCGTTTGCCGTAGTGACATACTCGGCATCGAGAGAATACCCAGATGCCCTGGCAAGGGCCGCTCCCACGCCGCGCACGCCGTCGGGGGGATAGCGCATGGCACGCACAATCTGCTGCGCTTGCGCGGCTGTTTCGACCATTGGCACCATGATCGTCTGGACCCCGAGATCGAGCGCGCGCTTGAGCACCCAGTCCTCGCCCACAGGGACGCGGACAATCGGCATGGCGCCCTGCCCGACCATGGCGCGCAGTTGGTCGATCATCTGCGCCGGATCGTTGGGCGAATGCTCTCCATCCACGAGGCACCAATCGAAGCCACAGCCCGCCGCCAGTTCCGCTACCGCGGGCGCGCCGAAGCCCAGCCAGATGCCGATCTGAACGTCGCCGGCCAAGAGGGCTTGTTTCAATTGGTTTTCAGGCGCTGCCATGCCGCGTCCCTCCTGACACCGCTAATACGAGCCGCACCCTAGCCACTCTGGCGCGCGCATCGCAAGACGCCACCGGGAGAGTTCCAGCCAAGACTTGGGGTTTCTGAGCCTGAGCGTACCGCACCGTACCTGATGATCCAGCTCCTCCGCGTCGGCCGAATGATCGTTCCCTTTTTCGCGCCTCTTAGACATGGGAACAAGTCAGGACAAATGAGCTCGGCCCGGTCATGATCACGCTGTGCGCCATCATTGACGGGAAACGCCTGGCACTGGGTCAATGGGGCGCGAAAGTAACGTGCTTGCCGTGGGGGTAATGCAGCGAAACGCCGTCCTTGAAGACGTGGACCTTTGCCGGCTCCGCGGTCAGGCGCGTGACCTGACCCTTGAGATCCTTGTGAATGCCCTGCAGCTTGCCGATGGTCGGATCCGCACCCGAGGGTGCCTCGAAATAGAGGAGCGTGACCTCACCCAGTGCCTCGGTTATGGCCACCTTTCCTTCGAAGACATAGTCGCCACCAGGCGCGGCTTCGACCATGTCTTCGGGCCGCACGCCGACATTCACCGCTGCCCCCATGAGGCTGTCGTCGGAAGGGTAATCCGACACGGCCCGCCCGCCGTCTGTCATCTCGACCGTGGTCTGCGCCCCCGTGCCGATGATCTTTCCCGGCAGAAGGTTCATCTTAGGCGAGCCAATGAACTGCGCCACGAACTCGTTTTCGGGTTTCTCGTACAACTCCAGCGGTGAACCAACCTGTGCGATCCCGCCCCCGGCAAGGACCACGATGCGCGTGGCCAGGGTCATCGCCTCCACCTGGTCATGAGTGACATAGACCATGGTGGATTCAGGCATCGCCTCCTTCAGCTGGGCGATTTCCAGCCGGGTCGCCACCCGCAAGGCCGCATCGAGATTCGAGAGCGGCTCGTCGAAAAGGTAAACCTTCGGATCGCGCACGATAGACCGACCGATCGCCACCCGCTGCCGCTGTCCCCCCGAAAGCGCCTTGGGCAGCCGGTCGAGATATTGCCCCAGTTGCAGCTTTTCGGCCGCCGCCTCCACCGCCGCGTCGATCTCGGCCTGACTTTTCTTGGCGATCTTGAGCGCGAAGGACATGTTCTCCCGCACTGTCATGTGGGGATAGAGCGCGTAGGACTGGAACACCATGGCAATGCCACGCTGCGCAGGCGGAACATCGTTGACCACGGTGCCATCGATCTCCAGCGTGCCGCCCGTGATTTTTTCCAACCCCGCGATCATCCGTAGCAGCGTGGATTTTCCGCATCCCGAGGGGCCGACGAACACGATCAGTTCCCCCTGCTGGATGTCGAGGTTGATGTTGCTCAATACCTTGACGTCGCCATAGGCCTTCTCGACACCCGTCAGTTTCAAATCCGCCATTGTCCCCTTCCACTCCTGATATTCAACACCGCGACCGCGTCACGGTGCCTTCAGCGCAATGCAGGGCTGCCAAGGCCCGAGATGCACGCGCCCGTCCGGGCTTGTCCCGCCTGAATTCAATTCCGCCCCGATCTGCATCCAGTTGCCCGGAGGCAGATCGACCGCACCGGGCGCATCGCTCATGTTGATGGCGACGAATACCGTCTCTTCGGGGTCCTTGCGCAGAAAGCTAATGACGTCGCCGACAACGGTCACATCCGAAATATCGCCTTTCACCAATGCCGGATGGGCGCGGCGGAAGGCCAGCGCCCGGCGGTAATGGTGCAACAGCGCGTCCGGGGCTTCTTCCTGGACCGCGACCGCTAGGCCGAGATGCTCGGTCGAGACCGGCAACCAGGGCCGGTGAATAGAGAAGCCGCCCGACATGTTGTCCGATTGCCAGACCATCGGCGTCCGGCAGCCGTCCCGCCCCTTGTATTCCGGCCAGAACTCGATGCCGTAGGGGTCCTGCAGGTCGTCGAAGGCCACTTCCGCCTCCGGCAGGCCCAACTCTTCGCCCTGATACAGGCATACGGACCCGCGCAGACACATCAGGAGGGTCAGCATTCCCCTTTGTGCGCCCGGGGTCAGGTCCCAGCGGGAGACATGGCGCATAACGTCATGGTTGGAAAACGCCCAGCACGCCCAACCGTCGGACGCAACCTCGTCGACCTTGTTGAGAACCTCCGCCACCCGCTTGGCGGTCAGCTTCTCCTGCGCAAGAAACTCGAAGGCGTAGCACATATGCACCCCGGCCTCTCCCCGGGTGTACTGGCCGAGGATCTCCAACCCGTACTGCGCGTCACCGACCTCGCCCACAGCCGCGATGGCTGGGTATTCCTCCATCATCGCGCGGAATTTTGCCAAGAATTCCAGGTTCTCCGGCTGGTTCTTGGAGTAAAGATGCCGCTGGTGATTATAGGGGTTCACTTCTGGCGCGATGTTGGAGTTGCGTTCTTCCGGCGGCAACGGAGGATTGTCGCGCAACTCTGCGTCTTGGACATAGAAGTTGATGGTATCGAGCCGGAAGCCATCCACGCCCCGGTCCAGCCAGAACCGCCCCACACCTAGCAGCGCATCCTGAACGTCGGCGCAGTGAAAGTTCAGATCCGGCTGCGAAGTCAGGAAGTTGTGCAGGTAGTACTGGCAACGCCGCGCGTCCCAATGCCAGCCTGAGCCGCCAAAGATCGACAACCAGTTGTTCGGCGGCGTACCGTCTGGCTTGGCATCGGCCCAGACATACCAGTCAGCCTTGGGGTTGTCGCGACTGGATCGACTTTCCTCGAACCAGGGGTGCTGGTCACTAGTATGGCTGAGAACAAGGTCGATCATCACCCGCAGCCCATACATATGCGCGGTCTCGATCAGGGCATCGAAATCCGCCAAGCTGCCAAACATAGGATCAACGTCGAAATAATCGCTGATGTCGTAGCCGAAATCCTTCATCGGCGACGTGAAGAACGGGCTGATCCAGATCGCATCCACTCCGAGCGAGGCGATATAGGGCATCCGCTCCACAATTCCCAGAAGATCGCCGATCCCGTCGCCATTGCTGTCCTGGAAGCTACGGGGGTAGATCTGATAGATCACCGCCCCACGCCACCAATCCGGATCGGCAGCGAGGCTCTTGACCTCGCGCATTTGCGCCTCTGCGTTCATCGGCAGGGGTTCCTTACTTGACCGAGCCGGCCAAGAGGCCGCGCACGAGAAAACGTTGCATGGAGAAAAACACCAGGAGCGGCACCGCGATGGATACAAAGGCCGCCGTGGCGAGGATCTCCCAGTTGCCGCCGCGGGTGCCCAGAAGCTCGACGATCTGGTTGGTCATGACCGTCGTCTGGCCCGTGGCATCGATCAGGAAGACCTTGGCCACCAGCAGGTCGTTCCAGGTCCACAGGAACTGGAAGATCGCGAAGGAGGCCAGCGCCGGGAAGGATAGCGGTAACACGATCTTGGTGAAGATCTGGAAATCCGTTGCCCCATCGACCTTGGCATTTTCGATGATGTCCCGTGGCAAACCGACCATGTAGTTGCGTAACAGATAGATCGCCAGCGGCATGCCAAACCCCGTATGGGCCAACCAGGTGCCAAGATACCCCTTCCCGATCCCGATCGCATTGTGCAGGGTCAGAAGCGGGATGAGTGCCAGTTGCAAGGGCACGACCAGCAAGCCCACAATAAGCGCAATCAGCAGCGCACGACCCGGGAATTCCATCCAGGCCAGCGCATAGGCCGCGAAGGCCGCCACAAGGATCGGGATGATCGTCGCCGGGATCGTCACGGTCAGCGTGTTGAAGAACGCCCGCGCCATTCCTTCCGAATTGTTCGGATCGAGGAGCATGTTTTCATAGTTCGCGAAGGTGAACTCCGGCGGTGTGGTGGCGGTCACAAAGACCCTTTGGCCGCGCCCACTGATCTGATCGTCAGTGCCCGACCAGACATAGGCGCCATCACTCTGCACGGTAATGGTTTCACCGTCTCCCAGGTCGGCCGTCTCGCCCGCGGTATAGGCGGCCACATCGCGGCTGGACGTGCCCCATACGCTGATTTCCGCCTCCGAAATGCCCTCGTCCTCGAAGAGATTGCCCTTGACTACGAACAGGTCGCCCTGTGGCATCCGGAAATCATCCGGGTCCGCCGCGCGCAAGGTGAGGTTCTGTTCCGACGGGAACATCGCCTTCCACCAGCCGCTCGACGAGATCTGCTCCACCGTCCGGAAGGACGACACGAACAGCCCGAACGTCGGCAGCAGCCACAAGACCACCAGCCCCACCACGGAGAGTTGCACAGCCCAGGTCAGCGAAGATTTGCTTCCAGCGATATTGTCCATCGGTCCCTCCCCGCGCCTCAGCGCATTTCCTTGCGCGCGCTGTGGATGTTCCAGATAAGGATCGGTGTCACCAGAAGCATGATCACCATGGCACTGGCCGACCCCACGCCCCAGTCATTGGCGCGGAAGAGCTTGTCGAACATGTAGTTCGCCAGCACTTGCGTCTCCCATTGCCCGTTGGTCATGGCGAAGACGATGTCGAACACCTTGAGCACCACGAGTGTGATCGTGGTCCAGACCACCACCACCGTGGGCATGATCTGCGGTACCTTGATCTTGAAGAAGATTTGCAATGGCGAGGCCCCGTCGATGATCGCGGCCTCGATGGTCTCTTCGGGAATGCCCCGCAAGGCGGCCGACAGGATCACCATGGCAAACCCGGTCTGCACCCAGACCAGCACGATCATCAGGAAAAAGTTGTTCCAGAACGGGATCGTCAGGAACGTCACGGGATCACCGCCCAGTCCAACGATGATCGCGTTCAGGATACCGATCTGCTCCTGCTCGATGGGGCGGCCGTCATAGACCAGCTTCCAGATCACCGAAGCCCCCACGAAGCTGATCGCCATGGGCATGAAGATGATCGACTTGGCGACGTTGCCCCATTTGATCCGGTCGGTCAGTTGGGCCGCCAGCAAACCGAAGGCGGTCGAGAGCGCAGGCACCACAATGAGCCAGAACATGTTGTTGCGCATGGCTTCCCAGAATTTCGGCTCCGAGGCCATCTGGGCGTAGTTGCCGAGCCCGACCCACTGATACCCGCCGCCGGGCACCCGTTCGAGCAGCGACAGGCGCAGCGTTTCAACCACCGGGTAACCGAGATAGAGCAGGAGAACGAACAGCGCCGGAAACAGGAAGATCCATGGCCGGATCTGGTTGGCGCGGTTTATGTTGCGCCCCGCCTTCGGACCCTTGGCCGGGTAGAGCACCTTATCGAGAAACTGATTGGCAAAGTAGAAATAGCCGACACAGCCGCCGACGCCGATGATGATGGTGATCAATCCCTGAAATGCCGGATGCATGACCACTCCCCCTCTTAAAAATGCCGCGTGGGGTTGCGGGCGGCCCGATCAGGCCGCCTGCCGTTTGCGCGTTTACTTGAGAGATTCCCAGGAGGCCTGGATCTCGCTCGCCACGTCGGCGGCGGATTTCGCACCGGAGGAGTAATCGACCATACCAGTCCAGAAGGTCCCTGCCCCGACGCCGCCAGGCATCAGGTCCGAGCCGTCGAAGCGGAAGGTGGTCGCATTGGTCAGGATCTCGCCCTGCCCGCGCAGCGTATCGCTGGCATAAGCCGCGGGGTTCGCGCCCTTGAACGGGGTCAAGAACCCATCCTGCGCCATCATGATCTCATGGGCGAAGGGCGTCTTGAGAAACTCGATGAAGGCGCTTGCAGCCGGGTTCTCGTTGGTGATCGCGAACAGCGTACCGGCACCCAGAACCGGACGCCCCAAGTCCTTTTCCTCAAAGGCCGGGAAGTAGAAGAAATCCGCATCCTCGCCCAGCTCGGTGCCCTCGGGGAAATAGGCGGGAATGAAGCTCGCCTGGCGGTGCATCATGCAGGCGGGGGGCGAAGCAAACAGGCCCAGCGGGCTTTCGCGGAAATCGACAGACGCGGTGTCGTTGGCATTGCCCACCACGTAATCGTCATTGCGGGTGAAGCTGCCGTACTCCTCGATCGCCGCAACCACGCGCGGGTCGTCGAAGGGCATCTCGTTGGACACCCAAGCATCATAGACCTCGGGCGGCTGGGTGCGCAGCATCAGATCCTCAACCCAATCGGTCGCCGGCCAGCCCGTAGCCCCCCCAGAGCCCAGTCCGACGCAAAGCGGCGTCTGACCGTCCTCGACCATCTGGTCCATCAACGCTTTGAACTCTTCCATGGTTTCGGGAACTTCGTAATCGAAATCCTCGAAGTTCTCGGGGATGTACCAGACCAGCGACTTCACGTTTACATTGAAGAAAAAGCCGTAGAGCTGGTCGTTGCCCGACCCGTCCGCATAGGTGCCAAGATCGATCCAGGACTGCCCGGCGGCATAATTCTCACGCAGCCAGTCGTCGGTGCCATCGGGAAGCGGGGTCAGGAAGCCGCGCGCTGCCATGGTGGTCGCCAGACCCGGCTGTGGAAACACGGTCAGGTCCGGGGCGGAACCCGCCTCGGCGTCAATCACGATCTGCTGCTCGAGACTGTCGGAGCCCACATAGGTCGCATTTGCCCCGGTCGCTTCGTTGAAGAAGGCCACAAGGTTTGAGAATGCATCGGCCTCCCCGGCGAGCCAGGGCCCGAAGATCGACAGGTCCTGCCCGGACAGGTCGGTGGCCTCGGCGAACGCTTGATAGCTGTCCCAGTTGAACTCACCCTCTCCCGGCGTGAACGCAAGATGGCCTCCGGCTCCGGCCATGCCAGCAGACAGGGCGAGCGCAGCCGCACTCGCGTGAAGTGTGTGTCTCATGTCAGTCCTCCCAGACCGGCGACATCCGTGGTCGCTCGTGTGTTCGATGCGCGCCCGACTCACGCTCAAAGCGCTTTGAATGCGCAAGCCTTCGTCCGTTAGCGCAAACCTGTCAATCTCAGAAATTCGCAACATGCGAATATTTTCATCGTGGCCTCACCGGGAAATCAAAATCAAGATCGAAAATTAAGCTTTTGACGCAGATCGCTTTTCCCGCTTAGGGTGAGGATCAAGCTGACCCCGCGCGACAACGGACACATGAACCTCAAGCAGCTTTCGGAAAAACTGGGCCTGTCTCCGACCACGGTGAGCCGGGCGCTGAACGGCTACCCGGAAGTGTCCGAAAACACCCGCCGCCGCATCCAGGAGGCTGCGGAACAGTACAACTATTTCCCGAGCGCACGAGCCCGGTCGCTGGCCACAGGGCGCGCCATGGCCATTGGACACGTGCTGCCGATGACCATATCCTCGGAGATGGTGAACCCTGTTTTCGGCGATTTTCTCGCCGGGGCCGCCGAGACCTACTCCAAGTCCGGGTATGACATTACCCTGTCGAGCGTGCGCGCTGAGGATGAGTTGAAATGCTACCGCGATTTCGCGGCCAAACGCATCGTCGACGGGGTGATCGTCCATGCACCGCGCACCGATGATCCCCGCATTGCGCTGCTGAAAGAGTTGGGGTTGCCCTTCGTCGTCCACGGACGCGCGCCCATCGCCGATGACAGTTATGCTTGGCTCGACATCAACAATCGGCGCGCCTTTTATCGTGCCACGAAGCTGCTGATCGACCTCGGCCATCGGGAAATCGCCCTGATCAACGGCCAGGAGCAGATGGATTTTGCACAACGTCGGCGTGCCGGCTATAGCGCCGCGATGCACTCTGCCGAGCTCACCCTGCGCCCTGAATTGATGGTATCGGAGGAGATGACCGAAGGCGTTGGATATGCTGCGGCCAAACGGATGCTGTCGCTGAAAAAGCCACCCACGGCGTTTCTCGTCTCCTCCATCATCACCGCCATAGGGGTCCGCCGCGCTGTCAGCGATCTCGGCCTGCGGTTGGGACAGGACATCTCGGTGGTCATCCATGACGACGAGATCAGCTATCTGCGCAACGGCGATACGGAACCGTTGTTCACTGCGACCCGCTCTTCGGTGCGCGCGGCGGGACGGCGCGCGGCGGAAATCCTGCTGCAGCAGATCGCACAGCCCGAAGCCGCCCCCGTGCAAGAACTCTGGGAAGTGGAGCTGTCCCTCGGCCAATCCACCGGACCCGTCCGCCACAGCTAGGATGCCGCCATGAGTTTCGATCGCAACACCTATCCCGACGGTTTTCTCTTCGGGGTCGCCACCTCGGCCTACCAGATCGAAGGTCACGGGCAAGGTGGTGCCGGGCGCACCCATTGGGACGATTTCTCCGCCACACCTGGCAACGTGGCGCGCGCCGAGCACGGCGCACGCGCCTGCGGACATCTGGACCGGCTGGAAGAAGATCTCGACCTGATTGCAGGGCTCGGCGTCGATGCCTACCGCTTCTCGACCAGTTGGGCACGGGTTCTGCCCGAGGGGCGCGGCGCGCCGAACATGGAGGGGCTCGATTTCTACGACCGGCTGGTCGACGGGTTGCTCGCGCGGGGTA
Source organism: Dinoroseobacter sp. PD6 (assembly GCF_028807315.1). Taxonomy (NCBI): domain Bacteria; kingdom Pseudomonadati; phylum Pseudomonadota; class Alphaproteobacteria; order Rhodobacterales; family Roseobacteraceae; genus Dinoroseobacter; species Dinoroseobacter sp. PD6. The sequence goes on along the minus strand of NZ_JARAMN010000001.1, from coordinate 445,349 downwards.
TCAAACCGGCCGCCACGCTCTATCACTGGGAACTTCCCTCGGCGCTCGCCGATCTCGGCGGTTGGCGCAACCGGGATATCGCGTCCTGGTTCGGCGATTTTACCGACACGATCATGGATCGCATCGGCGACCGGGTCTGGTCCGCCGCCCCGATCAACGAGCCTTGGTGCGTCGGCTGGCTCAGCCATTTCCAGGGTCACCACGCTCCCGGCCTGCGCGATATCCGTGCCACTGCCCGCGCCATGCATCACATCCTGCTCGCCCATGGCACCGCCATTGCTCGGATGCGCGACATGGGGATGCGCAACCTCGGGGCCGTGGTGAACATGGAGTACGCGCAACCTTTGGACGACAGCCCGACCGCGATGGCCGCTGCCGAGCTTTACGACGCCATCTACAACCAGTTCTTCCTGTCAGGTATGTTCCACAACACCTACCCGGAGCCTGTGCTCGCAGGACTTGCCCCGCATCTGCCCGACAGATGGCAGGATGATTTCGACACGATTGCCACGCCGCTCGACTGGGTCGGGCTGAACTATTACACGCGCAAGATCATCGGCCCCGGTGACAGCCCCTGGCCCGCTTATCGCGAGATCGACGGGCCCCTTCCCAAGACCCAGATGGGATGGGAGGTGTTTCCAGAAGGGCTGCATGCGCTGCTCACCATGATGCAGGCGCGCTTTACGGGCGACTTGCCGATCTACATCACCGAGAACGGCATGGCCTCGGCCCTCCCGGTCAACGACGCGGACCGCCTTGCCTATCTCGATGCGCATCTGGCGCAGGTCCGACGCGCTATTGCGGACGGCGTTCCGGTGGACGGCTATTTCATCTGGTCGCTGATGGACAATTACGAGTGGTCCTTCGGCTACGAGAAACGCTTTGGTCTCGTGCATGTTGATTTCGACACGCTGGTGCGCACGCCGAAAGCCTCTTACCGGGCGCTGGCATCTGCGTTAAATCGTTAGCGCTACCAAAAACGATCAGTGATTCCGCGGAGCCCTGCGATGACTTCCTTGCGAGACGCCCCTGCCCTTGTGGCCGATATCGGTGGCACGAACACCCGCGTGGCGCTGGCCGACGGCCCGGTCCTGCGCGCAGGCAGCGTCGAGAAGTACCGCAACGCGGACTACTCGTCTCTCGACAGCGTTCTGCGGAGCTATCTGGAGAAGATGGAAGTCGCCGGTTGCAGCGGCGCCTGCGTGGCGCTTGCCGGACCAGTGCGCAATGGGATCGGCCACCTGACCAATCTCGACTGGCGCATGGACGAGGACCTGCTGTCGGAGGCCACCGGGGCACCGGTGGTGGCCCTGCTGAACGACTTGCAAGCGCAAGGGTTCGCCTTGGGTCATCTGGAAGCTGCTTGCCTGCGCCCGGTGATCTCGCGCCCTCCCCCCGCCGCGCAAGAAACCCGCCTGATGATCGGCCTCGGTACCGGGTTCAACGCCGCGAGTGTTCTCTACACTCCCGCGGGCCGCATCGTGACCCCGTCGGAGGCCGGGCATGCAAACCTTCCCGTACGCACCGAACAGGAGTTGCGCCTATGTCGCTTCGTAGAGACCGCCCACGGCTTCCCCGCAGTCGAGGACGTGCTCTCGGGGCGCGGACTGGAGCGGGTTTATAACTTCCTCAGCCCGACACCCGATCAGCCGCAGCGCCTGTCCGCCGCCGAGGTCATGGCCGCCGCCGCCCGCGAGGAGCGGCAAGCACTGGATGCGCTGGAACTGTTCATCGGTCTGCTCGGGACGGTTGCGGGCAATCTCAGCCTGATCCACCTGCCATTCGGGGGCGTGTATCTTTGCGGCGGAGTCGCCCGGCATATCGGCCCCTATCTCGGCTCCATGGGCTTTGCCGAGGCCTTTGCCAACAAGGGCCGCTTTGCCGATTTCATGCGCGATTTTCCGGTGTGGCTGGTCGAGGACGATTTCGCCGCCCTGACCGGCTGCGCCAGCTTTCTGGATGAGCGCTGCCGCAACTAAGGGGCCGGCAAAGGCTCGGTCCGCTGTTCTGTCCGGCCCGCGCGCCAGAGCTTATGCACGAAGGCTGCCACGAAGACCGCCGACAGGATCAGAATGATTGTCGGTGCAGGCGCACTGTCGAGCCAGAAACTGGCATAGACACCGGAGATTGACGCGAGGCACGTCACCGCCACCGCAATCCACAGCATATGCACGAACCGCTTGGTCACAAGAAACGCAATCGCCCCGGGCGCGATCAGCAAGCCGATGGCAAGGATGATCCCGACCGCCTTGAGCACCGCAACGATGGTCAGCGAAATCAACGCCAGAAGCCCGTAATGAAGCCAGGCTACCCGTAGCCCCACCGCCCGCGCCTGCGCCGGATCGAAAGCATGAAGCAGGAAATCCCGCCATTTCACCAACAAGATGCCCGCAACCACCACAGCAATGATGCCCGCGGTCGCCAGATCCCCGGACCCGATCCCCAACATGTTGCCGAAAAGGATGTGGTCAAGGTGCATGTTGGTCTCGATCTTGGTGTAGATCACCAACCCGAGCCCAAACATCCCCGAGAACACCACCCCCATCACCGTGTCCTGCTTCACCCGGCTGTGGGCCTGCAGATATCCCGTCGCCAACGCGCAGGTCATTCCCGCCGCGAAAGCCCCGAAGATCAGCGGGATGCCCAGCACATAGGCCAGTACGATCCCGGGCAGCACCGCATGGCTGATCGCGTCGCCCATAAGGCTCCAGCCCTTCAGCACCACGAAGCACGACAGGATCGCCGTGGGCACCGAAATGAGCACCGCGATCAGGAATGCGTTCTGCATGAACGGAAACTGGAACGGCGCAAAGAGAGTATCGATCATTCTGCCGCCTCCAGGGGGCGCGTCGCACCCTCCGACGGCTGTGCCATGACCATGCCACGCGCGGCCCGCCGCCGCGCGGCCAGACGCCCGTGCTTGGGCGCAAAGAAGAACGCCAGCAGAAACAGGAGCGTCTGCAAGCAAATGATGATCCCGCCCGTCGCCCCGTCGAGATAGTAGCTAAAATAGGCCCCAACAGCCGCACTCCCCGCTCCGATGCAGACCGCGATGATCAACAGCCGTTGGAACCGGTCGGTCAAAAGGTAGGCGGTCGCGCCCGGTGTCACCACCATGGCGATCACGAGAAAAGCGCCAACCGTTTGCAACGCTGCGACCGTACAGGCCGAAAGAAGCACGAAGAACAGGAACTTCAATCGGACCGGGTTCAGCCCGATGGACCGCGCGTGGTTCTCGTCGAAGAATGTGACCATCAGGTCCTTCCACTTCACCAGAAGCACCGCGAGCGACACGCCTCCGATTAAAACCAGCTGCACTGTATCAGTCGGCGTGATCGCCAGGATATTGCCCAGCATGATGGTCTGGATATCCACGGATGTCGGCGAGATCGACATCATGAACAGGCCCAGCCCGAAGAAAGAGGTGAAGATCAGACCGATGATCGCGTCCTCCTTCAGCCCGGAGCGCTGGTTCAGAAACAGCATTGTACCTGCCGCCAAGCCCCCGGACAGGAACGCCCCGAGTGCGAACGGCAGCCCCAGCATGTATGCGCCCGCCACACCCGGCACGATCGCATGGCTCAGCGCGTCGCCGATCAACGACCAGCCCTTGAGCATCAGGTAACACGACAGGAAGGCACAGACCGCACCAACCAGCGCGCTGACCCAGATCGCATTTGTCATGTAGCCGTAACTGAACGGCTCCAGAAGCGTCCCGATCACCGCGTGTCCCCCTCATCGGGCGAGGTCAGCGTACGGGTCTTCTCGTCATAGGTAACGAGCGGGCGTTCGTCGTCGGTAAAGATCATCACCTTGCGCGCGTCGTCATCGTCATGCAGGTCCGCGCCCTCAAGAACGAAGTGACGCAGCACTCCGCCGAAGGCTCGCTCCAGGTTCGCTTGGGTGAAGGTCGTCTCCGTCGGACCGTAGCCGAGAACCGTGCCCTTCATCAGGATCGTCCGATCGCAGAACTCCGGCACCGAGCCGAGGTTGTGGGTCGAGACCAGCATCACGCGGCCCTCATCCCGCAGATCGCGCAGCAGGGCGATGATGGCCTCCTCGGTCTGCACATCCACCCCCGTGAATGGCTCGTCGAGCAGGATCACCTGCCCGTTCTGTGCCAGTGCACGCGCCAGAAACACCCGCTTGCGCTGGCCGCCCGACAACTCGCCGATCTGGCGCGTCCGAAACTCTGCCATGCCGACGCGCGCCAACGCCTCCTGCACCGCCTGCCGGTCCTTGGCGGAAGGAATGCGCAACAGTCCCATATGGCCGTAACGGCCCATCATCACCACGTCCTCCACCAACACAGGGAAGGACCAGTCGACCTCTTCGTTTTGCGGAACATAGGCGATCTTGTTGGCCTTCAGGGCAGCCGCGACCGTGCCGCCCATCACTTCGATCTCGCCCTTGGCGACCGGAACGAACCCCATGATCGCCTTGAACAAGGTAGATTTGCCCGCCCCATTCACCCCCACCAGTGCGGTGATAGAGCCTTGCGGAATTTCGAAACTCGCATCGTTGAGCGCGGTCAGCCCGTTGCGATAAGTCACTGTGACCCCACGCGCGCGCAGCCCGATCGGGACTGGGGTCTCAATGGCAGCGGCTTCGGGCATCGGGGCGGGCTCCTTTACAGGCTCAGTTGAGAGGGGTTGTGAGACCTTCGGCAACGGTCTCGGAGGTGACTCGCAGCAGATCGAGATATGTGGGCACCGGACCATCGGGCCCCGTCAGGCTATCCACGTAGAGCACACCGCCAAACCGCGCCCCGGTTTCGCGGGCAACCTGCTCGGCCGGGTCGTTGTTCACGGTGCTCTCACAGAAAACCACCGGGATCTCGTTGGCGCGCACGCCGTCGATGACCTTGCGAACTTGCTGGGGGGTGCCTGTCTGATCCGCGTTCATGGGCCAGAGATAGAGCTCCTGCATCCCGAAATCACGGGCGAGATAGCTGAACGCCCCTTCGCACGAGACCAACCAGCGCTGGCTGGCGGGCACCGCCTGCACCATCTCACGCAGCGGGGCGATGGTCGCGGTGATCTCGGCCTTGTAGGCCTCGGCATTCGCAAGATAGGTCTCGGCGTTGTCCGGATCGTGCTCGACGAAGGCCGCTGCGATATTGTCGACATAGACAAGCGCATTATCGAGCGACATCCACGCATGCGGGTTCGGCTTGCCCTCGTAACTGCCCGACCCGATGGAGACCGGATCGATCCCGTCGGTCAGCGTCACGGCAGGCACGTCGCGCAGGTTCGACAAGAACTGCTCGAACCAAAGCTCCAGGTTCAGCCCGTTCCACAGGATCAGGTCCGCGTCCTGAGCCTTCAGAAGGTCCCGCGGCGTCGGCTGGTAGCCGTGGATCTCCGCCCCCGGCTTGGTGATGGACACGACCTCTGCCGCGTCGCCGGCCACGTTTTGTGCCATGTCGGCGATCACTGTGAAGGTGGTCACGGCCTTCAACTTCTCCGCATCCGCAAGGGCAGGCAGGGCAAGAGCGGCGGCAAGGGTCACTCCAGATAGCAAACGCATCAATGTTTCTCCGTCGATGGGGTTTGCGGGGCTGGAATGAATATGAGAATGATTTGCAAGAAAGTAAAGGACATGCGTGTACAAAGGGCCCACGCAAGGCGTGCGCCCCAGTCACTTCATAGCAAATCGTCAGGCTGGCGCTGTGACCGGCTCCACACCCAGAAGGTCCTTGAGCCCGGTGTTATCCTTGACAAGACTTTCGAGCGTGATTGCGTCGAGAGAGCGATAAAAGGCCATCAAGGCTTCGCCAAGGGCCCCTTTCAGCCGACAAACCGAAATCAGCGGACAAGTGCACTCCTTGGCGTCGAAACACTCGGCAAAGGGCGTTCCGGCTTCGAACACCCGGAAAACACCGCCCACGGTGATGTCCTGCGCGTTGCGGGCCAGTCGAATGCCGCCCCCGCGTCCACGTACGGTTTCGATGAAACCGGTCTGGCCCAGCATGTTGATGACTTGTCCGAGATGGTTTTCCGACGCGTTGGTCGCCTTTGCGACCTCCGAAGTCCGGATGTTCCGCCCGGTATGCACCGCACAATACATGAGCGTCCGCATGGCGAGGTTGGTTCGGGTCGTAAGGCGCATGGACCTAAGATCCTTTTCGGGGGCGAGGACGCAGTCACGTCCACGTTAAGGATAGTCTAAGAGGTGTCTTTGATTTGGATCAAGCAGAAGAATCCAAGGCGACTGCACCCCACAAGCGACACGAGCAGCCCGGCAAGCCCGGCCGACAGCGTCGAATAGAATGCCCCGGTGAGTGGCACGAAGCATTTGGTAACGCCCAAAATCTGAGCAGACCGTAACACCGCGCAGGCGCAACGCGCGCGAACCCTTGCGAGTCCTTCGGAAAGCCCAAACAGCTTCGGCATGCCGAAGCCCCTCAAGATACTCGTGGTAGAGCCTGATGAATCCCGTGCGCGGATGATCATGGATGGCCTTGCGGAAGCTGGCGAGGCGGAAGTGATGGTGCTCGGGTCTGCAACAGGGCTTGCGCGGCACATGGCGGAACTGGGACCGGACGTCGTGTTGATCGCCATGTCGAACCCCTCTCGCGATACGCTCGAAGCGCTCAGTGTGGCCTCCGGCTTCAACGAGCGACCGGTGGCAATGTTCGTGGACCGCTCTGACGATGCCACGACGCGCGCGGCCATCGAGGCAGGCGTCAGCGCGTATGTCGTGGACGGACTGCACAAGGAACGTATCAAGCCGATCCTCGATGCCGCTATTGCGCGGTTCAACATGTTCGCCCGGTTGCGTACCGAGCTTGCCGCGGCCAAGACCGCTCTCGCCGAGCGCAAGACGATCGAACGGGCGAAGGGCCTGCTGATGACCGCGAAAGGGATCACGGAAGATCAAGCCTATGCCATCCTGCGCAAGACCGCGATGGATCAGGGCCGGAAGGTCTCCGAAGTCGCCGAAGCACTGGTCACAGCGTCGGACATGTTGCGATGAGCCGCGCGCCTTTGAACATCGGTTACCTCCCGCTGGTGGATGCCGCGCCCCTTATCATCGCCCAGAAGATGGGCTTTGCAGATACAGAGGGTATCAGGCTCGCGCTCCACAAGCAGCCGTCCTGGTCGGCACTGCGGGACGGCGTGGCGCTCGGCACGCTGGATGCGGGGCACATGCTCAGCCCCCTGCCCGTGGCGATGTCCCTCGGTCTCGGAGGACTGCCGACAGCGATGGACGCGCTTCTGGTCATGTCGGTGAACGGCAATGTCATCGGCGTGTCCAACGGCCTTGCCAGCAAGATGCGCAGCAATGGCTGGCGCGAGGATTTCAGAGATCCGCTAGCAACCGGCAAGCACCTGATCCGCGCCAGCGGACGCAAACTGCGCATCGGCGTTCCTTTCCCGTTCTCGATGCATGCCGAACTTGTCTATTTCTGGCTGAATGCACTGGGTCTGAAGACCCCCGACGAGTTGGATGTCCGCACCGTCCCGCCGCCGCATATGGCCGATGCCATCGCCGCCAACGAGATCGATGCTTTCTGCGTGGGCGAACCCTGGGGCTCCATTGCGGTCGAAACCGGCGTTGGCGAATTGATACTGCCCGCGAACTCGATCTGGACCTTCAGCCCGGAAAAGGTACTCGCTGCGCGACGCGACTGGATCGAGACCAACCCGGCAGAAACCCGGGCCCTGATGCGCGCCGTCGTGACCGCGGCGCGCTGGCTCGGCGACCCCGAGAACCGCCTTGTCGCCTCCGAAATCCTCGCGCAACCGGGGCTGATCGATGTGCCTTCCGAAGTCATCGACCGCGCTTTGTCCGGGCAGATCACTTCGAAACCGAAAGCGCTTGCTCACCGGGTGCCAAGGTTTCTCGAGTTTCATGCAAGTGCGGCGAACTTCCCGTGGCGCAGCCAGGCTGCCTGGATCGCCAGCAACATTGCCGCGAGGGTGGGGTTGGATCGCACCGAGGCGATGCGCATTTCCATGGCGTGCTACCGAAGCGATCTCTATCGCGCGAACCTGACCGATCTCGGGCTCGATATGCCCGGAGCATCCGCCAAGATGGAGGGCGCCTTGGCCCAACCCACGCCCGTTGCATCTGCGAAAGGTTCGATCATTCTGGGACCGGATGCGTTTTTTGACGGCTCGATTTTTGATCCGGGCAAGGGTTTGTGATCAATTACTGTGCAGGTGCAGCATTTTTCTGACATGAATCGGCCAGCCTGCTTCATGAGACTTTGAAAACCACGCGACTCGCTGCAATGGTCTAGGCATCGCGACGAGCAAAGATGTTCGCGCCAAGCCTCGTCCCCACAGCCGGGGATTTCCGGAGCAAAGCCGCTCAACCGCTTGCGTCACATGACGCGAGACAGGTTGATGCGGCTTTTTTGATTCTTGTCCCCGCCCGCCCGCTCGGGGATCAACCGAAGGAACCAAGATGAGACGAACGTGTGCTGCCCTCCTGGCAACCTCCGCCCTGATGTCCCCGGCGCTGGCGGAAATGCTGCCCGTCGAAAAGGACGAACTGAAATTCGGCTTCATAAAGCTGACCGACATGGCGCCCCTCGCCATCGCCTACGAGCGCGGCTACTTTTTCGATGAAGGCTTGTTCGTAACACTCGAAGCTCAGGCAAACTGGAAGGTGTTGCTGGATGGCGTGATCTCCGGCCAACTCGACGGCGCGCACATGCTTGCAGGCCAGCCGCTGGCGGCAACCATCGGCTACGGCACTCAGGCCCATATCGTGACGCCTTTCTCCATGGACCTGAACGGCAACGGCATCACCGTTTCCAACGAGATCTGGGAGCAGATGAAGCCGAACATCCCGAAAATGGAAGACGGCCGCCCGCAGCACCCTATCTCGGCCTCCGCGCTCAAGCCGATCGTGGACGACTACAACGCCTCCGGTCGTCCATTCAACATGGGCATGGTCTTCCCGGTTTCGACGCATAATTACGAGCTGCGCTACTGGCTGGCGGCCGGCGGCATTCACCCGGGCTTCTACTCGCCAGAGGACGTATCCGGCCAGATCAACGCCGAGGCCTTCCTTTCGGTGACCCCCCCGCCGCAGATGCCCGCCACCCTCGAGGCCGGCACGATCTACGGCTATTGCGTGGGCGAGCCGTGGAACCAGCAGGCAGTGTTCAAGGGGATCGGCGTGCCGGTCATCACCGACTACCAGATCTGGAAAAACAACCCGGAAAAGGTGTTCGGCCTGACCGCCGAGTTCGTTGAAGAGAACCCCAACACCACCCTCGCGATCACCAAGGCGCTGATCCGCGCGGCGATCTGGCTGGACGAAAACGACAATGCCAACCGGCCCGAGGCGGTCGAGATCCTGAGCCGTCCGAACTATGTCGGCGCCGATTATGACGTGATCGCGAATTCCATGACCGGGTTTTTCGAGTTCGAGAAAGGCGACCGCCGCGACATCCCGGATTTCAACGTGTTCTTTCGGTACAACGCGACCTACCCGTTCTACTCCGACGCAGTCTGGTACCTAACGCAGATGCGCCGCTGGGGGCAGATATCCGAGGCGAAACCCGACAGCTGGTACGACGAAGTGGCTCGCATGGTCTACAAACCCGAGATCTACCTCGAAGCCGCCCGGCTGCTTGTGGATGAGGGTCTTGCCGACGAAGCCGACTTCCCTTGGGACAGCGACGGCTACAAGGCCCCAACCCCAGCCGAGGATATCATCGACGGCATCGCCTATGACGGCAAGCAGCCCAATGCTTATCTCGAGAGCCTGACCATCGGCCTCAAAGGTGCGCAGAAGGTCGTCGGCAGCGAAATCCAAGGCTGATCGCACACAGGCGCCCTGCCCTCGCGGGGTGCATCCCGCCCGCAGTTCTCCTGACCCCTGCGGGCGGGCCTATTCCCCGAATGCCACAACCCCGCCCGCGGCGCGCTCTTCTCGCCGCCCCAGACCCGGAGCAGACCAGATGACTACCATCGATCCAGACTTCGCTGCGAAAGAGGCCAAGCAAGCCCGCCGCGAGCGCCTCTTCACCCGCATCAACAAGGCCGACGCCTGGCTGAAGGTTCTGGGCCTCGGCTGGATCACACCGATGGTCAAGGCCGCCGCGGGCGACAACCCCAAGGCTCAGATGAAGGACATCTGGCAGCTGTTCTGCGTGCCGATCCTGGCCATCGTGCTCTTCCTGACCGCTTGGGGCACGCTGGCGCCCAAGGTGCAGACATCGCTCGGCGCGGTGCCCGGGCCGGCGCAGGTCTGGGAACAGGCCGTCGCCCTGCACGAAGACGCCCAGGCCAAGGCCGAAAGCGCCCGTGTTTTCGAGGAACGGGTGGAGCAGCGCAACCAGCGCCTGATCGACGCGGGCCGCGCCGACGAGGTCAAGGACATCGCCTATACCGGTGCTCCCTCCTATTACGACCAGATCTGGACCTCGATCCAGACCGTATTCTTCGGCTTTCTTGTGGCGACGGTGGTTGCGGTGCCGCTGGGCATTTCCGCGGGCCTGTCGGTGACGGCCAACGCCGCGCTCAACCCGATCATCCAGATCTTCAAGCCCGTGTCGCCTCTCGCCTGGCTCCCCATCGTCACCATGGTCGTCTCGGCGGTCTACACCACCAATGACGGGCTGTTCGAGAAATCCTTCCTCGTCTCGGCGATCACGGTCACGCTCTGCTCGCTGTGGCCGACGCTGATCAACACCGCGCTGGGGGTGTCGTCCATCGACAAGGACCTGGTGAACGTCTCCAAGGTGCTGAAGATGAACACCTATACCAAGATCACCAAGCTGGTGCTGCCCTCGGCCCTGCCGCTGATCTTCACCGGCCTGCGCCTGTCCCTCGGGGTCGGCTGGATGGTGCTGATCGCGGCCGAGATGCTCGCGCAGAACCCCGGCTTGGGCAAATTCGTCTGGGACGAGTTCCAGAACGGGTCTTCGGACAGCCTGGCGCGGATCATGGTCGCCGTGCTGACCATCGGCATCATCGGCTTCCTGCTCGACCGGCTGATGTTCACGATCCAGTCGCTCTTCACCTTCACGAACAATCGGTGATCCCACATGACCGCGATTGAATTCAAGAACGTCTCCAAGAGCTTCGGGTCCGGCCCCAACCGTGCCGACGTGCTCCGCGACATCAACCTGACTGTGAAGGAGGGCGAGTTCCTTGTTCTGCTGGGCTTCTCCGGCACCGGCAAGACCACATTGATCAACCTGATGGCCGGGCTGGAGGTTCCGACCAAGGGCGAGGTCCTCTTTAAAGGGGCCCAGATCACCGAACCCAGCCCCGAACGCGGCGTGATCTTCCAGAACTACTCCCTGATGCCTTGGCTGACGGTGAACGGTAACGTGCGCCTCGCGGTGGACACCATGTTCCCGAAACTCAGCAAGGCAGCGCGCCAAGCGAAGGTCGACCACTACGTCAAGATGGTCGGGCTCAGCCATGCGACTACCCGCCGTCCGGCGGAATTGTCCGGCGGCATGCGCCAGCGTGTGAATGTCGCGCGGGCGCTGGCCATGAACCCCGAGGTCTTGCTGCTGGACGAGCCGCTTTCGGCGCTCGATGCCCTCACCCGCGCCAATCTCGCCGACGAAATCGAAGGGATCTGGGAAAAAGAGAAAAAGACCTGCGTCCTGATCACAAACGACGTGGACGAAGCCATCGTGCTTGCGGACCGCATCATCGCGCTGAACCCCGACGGCACGCTGGGCGACGAATTCGCCGTGACCATCCCCCGCCCCCGCGACCGGGTGGAAATGAACACCCATGTCGGCTTCAAGAAACTTCGCGCCGATATCACCAAGTACCTGATGGACGTGGGTATCGAGGCGAAGGTCGAGGGCACCAAACTGCTCCCCGATGTCACACCGATCCACGGCGTGCCTGCCGCAATCGCCAAGGCCCAGGCAGGCATGCTCAATGAGCGTTTTCTCGACTTCTCCCAACTGCACAAGGTCTATCCGACCCCCAAGGGCCCGCTGACCGTGGTCGAGGATTTCGACCTCAAGCTCAACAAGGGAGAGTTCATCTCGCTGATTGGGCACTCGGGTTGCGGCAAGTCGACGGTGCTGACCATGGCCGCCGGGCTGAACGAGATCTCCAAGGGAGCGATCAAGCTCGATGGCCGCCATGTGGAAGGCGCCGATCCCGAACGGGCCGTGGTGTTCCAGTCGCCATCGCTCTTCCCGTGGCTCACCGCGCGGGAAAACGTCAGCGTCGGTGTCGACCGGGTCTACCCCAACGCGAGCCAGGCCGAGCGGCAGGACGTGGTCGAATACTACCTCGAACGGGTCGGTCTGGCCGACAGCATGAGCAAATCCGGCGCCGAACTGTCCAATGGGATGAAGCAGCGGGTCGGCATCGCGCGCGCCTTCGCGCTCAGCCCGAAATTGCTGCTACTCGACGAGCCCTTCGGGATGCTCGACAGCCTCACGCGCTGGGAGTTGCAAGAGGTCCTGATGGAGGTCTGGTCGCGCACAAAGGTGACCGCGATCTGCGTCACACATGACGTGGACGAAGCGATCCTGCTGGCCGACCGTGTGGTCATGATGACCAACGGCCCACGGGCCACGATCGGCAAGATCACTGATGTGAACCTGCCCCGTCCGCGCACCCGCAAGGCCCTTCTGGAGCATCCCGACTACTACACTTACCGCCAGGAAGTGCTCGATTTTCTTGAGGAATACGAGCACGGCGCAAAACCCAGGAAACCCGCTCCGGCCCCTGAACCCATCGCCGCCGAATGACAGGCGCGTACTGAACCCACGACTTGAGAGAAGATTGAAAATGTTTGCGCTGAACCACGGATATCCACGGAATGTGAAGGATTGTTGCGCAGACTGGGCCCCTCACCTGCACCAGCCGGGGTCTGTCCATGACGCAAGACGAAATCATTCTTATCCAAAGGTCCTTCTCGCGGATCTTCGCACAGAAGGCGCGCTTCGGGGCCCTGTTCTACGAGCGTTTCTTTGCCTTGAACCCCGAAGCACGGGCGATGTTTCAAACCTCCATAACGCGACAATCCGAAATGCTGATCGAGGCGCTCGCCCTCGTGGTACGCGGCATGCGTACGGATGGCGCCCTGCCTCCGAAAGCGCTGCAAATGGCGGCGCGGCATGGCCGCTACGGGGTGACACCGGATCACTACGCGCAAATGGGCGAGGCTCTGATGGACACACTTGCGGAGGTTCTGGGCGACGCATTTGACACCGAGACGCGCGAGGCCTGGCAACGGGCTTACGGGCGCCTCTCCGAAATCATGATCGCCGCCGCGGCCGAACCGGCCCCAGACGCGATGGCGGCAAATCGAAACACCAGTTGACGAGCTGACCCTGCGGATCGGGCGGCCAGTCAACTCCCTGGCTGGAGACCGCCCATGAAGCAGAAACTGGTAATCATCGGCGCAGGCATGGCGTCGGGCCGTGTCATCGAGCATCTCCTCAAAGAGGACCCGGATGCATTCGAGATCACGCTGTTCAATGCCGAACCACGCGGCAACTACAACCGCATCATGCTCAGCCCCGTCCTGTCCGGCGACAAGAGCTACGCCGACATCATCACGCACACGGATGATTGGTACGCACAAAACGGCATCACCTGCCGCTTTGGCGAGCACGTGGTGCGGATCGACCGCGAGACCGGAACCGTCGTCGGACAAAGGGGCGCCCTGCCCTATGACAAACTTCTGATCGCTACGGGCTCCGCGCCGTTCATCATTCCCGTCGAGGGCAAGGATTTGCCCGGCGTCATAACCTACCGCGACCTCGACGACACCAATGCAATGATTGAGGCGGCGGCCAGCGGCGGCAAGGCTGTGGTCATAGGGGGCGGCCTGCTCGGGCTCGAAGCCGCCGCAGGCCTCAAGGAACGCGGCATGGATGTGACCGTGCTGCACCTGATGGGGCACCTCATGGAACGCCAACTGGACGAAAGCGCGGGCTTTCTGCTGCGAAGGGATCTGGAAAAGCGCGGCATCAAGGTGAAATGCCGCGCCTCCACCGCCGCGATCCTCGGAGAGACCCGGGTCGAAGGCGTGCTCCTGGAGGACAACGAGGGACTGGAAGCGGACCTCGTGGTCATGGCCGTGGGCATCCGGCCCGAAACAAGACTTGCAACGGATGCGGGGCTCGACGTTGCCCGTGGCATCACTGTCGATGCAGAGCTCCGGACATCGGACCCCGATATCCATGCGGTCGGCGAATGCGTCGAGTTCGACGGCCAGCTTTTCGGGCTCGTGGCCCCGCTCTACGACCAGGCTCGGGTGGTTGCCGACAGCCTGCTGGGCCGCAGCGCAGCTTTCACCCCGAAGGAGCTTTCGACCAAGCTGAAGGTCACCGGCTGCGATCTGTTCTCCGCAGGCGACTTCGCAGATGGCGCGGGCCGCGAAGACATCGTTTTCCGCGACCCGTCACGCGGCGTCTACAAACGCCTCGTGCTGGAGGAGAACAGGCTGGTCGGCGCGGTGTTCTATGGCGACACGCGTGACAGCAATTGGTTCTTTGGCCTGATCCAGTCCGGTGAGGACATCTCCGAGATGCGCGACACGCTCATCTTCGGGCCGGCCTACCAGGGGGGGGCCGCGCTGGACCCTATGGCGGCCGTTGCAGCCTTACCGCTTGATGCGGAAATCTGCGGCTGCAACGGCGTATCCAAGGGCGACATCGTGGCCGCGATCGAAGGCGGCGCGACGGATCTGGGCACCGTGCGTTCCTTGACCAAAGCTTCGAGTTCCTGCGGGACCTGCACCGGGCTGGTGGAACAGGTGCTCGGCGTGACCCTGGGGGACGATTTCGTGATCCCCGCCGCCGCGTCCATCTGCGGCTGCACCGACCTCAGCCACGAAGACGTGCGCCGCATGATCAAGAGCCGGGAGCTCAAGTCCATGGCCGCCGTCTGGCAGGAGCTGGGCTGGAAGACCTCCTGCGGCTGCCATGTCTGCCGCCCGGCACTGAACTTCTACCTGCTGGCGGATTGGCCTCTGGAGTATCGCGACGACCCCCAGAGCCGGTTCATCAACGAGCGCAAGCACGCCAATATCCAGAAGGACGGCACCTACTCCGTGGTCCCGCGCATGTGGGGCGGCATGACCACGCCGGACGAGTTGCGCGCCATCGCCGACGCAGCCGAAAAATACAACGTCCCGACGGTACATGTTACCGGCGGCCAGCGAATCGACCTTCTCGGCGTACGCGGCGAAGACCTGCCCGCGATCTGGGCCGATCTGAACGCCGCCGGCATGGTCTCCGGCCATGCCTATGCCAAGGGCCTGCGCACCGTGAAAACCTGCGTCGGCAAGGATCACTGCCGCTTCGGCACCCAAGACAGCACAGGACTGGGCATTGCGCTTGAGAAACGCCTTTGGGGGTCCTGGACACCGCACAAGGTCAAGCTTGCAGTCTCGGGCTGCCCGCGCAACTGCGCCGAGGCGACCTGCAAGGATATCGGCGTGGTCTGCGTCGACAGCGGCTACCAGATCGGCGTCGCCGGGGCCGCGGGGATGGACGTGAAGGAGACCGAGCGCCTCGCCGATGTCGCCACCGAGCAAGAAGCCCTCGACCTCATCACGGCCTTTTTCCAGCTCTACCGCGAGAACGCGAAGTACCTCGACCGCCCCTACAAATGGGTGGCCAAGGTCGGGCTCGATTGGGTCAAGGACCAGGTCTTCGACGCGGACACACGACAGGGCTTGATCGAAAGGTTCGAACTCTCCCAGTCGATCTACCAAAAGGACCCATGGGCCGAGGAAGCCCGAAAATCCGGAGAGAAATATCAGCCTCTGGCTGACTTCAAGTTGGAGGCGGCGGAATGAGCCAGGACTGGATCGACATCGGCGAACTCTCGGACATCCCTGCGCGTGGCGCGCGAGTGGTCAGGACCGCCGTGGGTTGCGTGGCGGTGTTCCGCACCGGATCGGACGAGGTGTTCGCACTGCAAAACCGCTGCCCTCACAAGGGTGGGCCTCTGTCCGAGGGAATCGTGCATGGCAAATCGGTGACCTGTCCACTGCACAACTGGGTGTTCAGCCTGGAAACCGGCGAGGCCCAGGGCGCGGATGTGGGGCATGTCCGCACCTATCCCGCGCGGATCGAGGCGGGACGCATCCTGCTGGAGACCAGCTTCCTGCAAGCTCGCATGGCGGCGGAGTGAGCGGCATGACGGACCAGAGCGTCTGCACCACCTGCCCCTATTGCGGCGTCGGCTGCGGGGTGCTTGCAAGTCCAAACGGGACCATTGCCGGCGATCCGACACACCCGGCCAATCTGGGGCGGCTCTGCTCAAAGGGCTCGGCCCTCGGCGAGACCCTAGATCTCGAGGGTCGTCTTCTCGCGCCGCGGATCGGCAACCGGCGCGCGAGCTGGGATGAGGCGCTCGATCTGGTGGCCAATCGGTTCCGGGCCGCGGCGGAGACCCATGGCCCAGACAGCGTGGCCTTCTACGTCTCCGGCCAGCTGCTTACGGAGGATTATTACGTCGCCAACAAGCTGATCAAGGGGTTCATCGGAACGGCTAATATCGACACGAACTCGCGGCTCTGCATGGCCTCTTCCGTGGCCGGTCACAAGCGCGCCTTCGGGACCGACACCGTGCCGGGACAATACACTGATTTCGAGACCGCGGAGCTTGTGGTACTAGTGGGCTCAAACCTCGCCTGGTGTCACCCGGTGCTCTTCCAACGGTTGCAGGCCGCGAAGGCCGTGCGCCCGGAGCTGAAGGTCGTGGTGATCGATCCCCGCCGCACCGCCACATCACAGCTTGCCGATCTGCACCTGGGCCTGCGCCCGGATGGGGACGCGGTCCTGTTCAACCTGCTGCTGACCGAGCTTGTGCGACGTGATCTCGTGGACCGTCGCTACGTGGCCGAGGCAGTGTCCGGGTTCGATGCCGCCGTGGCCGAGGCCGAACGCGCGGAAGCTGCACAGACCGGCCTCGATTCTTTCGAGTTAGCGCAGTTCCTCGACCTGTGGTGCCGTACCGAGAAGGTCGTCACCCTCTACTCCCAAGGCGTCAACCAGTCCGCCTGCGGCACGGACAAGGTCAACGCGATCCTCAACTGCCACCTTGCGACCGGGCGCATCGGGCGCCCCGGCATGGGCCCGTTTTCCATGACCGGACAGCCCAACGCCATGGGAGGCCGCGAAGTGGGCGGGCTGGCCAACATGCTGACCTGTCATCTCGATCTCGAAAACGCCGCGCACCGGGACGCCGTGCAGCAGATGTGGTCCGCTCCGACCATGGCCGACAAACCGGGCCTGAAGGCGGTGGAGCTTTTCGACGCTTGCGCGCGGGGAGAGATCAAGGCGCTCTGGATCATGTCCACCAACCCGGTCGTTTCCTTGCCCGATGCCGATGCGGTCGCCGCCGCGATCCGAGCCGTCCCCTTCACTGTGATGACCGATATCATGGCCGACACGGATACGGGCCGCTGCGTCGATGTTCTGCTGCCCGCCACCGGCTGGGGCGAAAAATCCGGCACCGTCACCAATTCCGAACGCTGCATCTCACGGCAACGCAGGTTCCTGCCCACCCCCGGCGAGGCCCGCGCCGACTGGAACATCCTCGCCGATGTCGGACGCCGCATGGGCTGGCCCGAGGCGTTCGACTACCGCTCCGAGGCCGAGGTGTTCCGCGAATTCGCACGCCTGTCGACCTTGGGCCACACCTTTGGCAAGGATTTCGACATCTCCGGGCTCGCAGACCTAACCGATGCCGAGTATGATGCCTTGCCTCCCACCGTTTGGCCGGTGCCGACCGAGGGGCCTAGCGGGGGTAGGTTCTTTGCAGATGGCGGGTTCTATCATCCCGATGGCAAGGCTAAGATGCTGCCGATCGCTGCCCCGGCCTCTGAGGCCCCAAACACCGCACGCCCGGTTCGATTGAACACCGGGCGGGTGCGCGATCAGTGGCACACAATGACGCGCACCGGCAAGGCGCCGCGCCTCGGGGCGCATATGGCCGAACCCTACCTGGAAATTCATCCCGGTGATGCCGCCGCGGCGGGCCTGTCGGATGCCGACCTCGCCAAGGTTTCCTCCGCCCACTGTAGTGCCATCTTGCGGGTCATGATCACCGATCGCAGCCAACAGGGCAGCGTCTTCGTCCCGATGCATTGGACCGATATCGTCTCCAGCACCGGGCGGATCAACGCGGTCGTGGCCCCGACCACAGACCCGGTCTCGGGCCAGCCGGCCTCCAAGGGCACTGCCGTAGCGCTCGAACAGGTCGCGGCGCACTGGTACGGCTTTGCGGTCAGCACCGCGACCATGACCCCGACCCGACCTTATGCCGCCATCGCCCGCACTCGGACCGGAACACGCGCCGAGGTTGCCGATTTCAAGCTCCCCGATAACTGGGAAGCCGAAGCCCGCAAAATCCTTAGCCTGCCCGGCGGCAGCGCCAGCGTGATCGAGGATTCCGCCCGCGGCACGGCCCGCGTCGCGATTCACGAAAAAGGCACGCTGACAGGGTTGTTCTTCGCGGCGGCCACCCCGGTGGCGCTGTCGCGGAGCCACGTGGTCGCGCTGATCGGTACGGCGGCCGATCCGATTCAGGCTCTTGCCGGGGTTCCCGCCGCCGACCGTCCCGATCCGGGTGCCATGGTCTGCGCGTGTTTCGACGTGGGGGCCAACAGCCTTCGCCGCGCCATCGACGGCGGGGCCACCACGCTGCACGCGCTTGGGGTCTGCACGCGCGCGGGCACCAATTGCGGCTCCTGCCGTCCGGAACTGGAGGCGATTCTGACCGCCGCGACAGCCATGAAATTGGCCGCAGAATGAGCCTCGCGTCTTATATCGCCATCGTGGCCCGCGGCCCGGGCCGTGCGCGACCGTTGACCGAGACGGAGGCGCGCGCGGCCATGGGCCATGTGCTGGACGGCACCGGCGCTGCGGAGGCCGTGGGCGCGCTCCTGATGACCCTGCGGCTGCGCGGGGAAACCGAGGACGAGATCACCGGATTCGCGGGCGCTTTGCGCGACCACATGCAGCGATGGCGCGCGTTGGACGTCGATCTCGACTGGCCCAGCTACTCGGCGGGACGCACGCGCGGGTTGCCATGGTATCTGCTGAGCGCACGGCTCGTGGCCCAGGCGGGCTACCGGGTGATGCTCCACGGGCGCAATGGGGGTGATGCCGCCTTGCGCAGTTATCTTGCGGCGCAAGGTGTGGCCATCGCGCAGACTCCCGCCGCGGCCACCGCAGCTCTCGACGCGTCCGGCCTCGTCTATATCCCGCTGGAGGCGCTATCGCGTCGGACCACGGACCTGCTGGCACTGCGCGCGCATCTGGGCCTGCGCTCCTGCGTCAACACGTGTCTGCGCGTGGCAAACCCAGCGGGCGCCCGAGTGACCGTCCAGGGCGTGTTCCACCCACCCTACCGCGCCCTGCAGGAAACCGCCTGCAAGCGGCTCGGTGATACCGCAGCGATGATCATCAAGGGGGGTGGCGGGGAGTTCGAGCGCCACCCGGGCAAAGCTGTCGTTTGCCACGGCCACGGACCGACCGGTGCCTGGACCGACGCGCCGGCGCTTCTCAGAGATCCGCGGCGCCTGACGGAAGTGACCGACAATCCGGCGCATCTGACCGCGCTCTGGAACGGGACGTGGCATCATCCATTCGCCTTGGCGACCGTGCTCGGGACTGCGGCCCTGGCTCTTTGGAGCCTGGGTGCCAACCAGACCCTCGCCGATGCCGAAGACCACGCCGCCCGGCTCTGGGCAACCCGCTCATCCCGCCGCGCCGCGTAACCCAGGAGGCCACCCCATGAAGACCTTCCCCATGTTCCTCCGGATGCGCGACAGGGATGTCGCCATCTTCGGTGGTGGCGAGCAGGCCGCCCAGAAATGCCGCCTCATCCTCAAGAGCGAAGCTCGCCTCACCGTTTGCTGGCCGGATCTCGACCCGGAACTGGCGGGTCTCGCAGCAGGCGGTCGGATTACCTGGCGACGGTCGATCCCGCAAGCTGCAGAAATGGAGCATCTGTCGCTCTGCTTCATCGCCACGGGCTGTCCGGGACTCGATGCCAGCCTTCACGCCCTGGCCGAGGCCGCGCGCGTTCTGGTCAACGTCGTGGACCAGCCAGAGCTTTGCGAGGCCTACACCCCCTCAATCGTAGACCGCGACCCAGTGGTGGTGGCCATTGGCACCGAGGGTACCGCTCCAGTTCTGGCGCGCCAGATCAAGTCCCGGATAGAAGAGTTGCTCGAGCCGGGTTTGGGTCGTCTCGCCGCCCTTGCGGGACATCTGCGCCCAGCCGCTGCCGCCCGCCTCGCCCCGCGTGCCCGCCGCGACCTGTGGCGCTGGGTGTTCAACGGCGCGCCAAGAGAGAGCCACAGGACCGGGGCGGAACGAAACGCCGCGCGCCTGATCAAGGATGCCATCGCAGCCGGAGTGGCGCCGAAGGCCAGCACGGGTACCATCGCGCTGGTGGGCGCAGGCCCCGGTGGCGCAGACCTGATCACCCTGCGCGGGGTGCAGCGATTGCAGGAGGCCGATGTCATCTTCTACGACCGGCTCGTGGACACTGCGGTGCTGGAACTGGCGCGGCGCGATGCGGAACGGGTTCTGGTCGGCAAGACGCCCGGCGCGCAAAGCTGGCCGCAAGACCGCATCAACCACGTCATGGTGCAAGCCGCCCGCGAGGGCAGAACCGTCGTCCGGCTCAAATGCGGTGACCCGGCGGTGTTCGGGCGGCTCGAAGAGGAAATCGCCGCCATCCGCAATGCGGGTCTGAAGCTTGAGATCGTGCCGGGCATCACCGCCGCCTCTGCCGCTGCGGCCCGGTTGGAAACGGGACTGACCCAGCGCGGGGCGGTCGACAGCGTGACATTCATCTCGGGTCAGCTCCGAGACGGGGACGCCAGCCCGGACTGGGGCAGCCACCTCAAACCGGGCACGGCGCTCGCGATCTACATGGGGGTCGGCCACGCGGCCCAGATCCGCGACAACCTGTTGGCCAAAGGCCATCTGGGCACCTGCCCTGTGGACGTGGTCGCCCGCATCGGCCATCCGGGCGAAACACTGCTGTCCACGACGTTGGCGGACATCGAAGGCGATCTTGCCCATGCCAAGATCACGAACCCCGCCATTCTGTTCATCCGAAATCCGAAGCACCCCGCGGCAGCCCAAACCCCGATCCCTTTGCGCGTTGCAGGCTGAGCGCAGACAAGGTTTTTCAAGAAAATCCTTGTGATGACTTTTACTTAAAAGTCATCCCGCGCTTCCGGCAGGCCGCGAAAACCAGTGGCCACAACGAACTTCTCCGAGCTGTCGGATCGGCTGGCATCCGGCTTGACGTTGATCACCTTGGTGAAGGCGCGCTTGAGCAGGGTCTGCAACTCCCGCTCCGCCCCGCCTGCCAGCACCTTGGCAACGAAGGTGCCGCCCTCTTCCAATACGTCGAAGGCGAGATAGGCCGCCGCCTCGCAAAGGGCGACGATGCGCAAATGATCGGTCTGCTTGTGTCCCGAGCTGGCCGCGGCCATGTCCGACATCACCACATCGGCCTTGCCCCCCAGCCACGCTTTGACCTGCGCGTCCGCGCCGTCCTCCATGAAGTCGAGCACATGGGTCTCTGCCCCCGGCACCGGGTCGATCTCCTTGAGGTCGACGCCCAGCACGCGCCCCTGCGCCTTGCCCGACTTCTCGCCCAGGGCATTGACCCGCCGAACCGCCACCTGGCACCAGCCCCCCGGCGCACAGCCCAGGTCCACCACGCGCGCCCCGGGCACCAGGAAGCGGAAGCGCTCATCGATCTCAAGGATCTTGTAGGCTGCACGCCCACGATACCCCTCGCGCTTGGCCTTCTGCACATAGGGGTCGTTCAGCTGCCGCTCCAGCCACAGGGTCGAGCTGAGCTTGCGGCCCCGCGCGGTCTTGACCCGCACACGCAAGTCCCGCTGCCCGCGGCCCGAATTTCCGGCTTTCTTCGGCATGATCCCGTTTCTCTCAGTAGGGCCCGTCTTCGAGCACGCCATCGGCGCTCATCTGCGCGTAGAGCAGCCCCTCGCGCAAGCCTCGATCCGCCACCGACAGCCGATCCGTGGGCCAGACCCGCAGCAGCGCCTGCAGAATCGCGGCCCCCGACATGATCAGCGAATGCCGATCGCGCCCGATCCGCGGATCCTTGCGCCGCCCCTCCGGCCCCATGGCCAGGTAGGTCTGTATCACCGTGTCGATCTGGTCCGAGGTCATCCGCAACCCGTCGACCTTGTTGCGGTCATACCGGCGCAGGTTCAGATGGCTCGCCGCCACTGTCGTCACCGTGCCCGAGGTGCCGATGATCTGGAAGCCTTCGCGCACCTGGTCGGTTTCATTGTAGGGCGAGAATTCTGCCAGGTTCTCTTCGAAGAACCAGCTCATCAAGGCAAACCGCGCCGCGTCGTCATCCACGTCGCTGAACTGGTCTTTCAGGGTCGCAACCCCCAGCGGCACCGAGATCCAGTCGACCACGCGCGCCGGCACCATGCCCGGCGTGACCTCGTCGAACCCAGCATGGAGCCGCATGATCGCCCCGGGACGCTCCAGCCTTGGCACCGCGCTCAGATCGATCCAGACCAACTCGGTGGAGCCGCCACCGATATCGACCACCAACAACTGCTCGGTCCGGGTGGAGACCAGCGGCGCGCAGGACACCACCGCCAGCCGCGCCTCCTGCTCTGGTTCGATGATTTCCAGCGCAAGCCCGGTGTCCCGCTGCACCAGCGAGATGAACTCCGGCGCATTGCTGGCCCGGCGACACGCCTCGGTCGCCACGAGGCGCATCCGCTGCACGTTGTGGGTCTTGAGCTTGCGCTGGCAGATCTTCAACGCCCCCACCGTGCGCGCCATGGAGGCCCGGCTCAGCCGCCCGGATGCCTCCAGCCCGTGGCCCAGTTGCACCGACTTGGAAAAGCTGTCGACCACGTGAAACTGGTTGCCCTTGGGCTGCGCGATCAGCATCCGGCAGGAATTCGTGCCCAGATCGAGCGCGGCATAGAGATCCGCCGGGTCCGGCGTGCCCTCCACACGCGACCGCGCCAGCCCATGACCAGCGAGGGCCGGGTTCTGAGACAACAATGGTGCCGGGCCGATCAGGTCGGGTACCGCGCGCAGGTGGGGAGTGGCCCGCCTGCGGGATCTCTTGGACATGTGTTTTATCCTTGCTTGCAAAAATTATAGAGAATCAGGGTGTTTTCAGCAAGCGCCGCAAACGCGGACGCCGCCTGCGCGCGCGCTTCATATAAACCATGAGTATTTTTCCGACCCGCGTCTCTGGCTTGCTGCCGCCGCCCTGCGTAGAAGCGAGGCATTGCAAATGGTCGGTCCTGTCGCGGCGCAGGTCGAAAACGTACCGCACCCCGCGCCCACGGCGCGGCATACAGGACATAGTTGGAGAGGAGCTTGGGCATGCCCGACGTAACCATCGTCTATTGGCGGGACATTCCGGCCCAGGTCATCGTGGGCAAAGGTCGTCGCGGCGCCAAGAAGCAACTGAGCGAACGCTTCGAGCAGGCGATCGACCGCTGCGCGATGAAAGTCGGCGCTTCCGGCAGCGATGCCTATCTGGCTGAATGGAGAAAGGCAGCGCCCTACCCCGTCGAGGGCGAGCAGGCCGAGATCGCGGAGGCGGAAGCTGCAAAGCTCGAAGCCGCCTACGACAAGGCCCGCCTCAAGGCGTTGATCGACAAGGAAGGCTGGGCCTGACCCCCCGCCGGATCAAGGAGGCCTTGATGGCTCTGTTGCAGTTTCGACGCCCCGCGCCGGGCACCCCCGGCTCGCCCGCCCTGGCGCGCATGCTTGATGGCTACTCCATCGAGGTGATGCCGCGCACCGCCGAGATGGTGGAAGATTTCAAGGCCCTGTTGCCCAAAGGCACGCGGGTTTATATCGCCCATATCGATGGCACGCCGATTGCGGACATGGTCGCCACGGCATCGCGCCTGTCTCGCGACGGCTTCCAGGTGATGCCGCACTTTCCGGCTCGGTCCATCCCCGACGCCGCCACCTTGGCCGACTGGATTGCCCGTTACCAGGACGCGGCGGGCATCACCCAGGGCCTGATCCTCGCAGGCGGGCGGGCGGAGCCTGCGGGCGCCTTCGCGGACTCGATGCAACTGCTGGATACGGGGCTTTTCGACAAGGCCGGCTTCACCCATCTGCATGTTGCCGGGCACCCGGAGGGCAGCCGCGACATTGATCCCGCCGGCGGCACCGCGGCGACGGACACCGCGCTCGCCTGGAAGCAGGGATTTGCCGAGCAGACCGATGCGCGCATGGCCATCGCGACCCAGTTCGCCTTCGACATGGGCCCCATCGCCGCTTGGGAAACGCGCCTGCGTGCCTCCGGGATCAGCCTGCCGATCCATCTCGGGATCGCGGGACCAGCCAAACTGCAAACGCTGATCAAGTTCGCAATCGCCTGCGGAGTGGGCCCTTCGCTGAAGGTACTGCAAAAACGCGCGATGGACGTGACCAAACTGGTGCTGCCCTACACGCCCGACGAGGTTCTGCGCGATCTGGCCGACTACCAGGTGCGCACCCCCGACAGCCTGATCACGCAGGTCCACCTCTTCCCCCTCGGCGGGATCAAGACAGCCGCGACCTGGGCCGCCGAACAGACCGCATCAGCAGCGGGCACCAAGGCACAGCGAGGCTGACAACGCCCAACATGATCCACGCCCTGCTCTTTGATCTCGACGGCACCCTGCTGGCGTCCGACCCGCTGCACGCAGAGGCCTTTATCGCGCTCTTTGCCGAGCATGGCCGCACCATCGATACCGCGTTCTACAATGCGCGCATCCACGGTCGCCTGAACGCCGAGATTTTCGCGGAATTCTTCCCCGATGCCGACGGTGCCGCCATGGCCGAGGCCAAGGAGGCCGCATTTCGCGATCTCTTGGGCCCCTCGGCATCGCCGATGCCCGGGCTCACAGCCCTTCTGGACCGCGCCGACGCACAAGGCTGGCGCACCGCAGTCGTAACCAACGCGCCCCGCATCAACGCAGAATTCATGCTGAAGGCCATCGGCCTCGCGGATCGGTTCGACACCGTGGTGGTCAGCGATGAATGCGCGGCGGGCAAACCCGACCCAGCACCCTACCGCGAAGCCCTCAGGCGGCTCGACTGCGCGCCGCGCGCCGCGCGCGCATTCGAAGACAGCCCCTCGGGCATCCGCTCCGCGGTTGCCGCCGGGATCACCACTCTCGGCCTTCGGTCCAGCCTTCCGGACATTGCATTGCGCGACGCGGGCGCCGCAGCCTCTCTTGCCGATTTCACAGACCCCACGCTGGAGCCCTATCTCCAACGCCAATCAGGAGCCGATCCATGACCCGTACTGTCATCGAGTCGAAAACCAAGACCGTCACCATCGGGTTCGACGAACCCTTTTGCGTGATCGGAGAACGCATAAACCCCACAGGGCGCAAGAAGCTCGCCGCCGAACTGGAGGCGGGCGATTTCTCTACCGTCGAGAAGGACGCACTGGAGCAGGTCGCCTGCGGTGCCATGGTGCTCGATGTGAACTCGGGTGCCGTTTTCACCAACAAGATGGCCGAGGACCCGCGCTACGCAGACAACAACTTCGTCGAGCCGATGCTCATGAAGGAGCTCGTCGCCCGGGTGCAGGCGCTTGTGGACGTACCGCTCTGCATCGACAGCTCGGTGCCCGGCGCGCTGGAGAACGGGCTGGAGATGGCCGAGGGTCGGCCACTGCTCAACTCCGTAACCGGCGAGGAGGACCGCCTCGAAACAATCCTGCCTCTGGTGAAGAAATACAACGTCCCCGTGGTGGCGATCTCGAACGACGACACCGGTATTTCCGAGGACCCTGACGTACGCTTCGCCGTGGCCAAGAAGATCGTGGAGCGGGCGGCGGATTTCGGCATCCCGGCCCATGACATCGTCGTCGACCCACTGGTCATGCCCGTGGGCGCCATGGCCACAGCTGGCCGGCAGGTCTTCACCCTGGTCGCCCGCCTGCGCGAAGAGCTTGGCGTCAACACCACCTGCGGCGCATCCAATGTCAGCTTCGGGCTGCCAAACCGCCACGGCCTCGGCGCGGCGTTCCTGCCCATGGCCATCGCCAGCGGCATGACCAGCGCCATCATGAACCCGATCCGCCCGCAGGAGATGGAGGCCGTCCATGCCGCCAACTTCCTGATGAACCATGACCCCAACGGCGCGACCTGGATCAATTTTGCCCGGGTGATGGAGGCGCACAAGGCCGGCATGCCGTTCCCCGAGGCCACCAAGGCCGGGACCAGCGGGGGTGGCGGGCGCTCCGGCCGCCGGGGCGGTCGGCGTCGGTCGGGCTGAGCCAGCCCACTCAGGATGCATCGGCGCTTGCCGCGCCCCGGGCGCTGGCGCAGGGTGACCTCATGGCTCCACCCTCTCCCACGCCGACGCGCGACATCTCTCCTGGCCTGGCGAGGTCCCTGGCCCGCCTGGCTTTGCGGGTGGCGATCCTTGTCATCGTTGCCTATGCCGCCCAGGCGCTCGTGCTGCATGCTATGCGCCTGACCGAGGCGTTGCCCGCCGCGAGTCGCGGGACCGCGCAAATGTCGGTCCTGCTGCTCGCCTTGATCCTTTACGCGATCCTGATCGCAATCCCCTTTGTGCCCGGTGTCGAAATCGGTGTCGCCCTGTTGATCCTGCGTGGGGCCGAGGTCGCACCCTTCGTCTATCTCGCAACACTGACCGGGCTGACGCTGGCCTACACTGCTGGACGGATCCTGCCCCATGGCTGGCTGCAATCGACCTTCGCGGACCTGCGCATGCACCGCGCAAGCGCGCTTCTCGACCGCCTGTCGGAACTGGGCCCAGAGCGCCGTCTCGCCCTGCTGCGCAGCCGCCTGCCGACCTGGCTCGGCCCGCACGTGGTACGCTTGCGCTATCTCCTCCTCGCACTGGCTCTCAACTTGCCCGGAAACGCTCTGTTGGGCGGCGGTGGGGGTTTGAGCCTCCTTGCCGGCTTCAGCCGCCTCTATCGGCCCGCAGGCACCTTCGTGACCCTTGCCCTGGCCACTGCGCCCATCCCTCTGCTGGTCTGGGCGGTTGGCCCCGAAGTGCTGTCGCGGAACTGATCACCGCCGCCCGCCTCGGGCAACACAACACCGCCGATCCATTCATTCAGCGCGTGATTGCCTTGACTTTTTCGATGCAATCGCTTCGATCTTTTCGGTGTTGGCCAATGTCTTAACCATTTAGATGTTAGTCATCGCAGTAGAACTTGTGAAAGAGAGTCCATGAGAGCTTTCCTGATCCTGGCGCTGAGCACGTTTGTCCTGTCTGCATGTGCCAGCCAATGGCAGACAGATTACGCGGCCCCGATCCCCGCCGAGGTGTCGCAGAACTGGCGTCTTGCCGGCGTGGAAGTCTTGGTGCCCGAAACCCTCACAGTCAGCGAGGACAACGTCTATTTCCCGATAGCCGACATCGTCTGGCGCGAAGAAGCGCTCACACCAGGGGTCACGCGCTATGACCAGGTGGACGCCATTGTGACCGACGGGATCACGCGCGGCGCCTCGGGTCTCTCGGGCAGCCAGCCCGTGAAGATCCTCGCCACCGTGGGCGAATTCCATGCGCTCTCGGAAATCGCGCGCTACGGGTTGTCGACATCGGCCGTACACAACATCGCCTTTGCAATGCAGGTGGTCGATGCGCGCACCGGTGCAGCCCTGAGCGAACCGACGATGATCCAGGCCGATTTCCCGGCCCTGTTGCGGGACGAAGCCATTCAGGCCGAAACCGCGGGCCAGACCCAGCGGGTCCGGATCACCGATCATATCGCGAAGGTGACGGCGGGCTATCTGGGCATTGGACCGGACATGCGCAACAGCTTCGTCACCATCGGTCAATAGACGAATGGCCCGCACCTGCGGCGCGCCTCATAATCTCTATGACGAAAATGACACCTCCGGGGTCGGCTTTGGGCTTTAGCCTGCCGACCCCTTCGCTATCTATGGCAGGACACTCCCTCCGGAAGGTGCCCTGTGATGAACAATCAGTCCCTGCCCCAGTCCGACGCGGATCCTGCGGCTGACGCCCTGGTGATTTTCACCCCATCCGGCAAGCGTGGGCGCGTGCCGACGGGCACCTCCGTGCTGGATGCGGCGCGGCTGCTTGATGTCGATCTCGACAGCGTCTGCGGCGGCCGAGGCATCTGCTCCAAGTGTCAGGTTACACCCTCGTTCGGCGAATTCTCCAAACATGGCGTTCACGCTCGGGAAAACGCGCTGTCAGAATGGAACGCGGTCGAAGCGCGCTATCACGAGAAACGCGGACTGGCCCAAGGCCGCCGCCTTGGCTGCCAGGCCTGCATTCTCGGCGATATGGTCATCGACGTGCCCGCCACCAGCCAGGTCCACAAACAGGTCGTCCGCAAGGCCGCCAGCCAGCGCGCGGTGACCATGGACCCGGCCACGCGGCTTGTCCTGATCGACGTCGCCGAGCCGGACATGCACGAACCCTCAGGTGATTACGAACGGCTCGCCACCGCGCTCGACGAACAGTGGCAGATCGGCCCCGTCACCGCCCCCCTTTCCGTCCTGCGCAAGCTGCAACCGGCCCTGCGGAGGGGCAAATGGCAGGTCACGGTGGCCGTCAACATCGCCGACACCCCCGCCCGCGTGATCGACATATGGCCCGGCTACCACGAGGGACCGCTCTGGGGCCTCGCCATCGACTTGGGCTCCACCACCATCGCCGCCCATCTGTGCGATCTGAAGACCGGACAGGTCGCAACCTCCGCCGGTGTCATGAACCCCCAGATCCGCTTCGGCGAGGACCTGATGTCCCGGGTGTCCTACGCGATGATGAACGCCGACGGCGCGCAGGCGATGACTGCGGCAGTGCTCGATGCGCTGAACACGCTCGCGACAGAAATCTGCGCCGAAGCCGAAGTCGCCCCCCGCGACGTGGTCGAGGCGGTCTTCGTCTGCAACCCGGTCATGCATCACCTTCTTTTGGGCATTGACCCGGTGGAACTGGGTCAAGCCCCCTTCGCGCTCGCCACCTCCGGGGCGGTTACACTTTCGGCGACCGAGCTTGGCCTGACTGCTGTGAACCCGGCTGCGCAGACCTACCTGCTGCCTTGCATCGCCGGCCATGTGGGGGCCGATGCCGCCGCCGTCGCCCTGTCAGAAGCCCCGGACAAATCCGACGAGCTGGTGCTCATCGTCGATGTGGGCACCAATGCCGAGATCCTGCTGGGCAATCGTGACCGGGTACTGG
This sequence comes from Dinoroseobacter sp. PD6, assembly GCF_028807315.1. Taxonomy (NCBI): domain Bacteria; kingdom Pseudomonadati; phylum Pseudomonadota; class Alphaproteobacteria; order Rhodobacterales; family Roseobacteraceae; genus Dinoroseobacter; species Dinoroseobacter sp. PD6. The sequence goes on along the minus strand of NZ_JARAMN010000001.1, from coordinate 416,194 downwards.
CCTGTTCGTCTCCCACCGGTCCCGCCTTCGAGGGTGCGCAGATCAGCTCGGGCCAGCGTGCCGCGCCCGGCGCCATCGAGAGGGTGGAAATCAACCCCGTGACCAAGGAGCCGCGGTTCCGCGTGATCGGGTGCGAGCTGTGGTCCGACGATCCCGGCTTTGCCGAGGCGACCGCCGCCACGGGCATCACCGGCATTTGCGGCTCCGGCATCATCGAGGCGGTGGCCGAGATGCGCATGGCGGGCCTGCTCGACGCGTCCGGGCTGATCGGCGGGCCAGAGCAGACCGGCACGCCCCGCTCGATCGCCGAGGGGCGCACCTATTCTTACGTGCTGCAGGACGATCGCCCGGCGGGCGGGTCCCTGATCGCCGTCACCCAAGGCGACATCCGCGCCATCCAGCTGGCCAAATCCGCGCTCTATGCGGGCGCGCGTCTACTGATGGACGAGATGGGCGTCGACACGGTCGATCGTGTGACCCTCGCCGGGGCCTTCGGCGCGCATATCTCGCCCAAGCACGCGATGGTGCTCGGCATGATCCCCGATGCGCCCCTCGACAAGGTCACTTCCGCTGGCAACGCGGCAGGCACCGGCGCGCGCATGGCGCTTTGCAGCCGTGCGGCCCGGGCCGAGATCGAACAGACGGTCTCCAACATTACCAAGGTCGAAACTGCCATCGAGCCACGGTTTCAGGAGCATTTCGTCGCCGCCAACGCGATCCCCCACGCCACCGCGCCCTTCGCGCACCTGCGGTCCGTGGTCCCCCTGCCGCAGCCGGGATTCAACGCGGGCGGCGGGGGTCAGCCAGGCACACGACGCCGCCGTCGACGGGGCTAAAATGCGATTGACGCCGCACGGCCCCTTGGCTATCCCCTCCGACACGGTGCGGGTATGGTGAAAAGGTATCACGCGAGCTTCCCAAGCTTAAGTTACGGGTTCGATTCCCGTTACCCGCTCCAGACCCATGACTGATCCTGCCAAACCCACCCCGCTCACACCGCTTCTGGCAGACGATCTGCGCGCCGCCGGGGTGCCGGAGCCTTGGAACTACGGCATGGCCGACCGCGTCCGGTTTCACGAGATCGACGCGCTCAATCACGTCAACAACGCGGTCTGTTTCAGCTGGTTCGAAAACCTGCGCGTGCATTACCTGCGCGACTACGGGATCTATCGCTACACGCCCGAAGACCCGATGCTGGTGATGCGCGCAGTGGGCGCAAGCTACAACGCGCCGCTCTTCCTCGGGCAGGACTACATCCTGACCGCGCGCACCCGCAGTTTCGGGCGCACCTCGTTCGTCATGGACTACGGCGCATTCTGCGACGGGGCCTTCGCCATCGAGGGCCACGCCGTGATCGTGCTGGTGGAGCAAGACGGTAGGACCGGCTACCCCCTGACCGACGAGATGCGCGCCATCATGGCAAGCCGCGACGGGGCGACACTCCGTCAGGCGTGAGCGCGCACAAATTCGACCAGGGCCCGGGTCGAGCCGTCCTTGCCCTCTGCCGAGACCTCGCCAGTGACCACCGGGCCAAGCGCGGTGGCGAGTTCCTTGCCCAACTCAACCCCCCACTGATCATAGGAGTTGATGCCGAGGATCGCCCCCTCCACGAACACCCGATGCTCATAGAGCGCGATGATCTGGCCCAGAACGAAGGGCGTCAGCTTGGGATAGATCAGCGTCGTGGACGGCCGGTTGCCCGGGAACACGCGATGCCGTGCCTGCCGATCCAGCTCCGCACCGCTCAGCCCCTGGTCCGCCATCCGCGCGGTCGCTTCCTCGAGGCTGCGCCCGCGTAATAACGCCTCGGACTGCGCGAGGCAGTTGGCGACCAGCAACTGATGCTGCCGAACCAGATCAGGCTCATGCCCCTGGGCGGCCAGCAGAAACTCGCAGGGCACCACCTGCTGCCCCTGGTGGATCAGCTGGTAGAACGCGTGTTGGCCGTTGGTCCCCGGCTCGCCCCAGACCACCGGGCCCGCTGTCCGCTCCAGGGTCGCGCCATCCATCGCCACGCGCTTGCCATTGCTCTCCATCTCCAACTGCTGAAGGTACGCCGGCAACCGCGACAACCGCTGGTCATAGGGCAGCACCGCGCGCGTCGCATGACCACAGATCTGGTGGTGCCAGATACCCACCAGCGCCAGCATAACCGGAATGTTCTGCGAAAGGGGCGCGGTGCGGAAATGGGCATCCATCGCCGCCCCCCCGGCGAGGAACGCGTCGAAATTCTCCGGCCCCACCGACAGCATCAGGCTCAGTCCGATCGGCCCCCACATCGAATACCGCCCCCCCACCCAATCGGCGAAGCCGAACACCCGCTCCGGCGTGATCCCGAAGGCCGCCGTCCGCTCCGCACTGGTGGACACGGCGGCAAATTGCATCGCGGGCAGGTCCACGGCGGATTTCATCCAGGCCCGCGCGGTCTCCGCATTGGTCATGGTCTCGATGGTGGTGAAGGTCTTGGAGGCCACGATCACCAGCGTCGTGGTCGGATCCAATGGCGCCAGCGTCTCTGCGATCTGTGCCCCGTCCACATTGGACACGAAATGCACCCGCGGCCCGTCCGCATAGGGTGACAGGGCAATCGCCGCCATGGCGGGCCCCAGGTCCGAGCCACCAATGCCAATATTGACCACATCCCTGATCCTGCCGCCCTGCCCGGTGTAGGCGCCCGACCGCACATCCTTGCAGAACGCCACCATCCGCGCATGCGTGTCGCGCACTTCCGGCATCACGTCCGTGCCATCGACCACAACCGATGCATCAAGATTGCGCAGGGCCGTGTGCAACACCGCGCGCCCCTCGGTCTCGTTTATGGGTTCGCCCGCGAACATCGCCTCGCGCCGCGCGGCGACCCCTGCGTCTTCGGCCAGCGCAATCAGCAGATCACGTCCTGCCAGGTCGATATTGGTCTTGGAATAATCGAAAAGCATGTCCCCGAGCCGAGCAGAAAACCCCTCGGCCCGCTTGGGATCGTCGAACAGGTCGAGGATTTTGCGATCCCGCGTGCGGTCATGGTGAAAGCTCAGGCGTTGCCAAACAGACATGGGTATTTCCGTGATTTGAATGCGTTATGCGGCCCAATGCACCATCGCGTTGCCGAGGATGGCGCGCACCGGCGCCTCCCTGACTGGCCCGGGCCGGTCGGCCTGTTCCAGCGCGGCCTTCTTGCCCGGCCCCACGATCAGCAGGTGGGTCTTCATCGCGTCGCGCAGCACCGGCGCGCTCAGGGTGATGCGCGGCTCCGCCGCACCAGGCGCGCGCATCGCAACCAGCGGCGGGGCGTTGTCGCTCAGCGCGAGATCCAGCTGATCCGCCCCGGGAAAGAGCGACGCGGTGTGCATATCCTCCCCCATCCCCAGTAGCAGAACAGAGATCGGCAGCACGCCTTCCAGCCCCTCGGTCAAGGCCGCGAGCCCCTCCTCAGGGGTCGCATCGCCGGTCACCAGCGGGATCAGCCGCGCCGCCGCTGCCCGCCCGGTCAATAGCCGCTGTCGCAACAGCGCGGTGTTCGAGCGCTCGGAGGTTTCGGGCACCCAGCGCTCGTCATTCAGCAACAAATCGACCCGGCTCCAGTCCAGGTCGACCGCACTCAGCAGGTCGAAGACCGGCCCCGGTGTCGTACCGCCCGGCACGCAAAGGGTCGCACGGTCATGGGTCAGCAGGCATTCCTTGAGGTCGGCCGAGATGCGATCCGCAAGCCGCATCATCAACATGTCCCGGTCCGGGTATGTGTGCAGGTCCATAGTGCCTCCCCTCAGGCTTCGAGATCGCGCCAGCGGCGGCCGTCCCGGTGCAAGAGCATCAGGCTGTCTTCCGGCCCGTTCGTGCCCGGATGATAGGCCTGCGGCTTGTCGCGCCGCGCTTCCCAACCAGCAATGAGCGGATCGGTCCAGGCCCAGGCGGCCTCCACCTCGTCCCCGCGCATGAACAATGTCTGATTGCCCCGCACCACATCCATGATAAGCCGCTCATAGGCATCCGGCATCTGATTTCCGCTCTCGCCCAGAGCCTCGGCGAAACTCATGTCGAGCGGCACGTCGATCAAACGCATCCCCCCCGGGCCCGGTTCCTTGATCGTCACCTGCAAGGTCATGCCCTCGTCGGGCTGCAGCCGGATCGTCAGGATGTTTGCACTGCGCCCCGCGTCGTCGCCAAAGATCGAATGCGGCGGCTCCTTGAAAACCACCACGATCTCGGACATGCGCGCGCGCAACCGCTTGCCTGTGCGTAGATAAAACGGCGTGCCGTTCCAGCGCCAGTTGGCCACATGCACCTTCAGCGCGATGAAGCTCTCGGTCGTGCTCCTGGGGTCGCCTACCTCTTCGAGATAACTCGGCCCGTCCTCACCCGCCCGGTATTGGCCGCGCACGATATCCTCGGGCGCCACCGGATCGAGCGCCCGGATAACCTTCAGCTTCTCGTCGCGCACCGCATCCGGGTCGAACTTGCTCGGCGGTTCCATGGCGATCAGGCACAACAGCTGCATCAGGTGATTCTGCACCATGTCCCGCATCGCCCCGGACTTGTCGTAATACTCGCCACGCCCGCCCACGCCCACGGTCTCGGCCACGGTGACCTGGATGTGATCGACGAATTGCGCGTTCCACAACGGCTCGAACAGCACGTTGCCGAACCGCACCGCCATCAGGTTCTGCACCGTTTCCTTGCCGAGATAATGATCGATGCGGTAAATCTGTTCTTCCGTAAAATACTCCGCCAGGCCGCGGTTGAGCTGGCGCGCACTCTCCAGGTCACGGCCGAAGGGCTTCTCGACAACGATTCGCGAGGCCTCCGTCGCGATGCCATGCCCGTGCAACCTCTCGGCCAGGTCACCGAACAGCGCAGGTGCCACCGAGAAGTAGAACGCCTGCACCACATCCGGCCGCATCAGGCCTGCCAACTCCGTCCAGCCGCCATCCCCGCGCGCGTCGATCGCCACATATGACAGCATCGCCAGAAACGCCTCGACCTGCCCGCCATCCTTGCAGGAGTTCGGCGCGAATTCCTGCAACGCTTCGCGCGTGAACGCCCGGTAGCCCTCGGCATCCATTTCGGACCGCGCCGCCCCGACGATGCGCGCTTCGCGCGGGATCTGCCCGGCGAGGTAGCGGTGGAACAACCCCGGCAGGATCTTGCGTCGCGCCAGGTCACCCGTGCCACCGAAAATCACCAGGTCGAAATCCTCGACCGGAATAACACGTGCCACCATTCCAACACCTCCAGCTGGTCTGTTGAGGGCCGGGGCTCTCGGCGACCTCAGTCTCTCGCATGACGCCTGTCCGGGACCAACCCAGATCGTTAGCGCTAACGGCGCCTGTTTAGAAAGCAAACGGCCCACTGTCCAGCACGTTAAGCGCCGCACGCACAATCACAACAGCGTCACTTCCGCCCGCCCGGGTTTTCTCAGGCGCGCGCAGCGACTATTCCTGCGGCAACACAACGGAGACTTCGATGAAAGACCTCGCGGCCAATGCCGGCAAATTCCAGGACCCGTTCGTCACTGCGACCGGAGAAACCCGCGCCTCCGTCGCGCTGACCAACCCGCAAACCCTTTGGTTCAACACCGGCACGCTCTGCAATATCGAATGCGCGAACTGTTATATCGAAAGTTCGCCGACCAATGACCGGCTGGTCTACATCACCGCCGCCGAGGTGACCGACTATCTAGACCAGCTCGAAGACCGCAACTGGGGCGTGCGCGAGATCGCGTTTACCGGCGGCGAGCCGTTCATGAATCCCGAGATGATCGAAATGACCGAGGCCGCGCTGGCCCGCGGCTACGAGGTGCTGATTCTCACCAACGCCATGTTGCCGATGATGCGCAAAACCATGCGCGAAGGCCTCTTGCGGCTGCATGCGGCCTATGGCGACAAGCTGACCCTGCGGATCAGCGTCGATCACTGGTCCGAGAAACTCCATGACGAGGAACGCGGCAAGGGCAGCTTCGCCAAGACCTTGCAGGGCATGGCCTGGCTGCGCGACAACGGTATCCGGATGGCGGTCGCGGGCCGAACGGTCTGGGGCGATACCGATGCCGAAAGCCGCGAAGGCTATGCCCGCCTCTATGCCGAGCACGGGTTTCAGATCGACGCCTTCAACCCGGGCGAGACCGTGCTCTTTCCAGAAATGGACGAACGCGCCGAGGTGCCCGAAATCACCACCGCCTGCTGGAGGATCCTGAACAAATCTCCCGATGACGTCATGTGCGCCTCGTCCCGCATGGTGGTCAAACGCCGCGGCGCAGACAAACCGGCCGTGCTCGCCTGCACCCTCCTGCCCTACAGCCCGGAATTCGAACTGGGCGAAACCCTGGCCGAGGCCGAGGGCGCGGTGCAGCTCAACCATCCCCATTGCGCCAAGTTCTGCGTGCTGGGCGGGGCGAGCTGTTCGGCCTGACAGCCTGCGCTCAGGCGGCCGTCACGGTGACCGATTGCGAGATCAGCATCGCGGGGCCCTCGGTTTCCATGAAGGCCACATCGCAGGCATCGCGCCCCACCGCGATCACCGCCATCTCATCGGGCGCGCACATGCCCGTGGCGTCCACCAGCCGCCAGGCGCCGTCGAGCCAGACCTCCGCCACCGCGTGAAAATCCGGCGGCGTCACCCCGCTCCCGTAGACCGACGCGTAACGCGCCGGAATGCCCGCCGCCCGGCAGAGCGCGCAGACCATATGCACGTAGTCCCGGCACACACCCTGTCGGTCCACGAAGGTCTCCATCACCGTGGTCTCGGAATTGGACGCGGTGGGGACGTAGATCATCTCCTCCGCAATCCACTCCAGGATGGCCGCCACCTTGGCGCCGCCCTGCATATCCCCGAACCGCCGATCGACGAATGTCGCAAACTTGTCAGACTGGCAGAAACGCGACGGGCGCAGGAAGCTCAGCGTCTCGCCCGGCAGATCATGCATCGGCGTATGGGCCAGCGGGGCAAGCTCCACCTTAGGTCGCGTCACCTCGACCTGGGCGGTGTAGCCAAGCCACATCTGAGGATAGCTGATCCGCGCCCAGGTGCGCTGGCCGATCCCCTCGGCCCCCTGCACCCGCGACACTCGCGCGTGATCGATGTCGAGCGCACTGCGCAGGATGCGCTGCCCCGGAAACTCCGCCAACTCCAGTGTCAGCAGCACCGTGCCCGACGGATCGAGATCGTAACTCATTTGCACGTCGATCTTGAGCTTCACGGCACTCTCCAGTTTTTCGAGGGTTCATCGGGAAAAGGGCGTGACCCGCCCCCGACCTTGCGGCCCGTGTGGACATTAGCCGACAGGGGCGCAAGGCCCCGCACCGGGTCAGGACAGCAACGCCGTGCTCAGGCTTCCAGTTCCGCGTCCCAATAGAGGAAATCCATCCAACTCTCGTGCAGGTAGTTGGGCGGAAACTTCCGCCCCATGTTGCGTAGCTGCTCAGCCGCCGGCTGGCGCGGGGTCTGGCGCAGGCTCATGCCCGAGGCCCGCAGGGATTTCGACCCTTTCTTGAGGTTGCACCGCGAACAGGCCGCCACCACGTTTTCCCAACTCGTCACGCCCCCGGAGGCGCGCGGCACCACGTGGTCGAAAGTCAGATCGCCCTTGTCGCCGCAATACTGGCAACAGAATTGATCCCTCAGGAAAAGATTGAAGCGCGTGAAGGCCACGCGCTTCTGGGGTTTGACGTAATCTTTCAGGACTACCACCGACGGGATTTTGATCTCCGTGGTGGGACTGCGCACCACGTCGTCGTATTCCGCAAGGATAGTCACCCGCTCCAGAAAAGCCGCCTTGACAGCTTCCTGCCAGGTCCAGAGCGAAAGGGGATAGTACGACAAGGGTCGGTAATCGGCATTCAGCACCAGCGCAGGATTGTGACGCAGGCTCTGCGGGTCTCGCACGAAACTCGTTCGGAACTCGCGCTCTACCAGATCACTCATGGGACTCCGTCTCCGCCTCGTCTATCCGCCTGCCGGACCAAGGCGGGGACACCCCGCCCCGTTCACTTTCCATGACTATATATGGCGTTCGCCACCTGACAAGCCCCGTAGATACGGTGGCTCGGTCGCAGGGCTACGCGGCAGATGTGACAGGGGCGTGACGCTGAAAAACCGGGCAGAGGCGCGGGGTCAGTCCGTCTCCAGCCGGAGCTTGTCGCGCATGAAGGCCAACGCCACCGACAACCCGTCCGGCGCGATGCCATGGGCCGTCCCCTTGGAGATATGGGCATATACCTCGAACCCCGCGGCGGTCAGGGCATTGGCCGCCTCCGGCAAGGATGCGGGCGGCACCACATCGTCCTGATCCCCGTGGATCAGCAGCACCGGCATCTTGACCTTCACCTCATCCTCCAGCCGCTCTGGCCCAAGCAGCCGCCCGGAAAAGCCCACCACACCCGCCACCGCCTCATCCCGGCGCGGCGCCACATGCAGGCTCATCATCGTCCCTTGCGAGAATCCCAAAAGCATGAGGTTTTCAGGGCTTATCCCCTCTTCCTCAAGTACCGTGTCAAGAAACGCATTCAGGTCGTCGACTGCCCGTTCCATCGCCACGGTCGCCTCTTCCTCCGAGGATCCATCGAGCCAGGGGATCGGAAACCACTGATAACCCATGGGGTTGTTCACACACCGCTCCGGCGCGTTCGGGGCGAGAAAGGCGGTGTCCGGCATGTGCGGCGACAGCGGGTCAGCCAGCCCCAGCAAGTCGTTGCCGTCGGCCCCGTAGCCATGGAGCAGCACGACCACCCGCTTCGCTGTTCCCTGCGCCGGGCCCTTGCGACCATGTTCCAGAATGCGCGTCATCGGATGCCCTCTCGGTTCTTTGCCACATGGTAGTAGGCCCAGAGCCCCCGCGCCGCAACCGCCCGCCAGGGTGCCCAGGGCGCGGCCATCTCGCGCAGGGCCTTCTCGGTGGGTCGCTCGGGCAGGGCGAAAAGCAGACGCGCCGATTCTTGCAAGGCCAGGTCCGCTGGCGCGAACACATCCGCCCGCCCGAGCGAGAACATGGCGTAGATCTCCGCGGTCCAGCGCCCGATCCCCGGGACCGCCACCAGCGTGGTGATGACCTCCTCCGTGGGGGCCGCGCGCAGATCGCGAAACGGGATCCGCGCCTCGGCCAGCGCCTTGGCATAGCGGATCTTCTGCCGCGACAGTCCACAGGCGCGCAGCTCTTGCTCGGTCGCCCAGATCACCTTGCGCGGCCCGGTCAGGCGCGCCTCCTTCAGCCGCCCCCAGATCGCATTGGCCGCCGCCACCGAAACCTGCTGGCTGACAATGGCCGAGAGCAGCGCCTCGAACCCATCCGGCCTGCGCCGCAGGGGCAGCGGCCCGGTCTCGGTAAAGGCCGCAGCGAATCGCGGCTCCACCCGGGCCAGGTGCGCGCTGCCCTCGGTCAGGCACTCGGGCGTCTCGATCAGGCGTCCGACGGACATGACGCACCCTCCACCCAGGCCAGGGCCGCGGCCACCGTCTCCACCTGCGGCAATTCCGACAGGTCGGGCCGGTCGATCATCACCACCCGGATCCCCAGCGCCCGCGCCGCGTCCAGCTTGGACCGGCTCGCCGCCCCGCCCGCATCCTTGACCACCAAGACCGTCACCCCAAGGCGCCGGAAGAGCGCAAGCTCATCCTCGACTGGAAAGGGCGGGCGCGCCACGAGGAATTCGCCGTTCTCGAAGGGGAACGCCTCCTCCGGCGGGTCGATCTGGCGGCACCAGCAATAGGCCGCCTCCATTTGCGCGAAATCCGTCAAAGTCTGCCGCCCCGTGGCCAGAAACACCCGGTCGCGCGGTCCCGGCACACGCGCCGCCGCCGCCGTGTCGGGCACCCGGTACCAGCGGTCGCCCGCAACCGCCGTCCATCCGGGCCGCCGCAGCATCAGATACGGTACGACACATTCGGCCGCGACCCGGGCGGAACGGCGCGACATCTCGGCGGCAAACGGGTGCGTTGCGTCCAGAATCCGGCCAATCTCGGCCTCGCGCAGGTACCGCGCGAACCCGTCCGCCCCGCCGAAGCCCCCGATCCGCGTCGGCATTCCGTCGCGCTCCGGCGCGCGGGTCCGCCCGGCCAGCGACAGCACTCCGTCCACACGGCCCGCCAGTGCCTGCGCGATCTCGCGCGCCTCCGCCGTCCCGCCAAGCAGCAAGAGCCGGCTCATGACGCCCGCCCCATGATCTGCCCCGCCCGGTCGATCACGACCGTATCGACCTCCGTCTCGGGCCCCACCATCCGGCGCAACTGCGCCAGTGCGCGGGTCGCCACATGCTCCGCCAGCGGCGGTCCGCACCGCTCAAGCGCCTCCAGCGCCGTGTTGCAGCCCGCGATCTCCGCCGCGCCGAAGCTGTCGGCAAGGGCCGCGAAATCCACCTGCGAGCGCTTGGAATGCAGGTCCACCGCCCCCTGCGCCAGCTTGGTCATCTTGCCGATCCCGCCCCCCACGGTCAGCCGCGGCACCGGGTGGCGGCGCAGGTATTTCACCATCCCGCCCACGAAATCGCCCATGTCCAGCATCGCATGATCCGGCAACCCGTAGAGCCGCTGTACCGTCGCCTCCGAAGTCGCGCCCGTGGTGCCCGCCACATGGGCGACCCCCTCGGCGCGCGCCACGTCGATGCCCCGGTGGATCGACGCGATCCAGGCCGCGCAGGAAAATGGCCGCACCACGCCCGTGGTCCCCAGGATCGACAGGCCGCCCTTGATGCCCAGACGCGGGTTCCAGGTCTTGGCGGCCAATTCGGCGCCCCCGGGGATCGACACGGTGATTGTCACATCCGGCGCAAGGCCATGGGCGGTGGCGAGCGCTTCGACCTCCGCCACCATCATCGCCCGCGGCACCGGGTTGATCGCAGGCTCGCCCACACCGATCGGCAATCCCGCCTTGGTCACGTGGCCCACGCCGTCCCCGGCGACAAACCGCACCCCGCCCTCCGAGGCCGCAACCCGCGCGATCACCAGCGCCCCGTGGGTCACGTCCGGATCATCGCCCGCATCCTTGGTGATCCCCGCCTCGGCCCAGCCCGGCCCGGACGCTTGGTGCGCCAGCGTAAAGACCGGCGTCTCCCCCTTCGGCAACGTGATCTGCACCTCGCGCGGAAACGCTCCATCCCAGAGCGCGCTCAGCGCCGCCTTGGTGGCCGCCGTCGCACAGGCCCCCGTGGTCCAGCCGCGGCGCAGGTCTCGGTCAAGGTCGGGCTTGCGTGTCATCGGCGCGACTATACGCCCGGGCGCGGGCGGCGCAAATCACCTCTCTTGCGGCGCATGGCCCCTTTGCGCGCCGGAAACCCTGCGTCATAACAGCCACATGAGCGACTCCCCCTTCTCCTCCCTGCCGCAGATGTCCCCGGGCTGGGTCTGGCTTTGCGGCGCGGGGCCCGGCGATCCGGGCCTGCTGACGCTGCATGCGGTCAATGCCCTGCGCCAGGCGGACGTGATCGTCTACGACGCCCTTGTCGACGACAGGGTGCTCGACTGGGCCAACCCGCAGGCGGAGAAGGTCTATGCCGGCAAGCGTGGCGGCAAGCCCTCCGCCAAGCAGCGCGACATCTCCCTGCGTCTGATCGCACTGGCCCGCGAGGGCCGCCGGGTGCTGCGGCTCAAGGGCGGCGATCCGTTCGTCTTCGGCCGCGGCGGCGAAGAGGCCCAGACCCTCGTGCAGCACGGCATCCCGATCCGCATCATCCCAGGCATCTCCGCCGGGATCGGAGGGCTGGCCTATGCGGGCGTACCGGTGACCCACCGGGACGTGAACCAATCCGTCACCTTCGTGACCGGCCACGACCAGAGCGGCGCGACGCCGTCCACTCTCGACTGGGAGGGCATCGCCCGCGGCAGCCAGGTCATCGTGATCTACATGGGCATGAAGCATATCGCCCGCATCGCCGAGGCCCTGATCGCGGGCGGCCGCGCCCCGGACGAACCGGTGGCCGTGGTCACCTCCGCCGCGACCGACGCCCAGCAGGTGCTTGAGACGACCCTCGGCACCGCCGCTGCGGATATCGCCCGCGCGGGCCTCGCCCCGCCCGCGATCATCTGCGTCGGACGCGCGGTCCTGATGCGCCAGGTCCTCGACTGGCAGTCAATGGCCACCGGCGCCGCGCCGCGCGACCTCGACCCCCTCGGCCGGGGCCGCCCGGCGGAGGCCGGGTGAGCGCCCCGCGCGGGCGCGGGCTGCTCCTTGCCGCCCCTGCGTCGGGCGCTGGCAAGACCACCGTCACCCTCGGCATCCTGGCTGCGCTGAGCGCGCGCGGGCTGGCCGTGCGGGGGGCGAAATCCGGCCCGGACTATATCGACCCGCAGTTTCACGCCGCTGCCACCGGGCAGGACTGTCTCAATCTCGACCCTTGGGCGATGACGCCCGACATGCTGCGCCACTTGGCCAGCGGGCCCGACCTGCTGATCGTCGAAGGGGCGATGGGGCTCTTCGACGGGGCGGCGGACGGCTCCGGTGCCAGCGCGGATCTCGCCCGCCATCTCGGCCTGCCGGTGGTGCTGATCGTGGATGCCGCGCGCATGGCCCAGTCCATCGCTCCACTGGTGGCCGGGTTCGCCCACCACGACCCGGATGTAACCGTGGCCGGGGTGATCCTGAACCGCGTCGGCTCGCCCCGACACACCGACATGCTGCGCACAGCCCTCGCACCCCTCGGCATTCCCGTGCTCGGCGCCGTGCCCCGCCGTGCGGATCTCGCAACGCCATCGCGCCATCTCGGGCTCGTGCAGGCGACCGAGCGCGCGGATCTCGACGCCTTCCTCGCCCGCGCCGGGGCCCAGATCGGCGCGACGGTGGATCTCGATGCGCTGACCGCCTGCGCCCGCCCCCTGCCCGACGGCCCCACCGTTCCGACCGCCTTGCCGCCGCCGGGCCAGCGGATCGCGGTGGCCCGAGACGCCGCCTTCGGCTTCGCCTACCCGCATATGCTGCAAGCCTGGCGCGCCGCGGGGGCGGAGGTTCTGCCCTTCTCCCCGCTGGCCGACGACCCCGCACCCGAAGACGCCGACGCGATCTTCCTGCCCGGCGGCTACCCGGAGCTGCACGCGGGCAAGCTCGCCGCCGCGACCATTTTCCTCGACAGCCTGCGCCGCGCGGCCGGACGCGACACCCTGATCTACGGCGAATGCGGCGGCTACATGGTGCTGGGCGATGGCCTCGTCGATGCCGACGGCATACGCCACCGCATGGCCGGACTGCTGACGCTCGAGACCTCGTTCGCTCACCGCAAACTGCACCTGGGCTACCGCACCCTACGGCCCCTCGGCGGCCCCTTCTCCGGCCCGTTCCGCGGACATGAGTTCCACTACGCCGCCACCCTGCGCGCCGAGGGGCCGCCGCTCTTCGCTGCCGCGGATGCCACCGGCGTGCCCCTGGGCGAGACCGGCCTGTGGCGCGGATCGGTCTGCGGCAGCTTCGCCCACATCGTCGCCCCAGACAGCGCCCCATGATCCCGCCGACGCGACCGAATAGCCGCTTCCCCCGCCGCCCCGAAGCCGCTAGCAACCGTTCATGAGCACGATCACCGACCCCGCCCAGACCGACGACCGCCGCGCCAGGCGCAATGTCGCCGTTCTGGTCGCAGCCCAAGCCTTCCTCGGCAGCCAGATCACCATGATCTTCGTGATCGGCGGGCTGGCGGGTCAGATGCTCAGCCCCCATCCCTGCCTCGCAACCCTGCCGATCTCGCTGATCGTGGCGGGATCCATGGCCACAGCCCCGTGGCTCTCGGGCGTGATGCAGCGGCACGGGCGTCGCACCGGCTTCGTGATCGGCGCCATGGGCGGCGCGCTCGGCAGCATCATCGGAGCAATCGGGCTCGCCACGGGGAGCTTCTATGTCTTCCTGCTCGGCTCCTTCCTGACCGGCAGCTACATGAGCGCCCAGGGCTTTTACCGTTTCGCCGCCGCCGACAGCGCGAGCGAGACTTTCCGGCCCAAGGCGATCTCCTACGTAATGGCCGGCGGACTGATCTCGGCCCTGATCGGGCCGCAACTGGTGAAGGTTACCACCGACCTCTTCGTGGTGCCGTTTCTCGGCACCTACCTGGTCGCACTGGCGATCAACCTGATCGGCGTTGGCCTCTTCTTCTTTCTCGACCTGCCCAAGCCCGCGCCCGTGCCCAAGGGAGTCGAGGGCGGTCGCAGCCGCCGCGAGATGCTGCGCGACCCGGTCATCCTGACCGCGGTGGTCTGCGGGATGGTCGCCTATGCGCTGATGAACCTGGTGATGACCTCGACCCCGCTGGCAGTGGTCGGTTGCGGCTTCACCACGGGCAACGCGGCGGATGTCGTCAGCCTGCACGTGATCGCCATGTTCGCGCCGAGTTTCTTCACCGGCCACCTGATCAACCGCTTCGGCGTGGAGCGGATCGTGGCCCTCGGCCTGCTGATCCTCGGGCTGGCGGGGGTTGTGGCGCTCTCGGGTGTGGCCTTGGGGAATTTCTTCGTGGCGCTGGCGCTTCTCGGGCTCGGCTGGAACTTCGGCTTCATAGGGGCCACAACCATGCTGGCCTCCGCCCACAGCACGGCCGAACGCGGCCGGATCCAGGGGCTGAACGACGCGCTGGTCTTTGGCTGCGTGACCCTCGCCTCGCTCGCATCGGGGGGACTGATGAACTGCTCCGGCGGCGACGTGGTCGCGGGCTGGAACGCGGTGAACCTGGCCATGGTGCCGCTGCTGGCGCTGGCTGGGGCCACCCTGATCTGGCTTGTGCTGAAACCCAAGCCCGCGCTCTGAGCACCCCCGCGGCAGCCAAGGATTTTAAGCAAAATCCTTGGCAAAACTTTTTGATGAAAGTTTTGCGCGCTACCACCGCCCCGTGGCGCTGACCCACGCAAGCCGCGCGCGCTTGGCGAACTCCGACAAGCCCAGACCGCCCGCTGCCACCAGACCCGGCGCCTTGGCCGCCTGCCGCAAGATCGTCTCCGCCTGCCAGCCCGCAAGCAGCGCCGGTCTCGCCGCAACCGGGACCATCCCTCGCGCACCGCGGGCCTCCGCCAGCCGCGCCAGGCCGCGCCGCGCCAACTCCGCCACCGCCTCCGCCCGCCCGTCGACCAGCGGAATGCGCCCCCGCGCCCCCAGGTCCGGCACCGCCTGCAGATACCGCGCCAGCGCCGCCGCCCAACCCTGCCCGCGCAGCACAGCCTCCGCCGCCGCCTCGGCACCAAGGGCCCGCCCCGCGGCCCAGACCAACCCGGCACCGGTCTCCTCCAGATAGGCGTCGAACGCCGCCTGATCCTCGAACGGATCGCGGTAAACCTCCCACCGCCGCGCCGCCACCAGCCGGTCCAGCACCGCTGCCGCTTCGGCGTCCAGCACCTCCGCCAGCGGTGTCGCCACTTCGTGGGACCGTACCTTCGCGCCGCTCCGGATCTCCTCCAGAACGTCGCGCCACCATTGCAGCCGCATCTCCGCGATCATCGGCTCTTCGGTCAGCCAGGGCGCGCGGCTCACCTCGATGTTGAACGCATAGAGCGGAAACAGTACCCGGCGCGCCGGCACCGGGGCGGCCATGGTCGCGAGAAACCGGTCCGGATCACCGCGCTCCACCAGCCCCGCGCAGGCCTCGAGGCTCATTCGGCGGCCAGCGCGATGCGGGGCGCACCGTCGCGGATCAGCTTCCACTGGATCGCCTCGACCAGCGCCTCGAAGCTTGCATCCACGATGTTGGCCGACACACCAACGGTGGACCAGCGCCGCCCCTGCCCGTCCTCGCTGTCGATCAGAACACGGGTCACCGCCTCGGTGCCGCCATTGGTGATCCGCACCTTGAAATCCACCAGCCGCAGGTCCTCGATATAGGGCGTATAGGGCCCCAGATCCTTGCCGAGCGCCTTGGCCAGCGCGTTCACCGGCCCCCGGTCGCAGCCGGTCTCGTCCATGGACTCCGACACCGACAGCATCTTCTCATCCCCGATCTTCAGGACCACCACCGCCTCCGAGAGGCTGACCATCCGGTCGTACTTGTTCTTGCGCCGCTCCACCGTCACCCTGTAGCGCTTGACCTCGAAGAACTCCGGCAGCCCCTCCAGATGCCGCCGCGCGAGCAGTTCAAACGACGCCTGCGCACTGTCGAAAGAGTATCCCATATCCTCCCGCCGCTTTACCTCGTCCAGAAGCGCCCCGAGCCGCGCATCCCCCTTCTGCACGGCGATCCCCGCATCGGCCAGACGCTTGCGCAGGTTCGACTGCCCGGCCTGGTTCGACATCGGAATGACCCGCGCATTGCCCACCGCCTCCGGCGGGATATGCTCGTAAGTGCTGGGGTCCTTCAGGATCGCCGAGGCATGCAGGCCCGCCTTGTGCGCAAAGGCCGACGCGCCCACATAGGGCGCGCTCTTGGTCGGAACCCGGTTGAGAATATCGTCCAGCGTCCGCGACACCCGCACCAGGTCCCGCAGCGCTGCGGCACTTACCCCGGTCTCGAACCGGCTGGCATACGGCTCCTTCAGCAGCAAGGTCGGGATCAGCGTCACCAGATTGGCATTGCCGCACCGCTCGCCCAGCCCGTTCAGCGTGCCCTGCACCTGCCGCGCGCCCGCGTCGATCGCGGCCAGTGCATTGGCCACCGCGTTGCCGGTGTCGTTATGGGTGTGAATGCCCAGATGATTGCCGGGGATCCCCGCCGCGATCACCTCCGCCGTGATCCGGCCCACCTCCGCCGGGAGCCGCCCGCCATTTGTGTCGCAGAGAACGACCCAACGCGCCCCGGCCTCCAGCGCGGCCTGCAACGTCTCCACCGCATAGCCCGGGTTCGCGAGATAGCCGTCGAAGAAATGCTCCGCGTCAAAAATAGCCTCGCGCCCCTGCGCCACCAGATGGGCGACCGAGCGCGCGATGTTCTCGGTATTCTCTTTCAGCGAAATCCCAAGCGCACGGGTCACGTGGTACTCATGCGACTTGCCCACAAGGCACACGGCCTGCGTGCCCGCATTCAGCACCGCAGCCAGCACATCGTCATTCTCCGCTGAGAACCCGGCGCGCTTGGTCATGCCGAAGGCCGCAAACCGCGCATGATCAAAGGTCGGCGCAGAAGCAAAAAACTCGCTATCCGTCGGGTTCGCCCCGGGCCAGCCGCCCTCGATAAAGTCGATCCCCAACGCATCCAGCGCCGCCGCGATCTGCTGCTTCTCGGGGGTCGAGAACTGCACGCCCTGGGTCTGCTGCCCGTCGCGCAAGGTGGTGTCGTAGAGGTAGAGGCGTTCCTTAGACATGAGCACCTCCTTTGATGACCTCGACCAAGCTACCAACCCTTTCCCGCCCTGGGCACGAACAGCCCTCGACCGCCCTCCCCGGCAAAACGATCCTCCCCGGGCCGCTTGCGGTCCGGTTCGCACCCGACCCGCCCCCCAGGGCGGGGGCGAAATCGCCCCCATCCTCGGGCCGGGCGCGAACCTCCTCTATCGCGCTGGTCATAGGAGAACCTTCAAACACTTCGGATCAAAGTCTCTTGGCACCTTCGCGACAGGTCCGTCCCTGAAATTCGAAATTTTCAGTCCTACAGCCTCTAGCTTCGCTTTCAAGTCATCGGCTGCTTCATAGTTTTTTTCCATACGCAGCTTTTGCCACTTCCTAAGAAACGGCGTAATTTCATCTACGTACAGCGGAGTATCACCTTCCGCCGCCGTACCAGTCAGTGTTACATGAAAATCGCGAAACCAGTTGACCTTTTCGGCTTCCGGAAACCCGAGGAAAGTGAGAGCCCACTTCAATTGCTCCGCGGTACCCCTGCGCGCGATTTCATGGAGCCGCGCAATAGCAGCCGGCGAATTTAGGTCATCGCAGAGCACTTCAAGCAACTCTTGATCGACACGCTTCATTGCTCGAACGCCATCCGTCAGATTGTACCAACCGGCCAGTGTTTTCTTTGCTTCCTCCGCCTTTTTCTCCGTCCAGTCCATCGGCTTGGAATAATGCGTGCCAAGAAACACGAACCGGATCACCTCCCCGGGCACACCCTGGTCCAGCAGATCCCGCACGGTGAAGAAATTGCCCAAGGACTTGGACATCTTCTTGCCCTCTACCTGCAGCATCTCGTTATGCATCCAGACCTTCGCAAAGCCCCCCTCGGGATGGGCGCAGCAGCTCTGCGCAATCTCGTTCTCGTGGTGCGGGAATTGCAGATCATTCCCGCCGCCATGAATGTCGAAACTCTCCCCCAAAAGCTCATGGCTCATGGCCGAGCACTCGATATGCCAGCCCGGCCGCCCGCGGCCCCAGGGGCTGTCCCAGCCCGGCAGCCCCGCCTCCGACGGTTTCCACAGCACGAAATCCATCGGGTCGCGCTTGTAGGGCGCCACCTCCACCCGCGCGCCCGCGATCATGTCGTCCACCGACCGCCCCGACAGCGCGCCATAGGCGCCGTAGCTGCGCACATCGAACAACACATGGCCCTCGGCCACATAGGCATGGCCGCGCGCGATCAGCGTCTCGATCATCGCCACCATCTGCGGGATATACTCGGTTGCCCGCGGCACATGGGTCGGCGGCAACGTCCCCAGCGCCGCCATATCCTCCAAGTACCAGCCCGTGGTCTCGTCGGTGATCTCCCGGATCGAGCGCCCGGTCTCGGCGGCGCGCGCGTTGATCTTGTCGTCCACATCCGTGATGTTGCGCACATAGGTCACATGCTCGGGCCCATAGACCTCGCGCAGCACCCGGAACAGCATGTCGAACACCACCGCCGGGCGCGCATTGCCCAGATGCGCCCGGTCATAAACCGTCGGCCCGCAGACATACATCCGCACGTTGTCGGGGTCGATCGGGGTGAAGACCTCTTTCCGGCGGGTCTTCGTGTTGGTCAGCTTGAGCTCGGTCGCAGTCATCACAGGTCCTTCGCGCGCAGCCCCAAAGGGTCCCCCCGGGCCTTATCAACTCATTCGCACAGTGGAAACAGATGACAACGGCCCGCCGAGAAACTCAGGCGGGGCAAATCGCGCAGATGCAGATATCCCGGGTCATGGCTCCGGTCATAGCCGGTCCCGCGCCCGGTTGCCAAGACGCAAAAAAGGGGCGGGCCCGACCGGACCCGCCCCAAATCGTCACAAGGCCTGCGGTTCAGAACCGGTAAGCCAGGCGCGCCTGCACCGTGGTGGCATCCACATCCACCCCGGAGCCGTCGAAATCGTCGAACTCGTGATAGAGCACTTCGCCCGCAAGGCTCAGGTTCTGGCTCAGCGGGTATTCCACCCCGGCCCCCGCGAACCAACCATCATCGCTGCCCAAGTTGTCGGTGCCCGCCCGCGCATAGCCGCCCGTCGCATAGATCAGGGACGGTCCTGCCTCGAAGCCGGCCCGCAGCTTCAGCCGCAGCACATCCTCCAGGCTCGCGGGCCCAAGGTCGATATCCGCGATGTCGTAATCGATCCCGGCGCCCAGAACGTAGGACCCGAAGTCATAATCGTAGCCCGCGATCAGGCCACCGATCAGACCGTCGCCATCGACGCCGGACGCATTCGTGCCGACGTCACCATACCCGATCTGCGCACCCACATAGCCGCCGGTCCAGTCCCGGCCGGAAACAACCACGGGGGCCGGCGCCATGGGGACCGGCTCCACCACCGGGTCCTCCAGGCTGCCCGCGAGGGACGGTGCCCCGAAAAGCGCCAGCGGAAGGGCCAGTGCGACAACGGGGGAAAACTTACTGCTCTTCATGGTGAACTCCTTGGTCTGAGTGGGCCCTTGCGGCCCTCACCGCTGCGTATGTGGGATTGCGTAGCTGCCGTTAAAGCCCCCGCGCGTTCACATCCGCATGGGTCCGCAGAATCGGCCAAAACCCGCTGGAAAGGGGCGTTTTTACGACCAACGAACGGCAACTTCCCGCGGAGTCCCACCAGCCCGATCACAGTGTCTTGAGCCACGCCGCACAGCGCGACGCCCGCGCCCTCGCGATCCCCTCTGGACACAGCCGTCCCGGGCGGGCAAGAAAATGAACAAGCGTTCAGAAATTAGGAGCCGCCATGCAGGTTTCAGATCACGCCATCCTCGTTACCGGCGGCGCCTCGGGCCTCGGCGAGGCCACTGTCCGCCACTTGCGCGCCAAGGGCGCGGCGGTCGCAGTGCTCGACCGGGATGCGACCCGCGGCCACCAGCTCGCCGCCGAAAGCGGCGCGCTCTTTTTCGAAACCGACGTCACCGACGATGTCAGCGCCGAGGCCGGCGTCACCGCCGCCGCCACAGCCCTGGGCCGGATCACCGCCTGCGTGACCTGCGCAGGAGTTGCGACCAGCGCCAAGACCCTGGGCCGCGACGGCCCCCACGGGCTCGACACCTTCCAGCGCACCATCGACATCAACCTGGTGGGCACCTTCAACATCGCTCGGCTCGCGGCGGCCGAAATGGCCCGCAACGCACCCGATGCGGACGGCGCGCGCGGGGTGATCGTCACCACGGCCTCCATCGCCGCCTTCGACGGCCAGAAAGGCCAGGCCGCCTATGCCGCCTCCAAGGCCGGGGTGACGGGCCTGTCCCTGCCCATGGCCCGCGATCTGGCCCGCGAGGGCATCCGCGTGATGTCCATCGCACCGGGCATCTTCCGCACGCCGATGCTGATCGGCCTCGGCGAAGAGATCATGGAGACGCTCGCCGCCGACGTGACCTTCCCAAAACGCCTCGGCGATCCGGTGGAATACGCCCGTCTCGTGGCCTTCATCCTGGAATGCGGCTACCTAAACGGCACGACCATCCGGCTCGACGGTGCGCTGCGCATGCCCTGAGCCCGCCCGCTCAGGCACCCCGCGCGCTGCGCCAGCCCGCGAGATTCAGCCCGGCAAAAAGCAGCGCGGCCACACAGACGATCGACGGCCCGGCAGGCGTGTCGAACACATAGGCCGCGCGCAACCCGGCCACCGCCGACAGCGCCCCGATGCCCGCCGCGATGGCCGCCATGGCCTCCGGCGTGCGCGCCAGCCCCCGGGCCGCCGCCGCCGGAATGATCAACATCGCCGCAATCAGCAACACGCCCACCACCTTGATCGCCACCGCCACCGTGATCGCCAGCGCCACCGTCAGCACCAGCTGTTCGCGCCGCGGATCGAGCCCGCTGGCATAGGCCAGCTCCTCGTTCAGGGTCGCCGTCAGCAGCGCCGCCCATCGCCACAGGATCAGTCCCACAACCAGGGCCGCGCCACCCCAGATCACCACCAGGTCCATCCGCGACACCGACAGGATATCACCGAACAGATACGCCATCAGGTCGATCCGCACCCCCGACAGGAACGACACCGCCACCAGCCCGAAGGCCAGCGCCGAATGGGCCATCACCCCCAGCAACGTGTCCATCGCATAGCCCCGCCCGGCCAGATACGTCACCGTCAGCGCCATGAGCAGCGCCACCAGAACCGCGCCTGCGAAAATCGACATCTGCAGCGCCAGCGACAGCGCCACGCCCAGAATCGCCGCATGGGCCGTGGCATCCCCGAAATAGGCCATCCGCCGCCACACCACGAAACAGCCCAGCGGGGCCGCGGCAAAGGCCACGCCGACCCCGGCCAGCGTCGCGCGGGTCATGAAATCGTCCAGCATCATTCCGCCGCCTCGTGACTGTGCGGATGGTCATGGTCATGGTCGTGATCGTGGTCATGGTCGTGCCGGTAGAGCGCCAGCGCGCCACCCGTCCCGGTCCCGAACAATGCCCGGTACTCCGGGGCCGAGGCGACCACCGCGGGCGCGCCTTCGCAGCACACATGCCCGTTGAGGCAGATCACCCGGTCCGACGCACTCATCACCACGTGCAACTCGTGGCTGATCATCAGCACGGCACAGCCGGTCTCGCGCCGCACCGTCTCGATCTGGCGATAGAACGCGGCCGAGCCGGGCTGGTCCAGCCCCTGCGTCGCCTCGTCCAGCAACAGCACCTCTGGCCGGTTGATCAGCGCCCGCGCCAGAAGCACCCGCTGGAACTGCCCGCCCGATAGCTGCGACATCTGCCGGCGCAGCAGGTCCGGCACGCCCGCGGCCTCCAGCGCCGCCTGGCAGGCCACTTTCGGCACCTTCTCGGGCAGGCGCATGAACCGCTCCACCGTGATCGGCAGGGTCGGATCGATATGCAGCTTCTGCGGCACATAGCCCAGCCGCAGCCCGGGCTTGAGCCGGATCTCCCCGCGCATCGGTTTCGCGGCACCGATGATCGCGCGCAGAAGGCTGGTCTTGCCCGACCCGTTGGGCCCGACGATGGTGACGATCTCGCCAGGCTCCAGGGTCAGGTCCACATGGCTCAGGACCGTGCGCGCCCCATAGGCCACGCTCAATCCGCGCACGGAAATCAGGCTCATGCGTCAGCCTTTTCGATGCAGGCCGGGCACAGGCCCTCCGCCTCCACCACGGTCTTCTCGATCTGGAACCCTGCCGCCTTCGCCGCCGCCCCCAGCGCCCCGCGCGAGGGCGGCGATTGCGCCTCCGCCACCGCGTCGCACAGCCTGCAGATCATGAAGGCGGGCGAATGCCGCTCGGTCGGATGGGCGCAGGCCACGAAGGCATTGAGCCGCTCGATCTTGTGCACGAACCCGTGCTCGGACAGGAAATCGAGCGCCCGGTACGCCACCGGCGGCTGGGAGCCGAACCCCGCCTCCCGCAGAAGATCGAGGATCGCATAAGCCCCAAGTGCCCGATGCTCGCGCAACAGCAACTCCAGCACCTTGCGCCGGACCGGCGTCAGACGCAGCCCTTCGGCAGCACAACGCGCCTCGGCCGCCGCAAGCGCCTGGCTGACGCAGGCACCGTGGTCGTGCTTCTCGAACCCGATCGGGGCCGCATTTTCCGCCGACATGCCCATGTCCTCGCTTGTCATGTTATTATATATCATATATCCCGCCGGTAACGTTATAAGATCACAAGGGGGCACCGATGTCCAGAAACCTGACCACTCTCTGCGTTGCAACCACCCTGCTTGGTGGCACCGCCCTGGCGGATGTGCCGACCGTGGCCACCGACATCGCGCCGGTCCACGCCCTCGTGGCCCGCGTCATGGACGGCGTCGGCACCCCCACCCTGATCCTGCCCCCCGGCGCCTCGCCCCATGAATACAGCCTGCGCCCGTCCGAGGCCGCCGCGTTGCAGGACGCCGACCTCGTGTTCTGGATGGGCGCGGACCTCGCCCCCTGGATGGAAGACGCCGTCGCGACCCTCGCCACCAACGCCCGTGTCACGACCCTGCTGGACGCCGAAGAGACCACCCTGCTGCCCTTCCGCGAGGGCGCCCTGTTCGAAGCCCACGATCATGATCATGGCGACGAGGAGCATGACCACGCGAGCCATGACCATGACCATGACCATGACCACGCGGAACATGATCACGCGCACGACCACGACCACGACCATGATCACACGCACGACTCTTCGGAAAAGGCCGCCAGCCACGATCACGCCCATGACGATCACGACCACGAAACCCACGCCGGCCACGACCACGGCGAACACGACCCCCATGCCTGGCTCTCGCCGCAGAACGCCGCGGCCTGGCTGACCCTGATCGCCACACAGCTCTCCACCGCCGACCCGGACAACGCCGCGACCTACTTCACCAACGCCACCGAGGGCCGCACCGAACTCGACGCCCTCTCGGCAGAGGTGGCAGAGATCCTCGCCCCCGCCCGCGGCGGCAGCTTCATCGTCTTCCACGATGCCTACCAGTATTTCGAAACCGCCTTTGACTTCCCCGCCTCCGGAGCGATCTCGCTCAGCGACGCTACCGATCCCAGCCCCGCCCGCATCGCCGAGATCCGCGACCGGGTCCGGGACGAGGGGATTACCTGCGTGCTGGCCGAGCCGCAATTCAACGCCGGGCTGGTGGACACCGTGCTCGACGGCACCGAGGCCAGAACCGGCGTGATCGACCCGATCGGGATCGACCTCACGCCCGGCCCCGACCTCTATCCGCAGCTGATCCGCAACATGGCTACGACCCTCGCGGGCTGCCTCTGATCCGACCCACCGCAGGGACTGCAAAGCCATGACCCGCAATCTCGGCCAGACCCACCTGCGCTGCCGCCGGCGGCGCGGGGATCCCATGGGCGACTACGACCGCCTGCCTGCGCATCTGCGCGCCTGGCTGGCGGGGGCCGCCCTGCCCTGGCGGCCCCGCTCGGTCCGCCGTGCCTATGCCAAGGCGCTGGCCCGCACCGGCGATCCGGACACGGCCTTGGCCGAACTGGACCGCCTGCAAGCCGTCCGCCTGGCCCAGGCCTCAACCGCCCCGGCTTCATCTGTGCAAAAATACTCCGGGGGAGTCGGGCATGCGACGGGGGCAGCGCCCCCTATTCCGGCTCGAAATTCAGCGCCACACCATTGATGCAATACCGCAATCCCGTGGGCTGCGGCCCGTCCGGAAAGACATGGCCGAGATGGGCGTCGCAGCGATTGCAATGCACCTCCGTGCGGGTCATGAACCAGCTCTTGTCCACGCTCTCGCCCACCATCTCCTCGTCCAGCGGCTGAAAGAACGACGGCCATCCCGTGCCGCTCTCGAACTTGTGGGCCTGGTCGAACAGCGGCGCATCGCAGCACACGCAGCGATAGGTGCCGGGGTCCTTGGGGAAATCCTCGTGGGTGCCCGCCCGCTCCGTGCCATGCTTGCGCGTCACCTTGTAGGCCAGATCGCTCAGCTGCGCCTTCCACTCTTCTTCGGATTTGACGACTTTTTCCATTTCGGTCTCCTGTGCCTGTCCGGGACCCGACCCCGCGTCTCGGCGGGGCACGAACATCATTGAAGGTCACGCCCATAGATATACTGTGCAGCCCAAGCGCCAAGACCCCGGAGGTGACGATGCCGCGATTGACCAAGGGCCGCTATGCCGCGCGCCTGGCCGAGAGCCCGGCCGACATCGCCGCCTGCCAGCGCCTGCGCGGGCTTGCCTTCCACGGCCCCGACGCGCCGCCGGACGCCGATGCCTTCGACGCGGCCTGCCTTCATGTGATGGTCACCGACATCGGCGACGGGGCGCTGGTGGGTTGTTTCCGCCTGCTGCCGCTGGCCACCGGAGCCGAGATCGCGCGCAGCTATTCCGCGCAGTTCTACGAGCTCTCCGCGCTCCGCGAGTTCGACAAACCGATGGTGGAGCTGGGCCGCTTTTGCCTGCATCCCGACCGCCACGACCCGGACATCCTGCGCGTGGCCTGGGGCGCGATGACCGCCTATGTGGACGCCCATGGGGTCGGCATGCTCTTCGGCTGCTCGTCCTTCCAGGGCACCGATGGCGAGCTTTACCGCGACGCCTTCGCCCTGCTCACCGAACGCCACCTGGCCCCCTCGCGCTGGCTGCCGCGGGTGAAATCGCCCCGGGTGTTTCCCTTCGCCCAGGGCCTGGCCCGGGTGAAGCCGGACCTCAAACGGGCGATGCGGGCCATGCCGCCGCTATTGCGGACCTACCTGCTCATGGGCGGCTGGGTCAGCGATCACGCCGTGGTCGACCGCGAGATGAACACGCTCCATGTCTTCACCGGGCTGGAGATCGGCGCCATCCCCCCCGCCCGCGCACGCCTCTTGCGCGCCACCGCGGCCGCTTAGGCGCCCATGCTGGGCTTTCTTCTGAAATCCCTCTTCTATGCAGGAAAGGCCGCGATAGACACACCCGAGCGGAAAGGCGCGCGCGGCGAACGCAAGGTGGCGGGCGCGCTTGCCCATGGGCTCGCGGCATCGGGCTACAAAACCCTGTCGGATCTGATTCTGCCCCTGGGCGACGCCACCACCCAGATAGACCATGTCGTCCTGTCACGCTTCGGGATATTCGTCATCGAAACCAAGAACATGTCCGGCTGGATCTTCGGAAGCGCCGATCAAGCCAGATGGACCCAGGTTCACAAACGCAGCAGGCAGAGCTTCCAGAACCCGCTGCGCCAGAACCATGCCCATGTCCTCGCCGTTCAGGGCGCGTTGGGCATCTCATCGGACCGCGTGCACAACCTCGTCGTCTTCACCGGAGAGGCGCAGCCAAAGACGCCCATGCCGGACACGGTCTGCTGGGGGCTGAGGGCGCTCGGCAAACCGATCGGGCGCTTCCAGACCCCGGTCCTGTCCGAAGCCGAAGTCGATCGACACCATGACACACTCCGGCGTCTCGACAGGGGCCCCGAGGCAAGAGACGCGCATATCGCCGCGAACAGGGCGCGCCACGCAACCCTCAAGACCGGGCCACGAAGGACCCGGCCCCCCGAGACGGGCGCAGCCGATACACCCAGCGCCTGCCCGCGCTGCGGCGCGGACATGGTCCAGCGCACCGCGCGCAAAACCGGAACCGCCTTCTGGGGGTGCCGGAGCTATCCCAAGTGCCGCGGGACGCGCCCGATCCGGTGACACCTTCCAAGAGCCATGCGCGCACGAGGTTGAGTTGCGGAACCGCGTTGTTCTTTCTGGCGTTCCCGCGCCCGGACAAAAACCCTCTGTCACTGTACAGTTTGGCGGCGACGTTACTCGCCCGGTCCCACCGACCTGCCCCCGATCTTGCCAAGCCCCGGCGTTTCACGACACACTGACCCGGGGAAGGGACGAGACGATGTGTTGGAGCGCATCTGCCTCCGTGGCCATGGTCGCCATCGGCGGTGCCGCGGTCTCCGCCACCGCCCTGCGGGGTGAGCCGAAGGCGATCTGGATCACGGTCGGGTTTTTCACGGTGATGGAGGGGCTGCAGGCCGCATAAGGCAGACACACCGACCCCGCACCGCGGACAGGCGCGCTCAGCCTGCGGCCGGCGCGGGCTCTGCGGCGTCGTCCGGACCCGGGTCGTCGCGCCCGGGACCGCGCCCGGTGGAGGTCTGCCGCGCCAAGGGCAGCCCATCGACCGCCGCCGGCAACGATTTCGGCGCCATGTAGAGATGCATGTCGGTCTGCGGGAACGGGATCGAGATGTCCTTGGCATCGAACGCCTCTTTCACCGCGCGCTGCAGGTCCCAATAAACCGCCCAGTAATCGGTGGTTTTGGTCCAGGGCCGCACGATGAAGTTCACGGCACTGTCGGCCAGTTCGTTCACGCGGATCACCGGGGCGGGATCCTTCAACACGAGGGGATGGCCCGAAACCACCTCCTCCAGAACGGCCTGGGCCTCCTGGATCGAATCGCCATAGCCGATGCCGAACACCATATCGACCCGGCGAGTATCGGACGCCGTGACGTTGGTGATGACATCGCCCCAGACCTTGGAGTTCGGGATCACGATGATTTGGTTGTCCGGCGTCACGATCTGGGTCGAGACGATAGAGACGTTCTTCACCGTCCCGCCAAGACCCGCGACATCGACATAATCCCCCTCATCGAAGGGACGGTTGATCATGATCATCACGCCCGCCGCCAGGTTGCTCAGGGTCTCCTGCATGGCAAAGGCCAGGATGAAGGCACCACCGCCGAACAGCGCGAAGAGCGGCGTGATGTCCACACCCAGCGAAGACAGGACCACCATCAACCCCACCGCAATGGTCAGCCAATAGACAATCGTCGCCAAGAACGCCTGCAACAGCTTGGACAAGTTCGGTAACTTCCGGAACATCCGCCGGGCATACCCCCGCACGATGCGGGCCACGAGCAGCAGCGCGAATATCGCGCCGCCGATCACCGCGATGCGGATCGCCAATTGCACGCCGCCATCGCGCGCAACCGCCCAGCTCAACGCGCCTTCGGCCAGCGTCCGCCAATCCGCCTCCTGCTTTTCCTGAACGACGATGGAGGATCGATAGGCCCGGTAGGTTTCCACCGTCGCCGGGTCCCCGCCCTTGCGCGCCAGATTGCTCACGACTTCCGAGAAGCGATCGAACCCGGCATTGCGTGTCTCCGTCAACGCGACAACGCGGGCCCGGGCGGCCTCCTGCTCCTGCGTCGGCAGACGCTCCAGCGCGAGCGATTCATCGACCACCGCCTGGGTTTGTCCGGCCACGATCCCCTGCCACGCAGCGGCAAGCTCCGTAAGCTGATCGACCGTCAGCGGCAGCAGCCGCAGGCGCAGCTCCTCGATTTCGAGTGTCGGATCGTCGAGACCCGCAGGATAGGCCGGCGCGGTGTCCTCGGGCGGCGCGGCCTCGGGATCCGCTTGTGCCGACACCTCCGCCGGGGCGGGGTCGGCGGACTGGGCGAACGCCCCGCCGACCGACACCACGACCAGAACAGCCAGCGCAAGCATCATGCAGCCAAAGCGTTTCCGAAAACTCATAATCCTGACGCGCGCGGCCATGGCACCTACCCCTTCACTTTTCCGCGGCCCAGCTACACGCACACCGGTGGGGAGACAACCCAACACACCCCGCACCACCTGCAGAACGCTTCGATCCTGCCTCCTCCCGGCAAAAACCGCCATGCGGCGCCCAACCGCCCTCCCCGCCCCCGACGAAGAGCGCGCCGAGACCGGCAAAGAAAAAAGCGCCCCCGGGCCGGAGGCGCTTTCAAAGTCTCGGCAAAGCCGGCTCAGGCGTTGGCTTCGCGGATCTTGTCGGCGGCTTCCTTGTTGTAGGACACGGCGTTGGTCTCGAACATCTGGTCCAGTTCGCCCGACAGGGTCATCTCGGTGATGATATCGCAGCCGCCGACGAACTCGCCCTTGACGTAAAGCTGCGGGATGGTCGGCCAGTCGGAATAGTCCTTGATCCCCTGCCGGATTTCCTCGTCCGCCAGCACGTTCACATCCGTGTATTCGACCCCCATGAAATTCAGAACCCCGGCCACCCGGCTCGAGAATCCGCATTGCGGCATTGTCTTGGTGCCCTTCATGAACAGAACGACATCGTTCTTGGTCACGGTCTCCTTGATACGCTCGTTTGCGTCACTCATGGTCTTTTCCTTTGGCATGATGAGGCACGAAGGATCGTGCATATTCCTGCGGGTCCTTCGGGACCCGGATTATGGAAGAGTGGCCGCCGCCCGGCCCGCCGGAGTGGTAATTCGCCTCGATCTCGGTATAGCCCTCGCCCGGGGCGGTGCCCCGCTCCTGCGGGAACCGCTTTTCGTACCATACCACCCAGACCGCACGCGCCAGAAGCACCGCAAGCAGCGCCCCCGAGAGCAGCACGATGGGCGTGGTCCAGGCCATCAGGGCGCCTTCGTGGTCAGCGCCAGCGCGTGCAACTCGCCCGCGGGCCCGTCCATCTTGCCCTTGAGCGCCGCATAGACCGCGCGCTGCTGCTGCACCCGGTTCTTGCCGCGAAAGCTCTCGTCGACGACCATCGCGGACATGTGCACCCCGTCATCCCCTTCGACGACGATCTGGGCGTTGGGGAAACTCTCGCGCAGAAGCGCTTCGATTTCATCGGCCTGCATCGGCATGGGCGAATTCCTGATTATTCCGTATGGGTATAGTAAGCCTCCCGCCCCGGTGCTGCAAGCCGCTCAAGGGCGCGACATGGGTGCCCCGGCGCAGGATCTCAGCCCAGTTGCGCGGCAAAGGCACCACGATAGAGCGTGCTCAACTCCGCAAGTGGCGCGCTGCTGGCGCCGAGGCTCACCTGCTCGCCGCCGAACCGGCCGACGCTGGCCACGGGCACGCCCGCCCGCCCCGCCGCGACCATGATCGCCTCGGCCGCATCGAACCCGCAGGCCACGATGTAACGCCCCTGGTCCTCCCCGAACAGCTGCGCCATGTCCGCCTCGTCCAGGCTGACGCCGAGCCCGGCCGCCTCCGCCATCTCGAACGCCGCGAGCGCCAGCCCGCCATCCGACAGGTCCGTACAGGCCCCGATCCACTCCCGCACCTCGAGAATCAGCTCGCCCGCCGCACGCTCGGCGTCCAGGTCCACGAACGGCGCATCGCCCTCCTCGCGGTTGAACACCTCGGCCAGCAGCGCCGATTGGCCCAGATGCCCCTCGCCCGCCCCGATCAGCAGCAAAATATCCCCCGTCTGGGGCTGGCCAGTGATGGCCTCGTCCACATGGTCGATCAGCCCCACCGCCCCGATGGTGGGCGTCGGCAGGATGCCCTGACCGTCGGTCTCGTTATACAGGCTGACATTGCCCGACACGATCGGCATGTCGAGCGCCGCGCAGGCCTCCCCGATCCCCTGCAACGCGCCGACGAACTGGCCCATGATCTCGGGTTTTTCGGGGTTGCCGAAATTCAGGTTGTCGGTGGTCGCAAGCGGACGCGCCCCCACCGCGATCAAGTTGCGATAGGCCTCCGCCACCGCCTGCCGCCCGCCCTGCACCGGGTTCGCCCGCACGTAGCGCGGGGTCACATCGCTGGTGAAGGCCAACGCCTTGTCGGTCCCGTGCACCCGCACGATCCCCGCGCCAAGACCGGGCGTGCGCAGCGTGTCGGCCATGACCTGTGTGTCGTACTGCTCCCAGACCCAGTGCTTGCGCGCATAGTTGGGGCTGGCCAGCAGCGCCTTGAGCCCGTCGATCGGGTCCACCGCGGGCACCGGGTCGAGCGGCGCGGCCTCGGGCGTCGGCACCCAGGGCCGGTCGTATTCCGGCGCGCTCGATGCAAGTTTCGACAGGGGCAGGTCCGCCTTGGTCTCGCCGTGATGCACGATCAGGAACCGGTCCTCGGCAATCGTCTCGCCCACGATGGCGAAATCAAGGTCCCACTTGTCGAACACCGCCTTGGCCTCGGCCTCCAACGCCGGGTTCAGCACCATGAGCATGCGCTCCTGGCTCTCCGACAGCATCATCTCGTAGGCGGTCATGGCGGTCTCGCGTACCGGCACCTTCTCAAGGTCCAGCCGTATGCCAAGCCCGCCCTTGTCGCCCATCTCCACCGCCGAACAGGTCAGCCCCGCCGCCCCCATGTCCTGGATCGAGATCACCGCCCCCGTGGCCATCAGCTCCAGGCAAGCCTCCATCAGCCGCTTTTCCGTGAACGGGTCGCCCACCTGCACCGTGGGGCGCTTCTCCTCGATGGTGTCGTCGAACTCCGCACTGGCCATGGTGGCCCCACCCACCCCGTCCCGGCCCGTCTTGGCGCCAAGATAGACCACCGGCATCCCCACGCCGGAGGCCGCCGAGTAGAAGATCTTGTCCGCATCCGCGAGCCCCGCGGCAAAGGCATTGACCAGGCAGTTGCCGTTATAGGCCGGGTGAAACCGCACCTCGCCACCCACCGTGGGGACGCCGAAACAGTTGCCATACCCGCCGATCCCCTCGACCACGCCCGCGACCAGCGAGCGGGTCTTGGGGTGCGACACCTCGCCGAAACTCAGGGCGTTCATCGCCGCGATGGGCCGCGCGCCCATGGTGAACACATCGCGCAGGATGCCGCCCACGCCCGTGGCCGCCCCCTGATAGGGCTCGATGTAGGAGGGGTGATTGTGGCTCTCCATCTTGAAGACCACCGCCTGGCCGTCGCCAATATCGACCACACCCGCGTTCTCGCCCGGTCCACAAATGACCTGCGGCCCCTCGGTCGGCAGCTTGCGCAGATGGATCTTGGAGGATTTATAGGAACAATGCTCGTTCCACATGGCCGAGAAAATGCCCAGCTCGGTGAAGCTCGGCTCGCGCCCGATGATCTCCAGGATACGCGCGTATTCTTCGGGCTTCAGCCCATGGGCGGCGATCAGGTCGGGCGTGATGGCAGGCTCGGTGATGGATGCGGGCATGGATGCGGGGTCCTCTGGCGTCTGTTGGCGCGTATCTACGCCAAGCCCCGGACGGGGAAAAGATGCGAAACGGCGACACCCGGCGTCCAAGCGGTTTCGAAACCGCTTGGAATGCGCCCGGATGGCCACCCAAGGGGCACAAAGCGCAGCGTTCGGCCCGCCGCGACATCCCCACCGCGCGCCCGGGTCGCGCCGGGTCCAAGCGGTTTCGAAACCGCTTGGTTGCGCGCCGCCCCGCATGTTGCGCCAGCGGCGATGTTGAGCCGTGAGTATTTTTGCACAGATGAAGCCTGCAGCCCGCGTCTGCCCTCGGTCGCCATTGACCCCGCGCCGTTGTCCCCATACCTGCTTGCCCATGGCACGCCCCCCTCTCCTTCAGCTTTCCGATATCCGCCTCGGCTATGGCGGCGACCCGGTGTTCGCCGGGCTCGACCTGGTGATTCAGCCCGGCGACCGCGTGGCGCTCGTGGGCCGCAACGGCTCGGGCAAATCCACCCTAATGAAGGTCATGGCCGGCCTGGTGGAGCCCGACACAGGCCAGGTCATCGCCGCCCCCGGCACCTCCATCGGCTATATGGAGCAGGACCCGGACCTGTCGGGCTTCCCCACCCTGGGCGATTTCGCCCGCGCCGCGCTGGATCCGTCTGAAAGCTGGCGCATCGACATGGCCGCCGAGGGGCTGAAGCTCGACCTCGATATCGCCACCGACGCCGCCTCCGGGGGCGAACGCCGCCGCGCCGCCCTCGCGCGCCTGCTGGCCGAGGCCCCGGACCTGATGCTGCTCGACGAGCCGACCAACCATCTCGACATCGAGGCCATTTCCTGGCTCGAAGACCACCTCACCAGCACCCGGGCGGCCTTCGTGCTGATCTCCCATGACCGGGCGTTCCTGAGCGCGCTGACCCGCGCCACCCTCTGGATCGACCGCGGCATGGTGCGCCGGCAGGAGCGTGGCTTTAGCGATTTCGAGGCCTGGCGCGACAAGACCTGGGAGGAAGAGGACCTCGCCCGCCACAAGCTCGACCGCAAGATCAAGGCCGAGGCCCGTTGGGCGGTCGAGGGCATCTCCGCCCGGCGCAAGCGCAACCAGGGCCGGGTCCGTGCGCTCGGCGAGCTGCGCCAGCAGCGCGCCGACATGATCCGCCGCCAGGGGACCGCCGACATGGCGCTGGAGGCGGGCAGATCCTCC
Organism: Dinoroseobacter sp. PD6; assembly: GCF_028807315.1. Lineage (NCBI taxonomy): Bacteria > Pseudomonadati > Pseudomonadota > Alphaproteobacteria > Rhodobacterales > Roseobacteraceae > Dinoroseobacter > Dinoroseobacter sp. PD6. The sequence continues at coordinate 383,533 of NZ_JARAMN010000001.1, read as the reverse complement.
GGCAAGCGCGTGATCGAGGCGCGCGGCATCACCAAGTCCTTCGGCGACCGCACCATCCTACGCCCCTTCGATCTGCGCGTGCTGCGCGGCGACCGGATCGCCTTTGTCGGACCCAACGGCGCGGGCAAGACCACGCTGCTGAAGATGCTCACGGGGGAAATCGCGCCGGACGACGGCACCGTCACCCTGGGCACCAATCTCGAGATCGCCGTCTTCGACCAGCGCCGCGAGGGGCTCGACCCCGACGCCTCGCTCTGGGAGAACCTGACCGGCGACCCGGAAATGCGCGTGTCGGGCCAGGCCGACCAGGTCATGGTCCGCGGCACGCCGCGCCACGTGGTGGGCTATCTCAAGGATTTCCTGTTCACCGATGACCAGGCCCGCTCCCCCGTCCGGGCGCTGTCGGGCGGCGAGCGTGCGCGGCTCTTGCTGGCGCGGATCATGGCGCGGGAAAGCAACCTGCTGGTGCTGGACGAGCCGACCAACGATCTCGACATCGAAACCCTCGACCTGCTGCAGGAAATCCTGTCGGACTACCCCGGCACGGTGCTTCTGGTGAGCCACGACCGGGATTTTCTCGACCGGGTCGCCACCACCACCATCGCGATGGAAGGCGATGGGCGCGCCACGGCTTATGCGGGCGGCTGGTCCGACTACCGCAGCCAGCGCGCAGCGGGGGGTGGCACATCGGCACCTCCGCCCAAATCCGCTGGAAAACCCGGCCCCAAGAGCCCAACCTCAAATTCTGATTCAATCAGAAAATCAAATGCTTCCGGCCTGTCCTTCACCCAACGCCACAGGCTCGACGCCCTGCCCGGCGAGATCGACCGCCTGACCGCCGAGATCGCCAAGCTCGAAGAGTTCCTCGCCACACCGGACCTTTACACGCGCGAGCCTGCGAAGTTCAAAAAGGCCACCGAGGCGTTGGTCGACCGCCAGGCCACCCTGGCCGCGGCCGAGGAAGAATGGCTCGACCTGGAATCTCGTGCCGAGGCCGAGACCACCCGTTAACCTATTCAGGAATTTGAATGTTTCGCATGCGAAACAAATCTCTGGAAGCCCTTGATCCTCCACAGTTACGCGAAAAAATTTGTCGGCGCGAAACACCCCCTCGGACAACGCGCCGTTAACCCCTGCCCCCCTTGCCGCCGCCCGGCAGCTTGCTAGGCTCGCGCCACGCAGTATCCGGAGCCCCCATGATCGGCCGCAAGCCTGACCTCGTCTGCATCGGCGCGCAGAAAGCCGCCACAAGCTGGCTCTACCGGGTGTGTCAGGCGCGCGAGGACATCTGGGTGCCGCCCTTCAAGGAGCTGCATTTCTTCGATCACAAGTTCTGCCCCGAAAACCGCAAATGGGCCCGCACGAACCTCGTCCAGGGGGTCGAGAAAGCCGCGCGCAGGCACTTGAAAAACAAGGCGAAACCGGATGCGGAGTATCTCGCCTATCTCGACCGGCTGGTGCAGCAGCCCGCCTTCAACGGCACCTGGTACAAGCATGTCTTCTCCCGCGCGCCCGCGCGCCAGATCTGCCTCGACGTGACCCCGGAATACTGCACGCTTCCGGAGGACGGGGTCGATTTCGTCGCGAAATTCCTGCGCGAGGCGCGCTTCATCTACATCATCCGCGATCCCGTCGACCGGGCGGCGTCGCAGCTGCGCATGAACCTGACCCGCCGCAAGATCAAACCCAAGACGGAAAAGGCCTGGATGCGCCACGCCACGGACCCGGTGATCGCCCATCGCGGCGACTATGCCACCTATGTGCCACGCTGGGATGCGCGGTTCGACGATCTGCGCCTGCTCTATCTGCCCTTCGGCCAGATCGCGGCGGAGCCCCAGGCGGTCATGCGCCGGATCGAGGCGTTTGCCGGGCTCGACCGGGCCGACCCCTGGGGGCTCGACCGCAAGTTCCACACCACCGACGCACTCGATGTGCCCGAGGCGGTGATCGCCCATTTCGAAACCGCCTTCGCCCCGCAGCGCGCCTTTCTGCGCGACCGGTTCGGCGCGGGCTTCATGGACGCGCTCTCGGCGGCCGCCTAGTTGAGGAAGTTTCCGGCGTCGAAGTTGCCGATATTGCCCAGCAGCTGACGAATCAGGGACACGCCCTCGATGTTGCTGTCGGTGACCCGGCGGTTGAGCGAGATCACCTCGCCATCGGCCAGGGAGAACCGCTCGATATTCTGCACGGTGCCGCCCTCGTCGAAGGAAATTGCAACCACCTGCCGGTCGATCGGCTGCGGCGCGCGATAGGCGAAATATTCCCACCGTGTGCCCACGAAATACCACGCGCGATCGGCGATCACCCCTTGTGAGACAGGACGCCCGACTTGGTCTTCGACCGAACTGCGATCGTCGATCCCCACGGTGATCTCGGCCAGATCCGCTTCGCTCGGCACGTATCCGGAATTGCGATAGGTCGCCGCACAGCCCCCCAGCGCCAGCAACGCAACACCGACCAAGAGACCGCGAAACAGCAAAGCGGCAGTGTTGATCATCGCAGGCACGTCCCCATGTGCAAACCGTCTGCAAACCTTGTACAGACATCCTGAGCAGCACCAGTGCGATACCGAACTCTCCGGGCCGGATCAAGCGCTGCGCCTTGTCTGCCCCCACGCCGCGTCCCCGGACCGGCAAGGGGCAGCCGAACCGCGCAGCCCCGATCCCGCCCGCGTCCGACCCGAAAGGAGCCCCCGAGATGCCCCAGCCCCCCAGCAACGGCCCCTCCGCGTCATCCGTTCTGCGCTTTGCCGATCTGTCCACCCGCAAACCCACCAGGTTCGAGATCGTGCCCGAGCCCGCCACCCTGTCCGCGCTCGCCGCGGACCTGGAGCTGAGCGATCTGCGCAAGCTGCGCCTGGCGGGCGCGCTGCATCCCGAGGGCAAGGCCGACTGGCGGCTGGAGGCGACCCTGGGCGCCACGGTGGTCCAGCCCTGCAGCGTTACGCTGACCCCCGTCACCACCCGGATCGAAGAGCCCGTTCTGCGCCGGTATCTCGCCGACTGGACCGACCCGGACGGCAGCGAGGTCGAGATGCCCGAGGACGAAACCGCAGGCCCCGTGCCCGCCACGCTGGATCTCGCCGCCCTGCTGGCCGAAGAGCTGGCGCTGGCGATCCCGCTCTATCCCCGGGCCGAAGGCGTGGCGCTGGGGGCCGCGGTCTTCACCGAACCGGGCAAACCCGCGATGACCGATGACGACGCCAAGCCCTTCGCCGCCCTGCAACAGTTGCGCGCGGGGCGCAAACCCGACGGCGGCTGACCGATCTTCCCCGATTGCGCAGCCGTTTGAACAAAGAGGCTTGTAAGGCCCTTGGTGCACAGGTAAACGCGGCGCAGAAAACACTTGCGCCCCATCGGAATCACAGTATGTTCCCGGCCTCGCTCTCACCCCGCGCGGCGGGGATTTTGCGCGCAAGAGATGACGCGGCGGTTTCGCCGAGAAACAACACCCGGGGCACTGCCCCCAGAACCGAGGTTGAGACATGGCAGTCCCTCAGAACAAGATCACGAAATCCCGCCGCGGACAGCGCCGCTCCCACGATGCTCTGGTCGCCGGCAACCCCAACGAATGCCCCAACTGTGGCGAGCTCAAGCGCCCGCATCACGTCTGCGCGGCCTGTGGCCATTACGCGGATCGTGAAGTGATCGCCCAGGCCGACGAGATCGATCTCGACGAAGACGCGGCCTGAGCGGCCACGGTTGTCAAAAACCGGGGTAGATGCGCATGGCCGCAGGGACATCGATCGGCACGACGCCCGGCGGGTCCACTTCCCCGGAAACTCCGCCTGAGCATGGGCTGACGGGGACAGTGATCTCCGTCGACGCCATGGGGGGCGACACGGGCCCGGCGGCGGTGGTCGGCGGGCTGGCCATTGCGGCCGAGAAAAACCCCGACATTGCCTTTCTGCTTCACGGTGACGCCACCGAGTTGACCGCGCTTGTTGCGAAACGGCGTGCGCTCGACGGCCGCGTGGCGATCCGCGGCACGTCCGACGTAGTGACCATGCACGACAAGCCGAGCCAGGTCATGCGCGGCGGCAAGGACACCTCCATGTGGTCAGCCATCGACGCCGTGCGCAACGGCGAGGCGACGGTCTGTGTCTCCTGCGGCAACACCGGCGCGCTCATGGCGCTGTCGATGGTGCGCCTGCGCAAGGTGCCCGGCATCAACCGCCCCGCCATCGCCTGCCTCTGGCCGTCGCGCGCCAAGTCCGGGTTCAACGTGATGCTGGACGTGGGCGCCGACATCAAGGCCGACGCGCAGGACCTGCTGCAATACGCGCTGATGGGCGCGTCCTATGCCCGCAACGGGCTGGGCAATCCCACCCCGCGCATCGGTCTGCTCAATGTCGGCACCGAAGAGCACAAGGGCCGGGCCGAGCTGAAGGCCGCCCATGACCTGATCGCCCAGGCCGCGCCGGACAATGATTTCGAGTTCGTGGGCTTCGTCGAAGGCGGCGACATCCCGTCGGACAAGGTGGACGTGATCGTCACCGACGGGTTCACCGGCAACGTGGCGCTCAAGACCGCCGAGGGCACCGCGGCCCTGATCCGCGATTTCCTGACCCAGGCCTTCGAGAAGACGCCCTGGTCCAAGATCGCGGCGATGCTCGCCTATACCTCCCTGCGGCGCCTGTCGAAACGGATCGACCCGCGCCGGGTCAATGGCGGCGTGTTCCTGGGGCTCAACGGCACGGTGGTCAAATCCCACGGCTCGGCGGATGCCACCGGGGTCGCCGCCGCCATCAAGCTGGCCTTCATCCTGGCGCAATCGGGCTTCACCGAGCGCCTCGCCGCGCGGGTGGCCTCCGCCGGGCGCGCCCGCGAGAGCGGCGCCGCCACACCAGAAGAAGAAGCAGTATCGGGTTCCGCGAATGGGTAAACGTGCAGTCGTCACCGGTGTGGGGCATTACCTTCCGAGCCGCGTGGTCCCGAATTCCGAACTCGAAACCCTGGTCGACACGACCGATGAATGGATCCGTACCCGCTCGGGCATCGAGCGGCGCCATTTCGCAGCGGACGGGGAACAGACCTCGGACCTTGCCACCGCCGCCGCGCAAGCGGCACTCGACCATGCCGGGCTGACCGCACAGGATGTGGACGCGGTGATCGTGGCGACCTCCACGCCCGATCTGACCTTCCCGGCCGTGGCCACCATGGTGCAGGCCCGGCTCGGCATGACCCGGGGGTTTGCCTATGACGTGCAGGCGGTCTGCGCCGGGTTCGTGTTCGCCATGGCCAATGCCAACGCGATGATCCTGTCGGGCCAGGCCGACCGGATCCTGGTGATCGGGGCCGAGACCTTCAGCCGAATCATGGACTGGACCGACCGGTCGACCTGCGTGCTCTTCGGCGACGGCGCGGGTGCCGTGGTGCTGGAGGCGCGCGACGGCACCGGTGGGACGGCCGACCGCGGGATCCTGTCGGCGGACCTGAATTCCGACGGGCGGCACCGCGATATCCTTTACGTGGATGGGGGCGTGTCCAGCTCGCAAACCGCGGGCTACCTGCGGATGGAGGGCAAGGAGGTCTTCCGCCACGCCATCGAGAAGCTCGCCGCCACCGCCGAGACCGCGCTCTCCAAGGCCGGTCTGACAGAGGCGGATGTCGACTGGGTCGTGCCCCACCAGGCCAACCTGCGCATCATCACCGCCACCGCGCGCAAGATGGGCATCGGCATGGACCGGGTCGTCGTCACCGTGGCCGATCACGGCAACACCTCGGCCGCGTCGATCCCCATGGCGCTGTCGGTCGGGGTGGCGCGCGGGCAGATCAAGCCCGGCGATCTGGTCGTCACCGAGGCCATCGGGGGCGGATTGTCCTGGGGATCGGTGGTATTACGCTGGTAAATGCGTGGAATCGGCGGATTTGGCCGATCTGAACGCCAATCGGCAAGCCCTTGATATTGACTCGAAAACCGTCCGGCGCATACTGGCCCCGGTTGCAACGAGGGGGGCAAGATGGCCGAGAAGACACTGACGCGCATGGACCTGAGCGATGCGGTATTCCGCGAGGTCGGCCTGTCCCGGAACGAATCCGCCCAACTGGTCGAGAGCATCCTGACCCATATGTCCGACGCACTTGTGCGCGGCGAAAGCGTCAAGATCTCGTCCTTCGGGACCTTCAGCGTGCGCGACAAGTCCGCCCGGATCGGGCGCAACCCCAAGACGGGCGAGGAAGTGCCGATCCATCCGCGCCGCGTGCTGACCTTCCGGCCCTCGCATCTGATGAAAGAACGGGTCGCCAATGGAAACCGCAACCGATAGGCCGCGGCGGCGTCTGCGCTGCACGGACCCGAAACCCTGATGGCCAAATCAGCGGAAGCCTTCCGGACCATCAGCGAGGTGGCCGACTGGTTGGAGGTGCCCACCCACGTGCTGCGCTTCTGGGAGAGCAAGTTTCCCCAGGTCAAGCCGGTCAAGCGCGCGGGCGGAAGGCGGTATTACCGGCCCGCGGACATGTCCCTGCTGGCCGGGATCCGGGTGCTGCTTCACGATGACGGGATCACCATCCGAGGGGTTCAGAAAATCCTGCGCGAACAAGGGGTCAAGCATGTGGCCGGCCTCTGCGACCGGCGCCTCGATGGCGCGGAGGAGACCGTGCAACCGGTGGAGGAGGACGCGCAAGCGGCCGAGGACACCGCCGAGGCCAAGGTGGTCGACCTGGTGGCGAGCACGGCCGAGATGCCCGCAGACGACGACGCCGCAGAGCCCCCCGCCGAAGCCGCACCGGAGGCGGCGCCCACCGAGGATCCCCTGCCGCTCTTCACGGCCCGCCATGGGGCGCCCGATCCGGATGCGGCCGAGGCTGCGCCCTCGGAAGCACCCGCCGTGCCAGACCCGGCGCCCACGGCTGCGCCCGGTGCAGCCGTCCCTGCCCTGCCCGGCCCCAGCCCGCAGCGCTCCGACGCTTTGGGGGCCTTCGCGCGCAGGCTGGCTGCCCATCCCGGCGCGCTGTCGCAGGTCGATCCGGACACCGCGCGCGTCCTGGCCGACCGGCTGGCGGCGCTCCGCGCGCGCATCGACGGGTCCGACCCGGCTTGAAGGGTGCGCGGCGAAACACGCGGCGCCGCGGGGGGCGAAATTCGGCTTGCCCCCGGCGTGGAAAGCGTTATGAACGCCGCAGTGTCGGGCTATGGCGCAGCCTGGTAGCGCGTCCGTCTGGGGGACGGAAGGTCGCAGGTTCGAGTCCTGCTAGCCCGACCACTTTTCCGACACTTGGCTCACTAGCGGCGCGGCCGCACCCTCTGAGGGAGGTCTGAACCATGTCCGCCCCTGCCTTGCCCACCCCCGGCGTGCTGCCCTGCCAGAGCCTTGAGGCGATGATCTCGGGGGGCGTGATCGCGGCCGATCCGGCCATCGCGCCGGGACAGGTGCAACCGGCGAGCCTCGATCTGCGTTTGGGAGCCGTGGCTTACCGGGTGCGCGCCTCGTTCCTCGCGGGCGACGGGGCGACCGTGGCCGACCGGCTCGCGGATTTCGAGATGCACCGGATCGACCTGAGCGGGGGCGCGGTTCTGGAAAAGGGCTGCGTCTACGTTGTGCCGTTGATGGAGTCACTCGCCCTGCCCCCGGGCGTGCAGGCGGTGGCCAATGCCAAGAGCTCCACCGGACGGCTCGATCTGCTGACGCGCACGATCACCGATGGCGGGACCGAATTCGACCGGATCCCGGCGGGCTACCACGGCCCACTTTATGCGGAGATCTGCCCGCGGTCGTTTTCGGTGCTGGTCCGGCCGGGCATGCGGCTCAACCAGATCCGGTTTCGCAGCGGTCAGGCCCTGCTCGACGATGCGGCGCTGCGGGCGCGCCATGCCGCGACCCCGCTGGTCTCGGGCCCGGCCCATGTCGACCAGGGGTTGGGGTTTTCGGTGGATCTGCGCCCCGCGACCGGGAGCCTCGTGGGCTACCGCGCCAAGCCGCATACGGGCGTGATCGACCTGGAGAAGATCGGGCATTACCCGCCCGGGGAGTACTGGGAAGAAATTCATACGGATCAAGGGCGTATCATCCTCGACCCCGGCGCGTTCTATATCCTGGTGAGCCGGGAGGCGGTGCATATCCCGCCCGATTGCGCCGCCGAAATGGCGCCGTACCTGGCCATGGTGGGCGAGTTCCGGGTGCATTACGCGGGCTTTTTCGATCCCGGTTTCGGCCATGCCGCCGCCGGGGGGACCGGGTCGCGCGGGGTGCTGGAGGTGCGGTGCCACGAAGCGCCCTTTGTGCTGGAGCACGGGCAGATCGTGGGGCGGCTGGTCTATGAGCGCATGGCCGAGGTGCCGACGCAGCTTTACGGTGCGGGGATCGCGTCGAACTACCAGGGCCAGGGGCTGAAACTGTCCAAGCATTTCGCGGCATAAGCCGTCACTGCGGCAGATCCGGGGCGAAGGGGGCGTGGGCAGCGGCGCGGGTGTTGCGCAGCGCGCGCTCTGTTAACTAGAACTTCGTGAATCGTCGGGCGATGTTGAGGCCCTGCTGCGCCTTGCGCTGAGTCTCCCGCGCGGCGCGTTGCTGTGCAGGGGACGCGGGCTGTCCCGGGGTCTTGCCGCGCGCGGCCATGCGTTTTACGCCAGCGTTGACGCCCTTGGTCATCGCCTTGCGCGCGAAGATGCGGAGCGCCATGTTGATAAGCTGGTTGACGTTCATGCCGTCCCTCCCGATTGCGACCACTCACATATAGGGTCGCAGGCCGTGAATATCAGGTTACTCCTCGAACATCTCGCTTTGATCTTCGTCCTCCCCGTCCTCCTCAAGGTTTTCGGCCCCCGGCAGCGGGCGGCTTTCGAGCAAGCCCGCCGCGCGCAGGTCCGACAGCCCCGGCAAGTCACGGGCCGATTCGAGCCCGAACTGGTCGAGGAAGGTTTGCGTGGCCACGAAGGTCGTCGGGCGGCCCGGCGTCATCCGCCTGCGCCCGAAGCGCACCCATTCCAGCTCGATCAACTGATCCAGCGTGCCGCGCGAGACCGAGACGCCGCGGATCTCTTCGATCTCGGCGCGGGTGACGGGCTGGTGATAGGCGATGATGGCGAGGGTTTCGATGGCCGCGCGGCTGAGCTTGCGGGTCTCGGTCACCTCGTTCTGCATCAAAAACCCGAGGTCGGGCGCGGTGCGCATGGCCCAGGCGTCGCCGACGCGGACCACATGGACCCCGCGCCCCTCGTAGCGTTTGCGCAGGCGGGTCAGGGCCTCTGCCGCGTCGCAGCCATGGGGCATACGGGCCTGCAGGGCGCGGACGGTCACCGGTTCGGCGGTGGCAAAGAGGATCGCCTCGACCATGCGTTCCTGGTCACCCATGGGCGGGGCCTCGAACAGGCTGTCGGCGGGGCCGTCGGGGGGCATCGGCGCGGCGCTGTCGGCGGTCTCGTCAGGCGTTTGCTCGGGGGTATCGGACATCACGGCTCGGATTTGCGTTTGAGTTGAATGGGGGCGAAGGTCTCGCCCTGGCGCAGTTCGATCTTGCCCGCCTTGGCAAGCTCCAGCGAGGCGGCGAAGGTGGCGGCGGTGGCGGAGCGGCGGCGCTTGGGGTCGTTGATCCAGCCTTCGGGCAGGTAGGCCGCAAGGTCGGTCCAGTCGCCCGCAAAACGGACCATGGTTTTCATCCGGTCGAGCGCCTGTTCCATGGTCAGCACGCTGTCACGGTCGAAGACGAAGGGGCGGAAATCGTCCTTGGTGCGGATCCGGGCATAGGCCTGCATCAGGTCGATGAGGGTCGCGGAATAGGTCACGCGCCGGGCCCGGGTCACCTGTTCGGGGGTGCCGCGGGCGAAGAAATCTTTGCCAAGCTGGTCGCGGGCCATGAGTTTGGCCGCCGCTTCGCGCATCGCCTCGAGCCGCTCGAGCTGGAACGCGAGATGGGCGGCGAGGTCTTCGCCCGACGGTCCCTCGTCCGCCGGGTCGGGCGGCAGCAGGAGGCGGGATTTTAGGAAGGCGAGCCAGGCGGCCATCACCAGGTAGTCGGCGGCCAGTTCGATCCGCAGCGCTTTCGCCTTCTCGATGAAGGCGAGATATTGTTCGGACAGGGCCAGCACCGAGACCTTGCGCAGATCAACCTTCTGGGTGCGCGAGAGTTGCAGCAGCAGGTCGAGCGGCCCCTCGAACCCGTCCACGTCCACGATCAGCGCCTCGGCGGCGAGACGCTCCTCGACGCTGGCGGGGGACAGGTTCAGGTCGGGTTGGCTGTCGGTCATCTGGGTCCTTGGCGCGCCCGCGTCAGGCGGAGGGCAAGGCGTTACGTTCGGCGTCGAGCGCGGGGATGTCAACGGGCTGGGGCGTTTGCCGCTGGGCCAGGGCGCGCGCGGCGCGGGTTTGCGCGGCCTCGGTCATGGGCGGCAGGGCGGCGGCGAGCGCCTGCATCTCGGCCAGATCGCCGTTGCAGTGCAGGACCAGGTCGCAACCGGCGGCGAGCGCGGCCTGCCCCCGCTCAGGGACCGTGCCCGAGAGCGCCTCCATCGAGATGTCGTCGGTCATCAGCAGCCCGTCGAAGCCAATCTCGGTGCGGATCAGGTCGATCATGCGCGGGGAGACCGTGGCGGGCAGGTCGGGGTCAAAAGCCTCGTAGACGAGGTGCGCGGTCATGCCCATCGCCATATCGCACAGGGCGACGAAAGGGGCGAAGTCGGTGGCGCGCAGGGTGGCGGCGTCGGCGGCCACACGCGGCAGGGCCTTGTGGCTGTCCACGGTGCCGCGCCCGTAGCCCGGCAGGTGTTTCAGGATCGGCAGGACGCCGCCCGCGCGCAGGCCGTCGGCCATGGCGCGGGCATTGGCCACCACGGTGGCCGCGTCGGTGCCGTAGCAGCGGTTGCGCAGGATCGGGTGGGTTTCGGGCAGCGCGATGTCCGCGAGCGGCGCGCAGTTCACGTCGATGCCGACCTCGGCCAGATCCAGCGCGATGGCGCGGCCCCGGACCCAGAAGGCGCGTGCAGACGCGGCCTGGTCGAGCGCGGGAGGGAAGCCGCGCCACTCCGGCGGGGCCATGCGGGCGACGCGGCCGCCTTCCTGGTCGATCAGGATCGGCGCGTGCCAGCCGAGAGCGGCGCGCAGGTCGGCGGTCAGGCGCGCGAGTTGCGCGCGGCTTTCAACGTTGCGACCAAAGAGGATGAAGCCCCAGGGGTTCGCGGCGGCGAAGAAGGCAGCCTCCTCGGGGGTCAGAACCGGCCCGCCGCAGCCGAGGATCGCCGCGCGGCGCGGTTCAGCCACGGGGGTGCGTCATTTGTAGACCACCGGGATGCAGGCGAGATCCTCGGCCAGAAAGACCGAGCAGAAGCGGCGCGCATCGGCGAGATCCTCGAACCCCATGGCGCGCAGGCGGTAGAAGCTGCGCCCGGCGCGCTCGGCCTGCTGGATCACCGGGTTCTTGCCTTCGAGATAGGGCGAGAACGTCTCGGCAATGCGCACCCATTCGGCTTCGGCGGTGTCCGCGTCGTCATAGGCGCCGAACTGCACCATGCGCGTGCCGGTGGCGATGCTCTCGGGGTCGGCGAAGGCCGCGACGCGCATCACGGCCGGCATGGCGGCGGTGGGCGCCGAAAGATCGAAACTCGCCCGGCTGGCGAAGGCCACGGCCTCGGGGCGCGCGGCGGGGCGCGGGGAGCGGGCGATGCCCGGCTTGGTGTTGGGCACGGTGCCGTTCTGGGCGGCCTCCTCCTCGGCCACCAGGTCGGAGATCAGCGCCTCGACCGCCAGCACAGTGGCCTGTTCGCGGTTAGGCTCTTCGGGCAGTGGGATGCCGGTTTCCTCGGGAGCGGTCGCATCGCGCGGTCCGTCCTGCACAAGCGGGACCGGTTGCGCTGGGGTTGCGGTGCTGAGGTCGATGGGGGGCGGGGCGAGCACGATCTTGTCCACCGGGGCCGCGGCCACGCCCTGGGCCTTGACCACGTTGACGGCGAGACCCTGGTGATCGGCCTGGCGGCCGCCGGGATCGTCGGGCTGCACCCGCATCGGCCCTTCGAGCGCCTGGATCACCGGGATGCCGGTCACGTCGCGCATGGCCAGGTTGTAGCCCCAGAGCCCCAGCCCGGCCACCAGTGCCAGGGACGCCACGCCACCGGCCCAGGTCACAAAGGGGGTGACGGCCCGCCCGAGGGGGCCGGGGTTATCGACGGACTCCTCTCCGCCATACGCCGGGTAGGCGTCGTAATCGTACACGGTCATGGTCCTGCCTCTCACGCCCTCCGCAGCGAAGGAGGGATCTGACTGCTCAGTCCCGGAGGCGGTGCGCGTTTTTTCGATCTCGGTTCAGATCAGCGCATCTCTTCCACCGGAGACACGCCAAGGATACCAAGACCGGTCGAAATAACAACGGCGCAGGCGCGCACGAGGGCGATTTTCGCCTGTGTTGCAGCTGAGTCACCCTCTTGCAGGAAACGCAACGACGGATCGTCATTACCCTTGTTCCACAGCGCATGGAGATCGGCGGCGATGTCGTAGAGTGCGAAGGAGATTCGGTGCGGCTCGTTGGTGCGGGCGGCGATCTCTACCAGGCGCGGCCATTCGGCCAGCGCGCGGGCGAGTTTCAGCTCCGCCGGGTCGGTCATGCCCGACAGGTCGGCTTGGGCCAGGGTGGCGTCATCCACGGGGATCCCGGCCTCGGTGGCCTTGCGCAGCACCGAGCAGACCCGGGCATGGGCGTATTGGACGTAGAACACGGGGTTTTCGCGGGACTGCTCCAACACCTTGTCGAAGTCGAAATCGAGCGGCGCGTCGTTCTTGCGGGTCAGCATCACGAAGCGCGTGACGTCCGGGCCGACCTGCTCGACCACGTCCGAGAGCGTCACGAAGGTGCCCGCGCGCTTGGACATCTTGAACGGCTCGCCATTCTTGAAGAGCCGCACAAGCTGGGTCAGCTTGATGTCGAGCGGGGTCTTGCCGTCCGACAGCGCCGAGACCGCCGCCTTCATCCGTTTGACATAGCCACCGTGGTCGGCGCCGAACACGTCGATCAGCGCGTCATAGCCGCGGTTCACCTTGTCGTAGTGATAGGCGATGTCGGGAGCGAAATAGGTCCAGCTGCCGTCGGATTTCTTGATCGGGCGGTCCACATCGTCGCCGTGGGCGGTGGAGCGGAACAGGGTCTGTTCGCGCGGTTCCCAATCCTCCGGCACCTTGCCCTTGGGCGGCTCCAGCGTCCCGCGATAGATCAGGCCCTTGGCGTCCAGATCGGCGATGGCGGCTTCGATCCGGCCGGTGCCGTAAAGGCTCTTTTCCGAGAAGAACCGGTCCATCTTGACGCCGAGGCTGGCGAGATCGGCACGGATCAGGTCCATCATGGCGTCGGTGGCGAAATCGCGCACCTCTGCGAGCCAGAACTGCTCTCCCTTGTCCACGAAGGCGTCGCCGACCTTGTCCTTGAGCGCCTCGCCCACGGCGATCAGGTAGTCGCCGGGATAGGTGCCGTCCTCGAAGGCGACCTGCTGGCCGTGGGCCTCCAGGTAGCGCAGGTAGACCGAGCGCGCGAGCACATCGACCTGTGCGCCGCCATCGTTGATGTAGTATTCGCGGGTCACGTCGTAGCCCGCGAAATCCAGCAGGCTGGCCAAAGCATCGCCGAAGACCGCGCCGCGCGTATGGCCCACATGCAAGGGCCCGGTGGGGTTGGCGGAGACGTATTCCACGTTGACCCGCCGCCCCTGCCCCATGCTCGACCGGCCAAAGCCGGTGCCGGTGGTCAGCACCGCACGCACCACGTCCTGCCACAGCGTGGGCACCAGGCGCAGGTTCAGAAAGCCGGGGCCCGCCACCTCGGCGCTGGCGACCCGGGGGTCAGCGGCGAGCTTGCCGGCGAGTGCCTCGGCGATGTCACGCGGCTTCATCTTCGCGGGTTTGGCGAGCACCATTGCGGCATTGGTCGCCATGTCGCCATGGGCGGCATCGCGCGGTGGCTCGACGGTCACATTGGCGAAGTCGAGCCCCTCGGGCAGCGTGCCCTCGGCTTGCATCTCGGTCAGGGCGGCCAGAACGCCCGCGCGGATATCGGTAAACAGGTTCATCGTCGGTCCCGGGTCAGGTGTCGCGTCCCTGTAGCAACTCGCCCGCGCGGGTCCAACCGAAATCAGGCGCGCGCGCTGCGGGCGCGGTCCCCCGCCGTGAGCCGGTCATGGGCCTGGAGCGCGTAGCGGTCGGTCATGCCCGCGATGTAGTCGGCCACGATACGGGCCAGTTCGGTGCGGGTACGGGTGGCGAGGATGTCGGGCTGCCAGCGCGCGGGCAGCAGGCTGGGGTCGGCCATGTAGCGCGGGAAGAGGTCGTTGATGACCGTGGTAACCTCGGCGCGCTTCTCCATCACGCTGGGGGCGCGGTACATGCGGGTGAAGAGAAACTCGCGGATCTGCCGCAGGCTGGCGAACATCCCGTCGGAGAACCGGATCACCGGTCGGCCCAGGTCGCGCACGGCCTGGGCGTCGGCCGGGGCGGCCTCGGCCAGCAGCGCGCGGGAGGTGTCGATGACGTCCGCCACCATCATGCCGAACACCCGGCGCAGGGCTTCGTGTTTGCGCCGCGCGGGGTCGAGATCGGGCCAGGCGGCGTCGACCTCGGCATAGGCCTCGGCCACCAGCGGCAGGTCGGCGATATCGGCCTGGTTGAAGAGCCCGGCGCGCAGCCCGTCCTGCAGGTCGTGGTTGTTATAGGCGATGTCGTCGGCCAGAGCGGCCACCTGCGCCTCGGCGCTGGCATGGGTGTGCAGTTCGAGATCGTGGCGGGCGTTGTAGCTGGCCAGCGCATGGGGCAACTCGCCCGTGACCGGGCCGTTATGCTTGGCGATGCCTTCCAGCGTTTCCCAAGTCAGGTTGAGCCCGTCGAAAGCCGCGTAATGACGTTCGAGCGAGGTGACGATCTTCAGCGCCTGGGCGTTGTGATCGAACCCGCCATAGGGGGCCATCAGCGCGTTGAGCGCATCCTCGCCCGTATGCCCGAACGGCGTGTGGCCCAGATCATGGGCCAGCGCCACCGCCTCGGTCAGGTCCGGGTTCAGCCCCAGCGCGCCGCAGATCGTGCGCGCCACCTGGGCCACCTCGATCGAATGGGTAAGGCGGGTGCGGAAATAATCGCCCTCGTGTTCCACGAAGACCTGGGTCTTGTGTTTCAGCCGCCGGAACGCACTGGCATGGATGATCCGGTCGCGGTCGCGCTGAAAGCACGAGCGAAAATCGCTCTCGGGTTCGGCCACAAGCCTGCCGCGCGAGCCTGCGGGTCCGCACGCAAAGGGCGCTGTCATATGATCTGCCTGTTCTTGTTCTGCGTTTTGAGGCATCTTATATACATCATAACGTTCAAAGAACAGTCGGAGCCCCCGGATGGACCTGACCCTGCCCCCCACCGTGACCGAGCGCGCCTTCGCGCGTCTCGCCGAAATCAACGCCGAGAGCGACGCGGCCAAGGCCCTGCGCGTGGCCGTGGAGGGTGGCGGCTGCTCGGGGTTCCAGTACGAGATCAAGCTGGACGATCCGGCGGAGGACGACCTGGTGCTGGAAGGCAAGGGTCAGAAGGTGGTGGTGGACGCGGTGTCCCTGCCGTTCCTGGAGAACGCGGTGATCGACTTCACCGAGGAGTTGATCGGCGCGCGGTTCACCATAGAGAACCCCAATGCCAGCTCCAGCTGCGGATGCGGGACGAGCTTTTCCATGTAAATCCGCGACCTTAAACGACAAAGGCCCGGCGCATGTCCGGGCCTTTGTCGTTTTCGCGGGGTTTATTCCGCCGCCGGTGTCTCGGACGAGGCCTCGGCCGTTTCGGCGGGCGCTTCGTCGGTCTTCTTGCGGCGCGAGCGGGTGCGCGGCTTGCGGGCGGGTTTGCTTTCGGGGGTCTCGACGAGCCCCGTATCGGTGTCGCCGTCGCCCAGGTCGATCACATCGGACGCGCCGGTCTCGGGCGGTTTGGCTTCGGCCGTCTCGGGCTGGGGCGCGTCGCCGGGATCGGAGCGGGACTGGCCCTGCGACGGCTGGTCGCCGCCTTGCCCGCTCTGGCCGTTCTGCCCGCGATCACCGCGTTCGTTGCGGTCGCCGCGCGATTTCTGCTGGTTCTGGGCTTGCTGCGCCTGCTGTTCCTGGCGGGCCTCCTGCTCGCGCATGGCCTCGCTCAGCATGCGGGTGTAATGCTCGGCGTGCTGCTGGAAATTCTCCACCGCGACGCGGTCATTGGCCAATTGCGCATCCCGCGCCAGGGTCAGGTATTTGTCGATGATCTGCTGCGGCGTGCCGCGCACCTTGCCCTCTGGCCCGGAACTGTCGAATACACGGTTGACGATATTGCCGACACTGCGCCGGTTATTCTTGTTCCGCGAGCGGGATTTCGATGATCTCATATCTGGTTATTTCCGCCTTTGTGGCAGTCATGGACATCGCCCGGAGCCATATCCGCTTTAGCCGCATCCTGCCGCCGAGCCGTTGCCCGTGCGCTGGATACCGGAGATGATTGGGTTGTACGAGCGGCCCTCGAACGGTGAGGTCGCGCTACCCGTGGCCTCAGTAAGCATGGGACGGGCGCCGGGGCAAGCAAAAAACAGACAAAATGTCCCGCAGGATCGCGTCCGATCTCCGTTTCGGGCCGAAACCTGCGTCAGATCAAGTTCGCCGTGACCACCCTGTCCTTGCAGTTGAGATCCCGTTGCACCGTGATCTGCCGCCAGCCCGAAGCGGCCAGAAGTGCGGGCACGGAGCGGCCCTGGTCATGGCCGATCTCCAGACAGAGCGTGCCGCCCGGCGCCAGAACGCGGGGCGCGTCGCGCGCGATCACCCGGTAGGCGTCGAGCCCGTCCGCGCCCGCCTCCAGCGCGCCGCGCGGCTCCCAGTCGCGCAGCTCGGGGGCGAGCGTGGCGTAGGTGGCGGCGTCGATATAGGGCGGGTTGGAGACGATCAGGTCGAATTGCTCGTCGACCTCGGCCAGCCAGTCAGAGCGCCGAAAACGCGCCCGCCCCGCCAGCCCGAGCCGGTCGGCATTGCGCCGCGCCACGTCCAGCGCGGGGGCCGAGATGTCGATACCCAGCCCGGTCGCCTCGGGGCGTTCTGCCAGCAAGGACAGCAGGATACAGCCTGATCCTGATCCAATATCGAGCACCGTGTCGAAAGGATGCGCAAGCGCCACCTCCACCAGGGTCTCGGTGTCCGGGCGCGGGTCAAGCACATCCGGCGTGACCTCGAAGTCATGCTTGAAAAACGCGCGGCGGCCGATGATCTGCGACACCGGCTGGCGCGCGGCGCGGGCCTTCACCGCGTCCTCCAGGGTATAAAGGGTCCAGTCATTGGGCCGGTCGCGGGTCTGCGGCGCCGGATCGCCCTGCCCCTGAGCATAGGCCCAATCGAAAAGCCGCCGCAGATCGCCCGCCGGGTCCGCCACGCCCGCTTCGGCCAGGGCCTGCAGCCACGCCGCATGCCGGTCGCTCACCCCTCGACCTCCGCCAGCAGCCGGGCCTGGTCGTCGGCGGCCAGAGCTGCGATCACCTCGTCGAGATCCCCCTGCATCACCTGGTCGAGCTTGTAGAGCGTCAAATTGATCCGGTGGTCTGTCATGCGGCCTTGCGGGAAGTTGTAGGTGCGGATGCGCTCGGACCGATCGCCGGAGCCCACCTGCCCCTTGCGCGCGGCCGAGCGTTCGGCATCGGCGCGCTGACGTTCCAGGTCATAGAGCCGCGCGCGCAGCACCTGCATGGCGATGTCGCGGTTGCGATGCTGGGATTTCTCGGAGCTGGTGACCACCAGACCCGTGGGGATATGGGTGATCCGCACAGCCGAATCGGTGGTGTTCACATGCTGGCCGCCTGCCCCGCTGGCGCGCATGGTGTCGATGCGGATATCGGAGGCGGGGATGTCGATATCCACCGCCTCGGCCTCGGGGAGTACCGCCACCGTGGCGGCGGAGGTGTGGATGCGCCCGCCGGATTCGGTGACCGGCACGCGCTGCACCCGGTGCACCCCGCTTTCGTATTTCAGCTTGGCGAAGACGCCGCTGCCGGAGACATGGGCGATCACTTCCTTTATGCCGCCAAGCTCGGTCAGGCTTTCGGACACGATCTGAAACCGCCAGCCCTGCGCCTCGGCATAGCGCTGGTACATGCGCAGCAGGTCGCCGGCAAACAGCGCCGCCTCCTCCCCGCCGGTGCCGGGACGGATCTCGATCATCGCGGGGCGGGCGTCGGCGGCGTCCTTGGGCAGAAGGGCCAGGCGCAGGGCCTGCTCCATCTCCGGGATACGGGCCTTGAGCGCGGGGATCTCTTCTTCGGCCAGGGCGCGCATTTCCGGATCGTCCAGCATCGCCTCGGCCTCGGCCAGGTCGGCGCGCGCCCGGCTATAGGCGGCGATCTCGGCCACCACGGGCTTAAGCTCGGCATATTCGCGCCCGAGGGCCGCGATATCCTCGCCCGCGGCACCCGCCGCCATGCGCGCTTCGATATACTCGAAGCGTTCCGTGATCTGGGCGAGTTTTTCCGTGGGCACCATGAGTTCGGGTTGTGCCGCCGGGACCGGGTGGGGTCAAGGGCAGGCAGACCGGGTCGGGGGCGCTGCCCCCGGACCCCCGCAGTATTTGAGCAAAGATGAAGATCGGGGGACTTGATCTCTCAAGTCTTCAAGTATCCCGGGGAGAGCGCGAGAGGGGCTGGCCCCTCTCGCCCCCGGCGACGTGCGAAGCACGGCGCAAAACCTCGTGTCCCGGCGCGCGGCACGCGCGGCGGGGCCTTTTGGCAGTTGGATCAGCGGGCGGTCTGAAGCTGGTCGAGCCAACCGGACAAACGCTCGGTGTTCACGCCCATGTCGGAGCTGCCGAAGCGCAGACGCCCGTAAGCCACCACTTGCGCACCGTCGCCCATGGGGATCGTCGTGACGCTGGTATAGTCGGGAAAGCCGAAGAGCAGGGAGCGGGTCATGTAGGTCACGCGCCCCTCCTCCGGGCTGCCGGCGAGCACGCGGGTGCGCGGGGTCGCGTCCGCAAGGACATGGAGCCGCGCCAGCAGCGCCTGAGGTGTTTCGTCGAAGACCGGGCTTTGCAGGTTGCCGTCCGAGCGCACCAGCGCCGCCCCGCTCCCGGCGCTCAGGCTCGGGTCGGTCGGGTCCACGTGCCATTCGGCCGGGTCACTGGGGGCGAGGCGAAAGACCGCCATGAGTGCGACGAAGGCGAACATCGCCACGATGATGAGAATACCGATCCAGTTGCCCATGGGCTCCCCTTTGGTGCGACTTGCGTGATGTCTGAGATATAGGGCGCGCGATCAGGCTTGCCCGCCCTTGCGGCGTGTCCAGGCCCAGAGGCACAGGATTTCCGTCATCACATGGGCGCCAGCCACCGCCGTCGCCCCGGACGGATCATAGGGCGGAGAGACCTCGACCACGTCGCCGCCCACCAGGGTGATGCCCGCCAAGTCGCGCAGCAGGATCGCCGCCTGCCCCGCGCTCAAGCCGCCCCAGACCGGCGTGCCCGTGCCCGGGGCGGTGCCCGGATCCAGGCAGTCGATGTCGAAGGTCAGGTAGGTCTTTTGATCGCTCAGGATGCCCCGGACCTTGGCCGCCACGGCCGCGGCGCCCGCTTCGTGCACCTCGCGGGCGTCGATCACGTGGAAGCCGAGATCGGTATCGTTGGTGGTGCGGATCCCCACCTGCACCGAGCGCGCAGGATCGATCAGCCCGTCCTTCACCGCCTTGTAGAACATGGTTCCATGATCCAGCCGGTCGCGATCCTCGTCAGGCCAGGTGTCGGAATGGGCATCGAACTGCAGAAGCGACAAGGGCCCGTGGACCTCGGCCAGCGCGCGCAGGATCGGATAGCTGATATAATGGTCCCCGCCCATGGTCAGCGGCGCGGCGCCAGCCGCCAGAATGGTGCGGATATGGGCCTCGAGCGCCGCTGGGAACCCCGCCGCGCGACCGTAATCGAAGGCCAGATCGCCGTAATCCACCACGGTGAACTCCGACAGCGGGTCGAACCCCCAGCCATAGGGCGGATCGAAGGGTTGCAGCGACGACGCCTCGCGGATCGCGCGGGGGCCCAGCCGACAGCCGGGCCGATTGGTCACCGACAGATCGAAGGGCACGCCGGAGACCGCGACATCCACGCCGCTCAGCTCCTTGGTGTAGCGGCGGCGCAGGAAGCTCAGCGCGCCGCCATAGGCCGCCTCATAGCTCAGACCGCGCGGGTCGGGACGGGTGAAGGCGCCATCGACCTCGCCGCCCGCATCTTCGAGCGCCATGGCTCAGGCAGCCCCCGCACGGGCCTTGGCCTCGACCGCGTCGGCCACGGATTCCGCGCGTGCGGCCAGCTCGGCCATGCCCTCGGCCACGCTGGGCGGGATCATCGGCACCTCGATCCGTTCGGGCGCAGGCGCGGGCGCGTTACGCAGCGCCTCGAGTTCCTGCCCGAGTTCGGCCAGCTTCGCCTCGGCCTCGCGCAGCTTGTCCTCCACCGCGGCGGTCTTGTCAGCCAGCATCAACCCGGCCATGAGCAGCATCCGCGCCTCGGGCATGCGGCCGGCCTGCTCGGCCAGCACCCGGGCCTCGGCATCGAGCATCGCGGCCGCGGCTTCGAGATATTTCTCTTCGCCCGCCTGGCAGGCGACGGTGAAATCGCGGGCTCCGATGGTGATCGTCAACTCGGGCATCTCAGGCCTCCTTCGCCAGCGGCGCCAACTCGCTCAGAATGGCGTCTATGTCGCGCAGATCGGCGGCCCGCACCTTCTGCAGCGCTTCGAGATCGGCAACCAGGGCGGCGTTGATCACGTCCGGGTCGGTCGCACCCTCGGCCGCGGCGAGGCGCAGATCGGCGTTCACAGTCTGCAGCTTCTGCATGGTATCGAGCATCTCGGCCCGCTCCTGCTCCGCCTTGGCCAGCCCGTCGCGCAGGGCGGACACTTCCGCCTCCAGTGCGCCTTTCTCGACCAGTTCCGCCTCCAGCGCGCTGACGCGGGAGGCCAGGGTCTCGGCCTGGGCGGCGGTCTCGGCCATCTCGGCGCCCGGCAAGGTATCGAGCCCGGCGCGGATGCGTTCCAGGGCCGCGGCGATGCGCTGCTCCAGTTGAGGGATTTCGCTCATGTCGTCTCCTTGTCTGCCTGCTCTGTCCTGCCGGCCCGGGTCTTTTGGTTGCCCGGTTGGGAGCCCGCACGCCGACGGGGCGCGATTCGGGCCGACCTTGCCGGGCAGGTTAACAAGCGGGCCAGCCGAATGCGCCCCCATTTTCGCACCCCGCCCCGGGGCGCGGGCGGCCCAAACCCGCGCCAGAGGTTGCACTTTGCCCCTTGGCTGATAAAGAGCGCGCGACAGCGCTCACTGCGCCTTTTGAAAGGACAGGTATCCCGTGGATATTTCAGCCCTGCGCTCCGCGCACCCCGATCACTGGATGAAGGCAACGGCGATCCGGACCCTTGCCCTCGACGCGGTCGCCGCCGCGAATTCCGGGCATTCCGGCATGCCGATCGGCATGGCGGATGTGGCCACGGTCCTGTTCGAAAAGCACCTGAAATTCGATGCGAGCGCTCCGGACTGGGCCGACCGCGACCGGTTCATCCTGTCGGCGGGCCATGGGTCGATGCTGCTCTATGCGCTGCTGCACCTGACGGGGTACGAGTCCATGCCCCTGTCGGAGATCAAGAATTTCCGTCAGCTCGGTGCCGCCACCGCGGGTCATCCCGAGTTTGGCCATGCCGCGGGCATCGAGACGACGACCGGTCCGCTGGGCCAGGGCATCGCCACCGCCGTGGGCTTTGCCATGGCCGAAGAGATCCTGCGCGCCCGCTGGGGTGCCAAGATCATGGATCACCACACCTGGGTGATCGCGGGCGATGGCTGCCTGATGGAAGGCATCAGCCAGGAGGCGCTGACGCTGGCCGGGCGGCAGGAGTTGAGCCGCCTGATCGTGCTGTGGGATGACAACGGCATCACCATCGACGGCAAGGTCGACCTGTCGGACCGCACCGACCAGATGGCGCGCTTCGCGGCCTCGGGCTGGGACGTCTTTTCCTGCAACGGGCATGACCCCGAGGATATCGACCGCGCGTTGAGTGCCGCGAAGGCGTCCGACAAGCCCGCCATGGTGGCCTGCAAGACCCATATCGCGCTTGGTCACGCGGCCCAGGATACCTCCAAGGGCCACGGCGCGCTGACGGATGACAGCCAGAACCAGGCCGCGCGCGAGGCCTGGGGCTGGACCCATGGCCCGTTCGAGATCCCGGCCGAGATCAAGTCCCAGTGGGAGGCGATCGGCGCCCGCGGGGCCGCCGAGAAGGCGGCCTGGGACGCCCGGTTCGCCAAACTGTCCAATGCCAAGCAGGTCGAGTTTTCCCGCGCGTTCTCGCGCCAGTTGCCCAGGAAGCTGAGCGCCACGATCAAGGCGCTGAAAAAGCAGACCTCCGAGACCGCGCCAAAGGTGGCGACCCGCAAGGCGTCGGAGATGGCGCTCGAAGTGATCAACCCGATCATGCCCGAGACCGTGGGCGGCTCGGCGGACCTCACGGGGTCGAACAACACCAAGACTGGCGATCTGGGTGTCTTCATGCCCGAGAGCCGCGACGGGCGGTATGTCTATTACGGCATCCGCGAGCATGGCATGGCCGCGGCGATGAACGGCATGAGCCTGCATGGCGGCATCCGTCCCTATGGCGGCACGTTCCTGTGCTTCACCGATTACGCGCGCGGGGCGATGCGCTTGTCGGCGCTGATGAAACAGCCGGTGGTTTATGTGATGACCCACGATTCCATCGGGCTGGGCGAGGATGGCCCGACCCATCAGCCGGTCGAACACCTGGCGATGCTGCGCGCCACACCCAACACCCTGGTGATCCGCCCCGCCGACGCGGTCGAGACCGCCGAGGCCTGGGAGATCGCGCTGGAGCAGACCGAAACGCCCACGGTGCTGGCGCTGTCGCGCCAAGGCCTGCCCACCCTGCGGACCGAGCACAAGACCAAGAACCTGACCGCCCAGGGCGGCTACGTTCTGGCCGAGGCCGAGGGCAAGCGCCAGGCGATCCTGATGGCCACCGGGTCCGAGGTGGCCATCGCCATGGCCGCGCGCGACCTGTTGCAGGCCGAGGGGATCGGCACGCGCGTCGTGTCCATGCCCTGCTGGGAGATCTTCGAAGAACAACCCGACGCCTATCGCCGCAAGGTGCTGCCCGCCGGGCCCGTCCGCGTCGCGGTGGAGGCCGCGATCCGCTTCGGCTGGGACCGCTGGCTCTATGGCGAGCGCGGCAAGCGCGAAAAGGGCGGCTTCGTCGGCATGCATGATTTCGGCGGATCGGCCCCGGCGGGCGATCTTTACAAGCATTTCGAGATCAGGCCCGAGGCGGTCGTCGCCAAGGTCAAGGAAATGCTTTGAGCCTCGCTCGCAGCGCCAGATCGATCCGAACGCCCGCCCTCACCCGGCGGGCGTTTTTCCGCGCCCCTTCTTTTGTGCCGAAATACTCCCGGGGGTCCGGGGGCAGGCAGCCCCCGGTCGGGCGCGCGCCGCGCGCACTCCGTCCGGGCGGTGCGTCCCGGTTCAGCCGCGCGGGATCAGCGCCGAAGCCCGCGTGACGAGAGGCACGATCACGAGCCCCAGGATCAGCCCGAACACCCCGTCCAGGGTCGCGGTAACCAGCCAACCGATGGCGCCCTGGGCGGCGGACACCGTGTGCGCGACCGCCTCGGCAATGGCGTGGATGGCATGGGCCGGACCGGCCACGCCCATCTCTTCGAGCCCGTGCAGGATGATTGACCCGCCGACCCAGAGCATCGCCGCTGTCCCGACAACCGTCAGCAGTTTCAAGAAGGTCGGCATGGATGTGACGATGCCACGGCCAAGGGCGCGGGTGCTCGCCAGACGCCCGGCCTGCGCCATGTGCAGCCCCACGTCATCGGCCTTAACGATCACCGCGACACTGCCATAGACCAGCGCGGTGATGCCCAAGGCCACCAGCGCCAGTGCCGGGATCTGGAGCATCACGCCGCCCGTGGCTGGCAGGGCCGCAAGGGCGATGGTCATGATCTCGGCCGACAGGATGAAATCGGTCTTGATGGCGCCCGCCACTTTCGCCTCCTCCAGGCTCGCAGACGTGACTTTCTCTTCAACTGCAACGGGTTCGTGGCTTTTCTTCGCGTGGAACACATGGAGGATCTTCTCCGCCCCCTCGAAGCACAGATAGGCCCCCCCAAGCATCAGCAGCAACGGGATCAGCCAGGGGGCGAAGGCCGACAGCAGCAGTGCGACGGGCAGCAGGATCACCAGCTTGTTCCGGATCGAGCCCTTGGCGATCCGCCAGACGATGGGCAGTTCGCGCGCGGCCTCGAAGCCTTGAACGTATTTCGGCGTCACGGCGGCATCGTCGATCACCGCGCCCGCGGCCTTGGCCCCGGCCTTGGTCGCCTGGCCCACCACATCGTCCAGAGAGGCCGCCGCAACCTTGGCGAGGGCGGCCACATCGTCCAACAATGCAATCAGGCCGCTCATATTGTTCTCCGATACCTCTGTATGCGCCCTGCTTGACCATAAAGGCTTGCGGCTTTCCGGCAACCCGTTAGCGCCACCATGTGATGTTTCCGCTAACATATTAAGATCGCGACATTTTTCCCCTTTTTTCTGCAGGTGCACCACGCTACATCCGGACGGAATACGATGGGATACCGTGGCGTTCCCCCGATCCGCCGCAGCATCGATCCGCCCCCGTCGCCAGATTTCGAGGAGTGCGCAGGATGACGATTACAGTTGGAATCAACGGATTTGGCCGCATCGGTCGCTGCACCCTGGCGCATATCGCGGAAAGCGCGCGCAACGATGTGCAGGTGGTCAAGATCAACGCCACCGGGCCGATCGAAACGAATGCGCATCTGCTGAAATATGACAGCATTCATGGCCGGTTCGGCGGCACGGTCACGGTGGATGGCGACCACATGGACCTGGGCCGCGGACCGATGAAGGTGTTCTCCACCTATGATCCGACGGAGCTGGACTGGTCCGGGGTGGACGTGGTGCTGGAATGCTCGGGCAAGTTCAACGCCCGCGACAAGGCGGCGGTCCATCTGGACCACGGCGCCAAGCGTGTGCTGGTCTCCGCCCCTGCCAAGAACGCCGACAAGACCATCGTCTACGGGGTGAACCACCGCAGCCTGACCAAGGACGATCACGTGGTCTCCAACGCCTCCTGCACCACCAACGGGCTGGCCCCGCTGGCCAAGGTCCTCAACGACGCGATCGGGATCGAGCGTGGCATCATGACCACGATCCACAGCTATACCGGAGATCAGCCGACGCTGGACCGGCGGCATTCCGACCTGTACCGCGCTCGCGCTGCGGCCATGGCGATGATCCCCACCTCCACCGGGGCGGCGAAGGCCATCGGCGAGGTGATCCCCGAACTCGCCGGCAAGCTCGACGGCACCGCCCTGCGGGTGCCTACGCCGAATGTCTCGGCGGTGGACCTGACCTTCGAGGCGGGCAAGGACGTGACCGTCGAGGACGTGAACGAGATCGTGCGCGAGGCGGCCCAGGGCCATATGGGCGCGGTTCTGGCCTACGACCCGGAGCCGAAGGTGTCGATCGACTTCAACCACACCACCCATTCCTCGATCTTTGCACCGGACCAGACAAAGGTTATCGGGGGACGGACCGTGCGGGTTCTGGCATGGTACGACAATGAATGGGGCTTCTCTTGCCGCATGGCGGACACCGCCGCGGCCATCGGACGCCTGATCTGACGCACGTCCCGCTGCGGCGCGCGTCGCCGCAGGGAGTGTTGACTCACGTGACAACCAAGATCGCCATCTGGCTGGGCGTGCTCCTGATCGGGGCCGCCCTTTTTGACGTCCTGGCCCGCGACAGCGCCGCGCTGATCGCTTTGGGTCGGCGGCTGATCGAGGTGATCGACTGGATGCGCTTCTGGGGATGAGCCCGGTATCACACCCGGGCTGATTTCCGCGCGGCGGCTTGTTTTCGAAGAATGTTAGCGATAACGTCGCGCCAAAGCCGCAGGGTGCGGCGGGAATGAAAGAGCGAGGGGCGCAGATGACTGTGCAAGTGGCAATCAATGGGTTCGGCCGGATCGGTCGTAATGTCCTGCGGGCGATTCTCGAAACGGAGGATAGCGGGCTGGAGGTCGTGGCGATCAACGATCTGGGCCCGGTGGAAACCAATGCGCATCTGTTGCGCTACGATTCGATCCATGGCCGCTTCCCCGGGACGGTCACCGTGTCCGGCGACACGATCGATGTGGGGCGTGGCCCGATCAAGGTCACCGCGATCCGCAATCCCGAGGACCTGCCCTGGTCCCATGTGGATATCGTGCTGGAATGCACCGGCATCTTCACCGCCCGCGACAAGGCTGCCCTGCACCTCAAGAATGGCGCCAAGCGTGTGCTCGTGTCGGCCCCGGCGGCCGGTGCGGACAACACCATCGTCTACGGGGTGAACCACATGAGCCTGTCGGGCTCGGACATCGTGGTCTCGAACGCCTCCTGCACCACCAACTGCCTGGCGCCCGTCGCCTCGGTGTTGCAAGAGGCCGTGGGCATCGTGAAGGGTTTCATGACCACCATTCACAGCTACACAGGCGACCAGCCGACGCTGGACACGATGCACAAGGATCTCTACCGCGCACGGGCGGCGGCGATGAACATGATCCCGACCTCCACCGGGGCGGCACGGGCCGTGGGCCTGGTGCTGCCGGAGCTGAACGGCAAGCTCGACGGGGTGGCAATCCGGGTGCCGACGCCGAACGTGTCGGTCGTCGACCTGACCTTCGAAGCCGCGCGCGAGACCTCGGTCGAAGAGATCAACGCGGCGATCCATGCGGCCGCCGAAGGACGGCTTTCGGGGGTTCTCGGCGTGACCGACGAGAAGCTCGTGTCGATGGATTTCAACCACGACGCCCATTCGTCGATCTTCGCCACGGACCAGACCAAGGTGCTGGAAGGCACCATGTGCCGGGTGCTGAGCTGGTATGACAACGAGTGGGGCTTCTCGAACCGGATGGTCGACACGGCCCGGGAGATGGGCAAGTTCCTCTGACGCCTAGGGGGTGAAGACGGGGATGTGCGGCGCGGCGTCGGTCGGGAGGATCCCGCCTAGACGCGGGTCGTCGAACACCTCCACCTCCTGCCGCACCGGCACGAAGCCTGCGCGGCGATAGAAGGCCACCGCCCCTGGGTGATCGAGGGTGCAGGTATGCACATGCATCCGGGTGATGGGACGCGTCCAGGCGCGGGTCAGCGCGATGTTCATCAGGTAGCGCCCTGCCCCACGCCCGACCCACGCGGGCACGAGGCCCAGGAAGGCCAACTCACAAGCGCCGGTCTCGCGGAAATCGAGCTCCAGCAGACCGACCACCGCCGCACCGTCGCGCAGATAGAACAGCTCCACCGCGTCGTCGTTCAGGATCGCGGCCAGTGCTGCGTCATCGAGCAGGAGCCGCGAGCACCATAGCCAGTCGCGCCCTCCCACATCCAGAAAGACCTGCCGGTACTGCGCCAGATCCGGCGCGCGGACCCGATCCAGAACCAGGGACGGCAACTCGGGCACCGGCGTGGGATCGGGGCGTGCGGTCATCTCCAGATGGGTGACGATAGTGGCCACCTTGCCCGGGGGCACCGGGCTGAACCCGTCGACTTGCTGCATTTGCATCCTCACTCAAGCTACGCGGCCCACTCTTCAGGACCATTGCATATTCCGCATAGCGGCTCGACCGCAATGCAGGTTGTTCTGCGCCGCAGCATTCCCCATCTTGGCCTTGTGAGCGCTAACGATGCCCACGCAAACGCAACCAGACCATATCTCCAAGGAGTGTCCCAATGACCAGCATTCTGAACACGATCCGCTCCGCCACCGCCAAGCGGATTGCCTATGTCCGCACGGTTTCGGAGATTCAAGCCATGCCGTGGGAAGTCGCCCATGATCTGGATATCGATCGTACCAAGGCCCGGGAAATCGCCCGTAAAACCGTCTACGGCTACTGAGCCGCGTTCATCTGCGGTGGGCCGAACCGGTCCACCAAGGCAGCCCTGACCTGCGATGTCACGAAGGGCGTGACATCGCCTCCGAGCCGGGCGATCTCCTTGACCAGTTTCGAGGCGATCGCTTGATGCTCGGCCTCCGCCATCAGGAAGACGGTTTCGATGGAATCGTCGAGACGGCGGTTCATTCCCACCATCTGGAACTCGTACTCGAAATCCGCCACCGCCCGCAGGCCCCGGATGATCATCGAGGCGCCCACATCCCGGGCGCAGTCGATCAGCAGGTTCTCGAACGGATGGGCGACGATTTCAGTGCCCGTCTCGGCCGACACGGCGGCGCATTCCGCCTCCAGCATCGCAACCCGTTCTTCCAGGGAAAACAAGGGCCCCTTGTCGCGATTGATCGCAACCCCGATCACCAGCCGATCCACGAGGGTCGACGCACGCCGGATGATGTCGAGGTGACCGAGCGTGACCGGGTCGAAGGTTCCGGGGTACAGTCCGATGCGCATGGGCATCTCCTTGGGGCTACGGCGCGACAAAACCGGATATCGGTCCGGAGTTCAAGCAGGCCGGGGCAAGACAGGAGGTGTCGCGGGGTCAGAACCCCATGATCATCCCTTCGAGCGCCTCTTTTTCCATGCTGACTTCCTGCAGCCGCGCCTTGACCGCGTCGCCCAGGGTGATCAGGCCGATCATTTCGCCGTCCTGAACCACGGGCATGTGGCGGAAGCGTCCTTCGGTCATCTGCATCAGAACCTTGTCGGCGCTTTCATCCGGGCCGCAGGTGACAAGATCCCGTGTCATCATGTTGCCAACGGTCTCGGTCAGGCAGCCTGCCCCGCGCACCCCCACCTCGCGCACGATATCGCGCTCGGACAGGATCCCGTCGGCGGTCTTGCCGTTGGAAGAGACGACCACGCTACCGATCTTGCGCAGCGAGAGCACCTTGGCGGCGTCCGCGACGCTGGCGTCCGGACCGATCGTCACCACCTCCGCGCTCGCCTTCGACTTCAGGATCTGATGCACCAGCATGGGGTCTCCTCCGATTGACTGGATCAAAAGTCGCCGGGTGCAGGGCCTTCTGTCAAGCGTCACGCTCCAGCCGGGCCAGTTCGTCGCGAAAAAACTCGGTGAAAATCCGGGTGAAGCGGCGCAGACGTACGACTTTTTGGTCATCCGCGTGGCGCACGATGTAAAAGCTGCGGCGCAGGGCGAAATCGGTCCGCAGCACCCGGGTCAGGTCCGGCGCCGCGGGAAGGGCGAAATCATGCACCACGCCGAGGCCGAGCCCCGCCCGCAGCAAGTTGAGCTGCACCGCCACGGAATTGGACGCCACCGCCGCCCGGTCGAGGCCGAGCTCGGTCAGATAGTCGAGCTCTCGGTCGAAGACCATGTCGGGGATATAGCCGACGATCCGGTGGGCGGCGATATCGGCCCGCGTGGCCACCGGCAGGCGCGCCAGCAGGTCCCGGTGCCCGGCCAGATGCAGGTGGTAATCGGCAAGCTTCTGCACCGTCAGGCGCCCGGTCTCGGGCGGGGAGACGGTGATCGCCAGATCCGCCTCGCGTTTGCTGAGGTTGATGACCCGCGGCAGGGCGATGATCTGCAACTCCAGCGCCGGATGGGCGTCGAGCATGCGGGCGCAAACGCTGGGCAGCAGGTAGTTGGCGCAGCCATCGGGCGCGCCGATCCGGACCGGTCCGCTGAGCTCCTCGGTGGTCCCGGCCAGCGCATCGCCCGCGGCGCGGGCGGCTTGCTCGGCGGCCTCCGCATGGGGCAGGTAGCGCGCCCCTGCATCGCTCAGCTGGTAGCCTTGCGGGGATTTGAGGAACAGCGCCTCACCCACGGCCTCCTCCAGCCGGGCGATGCGGCGGCCCACCGTGGCCGGGTCGAGCCGCAAGGTCCGCGCGGCCGCCGTCAGCCCCTCCCCCCGGGCCACATGCAGGAAAACGCGCAGGTCGTCCCAGTTCAGATCCATCCCTACCCTTGCGTTTTTGCAAAACTCTTTTGGCAGACTGCTCCTTTTCCCGGCAAAAATGCAAGGCTAAGGTGAGCCCGAGCAATCAGGGAGAGTTCCATGGAAGAGTTGAGCCATTTCATCAACGGCAAGCGCGTGGCAGGCACGTCGGGCCAGTTCGCGGATGTCATGAACCCGGCCACGGGCGAGGTGCAGGCCAAGGTGCCACTTGCGTCGCCCGAAGAGCTGGACGCCGCCGTGGCCGCCGCCGCCGCAGCACAGCCCGCCTGGGCGGCCACCAATCCCCAGCGCCGCGCGCGGGTGCTGATGGAGTTCGTGCGCTTGTTGAACCGAGACATGGACAAGCTGGCCGAGGCCCTGAGCCGCGAGCATGGCAAGACCCTGCCCGATGCCAAGGGCGACGTGGTGCGCGGGCTGGAGGTGGTCGAGTTCTGCATCGGCGCGCCCCATCTTCTGAAGGGCGAATTCACCGACAGCGCAGGCCCGGGCATCGACATGTATTCCATGCGCCAGGCCTTGGGCGTGGTGGCAGGGATCACCCCGTTCAACTTCCCCGCCATGATCCCGATGTGGAAGATGGCCCCCGCCCTGGCCTGCGGCAACGCCTTTATCCTCAAGCCGTCGGAGCGCGATCCGTCCGTGCCGCTGATGCTGGCCGAGCTCATGACCGAGGCCGGGCTGCCCGACGGGCTGCTGCAGGTGATCAACGGCGACAAGGGCGCGGTGGATGCGATCCTCGACAATGACACGATCCAGGCGATCGGCTTCGTCGGCTCCACCCCCATCGCGGAATACATCTATTCCCGCGGCTGTGCCAACGGCAAGCGCGTACAGTGTTTCGGGGGGGCCAAGAACCACATGATCATCATGCCGGACGCCGATCTCGACCAGGCGGCGGACGCGCTGGTCGGCGCAGGCTACGGGGCTGCGGGCGAGCGGTGCATGGCGATCTCGGTCGCGGTGCCCGTCGGCGAAGAGACCGCGGACCGGCTGATCGAGAAGCTGGTGCCGCGGGTCGAGGCGCTGAAGGTCGGGCCCTATACCTCGGGCACGGATGTCGATTACGGCCCCGTGGTGACCGCCGCGGCCAAGGCCAATATCGAGCGGCTGGTACAATCCGGCGTCGATCAGGGCGCCAAGCTGGTGGTGGACGGACGGGACTTCTCGCTGCAGGGCTATGAGAACGGGTTCTTCGTCGGCCCGCACCTGTTCGACAATGTCTCCAAAGAAATGGACATCTACCGGACCGAGATCTTCGGCCCCGTTCTGTGCACCGTGCGCGCCAAATCCTACGAGGAAGCCCTCGGTCTGGCGATGGACCACGAATACGGCAACGGTACCGCGATCTTCACCCGCGACGGGGACGCGGCGCGCGACTTCGCCAACCGGATCAATATCGGGATGGTCGGGATCAACGTGCCGATCCCGGTGCCTCTGGCCTACCACACCTTCGGCGGCTGGAAGAAATCGGGCTTCGGCGATCTGAACCAGCACGGGCCAGACGCGTTCCGGTTCTATACGCGGACCAAGACGGTGACCGCCCGCTGGCCCTCGGGCATCAAGGAAGGCGGCGAATTCTCCATCCCTGTGATGGAGTGAGGTGCCTCCTCACCGCCAACAAAAAAGGCAGCCCAAAGGCTGCCTTTTCTCATTTCAGAATATGCGTCGGCTCAGGACTTGCGGAATTTCCGCATGGCGCCGAGGCCACCGACACCTGCGAGCAGCAGCCAGCCCGCTGCCGGCAGGGGAATGGGGGTCGCTGCGGTAATGTAGCTCGCGGTCAGTTGCACGGTGCCACCGAACCCGACGCCCGGCGTCAGGGTCCCGAATTCGAACAATGGGCCGCGATTAAATTCCGTATCGGACAGCGTGAGCTCCAGCACGCCATCACCGAACGGGCCGAAGAACACCGTCTGTGTGCCGCCCCAGGTGACCCGGCCGACCGAACTGAGCGACCCGCCGAAGACGAAACCGTCGGTCTCGCCGCTCACCGTGCCCGTAAAGGGCGGCGGCGGCGCGGTAAAGTCGAATGCCACAAAGATGTCCTGTGCGGTCGTATCCTCGGGGAAGGAAAGCGCTTCCTCTTCCGTCCAGATATCGAACAGGTCGAATGTGGTGCTGTCCCCGAGGCTGAGGGTGAAGCTCACGGGTCCGGGGTTTGGCGCTACATTGACGACCAGGCCGGGGTCTGAAAACGCCGGGCCGCTGACATCGAAGGTGCCCGTAAAGGTCACCGCATGGGCGACCGCAGTGGAAAGGGCGACTGCTGCGCCCGCTGCGGCCAAGGTTTTTAAAGACATGTTACTCTCACAGATGAGGTTAAGCTCCATTAATTATTACCACGAGTTGCTCGTGGTTCCAAATCAATTGCTGGAAATCAGGTTGGCGCGTGTTTCCTCGGAGGCGTATTTTTCGGCGATGTGCCTCAAACCGTTCAAGGCAGCGACACAAACGCCTCCCAGCGATGGGGCTGTCCGGTGCAGGCCCGTGGCGCGGACGGTCCGGTGCCATGCGCGGCCCATGGGGATCGGCGTGCTTGATTCGCGCCCCGGTTTGCGTGTTCAGTGGCGAGCAAGCCGTGTCCAAGTCTGTTCCGGAGCCCGCCCGCCCATGTCCACCCCAGAGTTCACCCTTGGCATCGAGGAGGAATACCTCCTCGTGGACCGCGATAGCCTGCAACTTGTCGAGGCGCCCGAGGCCCTCATGGCGGCGTGTCGCGACAAGCTGGAAGGTCAGGTCAGCCCCGAGTTCCTGCAATGCCAGATCGAGATTGGCACCGGGGTCTGCGCCGATATCGCCGAGGCGCGCGCGGATTTGCGCAAGCTGCGCAGCACGGTCGCGGCGGAGGCTGCGCGCTTTAACCTCGCCCCCATCGCGGCCTCCTGCCATCCCAGTGCCGACTGGGCCGAACAGCACCATACCGACAAGGACCGCTACAATGACCTGGAAAAGGACTTGGGCGGGGTCGCGCGGCGTCTGCTGATCTGCGGGATGCATGTGCATGTGGGGCTTGACGATGACGACCTGCGGATCGACCTCTTACCACAGTTTTCCTATTTCCTGCCCCATCTGCTGGCGCTGTCGTCCTCCTCGCCCTTCTGGAAGGGGCAGGATACGGGGCTGGCCTCCTACCGGCTGACGGTGTTCGACAACCTGCCCCGGACCGGCCTGCCCCCGGTGTTCAACAGTTGGGCCGAGTACCAGCGCAACATCCATGTGCTGATCGATCTGGGCCTGATCGAGGACAGCTCGAAGATCTGGTGGGATCTGCGCCCGTCGCACAACTTCCCCACGCTGGAGAGCCGGATCTGCGATGTCTGCCCGCGGCTGGAGGATACCCTGAGCCTCGCCGCCGCGACCCAGGCCCTGATGCGGATGCTCTGGGGGCTCAAGACGCACAATATGCGGTGGCGGGCCTATGACCGCTTCCTGATTTCGGAAAACCGCTGGCGGGCGCAACGTTACGGCGCCCGCGGCAGCCTGATCGATTTCGGCCGCGGCGCGGTGGTCGACAGTCCCGAGCTGGTCGAGGAGTTGATCGAGCTGATCGGTGCCGATGCAAGGGCCCTGGGCGGGCTGGCGGAGGTCGAGCGCCTGCGCGAGATCGCTGCGGACGGCTCGAGCGCGGATCGCCAACGCGCTGTACGCCGCGGGGCCCTGGAGGCCGGGCAGAGCGACGCGGAGGCGATGAACGCCGTGGTGCGCCACCTGATCGATGAATTCCACCGCGACCTGTGATCGGCCCCGTGGCATCTTGCGCAGGCTCGACAGTGGCGTTAAGTGAACAAGCGTTCAATTCAAGGGGAGGAGGCGTGGGATGGATTTTGCACTCAGCGAGGAGCAGTCGGCAATCTTCGACATGGCCCGCGACTTCGGCGCCGAGAACATCGCGCCCCATGCCCTGGCCTGGGAGAAGGACGGCACCATCCCCAAGACCCTCTGGCCGGAGTTGGCCGCCCTCGGCTTCGGCGGGCTCTACGTGACCGAGGAAAGCGGCGGATCCGGGCTCAGCCGGCTCGACGCGACGCTGGTCTTCGAGGCGCTGAGCATGGCCTGCCCTTCGGTCGCGGCCTTCCTGTCGATCCACAACATGTGCGCGGCGATGCTGGACAAGTTCGGCTCCGACGACGTCAAGGCGCGCTTCCTGCCCCCTGCCCTCACCATGGAAACGGTGTTCAGCTACTGCCTGACGGAGCCCGGGTCGGGTTCGGACGCCGCCGCGCTCAAGACCCGCGCCGAGCGGACCAACGAGGGCTACCGGCTGACGGGGACCAAGGCGTTCATCTCGGGCGGGGGCTATTCGGATGCCTATATCGTCATGGCCCGCACCGGAGAGGACGGGCCGCGCGGCATCTCGTCCCTGATCGTGGAGGACGGGGCGCCGGGGCTGTCCTTCGGTGGTCTGGAGGACAAGATGGGCTGGCGCGCGCAGCCCACCCGGCAGGTGCAGCTCGATGACTGCGCGGTGCCGGCGGCGAACCTTCTGGGCGAGGAAGGCGCGGGCTTTCGCTACGCGATGATGGGGCTCGATGGCGGGCGGCTGAACATCGCGGCCTGTTCGCTCGGGGCGGCGCAGGCGGCGCTGGACGCGACGGTCGCCTATATGGGCGAGCGCCGGGCCTTCGGCAAACCCATCGACCAGTTCCAGGCCCTACAATTCCGCCTGGCGGATGCAGAGATCGAGTTGCAGGCCGCCCGCGTCTTCCTGCGCCAGGCCGCGTGGAAGCTGGACCAGGGCGCGCCCGATGCGACCACCCATTGCGCCATGGCCAAGAAGTTCGTGACCGAAGCCGGCAGCCGCGTGGCCGACCAGTGCCTGCAGCTTCATGGTGGTTATGGCTACCTCGCAGATTACGGGATCGAGAAGCTGGTGCGCGACCTGCGGGTGCATCAGATCCTGGAAGGAACCAATGAAATCATGCGCTTGCTGACGGCGCGCGCCCTTCTGGCGGCGCGCGGATGAGCGATATCGCGATCCGGATCGACGGGCGCGCGGGGCGGATCACCCTGAACAGGCCCCGCGCGCTGAACGCGCTGACCTACGAGATGTGCCTAGCGATCGACGCGGCCCTGCGCGCCTGGGCCGAGGACCCGGAGGTGGCGCTGGTACTGATCGAGGGCGCAGGCGAGAAAGCGTTTTCCGCCGGCGGCGACATCGTCGAGATGTACGAGACCGGCACGCGCGGCGATTACAGCTATGGCCGCCGGTTCTGGCGCGACGAGTACCGGATGAACGCGCGGATCGCGGGCTATCCCAAGCCGGTGGTGTCCTTCCTTCAGGGCTTCACCATGGGCGGGGGCGTGGGCGTCGGATGCCATGGCAGCCACCGGATCGTGGGCGAGACCAGCCAGATCGCCATGCCGGAATGCGGCATCGGGCTGATCCCGGATGTGGGGGGGACGTACCTCTTGGCGCGCGCGCCGGGGAGGCTGGGCGAGTATTACGGCATGACCGGGGCGCGGATGGGACCTGGCGACGCGGTGCTGACGGGCTTTGCCAGCCACTACCTGCCGCAGGCCGATTGGGACGCGGCCAAGGCGACGCTGGTCGAAACCGGCACCGTGGCCGAGTTGGAGGCCGCCTGCCCCGCCCCGCCCGAGGCTCGCATCGCCCCCTTCCGCGCCGAAATCGACACGGATTTCAACTATGTCTTCGGTGTGGAGGTGGAGGCGGCGCTCGACACCCGGGACACCGAGTTTTCGCGCAACGCCCTGCTGGGCCTGCGCCGGGGCGCGCCGCTCTCGACCGCGAGCGCGCTGCATCTGATCCGCATGGCACGGGGCTATGCGGACCTGCGCGAGGCTCTGCGGCATGAATACCGTTGGACCTGGCGCGCGGCTGAGCATGGCGATTTCATCGAAGGGATCCGGGCGCAGGTGATCGACAAGGACCGCACGCCGCGTTGGCAGCACGCCAAACTCGGCAATGTCACGCCCGAGGATGTGCGCGCCATGGTCGCCACCCTGGGGCCGGATGAATTGACCTTTGAAGGAGAGACGCCATGAAAATCGGGTTTGTAGGCTTGGGCAACATGGGCGCACCGATGGCGCGCAACCTGGCTGCCGCGGGCCATACGGTCACGGGGTTCGACCTGACCGCCCCGGTGCCCGAGGGCGTGACCGGGGCCGCCAGTGCCGCCGAAGCTGCCGCGGGCGCGGAGGTGGTCATCACCATGCTGCCCAACGGTGCGATCCTGCGCAGCGTGGCGGCCGAGCTGATCCCGGCCATGGCGCAGGGTGCGGTGCTGCTGGATTGCTCGACCGTGGATGTCGAAAGCGCCCGCGCCGTGGCGGCGCAGGCCGAGGCGGCGGGCCTTGGCGCGTTGGATGCGCCCGTCTCCGGCGGGACCGGCGGGGCCGAGGCCGGCACGCTGACCTTCATGGTGGGGGGCAGTGACGCGGCCTTTGCCAAGGCGAGGCCGCTCTTTGATATCATGGGCCAGAAGGCGGTCCATTGCGGCGGGGCGGGCAATGGCCAGGCTGCGAAGATCTGCAACAACATGATCCTCGGGGTCACCATGGTCGCCACCTGCGAGGGGTTCGCGTTGGCCGACAAGCTGGGCCTCGACCGGCAGGCGCTATTTGACGTGGTCTCGACCTCCTCGGGCTACAGCTGGTCGATGAACGTCTACTGCCCCGCGCCCGGGATCGGACCCGAAAGCCCCGCGGACCGGGACTACGCGCCCGGGTTTGCCGCGGAGCTCATGCTCAAGGACCTGCGCCTGAGCCAACAGGCCGCCGAGGCCGTGGATGCCGACACCCCCACCGGGGCCACGGCGACCGCCCTTTTCGAGACATTTGTCGAGACCGAGGGCATGGGAAAGAAGGATTTCACCGCGATCCTTCCGCGGTTTGCGGCCAAGGGGCGCGCGAGCTGAGGGGCCTGACGCGGGGGGCCTGCCCCCGCACCCCCGGAGTATTTCGGCAAAGATGAAAGGGTCAGCGCCCCTCGAAGGAGGCCGAGCGTTTTTCCAGAAAGGCCAGCACGCCCTCCTTGAAATCGCGGGTCTCGCCCATCTTGCCCTGAAGCTTCGCCTCCAGCGCCAGTTGCCCGTCGAGATCGTTGTTGAAACTGTCGCGCAGGGCTTGCTTGACTGCCTCGTAGGCGGCGGTCGGTCCCTTGGCGAGATGGGCCGCACGACCGCGCCAGACCGCCTCGAATTCCGTATCGGGCACAGCCTCCCAGATCATGCCCCAGGCGTCGGCCTGGCGCGCGGTGATCTTGTCGGCGAAAAGCGCGGCTCCCATCGCCTTGGCAAAGCCCATCTGCCGCGGCAACCAGTAGGTGCCGCCCGCATCCGGGATCAGGCCGATCCGGGTGAAGGCCTGCAGGAACACCGCACTTTCCGTCGCGATGACCACATCCGCAGCCAGCGCCAGGTTCGCCCCCGCCCCCGCCGCAGGCCCGTTGACCGCCGCGATGGTCGGCACCGGGCAGTCGAAGATCGCGCGCAGCATGGGCACGTATTCGTCGCGCAGGGTCCGTTCGAGATCGAGATTTGCGGCATTGGCCCGGTCGCCCAGGTCCTGGCCGGAGCAGAACGCCCGCCCGGCTCCGGTCATCACCAGCACCCGCGCCTCCGCCCCGGCGAGCTTCACCGCATCGGTTATTTCGGCACGCATCTGGCTGTTGAGCGCATTCATCACGTCCGGCCGGTTCAGGGTCAGGACCGCCGCGTCGTCCTCGATGGTCAGGGTGATGGTCTGATAACTCATGGGGCGTGCTCCTGCGCAACCGGTTTGCGGTCACTCTAGCAGGGGCACGCCCACAGGAAAGCGGAACGCGAGGTCACACGGGCCCGGCAATCACCGGGCCAGGGGGGCGCCCGAAAAGAAATGCGTTTCCGTGTTCCACAGCGGGTGACAGCTATGCACCACGGTGGCAAAGCTGCGGTTCTCGATCTGCTCCTGCGACGCGTGCAGCTTCCAGGGCCCGAACTCGAAAATGCCGTCGCCCCGGACCTTGGAGCCTTCGAGAAACACCACGTCGATCACCGAGTAATGGGAGGGTGTGCCGATCCGCCATTCGAGCCGCACGAAGGAGCATTGGCGCTGCCGCACGGAATGGCCCCAGATCATGCTCCAGCCTGGATCAGACTGCTCGATCCGCGTCAATTGCGTATCGCGTGTCACCGGGAAGAGCCTTCCTTCGACATATCCCCCAACTTGCTTGGCGAACAGCAGAACCATGCCGCCAAAAACCAAAATCAAGATCCTAGACACCGATCAACCCCCCTTTCAGAGCATAGGCAATGACACCGAGGACGAAGGCGCCCACGATCAGCCGGACCAGCCATTTCAACGTGTCCTCTATGGAGGTCAGCCGGTTCTCGACATTGAGCCGATGGACCTCTTCCACCGCGTTCCGGGTTTCGAGAATGTTCAGCCGGTTCTCGATGCTGCGCGCCCATTCATCCCCCATGACCACGCCTCCATTCTGCCAAGGCAGCGTTGTCTTCGGAGCCAGCGGCCGGGACCTCGTCGGGCGGGATATCTGGCGCGGACAACCGCGCCATGGCCACGGTGTTGGCGATCGAGCGCTGGAAATCCTGGGTTTTCGACTGATGTCGTGCGCCGAAATAGAAAGACACGATCGCCCCCAGCAGCCACCAGAGCGGCTCGGGCACCAGTGCCATGCCGGCCATGCGCGCCGCGAACCAGTCCGGGTCGGTCATGGCCGACACGAAGAGCCCCAGCGTCCCGAAGGCAAGCGCCGGGCGCGGCACCCGGTTGAGCCCGTCGATGACCCGGTCGAAGCGGCTCGCCCGGTTGCCCGCGAACTCGGCCGCGAACTGCGCCAGCGCCCCGGTGGTCAGGGCGTGCTCGCGCTGCGCACCTGCCTCGGCGTTTTCACGGAACACCTCGACCGTGTCCTTGACCACGTTACGGCCGCCGCCGAACACGAAGGAAAAAACCCGCTCGATCACCCCCATGACGCGGTCCGGGCGCGGTGCTCGGCCTCCGTCAGGTGAAAGCGCGGCGAGATGAACTCCTCGGCGCGGGTGATCCAGCCGCCCTTGCCGCCATCCTTGCGCCTGGCGTATTTGCGCGAGGCGGCGCGGCGGTCGGCAATGCGGTAATAGTAGTTGCGCCGGGCGATCCCGTAGGCATCCACCAGGTGCGACGGGGCCGCGTCATGGGCCGCATGGGCCGCCTTGGCGGTCTGCGGACCGATGGCGCCGTCCACGGACACGTCCAGCCCCATGTCCCGCAGCAGCCGCTGCAGGATCCGCACGGCGTTGCTGCCGGCATTGACATACATGTCGAACACCGTGGCATGGAGCGCCTCTGGCAGCAGCCCGATCTTCGGCGCCTCGAAATAGCGTTTGACGAAAATCTCTTCGGCCTGCGCGCGGCTCAGCTTTTTCACGTCCTGGGGCGTGATCGTGCCGTCGCCGGTCAGGTCGAGCCCGAGCCGCCGCATGGTATGGATCGTGACACCGTACTTGGTCGCGCCACCGGGATCGTCGGGGTCGTTCACATACCCGCCTTCGCGGGCCACGATTTCCTTGGCGAGGTGTTGGACATTGCGCACCGCATGCCCTCCTGAACTGGTTAAAGTCCGGGAGAGTGTCCAAAAAAGCAGTTAATTTCGATCAAGCCCTGCGCGCGCAGGGCGTTGCATGACGCACAGCCGGGAGGGATCAGGAACCGCTGGCCCCGCCGTAGCCGCCGTCCGCATCGGTCGCGTTAGGATCCTTGTAGACCCCCTGCTCCTTGAGCGCATCGACGACTTCCTTCGGCATGTAGGTCTCGTCGTGGCGTGCGAGCACTTCGGTCGCCATGAACACGCCGTTCTGCATCGACCCCAGCGCCACGGTGCCCTCGTTTTCGCCAAAGAGATCCGGCAGAACGCCAGTGTAGCTGACCGGGATGGACGCGCCGCCGTCGGTCACCATGAAGGTGGTTGTCTCGGACTCGCCGCGCACCAGAGTGCCCTCTTCTACAAGACCGCCGATGCGAAACACCTCGGACTCGGGCGGCGGCGCTTCTGCCACTTCGCTGGGCGAGCGGAAGAAGTTGATCCCGTCGCGCATGGCCGTGCCGATCATGATGGTCGCAATGGTCAGCGCCACGGCCGCGATGGCGATGATCTGGATCCGGCGTTTCTTCTTCAGACCACGCATGGCCGCCTCCGTCGCTCAGGGAAAGACGGGGGTCATCATCAGCCCCGTCGTCTCTTCAATATCTAACATGAGGTTGGCGTTCTGCAACGCCTGACCGGAGCTGCCCTTGGTCAGGTTGTCGAGCGCGGCGATGACCACGGCGCGACCCGGAATGCGGTCCCGCACCACGCCGATATGCACGAAATTGGAGCCGCGCACATGCCGGGTGGACGGATGCTCGCCCTCGGGCAACATGACCACGAAAGGCTCGTCCTCATAGGCGTCCGCCAGCGCATCGTAGATCTCGGTCGCCTCACCTTTTACATAAACAGTCGCCAGTATCCCCCTGTTTGCAGGGAGCAAATGCGGCGTGAACTGCACCTTGATCTCGCGCCCGGCAAGGGCCGAAAACTCCTGGTCGAACTCGCCAAGATGCCGGTGCATGCCCCCCACCGCATAGGCATGGGCCCCCTCCGACAACTCCGCATGGAGCAGGTTTTCCTTGAGCGACCGCCCCGCCCCGGAGACCCCGGTTTTCAGGTCGATGATGATCTCGTCCAGGTCGATCACCCCAGCCGCGATAAGGGGTCGCAGGGCGTATTGGCCGGTCGCCGCGTTGCAGCCGGTCCCCGCCACCAGCCGCGCATCGCGGATCTGTTCGCGGTAGAACTCCGTCAGCCCGTAGACCGCCTCGGCCTGCAGATCGAGGGCCGCGTGCGGGCCGCCGTACCATTTGGCATAAGCCTCCGGGTCGCGCAGCCGGAAATCCGCGGACAGATCCACGATCTTCACCGACTTGGGCAAGGCCGCGATGACGCTCTGGCTCGTGGCGTGGGGCAGCGCACAGAACACCAGATCCACACCACCGAAATCGATATCGTCGATCTTCACCAGCGCCGGCAGGTCGAGATGGCGAAGATGCGGAAACACCGCGCCCATGGTCTGGCCCGCCTTGCGGTCCGCCGACAAGGCCGTGATCCGCATCCTGGGATGGGTGGCGATGAGGCGCACAAGCTCCGCTCCGGTGTACCCGGACGCGCCCAGTATCGCGATATTGTACATGGTCTTCCTCGTCTCAGATCCCGCCTCGCGGCGCGCCTACAGGGGTTCGACGGCGCGAAACTCGATCTTGCGCCGCAGAAACTGCGTGGCCTTGTTGGAAACCGACTTCGGGTCGCCCGTGGTCAGGAACCCAGGCTCCGCCCCGAGACCCAGCATGTCCGGATGCCGTGTCAGGTAATCCGCCAGGCTCTCGGCCACAAGCTGCGCCTGGCTGTAGACCTTCACATCCGCGCCAAGGGCATCCTGGAATACGTCCTGCATCAACGGGTAGTGCGTGCAGCCAAGGATCGCAGCCTCGGGATGTGGCATCCGGCGCTTCAGCGC
This sequence comes from Dinoroseobacter sp. PD6, assembly GCF_028807315.1. Classification (NCBI taxonomy): domain Bacteria; kingdom Pseudomonadati; phylum Pseudomonadota; class Alphaproteobacteria; order Rhodobacterales; family Roseobacteraceae; genus Dinoroseobacter; species Dinoroseobacter sp. PD6. The sequence continues at coordinate 342,169 of NZ_JARAMN010000001.1, read as the reverse complement.
CTCGACATGGGAGCGTACGAGCGCTTCGGCCAGGATCATGTCGCCATCCTCGATGGCATCCACGACGCCGCCACAGGGCTGCGCCTCCACATCGACGCCGATGGCGCGGAAGGCCAGCTCGCGCTGGAACGCCCGGCTGGACACGGTGGCGGGGGTGGCGAAAAGGGCCACATGCTTGATCGCCACCTCGCGGGGTGGGGAGTTATCGCCCCATTGCCGTTCGGTCAGCGCCTCGATCAGGGGCACGAACACCCCCAGAACGCGCTTATCGGCCGGAACCCAGCTTTCCTGCATCCGGCGCAATGCGGCCGCCGAGGCCGTGTTGCACGCCAGGATCACCAGGTCGCAACCTTCGTCCCACAGGCGCGACACCGCCCCCGTGGTCAGCTCGTAGACATCCTCTGCATCCCGCACGCCGTAGGGCGCATGCAGGTTGTCGCCGTAATAGACGAACGGCACCTCCGGCAGGCGCCGGGACACCGCATCCAGCACCGTCAGCCCGCCAAGGCCGCTATCGAACACACCGACTGCCATCAGATCCTGTGCCTGTCCTCGAACTCGAACCCGTAGCCGTAATCCGGCAAGGGCGTTGGCGACAAGCGATAGGTCTCTTGCCGCAGAAAGTCCATCATTCCCTTCGGATCGTTGCGGAACGGATCGAGCGTTTCGGGCGCCAGCGGGCTACCGATCACGACCCGCACAGGCGCGCCAACTCGGGCCTTGAACTCCTTGATCAGCAGCGCCATCCGCAAGGTCGCATGCAGGTGGCTGGCCAGCTGGAACATCCGCGAATTGTGCCCCTCGAAGAAGATCGGCACCACGGTTGCGCCGGATTTGGCGATCATGCGCGCGGTGAAGCTGCGCCAACCGGGATCCATCGGATGCCCGAAGGGCGTGGCCGAGGTGCTGACCGTGCCACCGGGGAAAATGCCGATCGCGCCGCCACCGGCGAGAAAGCGCAGCGCCTCTTTACGGGTCTCGATATTGAGCGCCACCGCCTGCTTGGTGTCGTCGAAGCTGATCGGCAGGATGATCTTTTCCAGGTCCTCCGCCTTGCGGAACACCTGATGGGCAAGGATGCGGTATTCGTCCCGCCGCGCGCTCAGGATCTTGCCCAGCATCAGCCCGTCGAGGATGCCATAAGGGTGGTTGGCAATCACCACCACCGGCCCCTCCCGCGGAATGAGGTCGAGCGTGCCGCCGGACGCCTCCAGGCTCAGCCCGTAGCGGTCGGCCATCACGTCCCAGAAATTGCGCCCCGCCGCGACCTCTTGTTCATAACCCGCGGCCTGCCGGATCAGCTTCAGCCGCCCGGTCGCGTTCTCGGTCACCCGGATCAGGGCGCGCCCGGCCCTGGACGACGCCGAAGATGCGTAGCTGATCTCTCTTGCAACATGGCGCGCTTGGCTCATCGCGGGCTCCGGTGGACTCGGTATCCCCTCTAGCCCACTCGGTGGCCTGTCTCCAAGCCTATTCGGCGGCCTGCGCCACCGCGTCCTCCGCCGCCTCGAAGGCCGCCCACAGCTCCGCGCGCCTGGCGCGCATCGTCTCCACCGCCTGGGCTTTCACTGGACCGAACCCGCGCACCATGTCGGGCCAGGCCAGCAGCGCGCGCGCCGCCTCGGCCCGCGCCGGGGTCATCTCGGCCTGCACCCGGGCCAGATCGGCCTCGTAGAGCCGGATCAACTCCCGCTCCATCCGCCGCTCGGCGGTGTAACCGAACGGGTCCAGCGGCGTGCCCCGCAGCAGCTTGAGCGCTGCCAGCGGGCCATAAGCCTTTTCGATCCACGAACCGAAAGCCCGCTTGCGCGGTCGCCCGTCAGGCCCCGCACGGGACAAAAGCGGCGGCGCCAGATGATAGGTCAGCTCCAGCTCCCCCTCGAAGGCCGCCTCGGCCTTGGCGCGGGTGTCGCGCAAGAGGCGCGAAACCTCGTATTCATCCTTGTAGGACAGGAGTTTGTGGTAGTTCTGCGCCACCACCGCACGCAGGTCCGGGTCGGTGACAGCCTCCACCGCACGGCGGTACTTCTTAGCCAGCCGCGCGGATTGGTAGGCGCGCAAGTGGTCCGCGCGGAAGTCGATCTTTTCCGCAAGGGATTTCGGCCGCGCGGTCACCTCCGCCGCCAGCATCTTGGCGACCGCCTCGGGGTTCAGCACCGCCCAGCGCCCCAAATCGAACGCCTGCTTGTTCCGATCCGGTGCGGCCCCGTTCAGCTTGATCGCCTGGAAGATCGCGTCGCGTCCCAGCGGGATCAGGCCCCGCTGCCAAGCCGCACCGGTGACCACCATGTTGGAGAAGATCGCATCGCCCAGCACCTTCTGCGCCAGTTCCGAGGCATCAAAGAACACCACCGCTTCCGCCCCCAGCCGCGCCTGCAACGAGACCTGCAGGTCCGCGCCGGGAATGCGGAATTCGCGGTCGCGGGTGAAGGCGCCGGTCACGATCTCGTGGCTGTTGACCACGGCGCCGGTACGGCCCTTGGCCATCATGCCCTGTATCTTGCCCGCGCCCGTGACCACCAGGTCGCCGCCGATCACCCCGTGCGCCTCGCCGACCGAGACGCGCACGGCCGTAATATCCTCGGGCCGCGCGGCGATGCGGCAATGGATCTGCACCGCGCCACCCTTCTGGGCGAGGCCCGCCATCTCCATCATGCCGACGCCCTTGCCCTCCAGATGCGCGGCCATGGCAAGCGTCGCGCCAATGGTCACGACCCCCATGCCACCGACCCCGGTGATCAGCAGGTTGTGGGTGCCGTCGATCGCAGGCAGCGCCGGGTCGGGCAGATGCCCCAGGTCGACCTCCGCCGTGGCGGCCTTGCGCGGGCGCGCGCCAGAGACGGTGACGAAGGACGGGCAGAACCCCTTGAGACAGCTGAAATCCTTGTTGCAGGCCGACTGGTCCACGGCCCGCTTGCGGCCCAGTTCGGTCTCTGCGGGCACGATGGCAACGCAGTTCGACTGCACCCCGCAATCGCCACAACCTTCGCAGACATCCGTGTTGATGAACACGCGCTTGTCCGGGTCGGGGAATGTGCCCCGCTTGCGGCGCCGGCGCTTCTCGGCGGCACAGGTCTGGATATAGAGGATCGCCGTGGTGCCGCGCACCTGTTGCAACTCCTCCTGCACGGTCATCAGTTCGTCGCGGCCATGGCGCGGCAGGTCCGGCGGAAAGGCGGAAAAATCGACCTCTTCTTTCTCGTCATAGACGATCCGGATATCGCGCAGCCCGATCCCCTTCAGCTCCCACGCGATGCGGGCCGCATCGAGGCCGCCATCATTGGTCTGTCCCCCGGTCATCGCCACCGCGTCGTTGAACAGGATCTTGTAGGTGATGTTGGCCTTGGCCGCATGGGCCGCGCGGATCGCCTGGATGCCCGAATGGTTGTAGGTGCCGTCACCGAGGTTCTGGAACACATGCGAACGGGTCGAAAACTTCCCCTCCCCGATCCAGTTGGCCCCTTCGGCCCCCATATGGGTGTATCCGTTGGTGTCACGGTCCATCCACATGGCCATGACATGACAACCGATCCCCGCATAGGCGATCGCGCCCTCCGGCACCCGGGTCGAGGTGTTATGCGGACAGCCCGAGCAGAAATAGGGCGTGCGCGCCGCCAGGTCCTTGGCGTTGTCGGCCCGCCGCACCTCCGCCAGCCGCGCAAGCCGCGCCTCCAGGTCCTCGGACGCGCGCCCCTCCTCGATCAGGATCTGCCCGAGCTTCTCGGCAATCGTCACCGGATCGAGCGCGCCATAGGCCGGGAACAGCACCTCGCCCGGCGCTTTCTGGCCGCCGTAAACCCGCCGCCCGCGCCGGTCGTTGAAGATCGCCTCCTTGACCTGCACCTCCAGCAGCTTGCGCTTTTCCTCCACCACCACGATTACATCGAGCCCTTCGGCCCAACCCAGAAACCCCTTCACATCCAGCGGCCAGGTCATGCCCACCTTGTAGGCGGTGATCCCCAGTGCCTCGGCCCGCGCGCCGTCGATGCCTAGCAGGTCGAGCGCATGGGCCAGATCGAGCCAGTTCTTGCCCGCCGCGAGGAACCCGATCTTCGCCCCGGGCTTGCCCAGCATTCGCTTGTCGATCCCGTTGGCATGGCCGAACGCCTCGGCAGCGTAGCGCTTATGGGCGATCAGGCGTTCTTCCTGCGGGGTCCAATGGTCCACCAGCCGTATGTTCAGCCCGCCCTCGGGCATCGCGTAGTCCGGTGTGACGAATCGCATCCGATCCGCCCGCCCGTCCACGACCGCCGTGGCCTCCACCGTGTCCTTCATCGCCTTCAGCCCGACCCAAACCCCGGCATACCGGCTCAGCGCCCAGCCAAAGAGCCCGTAATCCAGGATCTCCTGCACCCCGGCGGGCGACAGCACAGGCATGTAGGCATCGAGCAGCGCGAATTCAGACTGATGACAGGTGGTGGAGCTTTCGCCGGTATGATCGTCCCCCATCACGAACAACACCCCGCCATGGGGCGAGGTGCCCGCGAGGTTGGCGTGCTTCATCACGTCGCCGGACCGGTCCACCCCAGGCCCCTTGCCGTACCACATCCCGAAGACACCATCCCGGCTGCCCTCGCCGCGCAGCTCGGCCTGCTGCGTGCCCCAGAGGGCCGTGGCCGCCAGATCCTCGTTCAGCCCGGGCTCGAAAATCACCCCAGCCTCGCGCAGACGGTCAAGGTTGCGGCCCATCTGCTGGTCCACCGCACCCAAGGGCGAGCCGCGATAGCCGGTGACATAACCGCCGGTGTTCAATCCCGCCGCCCGGTCGCGGGCCGCCTGCATCAGCGTGAGACGCACCAGTGCCTGCGTGCCGTTGAGCAGCACGGTCTCGCGATCGAGATCGTACCGGTCGCTCAGTCGGATATCCTGCAAACTCATCGCGCACCTCCCTGAACGGTCAAAGCATAGCATGAATATAGGTCAAAAAACCTGACCTACAAAATCATTTTCACGCCAAAGACTTCGTTGCGCCCGCATACCCCTTGCGGGTAACTGTTAGCGCAAAATGCAACGCGACAGGGACATGATCTGACCATGGATTGGGACAAACTGCGGATTTTTCACGCGGTCGCAGACGCGGGCAGCCTAACCCATGCGGGCGATTCGCTGCATCTGAGCCAATCCGCCGTCAGCCGCCAGATCCGCGCTCTGGAGGAGAGCCTCAACACGATCCTGTTCCACCGCCATGCCCGCGGGCTGATCCTGACCGAGCAGGGCGAGCTGTTGTTCGACGCCACCGCCGCCATGACCAAGCGGCTCGACGCCGCCTCCGCCCGGATCCGCGACAGCGAGGAGGAGGTGTTCGGCCAGCTGCGCGTCACCACCACCATCGGGTTCGGCTCGCTCTGGCTGGCCCCGCGCCTGTCGCGGCTCTACGACCGCTATCCGGACCTGAACGTCGACCTGATGCTGGAAGAGCGCGTGCTCGACCTGCCCATGCGCGAGGCCGATGTCGCCATCCGCATGAAAGAGCCCAGCCAGGCCGACCTGATCCGCAAGAAGCTGATGAGCATTCGCATGCGCCTCTATGCGTCGCCCAGCTATCTCGAACGCAACGGTCGGCCAACCCGGATGGAAGAGATCTCCAGCCACCGGATCATCTGCCAGAACGCCGACAGCGCCCAAGTCAGTGCCGGGCACACCCTGGTGCGCGAGATCTTCAACCACGATGTCACCCACTCGCTGATGGTGAACAACTATTTCGGGGTGCTGCAGGCGGTGATCAACGATCTCGGCATCGGTGTGCTGCCCGACTACCTGGTCACGGATTTCCCTCAACTCGAACAGGTCATTCCCGATTTCGAGAGCAGCGATGTGCCCGTCTTCCTCGCCTACCCGGAGGAACTGCGCCACTCCAAGCGCATCGAGGCCTTCCGCGATTTCGTCACCGAAGAGGTTATCGCCTACCGCCGGGCCAAGCGCGACGCGGACGACTGAGCCCCAAGAGGCATGCAAAAACCGCATGACGGGATTGCGCACCTGCGGCATTTTTCAATCTTGATCGAAAAGCAGGCACAAACTATCTCCAAGTGCATAGAGCGACAGCGTGTTGTTCTATACCTCCCTGTTGGACTTTGGCCGAGCTTTGTCTCGGCCTTTTTTTTGCCCATCGGCAGATACGCACGTGTGAGCCACTCCCCGGCTACGCAAAGCGCGCCAACAATGCTACCTCGGACCCATGACACAGACCGCAGCGAACCGCGCGCTGAGACGTATCAAGCGCTTTCTGACCCGGACACCGGACCCTGAACCACGATATCGGCCGAACCGGCGCGCTTTGTTCTATCCCGGGCAGGCCAAGGATGGCCCCGTCTTCATAACCTACCATGGCGGCGGCTGGGTAGGCGGGCGCGCAGAGGACCAGGTCGCCTAGTCGCAGAGCTTCGCGCGGATGGGCCGCGCCGCGTATTCGGTGGAATACAGCACCTATGAAAACTCGGGCGGCAGCCTTGACGCGTCGCTGGACGATGCCGTGGCGGCAGCGGCCTTCATAGTGCGCCGCCACAAGCGCGCGCCGCTGGTCTTCGTCGGCCACAGCGCGGGCGCCCCGCTTGCCTTCTGGGCATGCCTCGCCCACCAGGCTCAACTGGCCGGTCTGATCTTGTTTTCACCGGTCACCGATCTGTCGAATGAAGGCTTCGGAAACCGCCAGATCCCGCCCGGAGGCCGCAAGGATGCGTCCCCACAACACAACCTGTCCCGCCTGCACATCGGTACGCGCACGCCCTTCCTGTTGATGTTCCACGGCGCTGAGGACGACACCGTGCCACCATCACAACCCCAGAAATTTCTGCAGAGCTGGCAAGACGCCGGCTCGGAGGTCGCGCGGCTGATCACCTATCCGGACCAGAAGCACGGGTTCCAGAACCTCAATGCCCCGCGCATCACCGTTCAGACCGACCTGGAGGCCGCGATGGCTGACCTCGGGCACTATCGCAGACCGGCCTTCCTGGCGCCGGCCTGATCAGGCCGCGTCCTCTTCGGCATCTTCGCTTTGCTGCCGGGTCCACATGGAGGCATAGCGCCCGCCCCGGGCCAGCAGCTCGTCATGGGTGCCCTCTTCGACGATCACGCCGTTCTCCAGCACCACGATCCGGTCCGCATCGACCACCGTGGACAGACGGTGCGCAATGGTGATCACCGTGCGCCCCTGCCCCATGGCCGCAAGACTGTCCTGGATGTCCCGCTCCGTCTCGCTGTCGAGCGCCGAGGTCGCCTCGTCCAGCAGCAGGATCGGCGGGTTCTTCAGCAGGGTCCGCGCGATGCCCACGCGCTGCTTTTCCCCGCCCGAAAGCTTGAGCCCCCGCTCGCCCACCTTGGTCTCGTAGCCCTCGGGCAGGCTGTAGATGAATTCGTGGATCTCCGCCGCCTTCGCCGCGGCCTCGATCTCGGACCGGCTGGCCTCGGGGCGGCCATAGGCGATGTTGTAGAGGATCGTGTCGTTGAACAGCACCGTGTCCTGCGGCACCACGCCGATCTGCGCATGCAGGCTGTCCTGGGTGACGTCGCGCACATCCTGCCCGTCGATCCGCAGCGCGCCCTCGCTTACATCGTAGAACCGGAACAGGAGCCGCCCGATGGTCGACTTGCCCGACCCCGACGGTCCCACCAGCGCCAGCGTCTGTCCCGCTCCGACACGCAGGCTCACCCCCTTCAGGATCGGCCGCGCCGGGTCATAGCCGAAGACCACATCGTCGAGCACGATCTCCCCCCCGGTGACCCGCAGGTCGTGCGCGCCGGGCTTGTCCTGCACCTCGGCTGGCTGCTCCAGCAGCTCGAACATCTCGCCCATGTCGATCAGTGCCTGACGGATCTCGCGGTAGACGGTGCCGAGAAAGTTCAGCGGCTGCGTGATCTGCAACATGTACGCATTGACCATGACGAAATCGCCCACGGTCAGATCCCCGCGCTGCACTCCCATCGCGGCCATGACCATGACGACGACCAGCCCCCCGGTGATCAGCACCGACTGGCCGAAATTCAGGAACCCCAGCGTGTAGGAGGTCTTGAGCGCCGCCGCCTCATAGCCCTCCATCGCCGCGTCGTAGCGTTCCGCCTCCCGCGTCTCGGCGCCGAAATACTTCACCGTCTCGAAATTCAGCAGGCTGTCGATGGCCTTCTGGTTGGCATCGGTGTCCTGACGGTTCATCTCTCGCCGGATGCGCACCCGCCATTCCGTCACCTTGAAGGTGAACCCGACATAGAGCGCAATGGTCCCCGCCACCGCCGCCAGGTACCAGGCATCGAAATAGAGCGTCAGAATGATCGAGATCAGCGCCAGTTCCAGGATCAGCGGCCCGATGGAGAACAGCAGGAACCGCAGCAGGAACTCGACCCCCTTCACCCCGCGCTCGATGATCCGGCTCAGCCCCCCGGTCTTGCGCGTGATGTGGTAGCGCATCGAAAGCCGGTGGATATGGGTGAAGGTCTCCAGCGCCAAGGTCCGCAGGGCCCGCTGCGCGACCTTGGCAAAGATCACGTCGCGCAGCTGCTGGAAGCCGACGGTCATCAGCCGCGCCATGCCATAGGCGATGGTCAGCCCCACCGCCCCGATCGCCAGAAGCACACCGTCCGACACCTCCCCCGCGAGGGAGTCGACGGCGGTTTTGTACAAGAACGGCGTGCCCACCGCGATCAGCTTGGCCAGGAACAGTGCCGCCATCGCTAGCACCACACGCCGCTTCACCCAAGGCTTGTCATCGGGCCACAGATACGGCGCCACCTTGCGGATCACCAACAGACCGCGGCGACGGTTCTCGAGGTCTTCAGGGGGAGGATCGGAAAGCCGGGCACCACGCATGACCGCACCCTAGAAGTCGTGCCCGCGAATGGCCAGTGCGGCGTAAACGCCCGTCAGCGGGTCTCGCGCGGCACGGCAAAGACCTGGCCCGGATAGATCAGATCCGGGTCGCGGATCCGGTCCCGGTTGGACTGGAACACGCGTACATACTGGAACCCGTCGCCGTAGTTTTCCCGCGCGATCTGCCACAGGGTGAAGCCCGGCTGCACCGTCACCACCCCGGCCACCGCCAGCGCACCCGGGGTCGCCTCCAGCACCGGCACCTCGCCCGGCGCGGCGGTCTGACCCGGTGGAACCTCAGCCGCGGTGGAAGCGGCGGTCTCGGCCTCTGCCGCCTCTGCCGCGGCCTCCGCCGCCAGCACCGCATCGGCGCGCAAGGCCCGCTCGAACGGCGTCTCGAAGCGCGAGATCACCTTGCCATCCGGCGTCACCTCGTCGGCGCGCAGGGTATAGCCCCCTTGGGCGATCCCGGCCACACGCGCCTCCCACAGCCCCTCGGGCGAAACCTCCGCGGTCTCCACGAGGTCGTTGTTCAGGTAAAGCCGCACCAGCGCATCGGGCACCGCGCGCCCGGCCAGCAGCACCTCGCCCTCCGCATCGTAGGAAATCGTGTCGATCACCACATTGGCCGCTCCGGACACTCCGGGCCGGTCCGGTTGCGCGGGCGGCGTCGCCGGACGCGCGCCCGCCTCCGACAAGATCAGGACCGACGGGGCCGATCCCGGCGCGGGCGGGACGGAGGCACCGTCCGGCGCGGGTGACGCCATCGCTGGCGCGGTGTCGATATCCACCTGAGGCTCTGGCAGATCCCCCAGAGACGCTGTCTCCGGTGCCCGGGCCGGACCATCGGCCCGCGGTCCGGAGGCGTCCGCAGTCGCCGCCTGGTCCCTAGGGGCGGGTTCGGGATCGACCGCGCGCGCCGCCACCGGGCCCGTGAAGGGCGACACCATCGCCGTCTCCACCGACACCACCGCATCCCCGGCCTCGCCATCGCTTTCGAGGGTCAGCGCCCGGGCCTTTGCCGACGGGTCGAGGGTGAACAGCGCCACGAAACTGCCGCGCCCATCGGCCACGGTCTCGGCCACCTTGGCCCCGTCGAGCAGCACACGCACCACCCCGCCGGGCATCGCGCGGCCCGCGACAACTGCACTCCCCGCCCGGTCGACGCGCACCAGATCGAAGCGCGGCGGATCGGCGGCCGGGGCGGTCGGTGCCGCATCCTCGGGCGTTTCGGCCGTCTCGGCGGTCTCCACCTGCGCTGCCGCAGGATCTGCGACATCCGCGGGCGCAGGCGAGACCGGCTCTGCCGCGCTGGGGGCTTCGGCAGCCGGCACAGGCGCGGGTTCGGGTTCCACGGCCACCGCCGCCGTCTCCGCAGGTGCCGGGGCCTCCTGCACGACCTCCGGGGCGGGCTCGGCAATCTCCACCGGAGTCGCCTGCGGCGGCGCCTCGATGGTCTCGTCCAAGGCGACGGGCGCTTCGGGCGGCGCATTCGCGATACTTTCCGTCGGCGTATCCTCGGCCTCCGGCACAGGCGCGGACAGGCTCCACAGCACCACGCCCCCGGCCACAAGACCCAGGGCCACCAAAGCGCCCCAGACGACCTGCGGCCTGCCCGTGCACGCCGACTGATCCATTCCGTCCTGCATCCACGTCCCCAAGACTGTTTGCACGCCTCGCCACCCCGGATCGCCGGCCGGGCCGCAAGGATCGCTCATCGCAGCTTATCCAGCCGTTTACAAAGGCGAAAGGGTCTATCACACAGGCGTCGTACCCCTCACCGCTGCAAGAGCTTTCCCATGTCGTCCATCTGTGTCTTCTGCGGCGCCCGCGCCGGTCTCACCCCCAGCCATACCGAAACCGCCGAAGCCCTCGGGCGCTGGCTGGCCGAGGCGGGGCACCGGTTGGTCTACGGCGCCGGAGATGTGGGCCTGATGGGCAGTGTCGCCCGCGCGGCCCAGCAGGCAGGCGGCGACACGTTCGGGGTGATCCCGGTCCACCTGCTCGACCTGGAGGTCGGCAAGACGGACCTGACACGTTTCGTGGTGACCGAGACCATGCACGAGCGCAAGAAGGTGATGTTCGCCAATTCCGACGCCATCGTGGTGCTGCCTGGCGGCGCGGGGTCGCTGGACGAGTTCTTCGAGGTGCTGACCTGGCGCCAGCTTGGCCTGCACGCCAAGCCGATCCTGCTGCTGAACGCGGACGGCTACTGGACGCCGCTTCTGGCCCTTATCGACCACGTGATCGCCCAAGGCTTCGCCGCCGAGAGCCTGCGCGGCTTCATCACGGTCTGCGCGGATCTGCAGGCGGTGCAAGCCGCTCTCGGTCCGGCCTGAGCGCGTCGAAAAAAGGGGAGCAGACCGGCAGCACTGGAAACGCGAGGCGGGTACACACGCAGGGGTCGCCTCAGGTAAAACTCATGGACACGACGATCCGCCGGTCTGCGAGGACTGTTTCGCACAGCCGCGTTAATGTTCTGTGATCAAGACGTTTCCATCGCCCTAACGGTCCGGTTTTTCACCGCGGCAGCGCCGCAGCCTCCGCCGCCAACTCGGTGATCCCCGCCCAGTCGCCCGCCTCCATCATGGCTTGCGGCGCGACCCAGGACCCGCCCACGCAGAGCGTGTTGCCGAGCCCGAGATAGGTCGGCGCATTGGCCAGCGACACGCCCCCCGTCGGGCAGAACGCGACCTGCGGCAAAGGCGCGCCGATGGATTTCAGCGCAGGCGCGCCGCCATTTGCCTCCGCCGGAAAAAACTTCTGCACGGTATAGCCCCGCTCCAGCAGCGCCATGACTTCGGTCGAAGTCGCCGCCCCCGGCAGCATCGGCAGATCCGCCGCCTCGGCAGCATCGAGCAATCGGCTTGTCGCCCCCGGCGACACCCCGAAAAGCGCGCCCGCCGCCTTGGCCGCCGCCACATCCTCGGGCGTCAGGAGTGTTCCAGCCCCAACCACGCCGCCCTCGACCTGCGCCATCTCGGCAATCGCGTCGAGTGCCACGGGCGTGCGCAAGGTCACCTCCAGCGCGGGCAGGCCGCCCGCAACCAGCGCCTCGGCCAGGGGGCGCGCATGGGCCAGGTCATGGATCACCAGCACCGGGATCACCGGGGCCAGCCCGCATATCTCACGCGCCTGCGCGCTTGCCTCGCTCGGGGTCATGGGTCGTCTCCTTATACCACCACGCCAGCGCCGGTGCTGGCCGGGCCGACAGTCGTGCGGAACACGTCGAACAACTCGCGCCCGATGCCGTGACTGTTGCCGCTCAGATCCGGCATGGCCGGGGCACGGTCCTCGACCCCCGGCTCCAGCACCTCCAGAACGCCCGCCACCGCATCCACGCGTACCAGATCGCCGGTCCGCACCTTGGCCATCAGCCCGCCATCCAGCGCCTCGGGCGCCACGTGGATCGCCGCGGGCACCTTGCCCGACGCGCCCGACATGCGCCCATCCGTCACCAGCGCCACCTTCAGTCCGCGATCTTGCAGCACCGCCAGAACCGGCGTCAGCGCATGCAATTCCGGCATCCCGTTCGCCTTGGGCCCCTGGAACCGCACGATGACCACCGTGTCCTCGGTGAACTCGCCCGCCTTAAACGCGGCCTTCACCGCCTCCTGGGTCTCGAACACCCGCGCCCTGGCCTCGACCACGTGACGCTCGGGCGCCACGGCCGACACCTTCATCACCCCGCGGCCCAGATTGCCGCGCAACTCCTTCAACCCGCCCGAGGCCGCAAACCCGTCCGATGCCGGGCGCAGGATCTTGGCATTCAGGCTTCGGCGCGGCCCTTCTTGCCAGCGCAGCACACCGTCGATCAGCTTGGGCTCGCGGGCATAATCGGCCAAACCGTCGCCCGCGATCGTCTTGGTGTCGGGATGCAGCAGCCCCTCGGACAGAAGCTCCCCGATCATGTAGGCCAGCCCCCCCGCCGCATGGAAATGGTTCACATCCGCCAGCCCGTTTGGATAGACCCGCGCCATCAACGGCGTCGCCTCCGAAATATCCGCGAAATCCTGCAGGTCCAGGATCACACCCGCCGCCCGCGCCATGGCGGGCAGGTGAATCACCAGGTTCGTGGACCCGCCCGTGGCCATCAGCCCGACGATCCCGTTCACGAAAGCCTTGGCATCGAGGATGTCGCAGACCGGGCGATACTCGTTGCCGAGCTGCGTGATCGCCGCCAGGCGTTCCGCCGCCGCCGCGGTCAGCGCCTCGCGCAGGGGCGTGCCCGGGTTGACGAAGGACGCGCCGGGCAGGTGCAGTCCCATGAATTCCATCAGCATCTGGTTGGAATTCGCCGTCCCGTAAAAGGTGCAGGTTCCCGGCCCGTGATAGGAGGCCATTTCCGCCTCCATCAGCTTATCACGCCCGATCTCCCCGGCGGCGAACTGCTGGCGCACCTTGGCCTTCTGGTCGTTGGGCAAGCCGCTGACCATGGGCCCGGCAGGCACGAACACGCCGGGCAGGTAGCCGAAGGTGGCGGCGGCAATCACCAGCCCCGGCACGATCTTGTCGCACACGCCCAGATAGGCCGCGGCATCGAACGTGTTGTGGCTCAGCGCCACGCCAGTGGCCAGGGCGATCACGTCCCGCGAGAACAGGCTCAGCTCCATGCCGACCTGACCTTGCGTGACCCCGTCGCACATCGCCGGAACCCCGCCCGCGACCTGGGCCGTGGCGCCTGCGCGCCGGGCGGCCTCCTTGATCTTGTCGGGGTAATCCTTGAACGGCTGATGCGCGCTCAACATGTCGTTATAGGCGGTGACGATACCGATATTGGCGCTCCGCTCGGCCACGAGAGCCTCCTTGTCGCCCCCCATCGCCGCATAGGCATGGGCCTGATTGCCGCAGGACAGGTGTGCACGCCGTGGCCCATCCTCGGCAGCGCGCCGCATCCGGTCGAGATAGGTGCTGCGCGCTTCCGCGCTGCGGGCTTCGATTCTGGCCGTGACGTCGGAAATGACGCGATTGAGTGCCATGGCTCCTGTTCCTCCAAGGTTCCCGGGCTTGGCCGCGGTGTAGCCTGTTAGCGCTAACTTAGCAATGGCAATCTCCGCACTATCCAGGCCCAGCTGTGCCCTTCCTCGCAAGACCATACCCCGCCCTTGCAGTTTTCCGATAGCGGCCATGCGCAGACCGCATCTACTGCTCTGCTGCAACGCGGCATAGATCAGCCTCAACAGGATAACCGAGACACAAAGGACCGCCAGATGAGCACGTTCACCCCTCCGTCCACCCCGATCGATGTCGCCGATGTCGAACGCCGCGCCCACGAGCTGCGCGCCGAGTTCACCGCGCAAGCCTTCCGTAGCCTTCGCGCCTGGCTCGCGGATCACCTTACCGTCGGCAAGCGTCAAAGCCCCTCCACCTGATCCCGTCCCGAGACGGGTTCCGGACGCGCCGCGTGACCTCCTCCCCACGCGGCGCGTCCGTTCGTTCTGACTGCGCCGATGCGATCCCCGAAACACGGGCTTCCCCCTGACGCCCGACCGCGCTAGGCACGGGCCATGACAGCGCCCGACACCCGCCCGACAATTCGCCTCAAGCCCAAGGCCGACGCCCGTGCCATCCGCCACGGGATGCCTTGGGTCTATGCCGATGACCTGGTCACCGATCGCCGCACAAAGGCGCTCGCCCCCGGCAGCCTCGCCGTGCTCGAAGATGCCGAGCGCGCGCCCCTCGCCCTCGCCGCGATAACACCCGCATCGAAGATCATCGCGCGGGTGCTGGACGCCGACCCGCAGGCCGAGATCGACCAGGCCTGGTTTTCCACCCGCCTCGCCCGCGCCCTGGCGCTGCGCGAAACCCTCTATGATGCGCCGTTTTACCGCCTCGTTCATGCCGAGGGCGACGGGCTGCCCGGGCTGATCATCGACCGCTTCGGCGACACCTGCGTTCTGCAACCCAACGCTGCCTGGCTGGAGGCGCGGCTTGCCCCGCTCACCGCGGCGCTGCAAGAGGTCACCGGCGTTGCCCATGTTCTGAAATCCGCCTCGGGCCGCGCCCGCGCGCTCGAAGGGCTCGACGATGCCAGCGGCCCGCTGGCTGGTGCCCCCCCCGCCCGGATCGCGGTGCCCATGACCGGGGCGACCTACATCGCCGACCTCGCCGGCGGCCAGAAAACCGGGCTCTTCTACGACCAGCGCCCCAACCACGCCTTCGCCGCCCGGTTCGCAAAGGGCGCGCGGGTGCTCGATGTCTTCTCCCATGTCGGCGGGTTTGCCCTGGCGGCGCTGGCCGCAGGGGCCCAGAGCGCGCTGGCCGTGGACGGCTCCGCCCCGGCGCTGGCCCTGGCCGAGGAAGGCGCCGCCGCCACCGGCGTGGCCGACCGCTTCGCCACCCGCAAATCCGACGCCTTCGCAGCACTTGAAACCCTCGCCACCGAGGGCGCGCAATTCGACCTGGTGATCTGCGACCCGCCCGCCTTTGCGCCCGCGAAATCCGCCCTGGGCCAGGGCCTGCGCGCCTACGAGCGTGTCGCACGCCTCGCGGCTCCGCTTGTCGCACCGGGCGGCGCGCTGATGTTGTGCTCCTGCTCCCACGCGGCCGAGCTTGCGAAATTCCGCGCCGCCTGCCTGCGCGGCGTCGGGCGCGCGGGCCGCGCAAGCCAGATCGTCTATACCGGCGCCGCAGGTCCCGACCACCCGCTGCATCCGCAGCTGGGCGAGACCGGCTATCTCAAGACGTTGATGCTCCGCCTGCTGCCATGACCGAGCGGGTGCTGCTTGATGCCTGCGTGCTCTACCCGACCCTGCTGCGCGCGTTGCTGCTGAGCTGCGCCCGCGCAGGTCTCTTCACGCCCCTCTGGTCCCCGCGCATCCTCGCAGAGTGGTCCCACGCCGCCGCGCGCTCCGGCCCCGACGAGGCCGCCCTGGTGGCGGGCGAGATCGCCATACTGCGCACCGCTTTCCCGGACGCCGAGATCACGGCCCCAAACACCCTCACCGACACCCTCAGCCTGCCCGACGCCGATGATCGCCACGTCCTCGCCGCCGCCGTGCACGGGAAGGCCGACGCGCTGCTGACCGCCAACCTCAAGGATTTTCCGACCCGCACGCTGACCCGTCACGGGTTGTTGCGGTACGAGCCCGACAGCTTCCTGTGCCACCTGCGCGCCGCACCGGGCACCGATGCGCTGCTCTTGCCACAGGTTCAGCGCTCCGCCGATGTCCTTGGCGTAACACCGCGCAGCGTGCTCAAACGCGCCCGCCTGCCCCGGCTCGGCAAGGCGCTCTTTCCCGGCTGACCCGCCGACGACCACGTCCTGCCTCCCTCAAGTCTTCAAATATCCGCGCCGCAGGCCGCCGGACCGCAAGTCCGGCCCCCGGCGACGTGCGCAGCACGGCGCAAAACCTCTCGGCTCGACATGTGCAGCACGGCGCAACACCTCTCGGCTCGACCTACGCAGCACGGCGCGACACCTCAACCCGACAAATCGACGTCAGCCCGGCACGACCCAGCGCTTCTCCAGCGCCTCGATCGCCTTGATCCGCTCCTCGGTCTTGGGATGGCTCATCAGCCAGGCCGGCGCCTGCGCCCGCCCGGCCCCGGTGGTCAACCCCTCGAGCTTGCGAAACAGGGTCTTCTGCGGCTCCGTCCCGATCCCGGCCTTCACCAGCAGGGCCGAGGCATAGGCATCCGCCTCGTACTCGTCGCCCCGCGACAGCCGCGCCGCCAGAAGGCTCACCAGCATGTTCGCGATCGCCACGCCGACGAACGGGATGAACCGCCCCAGCACCGTGGCCAGCGCCACGCGGATCGCGTTCTGGCCGGAAAAATCGATCATCCGCCGCCTGGAATGCCCCAGCGCCACATGGCCCAGCTCATGGGCGATGACCGAGGCCATCTCGGCCGCCGTCACCTCCCCGGTCTGGTACTTGCGGAAAAACCCCCGGGTGATGAAGATCCGCCCATCGGGTGCCGCCAGCCCGTTCACCGGGTCCACTTCGTAGATGTTGACCTTGATCTGCTCGAGATCCAGCGCCTTGGCCATCCGGTCGGTCAACCGGCCCAACTCGCGGTCGCGCAACTCGGTGGAGCGCTTGTCCAACTCCCGCGCGGTGCGTTTCGCGCCGATCCAGTAGAGCCCGAGCCCCCAGGCCAGCGCCAAGAGAAGAGGTGTGAGTTTCAACATCAGCTTGATATGGGGCGCAAGCGCTGCGCCACAAGAGCGTTACTGCACCGGCCCGACCCGGGCCGCGCGCCCGCCGCGCCGGGCAGGCTCGGGCGGCGCGTCCATCGCGGCGCGCAGAACGGCCGTCATCGGGTGGTCCGGCGCCTCCGCCCCGTAATGGGCCAGCAACACCGCGACCTCGTCGCGCGGATCGGCCGGCTTCTCCGCCCCCAGAGCCCAGTCGAGAAACACCGACCGGCAATCCCAGATCGTGATCCCCTCGATGCGGTACGCCTCGCGAATCAGGTTGCGCGGATCGAGACGATCAAGATCAGGGGGAGAGGTCATTGGGCCACCATGCGATACCAGTTCCCCTGCACATAGACGCCCCGCGCCGCGGCGCAACCCCGCAGGCTCACCCCTGCCAGCGCGCCAGCACCGCCACGATCACCTCGGCGGCCGCGTCCGCCCCCGTGGCCATGTCCGCGCGCAGGGTCTCCATGTCCGCCCGCCCGGTCTGGCGCAGCAGGAAGGCCTGCCCCCCCGCGCCCACCGCGTCGGGGTCCAGCGCCCCGTCGGTCAGCAACCGGACCGAGGTCTGCACCTGCCGCAACAGGGCAAGCTGCCCGGTCAGCACCGCCGCCTCCTCCGGGCCCAGGCATCCCGCCGCGACCCCGGCGGCCAGCTGCAACCGGGTATCGGCGCACTCGGCCCCCGACAACAAGGCCGCCGCCTGACCCAGAAGCTCGATATCCTGCAACCGCCCCGGGCCCTGCTTGGCCTCGAACGGGCGCTCGGCGGGCTTTGCGGCTTCCAGCCGCGCGCGCATGTCGGCCACATCGCGGGCGACCTCCGCCTGCCGCCCGGGCCCCTTGCTGCGCAGCAAGGCGCAGCGGAACGCCTCCAGATCCTCGGCGAGGGCCCCGGACTCCGGCCCCGCGCCGCCGATCACGCGCGCCCGCGTCAGGGCCAGATGCTCCCAGGTCCAGGCATCGCTCTCCTGGTAGCTCTGGAAGGCCGACCAGGAGGTCGCAACCGGCCCCTGCCGCCCCGACGGCCGCAGCCGCATGTCGATCTCGTAAAGCCGCCCCTCGGCCATGGGCGCGGTCAGCGCCGTGATCATCGCCTTGGTCAGTTTGGCGTAATACGGCCCCGGCGCCAGCGGCCGCCGCCCCTCCGACGCCTCCACGCCCGCCCCGTCATAGACCACGATCGCATCGAGGTCCGACTGCGCCGTCAGCGTCCGCGCCCCGAGCGAGCCCATCCCCACGAACACCGCACCGCGTCCCGGCGGGGGCCCGTGACGGCGCGACAACTCCGCGGCGACACGGGGCCACAGCACCGAGACCACCGTTTCGGCCAGGTCGGTGTATTGCTCCGCCGCCACCTGCGCATCGACCAAGCCGCGCAGGTGATGCACACCGACGCGGAAATGCCATTCCTTTTGCCAGCGCCGCGCGGCATCGAGTTGATGCTCGTAATCGTCCAGCGGCGCCAGCCGCGCCTCCAGTTCCGCCGCGAGGGCCGCCTCACCGGGCCAGTCCGCAAAGAACGGCCCCCCGATCACCGCGTCCAAGACCCCGGAATTGGCCGCAAGGTAGCGCGACAGCAAGGGCGCCGTGGCACAGATATCCACGATCAGGTCGATCAGGGACGGGTTCGCCTCGAACAGGGAGAACAGTTGAACTCCCGCAGGCAAACCCTTGATGAAGCTGTCGAAGTTCAGCAACGCCTCATCGGGCCGCGCGGCCCGCCCGAGCCGGGACAGGATCTCGGGGCGCAACCGGCCGAAAATCTCCAGAGCCCGGGTCGAGCGCAGCGCCGGGTAGCTGCGCCAACGCTCCATCACCTCCGCGGCCCCCTCGGGCACGGCCTCGGGCGGCGGGCTGGACGCGCTCCGCTCGGGCGCAAAGAACGGCTCGGTCAGGGCCGCGACCTCCGCCAGCCGGTCCTTGAGCTGTCGCCGCCAGCCGGCCACGTCGGCCTCCCCCATCAGGCATGCCAGACGCCGGAACCCGTCATCGTCCTTCGGCAGGGCATGGGTCTGGGCATCGGCGATCATCTGCACCCGGTGCTCCACCTCCCGGTGGGCCCGGTAATGATCGCTCAGCACCGCGGCATCCTCGGGCCTCACCCAGCCCTTCTCAGCCAGAACCGTCAACCCCGCCACCGTGCCGCGCACCCGCAGGTCCGGGTCCCGCCCGCCCGAGATGATCTGCCGGGTCTGGGTAAAAAACTCGATATCCCGGATGCCGCCCTTGCCCAGCTTCATGTCATGCCCCGGCAGGGACACCGGCCCATGCAGCCCCTTGTGCGCCCGGATGCGCAGCCGCATGTCATGGGCATCCTCGATGGCGGCGAAATCCAGGTGCTTGCGCCAGATGAACGGGGTCAGCCGGGCCAGATACCCCGCCCCCGCCTCCAGGTCGCCCACCGCCGGACGCGCCTTGATATGCGCCGCGCGCTCCCAGGTGCGGCCGAGGGATTCGTAGTACCGCTCGGCAGCCTCCATGGCGATGCAGACCGGCGTGACCGACGGGTCCGGCCGCAATCGCAGATCCGTGCGAAAGACATAGCCATCGCCCGTCGGGTCCGACATGATCCCCACCGCCTTGCGCGTCGCCCGCACGAAGGCCGCCCGCGCCTCGCCGAACGCGTCCGGCGCGAACCGGTCCTGGTCGAACAGGCAGATCAGGTCGATATCGCTGGAATAGTTGAGCTCGAACGCCCCCATCTTCCCCATGGCGAGCATCACCATCCCCGCCGCCTCCGGCAGGTCGGCCTCGCCCTGGCCCGGCACCTTGCCCCGGCGCAACTCGGGCGCGAGGGCCGCGCGCAGGGCCGCACCCATGGTCGCATCGGCAAACAGCGTCAGGTTCTCCGTCACCGCCTCCAGCGGCCAGACCCCGGCAAGATCGGCAAACCCCGCCAGCAGCGCGACACGCCGCTTGGCCACCCGCAACCCCGGCTTGATCTGGTCCGGCGCAATCTCCGGCACCTCGGCGAGGATCTGCGCAAACGCCGCCTCTGGATCCTCCAGCGCGGCGGCAAACCAGGCGGCCTCCTTGGCCAGCAACCCTTCGAGATAGGGGCTCGACCCCGCCATCCCCACCAACGCATCGCGCAAGGCCCCCGTGGCTTCGGGACAATGGGCCGCAACCGCCGCCGCCCCCCGCTCTGGATCGAAGGGAAGCGGCAGGCGGGTCATGCGGGTCTCGAACGTCATGGCTGCACCCTGCGCCGCGCCGCAAACGCGGTCAAGCGGACGCCGTCGCGGCTCTCGCGCGCCATGCCATCCGGCTCACACCAAGGGGGGAATGGTGGGTGATAAGAGATTCGAACTCCTGACATCTTCGATGTGAACGAAGCGCTCTACCACTGAGCTAATCACCCGTGCGAGTGCAGATAGCCAAGCCGTGCGCCGGGTTCAAGAAGAAATCCGCCCCCGATCCGCCGGTTCGCCCCCGCAACCCCCGCAAACCGCCGCCAAGCCGTTTGGATCCGCCCCCGCGGCCCCCATATCTTCATCGGCCCCCTGCCACAGGAGTTGCGCTCACACATGAAACAGTTTCTTTTCGCCGCCGCGACGGCGCTGGCCCTCGTCGCCGCACCGACCCTCGCCCTGTCCGAGACCCTCACCCCCATCGCAGAGCTGAAGCGTGGCACCATGGTCATGATGACCGGCGACGTTGCCCGCATCACCGACGAGGATGAATTCATCCTCGCCGACGCCACCGGACGCGTCCCGGTCTATGTGGGGCCGAATTTCGTGCCCGCCGCCGAGGGCGAGACTGTCACCGTCTGGGGCTGGGTCGACGACGACCTGTTCTCGAACGAGGTCTATGCCCGTCGGATCCAGCGCGCCGATGGCACCGTGATCGAGCTGCGCCAGGGGTACTGACGCACCCAAGCGCACCGCACGACAAAACGCCCCCCGGTTTCCCGGGGGGCGTTTTCTGTTCAAAGACCGCGCAAGGCTCAGTGCGCCACCGCGCCCTGCCCCTCCTTCTCGGCCATCGCCTTCTGGGCGGCGGCGGCCTCCTCGGCCTCCTCGTCCCATTCGATGGGCTCCGGCTCCGAGACCAGCGCCACCTTGAGCACCTCGGACACGTGGCTGACGGGGATGATGGTCAACCCCTCTTTCACATTGTCCGGGATCTCCGGCAGATCCTTCTCGTTCTCCGCCGGGATCAGCACGGTGGTGATCCCCCCGCGCAGGGCGGCAAGCAGCTTCTCCTTCAGACCGCCGATGGGCAACACGTTGCCGCGCAGCGTCACCTCGCCGGTCATGGCGATGTCGCGCTTCACCGGGATCTGCGTCAGAACCGACACGATCGAGGTCACCATGGCGATGCCCGCGCTCGGCCCGTCCTTAGGGGTCGCCCCCTCGGGCACGTGGACGTGGATGTCCCACTTGTCGAAACGCGGCGGCTTCACCCCGATCTGCGGACTGATGGAGCGCACGAAGGACGCCGCGGCGTCGATCGATTCCTTCATCACGTCGCCCAGCTTGCCGGTGGTCTTCATCCGACCCTTGCCCGGCAGGCGCAGCGCCTCGATGCTCAGCAGATCGCCCCCCACAGAGGTCCAGGCAAGGCCGGTCACGACCCCGATCTGGTCCTCTTCCTCGGCCAGCCCGTATTTGAACCGCTTGACGCCCAGCATGTCCTCCAGGCTGTCGACGGTCACCTCGACCTTGTCCGCCTCTTTCCTGACGATCTTGGTCACGGCCTTCCGGGCCAGCTTGGCGATCTCACGCTCCAAGTTCCGCACCCCCGCCTCGCGGGTGTACCGGCGAATGATCTCCTGCAACGCCTCGTCCGTCAGCGAGAACTCGTCCCTCTTCAGGCCGTGGTTCTTCACCTGCTTGGAAATCAGGTGCTGCTTGGCGATCTCGGCCTTCTCGTCCTCGGTATAGCCCGCCAGCGGAATGATCTCCATCCGGTCCAGAAGGGGTCCGGGCATGTTGTAGGAGTTCGCCGTGGTCAGGAACATCACGTTCGAGAGGTCATATTCCACCTCCAGGTAGTGATCCACGAAGGTCCCGTTCTGCTCGGGGTCGAGAACCTCCAGCATCGCGGACGCGGGATCGCCCCGGAAATCCTGCCCCATCTTGTCGATTTCATCGAGCAGGATGAGCGGATTGGTGGTCTTGGCCTTCTTCAGCGCCTGGATGATCTTGCCCGGCATCGACCCGATATAGGTCCGCCGGTGACCGCGGATCTCCGACTCGTCGCGCACCCCACCCAGAGAGATCCGGATGAACTCGCGCCCCGTCGCCTTGGCCACCGACTTGCCGAGGCTGGTCTTGCCGACGCCCGGCGGGCCCACGAGGCACAGGATCGGCCCCTTGAGCTTTTTCGAGCGTTGCTGCACCGCCAGGTACTCAACGATCCGCTCCTTGACCTTCTCCAGCCCGTAATGATCGGTATCGAGGATCTTCTGCGCCCGGCCCAGGTCCTTCTTCACGCGGGATTTCGTGCCCCACGGGATCGACAGCATCCAGTCGAGGTAATTGCGCACCACGGTCGCCTCGGCGCTCATCGGGCTCATGTTCTTGAGCTTCTTGATCTCGCCATCGGCCTTTTCGCGGGCCTCCTTGCTCAGCTTGGTCTCGGCGATCCGCGCTTCCAGTTCGGCCACCTCGTTGGCGCCGTCCTCGCCATCGCCCAGCTCCTTCTGAATGGCCTTCATCTGCTCATTCAGGTAGTATTCGCGCTGGGTGCGCTCCATCTGGGACTTCACGCGGGACTTGATCTTCTTCTCGACCTGCAGAACGCTCATCTCGCCCTGCATCAGGCCATAAACCTTCTCCAGCCGCTCGGCGACGCTCAGGGTTTCCAGAAGCTCCTGCTTGCGACCGACCTCGATCCCGAGATGGCCGGACACCATGTCGGCCAGCTTGGCGGGCTCGGTGCTTTCGGCGACCGCCGCCAGCGCCTCTTCGGGGACGTTCTTCTTGATCTTGGCATAGCGCTCGAACTCGGCGCTCACCGACCCCACCAGCGCGCGCAGCGTGTCCGGGTCGCCCGCCTCTTCCTCCAGAAGCTCGGCATGGGCTTCGAAGAAGTCCTCGTTGTCGGTGTATTCCGTGATCGCCACGCGCTGGCGCCCTTCCACGAGAACCTTCACGGTCCCGTCGGGCAGCTTGAGCAGTTGCAGCACATTCGCCACAACGCCATAGGCAAAAATCCCTTCCGGCGCGGGATCGTCCACCGCCGGGTCGATCTGGCTCGACAGCAGGATCTGCTTGTCGTCCTTCATCACCTCTTCGAGCGCGCGCACGGATTTCTCGCGCCCCACGAAGAGCGGGACGATCATGTGGGGGAAGACCACGATATCGCGCAGCGGCAGCACAGGGTAATACTGGTTGAGTGTCTCAGACATGCTCGGTCCTTGTGTTGGGCAGACGGCCCGGGTCCCGGTCGGCAACCATGGGCGTCTCCTGGTCAGGCTTTCTAAGGTGGGCGGCGCACGGACGGTTTTCAATGCCCGGCCCGTCGCACCCGCGGGGGCCGCTCCGGGCTCACGGCGGTGAGGACTCCATGACAACCGGGGCGATTTTGCCCGACAGGATGCACGCCCATATCGCGGGCCGCAAGCAGGTCCGGCCGATTTCACGACATTCTTCTGCATTTGGCGACAATTGCGGGCTATTGAACCCGAAAATCCGTCATTTTCGCCCCCTTCAGGACCGCGCTTGCCAGAAGCGCGCGAAAAGTGGCACTGTTAACTCATATTAATTTTGGAGTTGCCTACCATGTCGTTTCGTATTTGCGCCACGGCGCTGACCCTCGGCCTCGCGGCCCCGGCCTTCGCCGCCGTCACCCCCTATTCCGATTACAGTGACTTCGCCTCGCTCACGACCATTGGCGCCACCGGGTTCGACATCGACACTTCCCCGGATTTCTCTGCAAATACCGCAGTGGCGACAAACTTTGGCATCGGTTCCTCGGAAGAGGGCGTCAGAAGCGATCCGGGCGCTGCTCCCTTGGAGTTCATAGGACTAAACGCCTTCGAGGTCGGCATGACCTTCGGCAACGATCAGGTGGGCAGTGTTGGAGCCTCAGCGATTTTCGACGTCGTGCTCGAAGCCTATTCCGGCGCAACCCTGCTCGGCAGCGTGACCGTGACCTCGAACGGAAATGACCTGTCGGACCAGTTCATCGGATTCGGCACGATGACGGCCTTCGACCGGGTGGTTCTCGACTACAGCGCGCCGGCCGCTCCAACACTGGCCCGCTTCATTACCGAGGTCCGCTTCGGCCTCGACACGCCCGCGCCGATCCCCCTGCCCGCAGCGCTGCCGCTGTTGCTTCTGGGGCTGGGCGGTCTCGGGCTCGCGCGCGCACGCCGACGCGCCTGACGCCAGAAACTGCGCTCCCGGCGGAAAATCTTTCGCCGGAGCCGCCCCGCACGCAACAAAACGCCGCACAGCGCCCCGCTCAGGTCACTTTCTTGGCCCTTTGTCGGTTGACGCCCCCCGATCCCCCCCCTAATGTCCCGCGCACGAACCGAGAGGAACAGCATAAATGCCCCGTATTGTCGTACTCGTAGGAAACAGGCGCATGGGCCGGTAACGGACACCCTTCCGATCCCCCGTGCGCCCCCGAAAACGACCGGGGGTTTTTTTATGCCCAACCGCAACGACCCGAGACAGAGACCCATGGCCGACACAACGGCCCGCGTGAAGCAAAGGATGACACGATGAGCACGCAGATGACCGGCGCACAGATGGTGGTTCAGGCCCTGAAGGATCAGGGTGTGGACACGGTATTCGGCTATCCGGGCGGGGCGGTTCTTCCGATCTATGACGAGATTTTCCAGCAAAACGAGATCAAGCACATCCTCGTGCGCCACGAACAGGCCGCGACCCACGCCGCCGAGGGCTATGCCCGCTCGACCGGCAAGCCGGGCGTCGTGCTCGTCACGTCGGGCCCCGGGGCCACCAACGCCGTCACCGGCATCACCGACGCGCTGATGGACAGTATCCCCATGGTCGTGCTCACGGGCCAGGTGCCCACCTTCATGATCGGCAACGATGCCTTCCAGGAGGCCGATACCGTCGGCATCACCCGCCCCTGCACCAAGCATAACTGGCTGGTGAAGGAAACCGATCTGCTCGCCGACACCATCCACCAGGCCTTCCATGTCGCGACTTCGGGCCGCCCGGGCCCGGTGCTGGTGGACATCCCCAAGGACGTGCAGTTCGCCTCGGGCACATATGTCCCGCCCGCCAAGGCCGACACGCGCCACTACCAGCCCCGCGTCAAGGGCGACGTGGCCGCGATCACCGCCATGGTCGAGCTGATGGAAACCGCCGAGCGGCCGATTTTCTACACCGGCGGCGGCGTGATCAATTCCGGCCCGGCGGCGAGCCAACTGCTGCGCGAATTCGTGGCCGAAACCGGCTTTCCGATCACCTCGACCCTGATGGGTCTCGGGGCCTACCCGGCCTCGGGCGAGAACTGGATCGGCATGCTGGGCATGCACGGGCTCTACGAGGCCAACCTGGCCATGCATGGCTGCGACGTGATGATCAATATCGGGGCGCGCTTCGACGACCGGATCACCGGGCGCGTGGCCGATTTCTCTCCCGAATCCAAGAAGATCCACATCGACATTGATCCATCTTCGATCAACAAGGTGATCCGCACCGACGTGCCCATCATCGGCGACATCGCCCATGTGCTCGAAGACGCCCTGCGCATCTGGAAGGCCCGCGGCCGCAAGACCAACAAGGCCGCGGTGAAGGCCTGGTGGACCCAGATCGAGGAATGGCGCACCGTGCGCTGCCTGGACTTCAAGAACTCCGAGACCACGATCAAGCCGCAATACGCCATGCAGCGGCTGGAGGCCCTGACCAAGGACCACCCCAAGCGCTTCATCGCGACCGAGGTGGGCCAGCACCAGATGTGGGCCGCGCAGTATCTCGGCTTCGACGAGCCGAACCGGTGGATGACCTCCGGTGGGCTCGGGACCATGGGCTATGGCTTCCCGGCCTCCATCGGGGTGCAGGTCGCGCATCCGGACGCGCTCGTGATCAACGTGGCGGGCGAGGCATCCTGGCTGATGAACATGCAGGAAATGGGCACCGCGATCCAGTACATGCTGCCGGTCAAGCAGTTCATCCTGAACAACGAACGCCTCGGCATGGTCCGCCAGTGGCAGGAGTTGCTGCACGGCGAGCGCTACAGCCATTCGTGGTCCGATGCGCTGCCCGATTTCGTCAAGCTGGCCGAGGCCTTCGGGGCCAAGGGCATCCTGTGCAAGGACCCCAAGGATCTCGACGACGCGATCATGGCGATGCTGGAGTATGACGGCCCGGTCATCTTCGACTGTCTCGTGGAGAAACACGAGAACTGCTTCCCGATGATCCCCTCGGGCGCGCCGCATAACGAGATGCTGCTGGGCGAGGCGGACACGCAGGGCGCGATCGGCGCCAAGGGCGCGGTGCTGGTCTGATGCGGACCGGCCCGGCGCTGGCGGTGGCGGCCCTTTTCGGGGTCGCCGCCTGCGACACCGCCACAACTTCGGCCCCGGCGAACATCGCCACCGACCCCCGCACCCAGCAAGTGACGGTGGACGGCACCGACTTCCTGGTGCTGATCGACGGCGAGGTGGCCACGGCCACCAGCCTCGCGACCGGCACCCGCGACCGCGAGGCAATCCTCCGCGGCGCCCGCAGCGCCATGCAAAGCCAGACCGACTGCGCAATTTCCGAGCTCTTCAAGTTTCCCAATATCGACCGCTACCAGGCGCGGCTGGCCTGCTGACCTCGCCCCCAACAGCTGAACCCGCCCATAAAACCGAAAGACCAGTGTCCGTGCCACGCGACGCACATTATCTCCGCTCCGCAGAACGCGAAGAGTATCTGGAGTATATCTTCCTCGGCAGGCTTTGCTCGCATGCCTGGAAGATGGAGCAGTTCGTCGAGGTCGCGCGGAGCCATACAGATGCTTTTGGCTATGACCTGATCCTGAAGGCAAACGGCGTACTTCGCCACGTCCAACTCAAGGCATCCGTGGACGGGGGAAGCACAGCAGAACAGAAGGTAAGCTTGCGTCTCGCCGAACAGCCTTCAGGATGCGTTGTCTGGATGAGTGTCGCGGACGACGCCTTGGAAATAGCGCGATACGGCTGGTTCGGTGGAAAGCCAGGCGCCCCCTTACCCGATCTCGGCGTGCGGGTCGGGAAACACACCAAGGGCGATGCGACCGGCACCAAAAAAGAGCGAAGCGCGACCCGGGTTCTCACCAAGGGTCGCTTCGAGTGGATTGAAACAACACAGGAATTGTTCGAACGCCTGTTCGGACATGAATAAGGAACACGATATGTCGCCCCTGAAGATCGAACAAGGCTCCTCGAAACACTCCGCCTATGACCTGCGCTCCAATTTCGGGGACCACCAGGAAACCCACACCCTGGCCGTGGTCGTGGACAACGAGGCCGGCGTGCTCGCCCGCGTGATCGGGCTCTTCTCCGGGCGCGGCTACAATATCGAGAGCCTGACCGTGGCCGAGATCGACCACGAAGGTCACCGCTCCCGCATCACCATCGTGACCACCGGCACGCCCCAGGTGATCGAGCAGATCAAGGCGCAGCTGGCGCGCATGGTCCCCGTCCACGAGGTCCACGACCTGACCGTCGAGGGCGCCAGCGTCGAGCGCGAATTGGCCCTCTTCAAGGTCGCGGGCACCGGCGACAAGCGGATCGAGGCCCTGCGCCTGGCCGAGATCTTTCGCGCCAACGTGGTCGACAGCACCCTGCAGAGCTTCGTGTTCGAGATCACCGGCACCCCCGCCAAGATCGACGCCTTCGGTGAGCTGATGCGCCCGCTTGGCCTGACGGAGATCGCCCGCACCGGGGTCGCGGCCCTCTCGCGCGGCGCGGCCCTGCCGGAGTAGGCATCGCTCGCCGGATGTCGCTCTGAGGCCAGTCGCGTCGAAAACCCACGCGATACCGCCCCCTCCCCCCGCCTAGGCTTGCGGCCAGACACAGGGAGGGGCCCATGCCGGACACCGCCGCAGAGACCATGCCAGAGCCTCCCGCCGCCCCGGCGCGCGGCCTGCCCAACGCTCATTACACAGACCCGGACATGCACAGGGCCGAGCAGCACGCGCTGCTCGCCGCGCAGTGGGCCGGGCTCGCAGTGGCTTCGGACGTGCCCGCCCCCGGCGATGCCTTGCCCCTGACCTTCTGCGGCGAGCCGCTCTTGCTGCTGCGCGACCGCGCAGGCCAGGTGCGCGTGTTCTACAATGTCTGCCGCCACCGGGGCATGATCCTTGTCGACGCCCCCCGCCGGATCGAGGGCGCGATCCGCTGCCCCTATCATTCGTGGTGCTACGCCACCGATGGACGCCTCGTCACCACCCCCCATGTGGGCGGGCCGGGCCGCAACACACATGCCCAGATCGACCGCGCCACCCTCGGGCTGATCGAGGTGCCCTCCCATGTCTGGCGCGATGTGGTCTTTGTGAACCTGTCGGGCACCGCCCCGCCCTTCGCCGAGGCCAATGCCGACCTCATCGCCCGCTGGGCCGCCCTGGACCAGCCCCTGCACCATGGCGGAGCAGAGAGCCGCTTCACCCTGACCGTGCGATGCAACTGGAAACTCGCGGTGGAAAACTACTGCGAAAGCTATCATCTGCCCTGGGTTCACCCCGGCCTGAACGAGATCTCGCGGCTCGAAGACCACTACAACATCGAGGCCCCCGGCGCCTTCTCCGGCCAGGGGACCGAGGTCTACCAACGGCCCCGCCGCCCCGACGGCACCCCGGCCTTCCCGGATTTTGCCGGCCTGCCTGCCATGTGGGACACCGGGGCGGAATACGTGGCGCTCTATCCCAACGTTCTGCTCGGCGCGCACCGGGATCACGCCTTCGCCATCCTGCTCCACCCCGATGGTCCGACCCGCACCCGGGAGCATGTGCACCTCTACTATGCCGCGCCCGACACCGACCCGGCCGCCCGCGCCGCCAATGCCGCCCAGTGGAAAACCGTGTTCGAAGAGGACGTCTTCGTGGTCGAGGGGATGCAGAGCGGCCGCGCTGCGCGCGGGTTCGATGGCGGCACCTTCTCCCCGGTCATGGACGGGCCGACCCGGTGCTTCCGCGCCTGGGCCGCCGCCGCGCTGTCCGAGACGTCCCGTGCGGCCGAGTGAGCCCGACCTTGCCGCAGCCTTGCGCGCAACCCTCGCCCAGAACGACGCGCGCGCGCTGATCGACCTCTACGAGCAAGCCGCCGCCCTGCGCCCCGCCGAGGCGCGGCTGTTTCTGACCCACGCCTATGTTCACGCCCTGGAAACCGGATCGCAAAAAGCCGCGCCCCTGAGGGCGCGGCTCGTGGCACTCGGCGCCGAGACCTGAGCACGCCCAGACCCCGGTCACCGTCCCGCTATGCGTGGCAGTCGCGGTCAGCCGCCGGCCGGATAAAGCCCGGCTTCCTGCGCCGCGGCCAGCTCATCAGGGTCCACCGCCCCGTCGGCATTCGCATCCATGGTGGTATAGGCTTCCTCCGTCAGGGTCGGATTGCCCACCAGCAGTTCGGCAAAGGAGTACACCCCGTCGCCATCCGCATCCATCTCGGTGTTGGCGCTCATCGCCGTGGCCGACGCCACCAGGGCCATTGCCGCGACACTGCTCAGGATCGTGGTTTTCATTTCTTTGGTCTCCTTGAGTTGACATGCGAAGGGGCGACTTCCGCCGCCTTCCCTCACCAAGAGCCAATTGCGCCCCTTTCCATCCCGCCCCGCCGCGCCCCGGCCCGAACGGGCGCGGACCCGCCCATTCCGGCACCCGCCGCGCGCAAACCGCCGCCGATATCCCCCGGCGCAAACCTGCTCGGCAGCTTTCCTCTTATTGTCCGGGGGCCGGAGCGGGCGCAGGGTCGCGCCATGACACGCATGCCCCCGCCAACCGACGCCCGGGAGGCCGCCCTCGTGGCCCTGATCCCCGGCCTCACCCGCGCCGCCCGCGCGCTGACAGGCTCCCGCGCCGAGGCCGAAGACCTGGTGCAGGAAGCCCTGCTGCAAGTCTGGACCCGGCAACGCGCCGGGGCCGAGATCACCGCCCTGCCCGCCTATGCCCGCGCCACCCTGCGCAACGGGCTCCGCCGCCGGGGCCGCCAGCCGGCAAGCGAGCCGCTGGAGGAAACCGACTGGGCCAGTGCGACCGCCGACACCGGCGAGCGCCGGGTCGCCTTTGCGGAGGTGATGGAGGCCATCGCCGCCCTGCCAGAGGACCAGCGCCGGGTCCTCATGGAGGTGGTGATCGAGGGCCGCACCCCCGAAGAGGTCGCCCGACGCGCGGGCATCCCGCCCGGGACGGTCCTGTCGCGCCTCGCCCGGGCCCGCGCCCGGCTGCGCAAACGCTGCGCGCTCGGCGCGGGCACCAGCGCGCAGACCCTGCTGCCCGAACCCGCCGGGCAGTCCCGTTAACCTTTCGCCTTATATTCAAGAAACAGAATGTTTCGCTCGCGAAACAAATCTCTGGAAGCCCTTGATCCCCCGCAAACTTCCGAAAAAATTTGTCGGCGCAAAAATCGCCTCTTCGCGCGAGGCGTTAACTTTCGCTCCCAACCGGCCGGTGCCCAAAGAAAAAGGCGGCCCGAAGGCCGCCTGTGGAGTTTCGCTGATCAGGCTCGTGATTATACCGCCCGAGTTTTCTGCCTGCGGCCTGATCTGCGTCTAGGGCGAGCGCACCCGCCCCGGATTCGAAATTTCTTTGCTGTCAAACTACCGCCGATACTGCGTCAGTCACCTTTAGTCAGAGCAATAACCGCGCGCTCCACGTAGTTATTCGGCAGTTTTTTCTGAGCAGCCTTCTGCGAGATGTAATTCCTAAATTTTCCATCGCCGATGTAGTCTTGGCGAAACCAACGCCTGAACTCACCGAGAGCGTCTTCGGGATAGCAACGGGCTAGTTGAGGATTACTTGCCGCTTGGGGAAAATAGGATGGAAAATTATGCGGGTAAGTCGCGCGGTTGCCATACTTTGCAGAAAGCCCGCACTTTTCCCAATGCGTCGACCAAGCTCTGCCCACGCTGATGTCTGGTACAAATGCTTCATCTATATGAAGCCCCGCTTCGCCAAGAGACACGATCATTGGAGCAAGCTCCTGAAAGACACCAAAGTATCCCGCTGGAACCGAATCGAACGTCAGGCTTACCCTATCGCGGAAGATCTTCCAGACATCTTCTACTTCGCGTTGCACGTAACCGGTTTGAGCGTAAATGAGCCGTTTCAGCCCATGACCAGCAAGCTTTCTATAGTTTCGAAGTGCTAGGTCAGCACCAGCTCGTTCGGCTTCGAAAGCAAAATACTCAAGGATCGCAAGACAAACTGTATCTGGATATGCGAGATGCCGTTTGCGCCCCTGCCAAACCTCAATGTGAGGCTCACTAGGGATATTGCCCGTTGCTTCAAACAACAGCTCTTTGACGCGAACTACTTCTTTCGTGGGTTTATCCGAATCCCAGTCAGCGGAGATCAACCCGATATACTTGTTTCGCAGCCCACAAAGGTCACCTATAGCTCTCTGATTTAGGTAAGGTGTGCCATCACTAAGCACTCCCATTCCGACACCGTCACGATTTACTTCCGCTTCAACGAAAAGGTCGTTCTGTTTCGTCTCGTCACGATAGGGCTGTGAACGACGGTTTGGTGGAAACTTTGCAATTTTTAACGACATCATTCTGCCCTCACTCAGCTACAGCCGCTCGTTCCGCCGCAGGTGTTGCACTTCATGCAGGTGCCGTTGCGCACCAGCGTGTAGTTGCCGCACTCGCCGCAGGCCTCGCCCTCGTAGCCCTGCATCTTGGCCTTGGCGCGCGGGTCGATCGACGTCGTCGTGGCCACGGTCGTTTCGCTGCGAAGCGCGGTCATCGTCGCCACCTCGCCGCCGCCGATCGTGCCGACGACCGGGATCTCCGCCGTCACCGGCTTGCCCCCGCCCTGCAGCACTACCAACTCCTGGGGCATCCGCTTGCGCAGGTAGCCGGTCGAGCTGATCTGCTTGAGCACTTCCAGCGACTTGCTGGCCGCACTATCGGACATCTCCTTGACGTTGGAGACCCCCTCTTCCTCGCCCCGGCCGATATCGTCGAAGGTCGCGCCCTGGGGCGCCACATGGGCCAGATCCGTGCGGTCGAGATAGCTCACCGCCAACTCGCGGAAGATGTAGTCCAGGATCGAGGTGGCGTTTTTGATGCTGTCATTGCCCTGCACCATGCCCGCGGGCTCGAACTTGGTGAAAGTGAAGGCATCCACGAACTCCTCCAGCGGCACGCCGTATTGCAGGCCGACCGAGACCGCGATGGCGAAGTTGTTCATCATCGCCCGGAAGCCCGCGCCTTCCTTGTGCATGTCGATGAAGATCTCGCCGAGGTTGCCGTCGGCATACTCTCCCGTGCGCAGATACACCTTGTGCCCGCCCACGATGGCCTTCTGGGTATAACCCTTGCGCCGCTCGGGCAGCTTTTCGCGGTGGGCCTTGATGACCTCCTTGATGACCACCTTCTCGACGATCTTCTCGGCGATGACCTGGGCCTTCTCCATGGTGGAGCCGGTTTCCAGAACCTCCGCGGCCTCCTCGTCATCCTCCACCAGGGCCGCGGCGAGCGGCTGGCTGAGTTTGGAGCCGTCGCGGTAGAGCGCGTTGGCCTTGGTGCCCAGCGACCAGCTCAGCTCATAGGCCTTCTGGCAATCCTCGATCGTGGCATCGTTGGGCATGTTGATCGTCTTCGAGATCGCGCCCGAGATGAAGCTCTGCGCCGCGGCCATCATGTGAATGTGGCTGTCCACCGACAGGAACCGTTTGCCGCGCTTGCCGCAGGGGTTGGCGCAGTCGAAGACCGAGTAGTGTTCGGCTTTCAGGAAGGGCGCGCCCTCCAGCGTCATGGTCCCGCAGACATGATCATTGGCCAGATCGATGTCTTTCTTCGCGAAACCCAGATGCCGCAGCATGTCGAAGGTCGGATCGTTCAGTTTCGCCGCGGGAATGCCCAGCACCTCGGTGCAGAACGCCTCGCCCAGGGTCCACTGGTTGAACACGAACCGGATGTCGAAGGCCGACGGCAGCGCCGCCTCGATCTTCTCGATCTGCTCAGGCCCGAAGCCGTGGCCGATCAGCGCCGTGTGGTTCACGCCGGGCGCGTTGCCGAGCGTGCCGTGGCCCACCGCATAGGCGATGATCTCTTCGATCTGGGCCGAGCTGTAGCCCAGCGTGTCCAGCGCCGCGGGGACCGAGCGGTTGATGATCTTGAAGTAGCCGCCGCCCGCGAGCTTCTTGAACTTCACCAGGGCGAAGTCCGGCTCGATCCCGGTCGTGTCGCAATCCATCACCAGACCGATGGTACCCGTGGGCGCGATCACCGTGGCTTGCGCATTGCGATAGCCGTGCTGCTCGCCCAGCTTCAGCGCCTCGTCCCAGGAGGACATGGCCAGCTTGACCAGCGTCTGGTCCGGGCAGTTGGCGTGATCGAGCGCTACCGGTTTCGTCGCGAGCGCTTCGTAGCCGTCGGTCTTGCCATAGGCCGCGTTGCGGTGGTTGCGGATCACGCGGAGCATGTGATCGGCGTTCTTGGCATAACCCGGGAACGGCCCGACCTCTGCAGCGATCTCGGCGGAGGTGGCATAGCTCACCCCGGTCATGATCGCGGTCAGCGCCCCACAGAGCGCCCGCCCCTCGTCGCTGTCATAGCCATAGCCCATGTTCATCAGCAGCCCGCCGATATTGGCATAGCCGAGACCGAGGGTGCGGAAGTCGTAGGAGCGCTGCGCGATTTCCTTGGACGGGAACTGCGCCATCAGCACCGAGATTTCCAGGGTCAGCGTCCAGAGACGGGCCGCGTGCATGTAGCCCTCGGCGTTGAACTTGCCGTCCTTGTAGAAGGTCAGCAGGTTCATGGATGCCAGGTTGCACGCCGTGTCGTCGAGGAACATGTATTCCGAGCACGGGTTGGAGCCGCGGATCGCGCCATCTTCGGGGCAGGTGTGCCAGTCGTTGACCGTGTCGTGGAACTGGATGCCCGGATCGGCGCAGGCCCAGGCCGCGTGGCCGATGGTTTCCCACAGCTCGCGCGCCTTGATGGTTTTCGCGACTTTGCCGTCGGTGCGGCGGATCAGCTCCCAATCCGCGTCGTCCTTGACGGCCTTGAGGAAGGCGTCGGTGACCCGCACGGAGTTGTTGGAGTTCTGCCCGGAGACCGAGTTATACGCCTCGGAATCCCAGTCGGTGTCATAGGTCGGGAACTCGATGGAGGCGTAGCCCTGCTTGGCGTAATCCAGCACCCGCTTGATGTAGGTCTCGGGGATCTGCACCTTCTTGGCGGCCCGGATCGCGGATTTCAGCGCGGCGTTCTTGGTGGGGTCCACCGCATCCTCGCCCAGCCCGTCCCATTCGCCGATCGCGGCGAAAATCTCGTTCAGCTTGGCCTCGTGCATTTTCGAGCCGGCGACGAGGGAGGCGACCTTCTGCTCCTCCTTCACCTTCCAGTTCACGAATTCCTCGATATCGGGGTGATCGGCGTCGCAGATCACCATCTTCGCGGCCCGGCGTGTGGTGCCACCGGACTTGATGGCCCCTGCGGCCCGGTCTCCGATCTTGAGGAACCCCATCAGGCCGGAGGACTTACCCCCGCCTGACAGAGCCTCTCCTTCGGCACGAAGGGAGGAGAAATTCGTGCCGGTGCCGGAGCCGTATTTGAAAAGCCGCGCCTCGCGGACCCACAGGTCCATGATGCCGCCGTCATTCACCAGGTCGTCGGCGACGGACTGGATGAAGCAGGCATGGGGCTGCGGGTGTTCATAGGAAGAGGTGGACTTGGTCAGCTTGCCCGACTTGTGATCCACGTAATAATGGCCCTGCGCAGGACCGTCGATGCCGTAGGCCCAGTGCAGGCCGGTGTTGAACCATTGCGGACTGTTCGGCGCGGCCATCTGGCGGGCCAGCATCAGCTGCATCTCGTCGAAATAGGCGCGGGCATCGGCCTCGGTGGAGAAATAGCCCCCCTTCCAGCCCCAATAGGCCCAGGCGCCTGCCAGACGGCGGAACACCTGGCGGGCGGAGGTTTCGCCGCCATAGCGTTTCTCTGCGGGCAGCTTCGCGAGCGCGGCCTCGTCTGCCACCGAGCGCCACAGGAATTCCGGCACGCCCTTTTCGCGGACGGGCTTCAGGGCGGCGGGAACGCCGGCCTTGCGGAAGTATTTCTGCGCGATCACGTCCGAGGCGACCTGGCTCCAGGAGCTGGGCACTTCGACCTCGTCGAGCCGGAACACCACGGTGCCATCGGGGTTGCGAATTTCGGACGCGGTGATCGAGAACTCGATCCCGGCGTAAGCGTCAGTTCCATCTTTGGTGAAATGGCGTTCGATTTTCATGTCTGCCCCATGTTGGCCATTTTCGTTTCCCGGCCATGCGGTTGGTCCGCCCGTGCCGATGTGATCTCGTGCGGAGGAGACCAAGCCAGCCGGGTCCGGCCCCCGAGATGCCGCGGCCATCGGGGTCAAGTGCTGAACCTTGTGTCTGTCTTGAGGATACCACCATATGTGGTGTTCGTCTCCTCCGCCCACACAATCTGGCGTAGAGCGGGGCTTAGGGTCAACTACATTTTGTGACGCGAATGGGTCAAAATACTATTGACGGTGGATTAACCCAGATTCGCTTGGGGGCTTGCGCCGGAGGGGTGTTGGGCCCCTTGGAGAACACATCCGGAAAATTAACGCATTCTTCATACAGGTTAAGGAATCGGGGCGGTTTGGCGGCCCAGATCTGTGCCATGCGAGGCCTGACCGGCGCGGCAGGACGATTCGCACCTGGTGGCGCCACGGGCTCCCGGGGCCGACGCTGCCACGCCCGTGCGGCGGGGCCTGCGCGAAAAGGAGCCCGGCGGCGCCTGGGGCACATTTGTGACATTGGCGCGGCGGATTGCCTTAAATTGAACTTAATTCGAGTCTATTCCGACCCAATCCCAGGCCCTGTGTGTGGTGCCTGGCGTTCGTAACGTAACCAGTGAGGCCATGTTTTGGCACCAATCTCAGTCCGCCCCCTGGCGGTCGCGGCTCTTGTCGCGATGACCCCTCCTGCGCCCGCGGCCGTCGTCGGGTATGATGATCAGGGCGCATTCCTCGGCGTGAGCCAGGATGCCTATCACGGCGGCAAGTGGAACGCGCGCGCGGCCAGTTCGACACCTGTGCCGGGGGATTACGGCGGCTTGCCCGGCCCCGTCTTGCCCGCGGTCGACCCCCTGATCGTGGTCGCGCTTGCGGTTCTGTTGGCGATCCTGCTGCTGCAGGACGGTGGTGACGATGGCGGTGACGGCACCTGGATCAGCGCAGCGCCTCCGCCAGCGCCTCCGCCGGTCGTCACGTTCGGGGACGATCCGGGGCCGAACCCGGTGCCCCCCGGCACGCCGGAGTTGCCGCCGGTCACCGCGATTCCGATCGCACCGGCGCTGCCCTTCCTGCTGGGCGCGGTAGTGGCGCTGTCGCTGGCGGCGCGGCGCAAGCGCTAGGTGATCGCACATCGGGCGGGCGGCAGTACGGCGGTCGCGGGTGTTCTACGGAGCCGGGCGCGGGCTTATATCGCAGCGTCGTGCGCATGCCGCAGTGATCGCCGCGCGCCTCGGCTGACCGGTTGCGCACGTCATCGCGGCGCATGGGGCTTTGCAGGATCTGTTGGTCGGGACGGCAAGATTCGAACTTGCGACCTACGGTACCCAAAACCGTCGCGCTACCAGGCTGCGCTACGCCCCGACGAGGGCTTCCTTAGACAGGTTCGCAGCGTTTGCAAAGACGCAAACCGCAGTCAATCGGCGCAAGGCCACGCGGCGGTGGTCTGGTCGAAGGCCGGGTGCCGCATCAGCGTACCTTCGGAGATGCCCAGACTCAGGGTCATGCCGCCGTTGATTTCCAGCACGGCGAACACCTCGTCGCCGCCGAAGATCGGTGTCTCGTCGAGCGGAACCGCGTTGCGATGGACCTTGCGGACGATGCCGGTGCGGTCGGCGAAGATCATGTCCAGCGGGATCAGCGTGTTGCGCATCCAGAACGACACCGGCTGCGGACGGTCGTAGACGAAGAGCATGCCCGCCTGTTGCGGCAGGCTTTCGCGGAACATCAGCCCCCGGCCCCGGGTCTCGTCGGTGTCGGCCAGTTCGATGTCGAAGGCAGCGCGCCCCCAGGGGCCCTCCAGTTCCACCCGGTCCGGGGCGCAAGCCGCGTGAAGCGGTAGAACCGCCAGGCACAGCACCAGCGGCAGAACCAGCGCGCGCAGAACCATGCGTCGGATCATTCGACTTTCTGCGCGGCGTCCCAACTCAGAACCTCGAGGGCGAGGCGCCCCCGCTCGCTCTCGCCGATGCGGACCGCCACGGCCTCTCCGGCCTGCAAATCGGAAAAGCCGCAGCGCCGCAGCACGTCCATGTGTACGAAGATATCCTCATCCGCGCCGAACACGTTGAGAAAGCCGAAGCCCTTCACCTTGTCGAACCATTTCACGCGCCCGGGGACCATGGGGACGTCGTCGAAATTCTGCGGCGCACCAAGCGGGCCTTCGTCGTCGAGATCCATTTCCGGGGGCGTGATGGCGACCACTTCGACCGCCTGGATGCCGCGCGGCGTTTCCTGCACGCGGATCTGGATCTGCGATCCATCGGCCACCGAACTCTGCCCGAAATTCCGCAATACGTTGGCATGCAGCAGGATATCGGGGCCATCGGCCTCGCCCACGACAAAGCCGAACCCCTTCTTGGGATCGAACCATTTGACTGTCCCATAGACAAGGGGACTACTGGTTATCGGCTTTTGCACGGGCGGTAATCCGGGGTAATCATGAGTGAGTGACAGGTCTTGTAACCAAGGTCTTAATGGTCACATGTGTTTTGGATGGGCGCAACAAAAAGTTGATAGGTCGCCGGGTTTATCTTAATGGTTTGTTAACCGTCAAGGGTTCAAGCGGCTGATTTTCCAATCGCTTTCCCCGTCGGCACGAGTCCACCGATAGCGATCGTGCAGGCGAAAATCACCATCCGCCCAGAATTCCATTTCCACCGGACGCAGGCGATACCCACCCCAAAAGGGAGGGCGGTCCGGATTGAGCCCCTTTTCGAGACCGAGTTTCGCCACACGCGCCATCAGTGCCGCGCGGCTTTCGAGGGGGCGGGATTGCTCCGACGCCCAGGCGCCGATCCGGCTCTGGAGGGAGCGCGACTTGTAATAGGCATCCGCCTTCGGTCCGTCCTCGCGGCTGACATGGCCGCGCACACGGATCTGCCGGCGCAGGGATTTCCAGTGAAACACGACCGCGGCCTTGCCGGCCTGGTCCAGTTCGGCTGCCTTGGCGGAGCCGTAATTGGTGTAGAACACGAAGGCGTCGTCTTCGATCTCCTTGAGCAGGACCATGCGCACATTGGGCAGCCCATCCGCGTCCACGGTCGACAGCGCCATCGCGTTGGGATCGTTCGGCTCGGAGGCCTCGGCCTCTGCCAACCACGCGCGGGTGATGTCGAACGGGTTGTCGCCCGCGAATTTGCCGGATCTCTCTGCCATGGCGAACTGCCTCCGATGGATGGACTGTGGCACCTGTTCTCTTGAAGGCATTAACCCTTTGGCCTACACGGTGCCGAACTGCAGGTAGTGGACAAGGTAAAGAGATGTCAACGGGATTGATGCACGGAAAACGCGGGCTGATCATGGGATTGGCGAATGACAAGTCCATTGCCTGGGGCATTGCGCAAGCGCTTGCGGAACAGGGCGCGGAGCTGGCGTTGACCTACCAGGGCGAGGCATTCCGCAAGCGCGCCGTGCCGTTGGCGGAGCGGCTGGGCGTCACCCAGCTTTACGATTGCGACGTGACCGACACTGCCTCGCTGGACGCGGTATTCGACGGGCTGTCGGAGGCCTGGGGCAAGATGGATTTCGTCGTCCATGCCATCGGGTTTTCCGACAAGTCGGAGCTGCGCGGGCGCTATGTCGACACCAGCGCCGAGAATTTCCGCATGACCATGGATATCTCGGTCTATTCCTTCACCGCCGTGTGCCAGCGCGCAGAGAAGCTGATGACCGATGGTGGCGCCTGCCTGACCCTGACCTATTACGGCGCCGAAAAGGTCATGCCCCATTACAACGTGATGGGTATCGCCAAATCGGCGCTGGAGACTTCGGTGCAGTACTTGGCCGAGGATCTGGGCAAGCAGAACATCCGCGTCAACGCGATCAGTGCGGGCACGATCAAGACCCTGGCCGCGTCGGGCATCGGGGATTTCCGCTACATCATGAAGTGGAACGAGTTGAACTCCCCCTTGCGGCGCACGGTGACGCAGGAAGAGGTCGGCAAATCCGCGCTCTACCTGCTGTCGGACCTGTCGAGTGCGGTCACGGGCGAAGTGCATCACGTGGATGCGGGCTACCACGTTGTGGGCATGAAAGCGGTGGATGCGCCCGATATCGACGCGGTGACGGGCCGCAAGTAGGGTGGACGTCGCGCAGATCCTGGCGTTCAACGTGGCCCTGCTGGTGGCCATGGCGAGCCCCGGTCCCGCGCTGCTGGTGCTGACGCATACAGCACTTTCGGCGGGGCGGGTGCGGGCGCTCTGGACCGGCTGCGGGCTGGCTTGCGTGGCTGCGCTCTGGACGCTTGCGGCGCTCTTGGGGCTGGAGGCGCTGTTCACCCTGTTTCCCGCGGCTTACGGGGTGATGAAGACCGCGGGCGCGCTCTACCTGATCTATATCGCCCGGGCGACCTGGCGGTCGGCGCGCGCGCCCCTGGCGGACGCGCCGCAGGTGTCAGCGCGAGGCGCGTTCCGGCGCGGTGCGGCGATCAACCTGCTGAACCCGAAATCGGTGCTGTTCTCGGCCGGTGTCCTCGTGGTGATCTTTCCGCCGGACCTGGGCGTCGGGGCGGTGGCGTTCATCACCCTGAACCACCTGGC
This sequence comes from Dinoroseobacter sp. PD6, assembly GCF_028807315.1. NCBI lineage: Bacteria > Pseudomonadati > Pseudomonadota > Alphaproteobacteria > Rhodobacterales > Roseobacteraceae > Dinoroseobacter > Dinoroseobacter sp. PD6. Next base: position 302,326 of record NZ_JARAMN010000001.1, on the reverse strand, counting down.
GGTCGAGATCGCGGTCTATGCCCTGCTGGTCACCGCGCTCGCCCGACCCGGCGCGCGGCGCGCCTATGTCGGGGCGAAGACCTGGCTCGACCGGGTCTGCGCGGTGGTGCTGGGCGGGCTCGGCCTGCGGCTTCTGGCGGAGCGGGCCCCGTGACGCTCGCGGCCTTCGCCTCGATTGCCTTCATTCACCTGCTGGCGGCGATCAGCCCGGGGCCCTCTTTCGTGGTGATCACCCGAACCGCCGCGGCGGAGGGTCTGGGCGCGGGGCTCTTGCTGGCGCTGGCCTTCGGGGTCGGCGCGACGGTTTGGGCGGGCGCCGCCCTGCTGGGGCTTGCGGCGCTTTTCCAGGTGATGCCGGTGCTGCTGACGGCGATGAAGCTGGCGGGGGCCGCCTTCCTGTTATTCGTGGCGTTCATGATGTGGCGCCACGCGCCCGACCCGCTGCCGGAGGCGTCGGGGACGGTGCCGCGCACGGGCTGGGCGACATTCAGGCTGGGCCTCTTCACGCAGTTGTCGAACCCCAAGGTGCCGGTTTTCTTCGGCGCGGTCTTCGTCGGCATCCTGCCCACGGACATCACCGGGGGCGAGATCGCGATCGTGCTGGCGCTGGTGCTGCTGGTCGAGGGCCTGTGGTACGTGGTGGTGGCGCGGCTCTTCTCGCTGCCCGGACCGCGGGCGGTCTATATGCGTGCCAAGACCTGGATCGACCGGGTCCTGGGCGGCGCGCTGGCCCTCGTAGGCGCGCGGATCGCGCTGAGTTGAGGGTTCTGGTCACCGACAACGGGCTGGATTACAAACACCGCCAAACCGGATGAGGGACGGACATGACCGATCAACTGCCGCATGAAAAGGGCTTCCATGTCAGCTGGGACCAGATCCACCGGGACAGCCGCGCGCTGGCCTGGCGGCTGGACAAGCGCGGGCCGGGGCCGGACGGGTCCTGGCGGATGATCCTGGCGATCACCCGGGGCGGGATGGCCCCGGCGATGATCGTGGCGCGCGAGTTGGACATCCGGCAGGTGGCGACGATTTCGGTGCAGTCCTATCACCACCAGACCCAGGGCGAGACCGTGGTGCTCAACGCCCCGGATGCGGAGCTGATGGGCGACGGGACCGGGGTTCTGGTGATCGACGATCTGGTCGACAGCGGCCGGACGCTGGAGGTGGTGCGCCAGATGTATCCCAACGCCCATTTCGCCACCGTCTATGCCAAGCCCAAGGGCGAGCCCATGGTCAACACCTTCATCACCGGGGTGAGCCAGGACACCTGGATCTTCTTTCCCTGGGACATGGCGCTGCAATACGTGGAACCCTACCGGGGGACCTGAGATGACGCTCCCCCTCGCCCCGGCCATGGCCGCCACCCCGGCCCCGCCGGTGATGGAGGCGCGGCGCTGGCTCGCCGCGGCGCGCCTGCCCGCGGGGCTGGAGCTGCTGAATGTCAGCCAGGCCGCCCCGGTGGCCCCGCCGCCCCCGGCCCTGCGCGCGGCGATGGCGGCGGCACTGGATGAGGATCCGGGCACGCATCTTTATGGTCCCGTGCTCGGTCTGCCGGAGCTGCGCGCCGAACTGGCCGCGCAGATGACCGCGCGCTATGGCGGCACCGTGGCCGAGGGGCAGATCGCGATCACCTCGGGCTGCAACCAGGCCTTCGCGGCGGTGATGGCGACGCTGGCCGCGCCCGGCGATAACGTGATTCTGCCGGTGCCGTGGTATTTCAACCACCAGATGTGGCTGCAAATGTCCGGGGTTGCGGCGCGCGCGCTCGACACCGGCGACAGCCTGCTGCCGGACCCGGAGGCCGCCGCCGCCCTGATCGATGCGCGCACCCGCGCGATCGTGCTGGTCAGCCCCAACAACCCCGGCGGCGTGGAGTATCCTGCCGAGTTGCTCGCGGCCTTTCGCGATCTCGCGCGCAGGCGGGGCCTCGCGCTGATCCTCGACGAGACCTACCGCGATTTCGACAGCCGCGCGGGTGCGCCCCACGGCCTGCTGTCGGATCCGGACTGGGACGAGACGGTGATCTCGCTCTATTCCTTTTCCAAGGCCTATCGGCTGACCGGGCACCGGGTGGGGGCGGTGGCCTGTGCGCCCGACCGCCTGGCGCAGGTGGAGAAATTCCTCGACACAGTGCAGATCTGCGCGCCGCAACTGGGCCAGCGCGCGGCCCTCTGGGGGCTGCGGCACCTTTCGGACTGGCTGGCCGGGGAACGGGCCGAGATCCTCGCCCGCCGCGCGGCGATGGAGGCGGCGTTCCAGGGCCTGCGCGACTGGGAGCTTCTGGGCTGCGGCGCCTATTTCGGCTATGCGCGCCACCGGCTCGGGATCCCTTCGGACGCGCTGGCGGAGCGGATGGTGTCCGAGATCGGGGTGCTCGCCCTGCCCGGCACCATGTTCGCGCCCCAAGGCGCCGCGCGGGGAGGTCGCGAGATGCGCTTTGCCTTCGCCAATATCGACGCGGACGGCATCGCCGCCCTCGCCGACCGGCTGAACACCTACGCCCCGGCCTGAGCCCCCGCGATCAAGTCCCGGAATATCCCTTGGGTCCGGGGGGCCGCGCCCCTCCCTGCCCCGATCCACGTTCAAAACTGCGCCAAGCGACGCGCGCATCCGCTTGCCGCCCCTGCCGCAAGCGCCTAAACAGACGCCTGACAACGGGCACCGCCACACCGGCGCGGGGCGGGATCGGGGAGCGACGACTGCAATGAAGGGTAAAACCTCCAACTTCTTCATGTTCATCCTGCTGGGCCTGCTGATCGTGGCGCTGGCGGGGTTCGGCATTTCCAGCTTCGGCGGCTCGAACGCGCGCGTGGGCTCGGTGGGCGACACCGACATCACCGTGGATGAATACGCCCGGGCCTTGCAGACACAGCTGCGCGCCGCCGGTCAGCAGCGCGGGCGCGCCGTCTCCATGGCCGAGGCGCGGGAGCTGGGGCTCGACCGCCAGGTGCTGGCGCAATTGGTCAACACGGCGGCCATCGACAACGAGGCGGCGAAGCTTGGCGTCAGCGTGGGGGATATGCGCGTGGCCGAGCAGATCCAGACGATCCCCGCCTTTTCCGGGATCGGCGGCGGCTTCGACCGGGAGGCGTACGAGTTCACCCTGCAGCAAAACAACCTCTCCCCCGAGGAATTCGAGGCCGACGTGCGCAACGAGGCCGCGCGCAACCTGCTGCAGGCGGCGGTGATCGGCGGGCTGCGCGCGCCGCAGGCCTATACCGGCACGCTTTATGACTTCATCGCCGCGCGGCGGGACTTCACCTGGGCCGAGATCACGCCGGACCTGGTGGCCCTGACCCAGGCGATGCCAACGGATGCGGAACTGCGCGCGTTCTACGACGCGAACCCGGCGGCCTTCACCGCGCCCGAGACGCGCGAGATCACCTACGTGCTGCTGAGCCCGGAGATGATGCAGGACCAGGTCTCGCCCTCCGAGGAGGATCTGCGCGCGGCCTATGACCGGGCCGCGTCGGTCTATGTCCAGCCCGAGCGCCGCCTGTTGGATCGCGTCGTCTTCGGCACCGAGGCGCAAGCCGCCGAGGCCAAGGCCGCCCTCGATAGCGGCGCGCAGAGCTTCGAAGAGCTCCTGGCCGCGCGCGATCTGAGCCTGGAGGATGTGGATCTCGGCGAGGTGGCGCGCGACGATCTCGACGACGCGGTGGCAGAGGTCGTTTTCGGCGATCAGGAGACCGGAATCGTCGGGCCGGTGCGCACGGCCCTGGGCCCGGCCCTGTTCCGGATCAACGCGGCCCTGGCCGCCCAGGTCACCACCTTCGAAGAGGCGCGCGACGAGCTGACCGCCGCGCTGGCGGGCGATGCCGCCCGCCGGGCCGTGGCCGACGAAATCGAGGCGCTTGATGATCTGCTGGCCGGGGGCGCCACGCTCGAAGAGCTGGCCGCCGACACGCCGGCGGAGCTGGGCGAGCTGTCGCTGACGGCGACCACCACCGAGGGCATCGCCGCCTATCCGGAAGTGCGCGCCCTGGCCAACACCCTGAGCGAGGGCGATTTTCCCGAAATCGAGACCCTCGACGACGGCGGTGTCTTTGCCCTGCGGCTCGACGAGGTCGTGCCCCCCCGGCTTTTGCCCTTCGACGAGGTGCGGGAGGATGTGGTGGCGGGCTGGGAGGCGCAGCGCCTGCAAGACGCGCTAAGCGCGGAGGCCGCGCGCGTGGCCGAGGCCCTGCGCGGCGGCGAGAGCTTCGCCGACCAGGGCCTGGATCGGCAGGTGGAGACCGGCCTGACCCGCGAGGCCTTCATCGAGGGCACGCCCCCGGCACTGGTCACCGATGTCTTCGCGCTGGAGGCCGAAGGCGACGTGGCGCTCGTGCCCGGCAACGGCGTGGTGATCGTGGCCCAGCTGACCGCGATCCTGCCGCCGGATACCGAGGACCCGGATGCGGCCTTCCTGCGCAACGTGCTGGACCAGAGCGTCTCCCAGACCCTGGCCGAGGATGTGTTCACCGCCTATGCCACCGCGATCCAGCAGGAGGCCGGGATCACCATCAACCAGAGCGCGATCAACGGCATTCACGCACAGTTCCCCTGAGCCCGCCTGCCCCGCCTTCGGGCAGATGACCCGCGAGAGACCCCGCCATGGCCCTGACCCCCAGTTTCGATGCCTTCGAGGCCGCCCATGGGCGCGGCGAGAACCAGGTGGTCTACACCCGGCTGGCGGCGGATCTGGACACGCCCGTGTCGCTGATGCTGAAGCTGGCGGGCGCGCGCAAGGACAGCTTCATGCTGGAATCCGTCACCGGCGGCGAGGTGCGCGGGCGCTATTCGGTGGTGGGGCTGAAGCCCGACCTGATCTGGGAGTGTCGCGGCACCGGCGCGCGGATCAACCGCTCCGCCCGGTTCGATGCGGAAGCGTTCGAGGACATCCCCGGTGATCCCCTGGCCGCATTGCGCGCGTTGATCGCCGAGAGCCGGATCGAGATGCCCGATGAGCTGCCCGCGATCGCGGCGGGGCTGTTCGGCTATCTGGGCTATGACATGATCCGGCTGGTGGAGCATCTGCCGAATGTGAACCCCGACCCGCTGGGCCTGCCGGACGCGGTGCTGGTGCGGCCCTCGGTGGTGGCGGTTCTGGACGGGGTGAAGGGCGAGGTCACGGTGGTCTCGCCGGTCTGGGCAAACGGTTCGGCGGGGGGCGGACAGTCGGCGCGGGCCGCCTATGCCCAGGCGGCGGAGCGGGTGATGGACGCGGTGCGCGACCTGGAACGCTCCGCCATGGCCGAGCGGCGCGATCTGGGCGAGGCGGCCGAGCTCGGAGAGCCGGTCTCGAACTTCGCCCATGCCGATTACCTGGCCGCGGTGGAGCGCGCCAAGGACTACATCCGCGCCGGGGACATCTTCCAGGTGGTGCCGTCCCAGCGTTGGTCCCAGGCCTTCCCCCTGCCGCCCTTCGCGCTTTACCGCAGCTTGCGGCGAACAAACCCCTCGCCCTTCATGTTCTATTTCAACTTCGGCGGGTTCCAGATCGTGGGCGCCAGCCCCGAGATCCTGGTGCGGGTGTTCGGCCGCGAGGTGACGATCCGGCCGATCGCGGGCACCCGGCCACGGGGTGCGACATCGGCCGAGGATGACGCGCTGGAGGCGGATCTGCTGGCAGATGCCAAGGAATGCGCCGAGCACCTGATGCTGCTCGACCTGGGGCGCAACGATGTGGGCCGGGTCGCCAAGATCGGCACCGTGCGCCCGACCGAACAGTTCATCATCGAGCGTTATTCCCACGTGATGCATATCGTGTCGAACGTGGTGGGCGAGCTGAGCGAGGAGCATGACGCGCTCTCGGCGCTGCTGGCGGGGTTGCCGGCGGGCACGGTCTCGGGCGCGCCCAAGGTGCGGGCGATGGAGATCATCGACGAGCTGGAGCCGGAAAAGCGCGGGGTCTATGGCGGGGGCTGCGGGTATTTCGCGGCCAATGGCGACATGGACATGTGCATCGCCCTGCGCACAGCGGTGGTCAAGGACGAGACGCTCTATATCCAGGCCGGGGGCGGCGTGGTCTATGACAGCGACCCGGAGGCGGAGTTCCAGGAGACGGTGAACAAGGCCAAGGCGATCCGGATGGCGGCGCAGCAGGCCGGGTTGTTCGCGGGGCCCGCCGGGCGGAACGGCTGAGGCTCGGGATTTCGTGAACCCGCAGACAAGGCGTTTCGAAACGCCTTGGACAAGCGCCTTGCAAGGCGCTTGGGACGCGATTTGCAAATCGCGTGGGCAAGCCCGTTCGAACGGGCTTGGGCGCCGCTAGGACCCCGGGGCCAGCAAAAGCGCGGAGATCGGTGCAAGGCGCAAGGCATCCGGGTCCTGCGCGGCGCTCCAGTCGCGCAGGGCCGACAGCGTCTCGGCCCGGGTCTCGCCCAGCAGGACCGCCTGCCCGTCCGCGCCGGCGCGCAGCGCCCCCTGGTCGAGGCTGCGGCGCAGGGCGCCCTCACCCTCTCCGGACCCGCCAAGGACCCGGCCCACCGAAATCGCGGGCAGACCGATCGCCCGCGCCTCCTGCCCCACCGCGTCGAGTCCGCTGAGCGGCGCCACCAGCCCATGGCCCGTGTCGGCCAGCACCGCCACCAGGTGGCGCAGCAATTCCCGGTCGTCGAATACCGGGCTCGTCCGGGGCAGCCAGACCCCCATCGCGCCCGGCAGGCGCGCGATATGGACCGCAAGGGCGGTGTCGATGTCGCGCGGCTCCACCGGGTCGGGCAGCCCCGTCAGGGTGATCAGCACCTCGTGCCCCGCCGCGCGCAGCTCGGCCGCGCGCGCATCCGCCTCCGGCCATGTCGGGTCGAGCGCCACGGCCACGGGATCGGCGATCCGGCTCAGCACATCGGTGATCGCCCGCGCGTCAGAGGTCGCGCGCAGCACCAGGGCGAGCCGCGGCACACCCTCCGCCCCTTCGAAAGGCAGCGCATTTCGGGCCAGGGCACCAAGCGGCGCGGGCACCTCCGGCTCTGGCGTCAGGGCATCCTCGGCCTCCGCCACCGCGGCGGTCTCGCCGATCCGGGGGATGCGCGAGGACAGGCCAGGGCCGCGGGTGCCGAAGCTCTGGTCGCTGCCGAGCACCAGACGGCGGGGCAGCTCCCGCGGCGGCACGACCAGGGCCGTGCGCCGGTCGTCGGCGGGCGGTGCAGGCGTGTCGGCGGCCGGGCGCGGGTCGGCGGGCAGAGAGCCTGCGGCCGGGACGGGCGGCTCCGACGCTTCCATGGGGGCCGCGGCCACGGGAGGCAGCGGCAGGTCTGCGGGTGCCAGGGCCAGCCGCGGCGGCGGGCTGTCGGGACGGGCAAGCTCGACCGGCTCCGGCGGGCCGGACGGCATCGATGGCTCCGCGGCGAGCTCCGGCGGCCGGGGCGGCGCGACAGGCGCCGGCGCGACCGGTGGTTCGGCGGCCGTGCCGGGCACAGGCAGATCCGCGGGCCGGTCCGGCGTCCGCGTCGCCGCCTCGCCGATTTGCCGCGCGCCGGGGGCGGGCAGGATCGCGGCAGGGGCCGTCAAATCGCCCGGCTCCTGGGCAACCTCGGGGACCGGCAAAGGGGTTTGCAGGGCTGCGAGCGCCTCTCCCGGGGCGCGGTCGCGCACGGCCCCGGGCACCGGCAGGCCCGGCGGCGCGTCGGCCATTCGTGGCGCGGTGGCCGACGGGGTATCGGGCCCAGGCGCGGTCGGGACCGCTTGGCCGGGCGCGGGCTGCGCAACATTCGCCGGGGCGGTCTCGGCAAGTTCCGGGCCCGGGCCAGCGGGCGCGGCGGGGTCCGTCGGCGGCGCGGTCGGCGCCTCGGCAACCGCGGGCGCACCCAGTGCGGGGGCATCGGGCGGCGGGCCGCTGTCTGGACGCGGGGTCTGCAACGGGGCCGCGACACGATCGGTTGTGACGGGAGGTTCAGGCTCCGCAACGCTCGGCTGCACCTCGGCCCCTGGCGGGAGAGGGGGCGGGTCGGCGAGCAACACGTTCTCGCGCACCGGCGCGCGCGGCGCGGTGCGGTCGCTGATGTCCCGCAGGGGAAAATAAACCGACGCGGCCATCAGCACGATCATGCTGGCCGCACCGCCCCAGAACAGGCCCGAGAGTATGCCTCTACCCATGCAAAATGCCGCGTCTGCCTCACCTGCGGGGCCCCGATCCCGGTGGCCCCTTCTTGCTGCTGGTGCATCATCGCGCGCGCGGCGGGGCGGATGCAAGCCCCGAAGGCCCCCGGGGCACGGCGCAGGCCCTTGACCCCTGAGGCGGGCTGGTGGATCAAGAGGCCCGAACACAAGGGGCGCGCGATGCTGCTGCTGATCGATAACTACGACAGTTTCACCTATAACCTGGTGCATTACCTGGGCGAGCTCGGCGCGCCGGTGGAGGTGTATCGCAACGACGCGCTCGACGTGCAGGCGGCCATGGCGTTGAACCCGCAGGCGATCTTGCTGAGCCCCGGTCCCTGCGATCCGGACCAGGCGGGCATCTGTCTCGCGCTGACCGAGGCCGCCGCCGAGACCCGGACCCCCCTGATCGGCGTGTGCCTCGGGCACCAGACCATCGGTCAGGCCTTCGGCGGCAAGGTGCAGCGGCATTCGGAGATCGTCCATGGCAAGCTCGGCGCGATGCATCACGGGGGCAAGGGGCTCTTTGCCGGCCTGCCCTCGCCGCTGATGGGCACACGCTACCATTCGCTGGTGGTGGACCGCGATACCCTGCCCGACTGCCTGGAGGTCACCTCCTGGCTGGAGGACGGCACGATCATGGGGTTGCAGCACCGGGAGTTGCCGATCCACGGGGTGCAGTTCCACCCCGAGAGCATCAAGTCGGAACACGGGCACAAGATGTTGCAGAACTTCCTCGACACGGTGCCGGGGTTGGCCCCGGGGCGCGCAGAGATGCCCGCATGAGCGACGCGCTGAAACCCCTGATCGGGGCCGCCGCCGACCGTCCCCTGACCCGGGCGGAGGCCGAGGCGGCCTTCGAGATCCTGTTCGAGGGCGAGGCGACGCCGAGCCAGATGGGCGGGCTGCTGATGGCGCTGCGTACGCGCGGCGAGACGGTGGCGGAATACGCCGCTGCGGCCGCGGTGATGCGCGCCAAATGCAATGCAGTGCGCGCGCCCGAAGGCGCGATGGACATCGTCGGCACCGGGGGCGACGGCAAGGGGACGCTGAACATCTCCACCGCGACGGCCTTCGTGGTGGCGGGCGCGGGCGTGCCCGTGGCCAAGCATGGCAACCGCAATCTCAGCTCGAAATCCGGGGCGGCGGATGCGCTGGCGCAGATGGGGATCGAGGTCATGGTCGGCCCGGCGGTGGTCGAGCGGGCGTTGTCGGAGATCGGCATCGCCTTCATGATGGCGCCGATGCACCACCCGGCGATCCGGCACGTCATGCCCACGCGGGCCGAGCTGGGCACGCGGACCATGTTCAACATCCTCGGCCCCCTGACCAACCCGGCAGGCGTCAAGCGGCAGCTGACCGGCGCGTTCTCCCGCGACCTGATCCGGCCCATGGCCGAGACCCTGGCGGCGCTCGGCTCGGACGTGGCCTGGCTGGTTCACGGCTCGGACGGGACCGACGAGCTGACGATTACGGGCGTGTCCTGGGTCGCGGGGCTGTCGGAGGGGGCGGTGACCGAGTTCGAGGTCCATCCCGAAGAGGCCGGCTTGCCGGTCCATCCGTTCGAGGCCATCCTCGGGGGCACGCCCGAGGAAAACGGCGCCGCCTTCCGCGCGCTTCTGGCCGGGGAGGCGTCGGCCTACCGCGACGCGGTGCTCTTGAACGCCGCGGCGGCACTGAAGGTCGCGGGGCGCGTCACCGCCCTGCCCGACGGCGTGATGCTGGCGGCGGAGGCGATCGACAGCGGCGCGGCCCTGGCCAAGGTGCAGGGGCTGGCACAGATCACATCGGAGGCGACATGACCGACACCATTCTCGACCGGATCAAGGCCTACAAGCTGGAGGAAGTGGCCGCGCGCAAGGCCGCCCGCCCCCTGACGGAGGTCGAGGCGGCCGCGCGCCAAGCCTCCCCCGTCCGGCCCTTCGCGGGCGCGCTGCGGGCGGCGGCGCAAAATGGTTATGCCCTGATCGCGGAGGTCAAGAAGGCGAGCCCCTCCAAGGGTCTGATCCGCGCCGATTTCGACCCGCCCGCGATTGCGCGGGCCTACGCGGCCGGGGGCGCGACCTGCCTGTCGGTGCTGACCGATGCGCCGAGCTTCCAGGGGCATGAGGACTACCTCGTGGCGGCGCGCGCGGCCTGCGCCCTGCCCGTCCTGCGCAAGGATTTCATGTATGACCCCTACCAGGTGCCCGAGGCCCGGGCGATGGGCGCGGACTGCATCCTGATCATCATGGCCAGCGTGTCGGACGCCCAGGCCATCGAGTTGGAGGATGCCGCGACAAGCTGGGGCATGGATGCACTGATCGAGGTGCATGACGGCGACGAACTGGACCGCGCCCTGCGGCTGAAATCGCCCCTGATGGGAATCAACAACCGCAACCTCAAGACTTTTCATACCACGCTCGACACCACGCGCACCCTGGCGCCGCGTATCCCCGGCGACCGGATGATCGTGGCGGAATCGGGCCTGAGCGGGCCGGCGGAGCTTGCGGATCTCGCGGGCTACGGCGCGCGCACCTTCCTCATTGGCGAAAGCCTGATGCGGCAGGCGGATGTGGCCGAGGCCACGCGCGCGCTGCTCGCCAACCCGGTTCCCGTGGAGGGCGCGGCATGAGCGGTCTGACCCATTTCGACGCCCAGGGGGCGGCCCATATGGTCGATGTGTCCGACAAGGAAGTGACCGACCGGATGGCGATTGCCCGCGGCGCGGTGCGCATGGCGCCCGAAACCCTGGCGATGATCGAGGGCGGGCGCGCCAAGAAGGGCGACGTGCTGGCCGTGGCGCGGCTCGCGGGGATCATGGGAGCCAAGAAGACCGCCGATCTGATCCCGCTGTGTCATCCCCTGCCGATCACCAAGGTCGCGCTGGAGCTGGTGCCGGATGCCGATCTGCCGGGCGTGCGGATCGAGGCGACGGTCAAGACCTCGGGCCAGACCGGGGTGGAGATGGAGGCGCTGACCGCGGTGTCGGTCGCGGCCCTGACGATCTACGACATGGTGAAAGCCGTGGACAAGGCGATGCAGCTGACCGACATCCGGCTGGCGTTCAAGGATGGCGGCAAGTCCGGGCGTTTCGAAGCCGAATGAGTGCGCTCATCCCGGTCTCGCAGGCGCTCGACGCGCTCTTCGCTCTGATCACGCCCCTGGACCCCGAGGACGTGCCCCTGCGCAATGCCGCGGGCCGGGTGCTGGCGCGCGATGCGGTGGCCCGGCGCGACCAGCCGCCCTTCGCCGCCTCGGCGATGGATGGCTACGCGCTGCGCGGGGATGAGGCGCAGCCGGGCGCGCGGTTCGAGGTGGTCGGGGGCAGTGCCGCGGGCCATGGCTGGACCGGGCGTCTGGGCCCCGGCCAGGCGGTGCGCATCTTCACCGGCGCGCCGGTGCCCGAGGGCGCGGACCGCGTGGTGATCCAGGAGGATGTCACCGTCGACGGGGGCCGGATCACCCTGCTGGACAGTCTTGGCTCGGGCGACAACATCCGCCCCGCGGGGGGCGATTTCGCCGTGGGCGACCGGATGGCCGCGCCTCGGCGGCTCGGCCCCGCGGATGTGGCGCTGGCCGCGTCGATGAACCTGCCGGAGTTGTGCGTGGCGCGCCAGCCCGAGGTCGCGATCATCGCCACCGGGGACGAACTGGTCCTGCCCGGCGAGACCCCGTCGCCGGACCAGATCATCGCGTCGAACAGCTTCGGCCTCGCCGCAATGTTCGAGGCCGAGGGCGCGCTGGTGCGGGTGCTGCCGGTGGCCCGCGACACGCCCGAAGCCCTGACCGCGGTGCTGGAGCTTGCGCGCGGCGCGGACATGATCGTCACCATCGGCGGGGCCTCCGTCGGCGATCACGACCATGTCGGATCGGTCATGGATGCGCTGGGGATGGAGCGGGCGTTCTACAAGATCGCCATGCGGCCCGGGAAACCGCTGATGTGCGGGCGGCTCGGGGACGCGGTGATGGTGGGGCTGCCGGGCAATCCGGTCTCTTCCATGGTGTGCGGCACGCTCTTTGTCGTGCCCGCCCTGCGCGCGATGCAGGGCCTGCCCGCGGCCCCCGTGCCGACCCTGACGGGCCAGCTGGCGGTGGCGACCGGCCCCAATGGCCCGCGGGAGCATTACATGCGCGCCACCCTCGCCTTGGAGGGCGGCGCCTTCCGCCTCACCCCCGAGAACCGCCAGGACAGCAGCCTGATGACCGTGCTCGCAGGCGCCGATTGCCTCGTCGTTCGCCCGCCCCACGCCGCCGCCGCCCCCGCAGGCAGCGAAGTGCCCTTCATCCCCCTGGTGCCGCTCGCAGGCTGAGCCTGGACGAAGTTGACACAAAGCGGGAACAGGGCTAGAACAGTGGGTGAACCCGCCGGGGTTTAAGACCTTGTTTACCAGTTCTTGGTTTTACCAAGGCGCGGGTGTCTGCGGGCGGTGCCGGGCGACAGGCGTCCGAGAGGAGGGAGCAGTCATGCTGACCAGAAAGCAGATCGAATTGCTGGAGTTCATCCACAAGCGATTGCAACGCGACGGGGTGCCCCCGTCCTTCGACGAAATGAAAGACGCGCTGGACCTGCGGTCGAAATCGGGCATCCACCGGTTGATCACGGCGCTCGAGGAACGCGGGTTCATCCGCAGGCTCGCGCACAAGGCACGGGCGATCGAGATTGTGAAATTGCCCGAGGCCCTGATGGGATCGATGCAGGGCGGGTTCGCGCCGCAGGTGATCGACGGCGACCGGCCGGATCCGCCCGCCGGGGCGATGCCGGTGTCGGGCATTCACGCGGTGGAGTTGCCCGTGATGGGCAAGATCGCCGCCGGCACACCGATCGAGGCGATCAGCGAAGTGTCCCATACGGTGGCCGTGCCCGGGCAGATGATGCGCCAGGACGCGGAGCATTACGCGCTGGAGGTGAAGGGCGACTCGATGATCAATGCCGGGATCAACAATGGCGACATCGTGGTGATCCGGGAGACGAGCGTTGCCGAGAGCGGCGATATCGTGGTCGCGCTGGTCGACGGGCACGAGGCGACGCTGAAGACCCTGCGCAAGCGCGGTAACGCGATCGCGCTGGAGGCGGCGAACCCCGCCTACGAGACGCGGGTCTACCCGGCCGAAATGGTGCGGGTGCAGGGCAAGCTGGTCGGGCTGATCCGCTCCTACTGAGGCGCTCGGTCCGGGCGAGGACCAAGAGCTTTCGAAAGCTCTTGGGGCCCGGAGCCCACAGATCTTGCAAGGACCGGTCCGCTCGCCCGGTCCAGCCCGCGGTTTTGCGGGAAATCATCCAGACGATTTGCACGGCAGCAGGGCTGCGCGCCTCCAAGAGTTTTCGAAAACTCTTGGCCCGCGGCGGCTCAGCGGGTCGGCTCCGCGCCCGGCGCGCGGGCCAGGCGGCCCGGCGTGGTCGCACGTGCGGCCCCAGTCCACATCCGCTGCTCTTCTGCGGACTTCGCGCGGACCACCTGCAACCCGTCCTCGGTCACCGAGACCGCCAGCGCGCCTGTCCGACGCAGATCCCAGGCGTCGATGCTCTCGCAGGCCCCGGTGCTGCGCGGCAGCCGCGTGTTGGCCACCACCAGGTCCGCCGCGGCACAGGCCTCCAGAAACTGCGCCGCACCGGTCTTGCCGCGCAGCTGGATCACCCGGTAGGGCCCGAGGGCCACGCTGACCGCCCCCTTACCCGCCTCGATCCCCGCGCGCGCTGCCGCCACGTCCTGCGCCACCCCGTCGCCGTCATTCTCAAGCCAGTTGCGCGCAGCGAACCCGTCACCGCGGCCCTTGCTGAGCGCGCGTCCCTGCTCGGTCATCACGCCCAGCAGCCCGCCCGTGTCGGAGATCAGCAGCTCTGGCCGGTCGGACTGGGTCCAGAGCCCCAGGGCCAGCACCACCGGCGCCAGCCCCGCCCATCGCGCCCGCCAGGGCAAAAGCCCCACCACCAGTGCTCCCAGCACGATCAACGGCAGCACCACGGGCATCGGGCGGACCACATGGCCCACCGCCCCCTCCAGCCCCGCGACCGTGCCGGCCACCCAGAGGATCCAGCGGATCCCGACCTCCATCGCGAAGAGACCGACCCCCTCCAGCCCCAGGGGCACGCCCGCCAGCGCCACCAGCGCGCCGGGCATCACCAGCGTGCCCATGACCGGCACCGAGGCCAGGTTCGCGATCAGCCCGTAATGGGCGACGATGTTGAAATGCGCCGCCGCAATGGGGGCCGTGGCCGCCCCCGCCACCGCCGAGGACAGCAAGAGCGAGGCCGTCCCCTTGGCCCATTTCGGAATGCCCCGCCACCAGCGCACATCGCGCAGATGGGCATAGGTGATGACCAGCGCCGTGGTCGCGGCAAACGACATCTGGAACCCCGGGCCCAGCACCGCCTCGGGCCTGAGCGCCAGCACCAGCAGCGCCGCCCAGGCGACCGAACGCAGGGACAGCGCCCGGCGGTCGAAACACACGCCCACCAGGATCATCGCCACCATGATGAAGGCCCGCTCCGTCGCCACGCTCATGCCCGAGATGAACAGGTAGACGACCGCCGCGCCCAGGGCGCAGACCGCCGCCACCTTCTTGACCGGCACGCGCAGCGCCAGCCAGGGCCACAGCGCCATTAGACTGCGCAGGCCCAGAAACACCGTACCCGTGAGCAACCCCATATGCAGGCCGGAGATCGCCAGCAGATGGGCAAGGTTCGAGCCGCGCAGGTCTTCGACATGGGCGCGGTCGATGGCCGCCCGGTCGCCGGTGATGATCGCCGAGGCGAAGGCCCCGGGCTGGCCCGCGATCCGGTCGCGGATCGCCTTGGACAGCTTCAGCCGGGTCTCGTAGACACGCTCGGCGAAGCTCAGCTGCGCAGGCTCCGCCCAGAGGACAACGGGCACGCGGGTGTAGCCCACGGCCCCCAGCCCCTCGAACCAGGCATGGCGGCGAAAGTCGAAGCCGCCCGGCTCCACCGGCGCGTTGGGCGGCGACAGATGCCCGGTGGTCATCACGACCTGGCCCGGGCGTGGCGGCACCTCGGGCAACGGCCCGTGGAGCGACACCCGCACCCGCGCCGGGCGGCGGTCGGGCGCGACATCCTCCAGCCGCACATCTGCGAGGGTCAGGCGCATCGCCCCGGCATAGGAGCTGTCGATCTCGACGATGCGCCCCTCGATCGGCCCGTAATAGCGAAAGGGCAGCACCGGGGCGGCCACATCCGCCGTGCGCCAGGCCGCGAGCCCGTAGCCCCCCGCCGCCAGCGCCAGCGCCCAGCCCAGGGGCCGCAGGGACCAGGGCGCAAAGAGCCCCCAGAGCAGGCCGAAGGCAGCACATGACCACACCAGCCGCAGCACCGCCAGGGACGGCTCGCCCGCGGGCAGAAAATAGGCCAGCATCCCGCAGCCCAGCACCACGGGGGCCCAGGGGAACAGCACCTGCCGTACCTCTGCGTATTGGGTCACTTGTCCTGTCCCGCCGGGTTGGGTAAGTCCTGCGCAACCTTATCGAAACCTTGGTTGCCAATTGGTTAATGCGCCCGCCGCGCGCCCCCCAACGCGCAGGAGATCCCCATGAGCCCAACCGACGCCTCGCCCGTCGTCACCCGCTTCGCCCCCTCGCCCACGGGCTACCTGCATATTGGCGGGGCGCGCACGGCGTTGTTCAACTGGCTCTATGCGCGCGGCCGCGGCGGCAAGTTCCTCTTGCGGATCGAGGATACGGACAAGGCCCGCTCGACGGCGGAGGCGACGGAGGCGATCTTCGCCGGGCTGCGCTGGCTCGGGCTCGACTGGGACGGCGACGCGGTCAGCCAGGCCGAGGGCGCCGCGCGTCATGCGGAGGTCGCCCGGGCGCTGCTGGAGGCGGGCAAGGCCTACAAGTGCTTCGCCACCCAGGACGAGATTGCGGCGTTTCGCGAGGCCGCCCGCGCCGAGGGCCGGTCGACCCTCTTTCGCTCGCCCTGGCGCGACGCGGACCCCGCCAGCCATCCGGACGCGCCCTATGTCATCCGGATCAAGGCCCCGCAGGAGGGCACAACGGTGATCGCCGACCAGGTGCAGGGGGATGTGCGCATCCGCAACGACCAGCTCGACGACATGATCCTGCTGCGCTCCGACGGCTCGCCGGTCTACATGCTGGCGGTGGTGGTGGACGATCACGACATGGGGGTGACCCACGTGATCCGGGGCGACGACCATCTCAACAACGCCGCGCGCCAGATGATGATCTACGACGCGATGGGCTGGGACATGCCGGTCTTCGCCCATATCCCGCTGATCCACGGGCCCGACGGCAAGAAGCTCAGCAAGCGCCACGGCGCGCTGGGGGTCGAGGAATACCAGGCGATGGGCTATCCGGCGCAAGCCATGCGCAACTACCTCGCCCGGCTCGGCTGGTCCCATGGCGACGACGAGTTTTTCGACGACGGCCAGGCGCAGGCCTGGTTCGACCTGGATGGAATCGGTAAATCGCCGGCGCGGCTGGACCTGAAAAAGCTCGACAACCTGTCCGGGCAACACCTGGGCGTCATGGCGGATGAGGCGATTGTCGCAGGTGCACAAGGATACCTCGCCGCCACCGGGGCACCGCCCCTCACCGAAGCCCAGGAGACGGGTTTGTCGCGTGCGATGTATTGCCTCAAGGACCGGGCCAAGAAATTTCCCGACCTGCTTGAAAAGGCTCACTTTATCCTGGCGTCGCGACCAATCGACCCGGACCCGAAAGCCGCGAAATCCCTCGACACTGTATCCCGTGGTATACTGGCTGAATTGACGCCGCAGCTGCAAAATGCTAGCTGGACGCGCGACACGCTTGAAGGCGTTGTGGGCGGTCTGGCAGAGGCCCATGGGTTGGGCCTGGGCAAGCTCGCTGCCCCGTTGCGCGCTGCTCTGGCCGGGCGTTCCGCGACGCCCAGCGTTTTTGACATGATGCTCGTTCTGGGCCGCGACGAGACGCTCGCGCGCCTGTCCGACGCCACATCCGCGTGAGGGGGACGCCGGTCGACCGGCCCCCCGACACGCCAAGACACAACCGGTCACAAGACCGACCATGCCAAGATCGCCGCATCCCCCCGGGGCGAGGGCGTTACAAAAAGGGACAGACATGGCCGAACAGAAAACCGCGACCCTGCACATAGGCGACAAGTCCATCGAGTTGCCGATCTACTCGCCCACGGCGGGGCCGGACGTGCTGGATATCCGCAAACTCTACGCCCAGGGCAACGTGTTCACCTACGATCCGGGCTTCACCTCCACCGCCTCCTGCGACAGCACGATCACCTTCATCGACGGGGACAAGGGCGAGCTGCTGCATCGCGGCTATCCGATCGACCAGCTGGCGGAGAAGTCCCACTACCTGGAGGTCTGCTACCTGCTGCTCTATGGCGAGCTGCCGACGGCCGCGGAGCTGGAGGATTTCGAGAGCCGTGTGACCAACCACACGATGCTGCACGAGCAGATGATGAACTTCTTCCGGGGCTTCCGTCGGGACGCGCACCCGATGGCGGTCATGGTGGGCGTGGTCGGCGCGATGTCGGCCTTCTACCACGACAGCACCGACATCGCCGATCCGTGGCAGCGCGAGGTCGCCTCGATCCGGCTGATCGCCAAGATGCCGACCATCGCCGCCTGGGCATTCAAGTATTCCATCGGCCAGCCCTTCGTCTATCCGCGCAACGATCTGGACTACGCGTCCAACTTCCTGCGCATGTGCTTTGCCGTGCCGACCGAGGATTACGTGGTCGACCCGATCCTGAGCCGCGCGATGGACCGGATCTTCACCCTGCACGCGGATCACGAGCAGAACGCCTCGACATCGACCGTGCGGCTGGCCTCGTCCTCGGGCGCCAACCCGTTTGCCTGCATCGCCGCCGGCATCGCCTGCCTCTGGGGTCCGGCCCATGGCGGCGCGAACCAGGCGTGCCTGGAGATGCTGCAAGAGATCGGCAGCGTCGACCGCATCCCCGAGTATATCGCCCGCGCCAAGGACAAGGACGACCCCTTCCGCCTGATGGGGTTCGGCCACCGGGTCTACAAGAACTTCGATCCGCGCGCCAAGGTGATGAAGCAATCGGCCGACGAGGTTCTCGAACTGCTGGGGGTCGAGAACAACCCGATCCTGCAGGTCGCCAAGGAGCTGGAGGCCGCCGCACTGGCCGACCCCTATTTCGCCGACAAGAAGCTCTTCCCGAACGTGGATTTCTACTCGGGCATCATCCTCGAGGCGATGGGCTTCCCCACGGCGATGTTCACCCCGATCTTCGCGGTGTCGCGGACCGTGGGCTGGATCAGCCAGTGGAAAGAACAGCTGGAGGATCCGAATCTGAAAATCGGGCGTCCGCGGCAGCTCTACCAGGGCGTGACCCTGCGCGACTACGTGGATGTAGAGAAGCGCTGAGCACCCCACACCCCCTGCCCCCACATCAAGGGCCGTCCTTCGGGGCGGCCTTTTTCTTTGAGCAGAACACCCTCTGCTGTGCATCTGCGCAGAAATTCGACCATAACCTTCGGTTTTGGTGCTACAATGGAAAAGGTCTGCTGCTCTGCGCGGATTTGCGCGGCACTGCGTGACCCAGGCTCCGGTCCCGGCCGGGGTGGACGACACAGGCGGGTTTGTCCCGTCTCAGGCCCCCAAGAGCACAAGAAACGGAGATTTAGGGATTAACCATGACAAGCAAAATCGTTGTCGGATTGGACGGCAGCCAATCCGGGGAGCGCGCGCTGACCTACGCACAAGGGTTGGCGCAGCGTCTTGAAAGTTGTGAAATCATCGTCGCGTTCATCATCGAATGGTCGCCATACACCTTCCAGACCGCCGAAGAGAACGCACAGCGCCACAAGCGCCGCGAGGAAGAGATCTCAACCGCCCGCGCGCGGGTGGTGGACCCGGCGGTCAAGGCCCTGAGCGCGGCGGGATTTGCCGCCACGGGCGTGGTGCGCCACGGGGATGTGGCCGATCTTCTGGACAAGATCGCCAAGAAGGACGGCGCGGAACAGATTGTCGTGGCCCGAAGTTCCGAGGGCGGTTTCGTCAACCGCGTCTTCGGCACCTCGACCGTCAATCTCGTGCTGCATGCCAGCGTCCCCGTCACCGTCGTCCCGTGAGGAACCCCGATATGAAAACCCCGATCTCTGCCGCGCTCGCCCTCGCGCTGAGCGCGACGGCCTTGCGTGCCCAGGAAGCCCGCACCATCGACCAGGCCGTCAACGAAACCTTCGCCGCCGTGACCGGGCCCTTCGTCGGCCTGATCTTCGCGCCCCTGCCGGGCACGTCCTTTCCGTGGATCGTGCTTTGGCTGGTGGTCGCCGCCAGTATCTTCACGGTCTATTTCGGTTTCATCCAGCTGCGCGGCTTCGTGCACTCGATCAAGCTGGTCAAGGGCGACTATGCCGACCCGGATGACGCCGGCGAGGTCAGCCATTTCCAGGCGCTGGCCACCGCGCTCTCGGGCACCGTGGGGCTTGGCAACATCGCCGGGGTCGCGGTCGCCGTGGGCATCGGCGGGCCCGGCGCGACCTTCTGGATGATCTTCGCGGGTCTTCTGGGCATGGCGTCGAAATTCACCGAATGCACGCTCGGCGTGAAATACCGAAACGAGTATCCGGACGGCACCGTCTCGGGCGGCCCGATGTACTACATCTCCAAGGGTTTCGCCGAGAAGGGCATGCCCGGCGGCAAGTTCATGGCGGTGCTGTTCTCGATCTTCTGTATCCTCGGGGCGCTGGGGGGCGGGAACATGTTCCAGGCCAACCAGGCCCATGCGCAGATCTCGGGCATCGTCGGGGACTATCCCGGCTGGATCACGGGCATCATCTTCGCGGCGGTCGTCTTCGCGGTGATCGTGGGCGGGATCAAATCCATCGCCAAGGTCACCGAGAAGGTCGTGCCCTTCATGGGCATCCTCTATGTCGCGGCGGCGCTGGTCATCCTGCTGGTCAATATCGACCAGATCGGCTGGGCCTTCGGGCAGATCTTCGAAGGGGCCTTCACTGGGCTCGGCGTGGCGGGCGGTTTCGTCGGCGCGCTGATCCAGGGCTTCAAGCGGGCTGCGTTCTCCAACGAGGCGGGCGTCGGCTCGGCGGCCATCGCCCACTCGGCGGTCAAGACCAAGGAGCCGGTGACCGAAGGCTATGTCTCGCTGCTCGAGCCGTTCATCGACACGGTGGTGATCTGCACCATGACCGCGCTGGTGATCACCATCTCGGGCCAGCTGATGATCAACCCCGATACCGGCCTCTACATGGTCGAGAACGGCGCGATCATGACCGTGGACGGCAATTCCGGCGTGGCGCTGACCTCGGCGGCCTTCGCGACCGGGTTCTCCTGGTTTCCCTACGTGCTCGCCATCGCGGTGGTGCTCTTCGCCTTCTCGACCATGATCTCTTGGTCTTATTACGGGCTGAAGGCCTGGACCTACCTCTTCGGGGAGGGCAGGACCAAGGAGCTGGTCTTCAAGGTCATCTTCTGCGTTTTCGTGGTGATCGGCGCGGCCGCCAGCCTCGGCCCGGTGATCGACTTCTCCGACGCGGCGATCTTCGCCATGGCGGTGGTCAACATCGCGGCCCTCTACGTGCTGATGCCCGTGGTCAAGGCGGAGCTTGCCTCCTACCGCGCAAGGCTGGACTCCGGCGAGATCCGCGAGTTCAAGGAATAATCGCACCGGGGCCGCCTGTCCGGGCGGCCCCGCCCCGTCTTCTTTTGTGCCGAAATACTCCGGGGGAGTCGCCCACAGGGCGACGGGGGCAGCGCCCCCCTTCTCTGCAAAAGACATGCGCCGTCAGGCGCACCTTTCCGCAACCGCGGGTGACGCGCCCTATTCCGCCGCCACCCGCTTGGCGCCCGCGAGCATGGGCTTGAGGTAGCGGCCCGTGTGGCTTTCGGCGACCTCGGCCACCTGCTCCGGCGTGCCGGTTGCGACCAGCGTGCCGCCCCCGTCCCCGCCTTCGGGGCCGATATCGATCAGCCAGTCGGCGGTCTTGATGACGTCGAGATTGTGCTCGATCACCACCACGGTGTTGCCCTGCTCCACCAACTCGTGCAGCACCTCCAGCAGCTTGCGCACATCCTCGAAATGCAGCCCCGTGGTCGGCTCGTCCAGGATATAGAGCGTCCGGCCCGTGGACCGCTTGGCCAACTCCTTGCTGAGCTTGACGCGCTGCGCCTCGCCGCCCGAGAGGGTCGTCGCCTGCTGACCCACCTTGATATAGCCGAGCCCCACCCGCATCAGCGCATCCATCTTCTCGCGGATCGACGGGACCGCCTTGAAGAACTCCTGCGCGTCCTCGACCGTCATGTCCAGCACATCGGCGATGGACTTGCCCTTGAACGTCACCTCCAGGGTCTCGCGGTTGTACCGCTTGCCCTTGCAGGTCTCGCATTCGACATAGACATCCGGCAAAAAGTGCATCTCGATCTTGATGACCCCGTCGCCCTGGCACGCCTCGCAGCGTCCGCCCTTCACGTTGAAGGAAAACCGCCCCGGCTTGTAGCCGCGCGTCCTGGCCTCGGGGAGCCCGGCAAACCAGTCGCGGATCGGCGTGAACGCGCCCGTGTAGGTCGCCGGGTTCGACCGCGGCGTGCGCCCGATGGGCCGCTGGTCGATGTCGATGACCTTGTCGAGATGCTCCAACCCCTTGATGGTCTCGCAGGGTGCCGGCGTCTGGCGCGCCCCGTTCAGCCGCATGGACGCGGTCTTGAACAGGGTCTCGATGGTCAGGGTGGACTTGCCGCCCCCCGACACGCCGGTCACGCAGACGAATGTGCCCAGGGGGAAATCCACCGTCAGGTCCTGCAGGTTGTTGCCCGTGGCTTTGCGCACCGTGACCTTTTTCTTGTTGCCCTTGCGCCGTGTCGCGGGCACCGGGATCTCGCGCCGCCCGGCGAGGTAATCGCCGGTGATCGAGGCCGGGTTGGCCATGATCTGGGCCGGCGTGCCATGGGCCACCACCTGGCCGCCATGCACCCCCGCGCCGGGGCCGATGTCGAAAACGTAATCGGCCTCCCGCACGGCCTCCTCGTCATGCTCGACCACGATCACCGTGTTGCCCTGGTCGCGCAGGTTCTTCAGCGTCGTGAGCAGCCGGTCATTGTCGCGCTGATGCAGCCCGATGGACGGCTCGTCGAGCACGTAGAGCACCCCGGTCAGCCCCGATCCGATCTGGCTCGCCAGCCGGATCCGCTGGCTTTCACCGCCCGAGAGCGTGCCGGCATTGCGGCTGAGCGTGAGGTATTCGAGACCCACATTGTTGAGAAAGCCGAGCCGTTCGCGGATCTCCTTGAGGATAGCGCGGGCGATCTCGTTCTTCTGCACGCTCAGGTGCTCCGGCACGGTCCGGCACCAGTCATGCGCCTCCCGGATCGACATCTGCACCACCTCGCCCACATGGAGCCCGGCGATCTTCACCGCCAGCGCCTCGGCCCGCAGGCGGTAACCACCGCAGGTCCCGCAGGAGCGGTTGTTCTGATAGCGCTCGAATTCCTCCCGGATCCAGCTGCTGTCGGTCTCGCGGTAGCGTCGCTCCATGTTGGGGATCACCCCCTCGAAGGCGCGGCTGACCTGGTAGACCCGGCCGCCCTCGTCGTAGCGGAAGGTGATCTCTTCCTCGCCGGAGCCGCGCAGGAACACCTCCTGCACCTTTTCGGGCAGGGCCTTCCACGGGGTCTTGGGGTCGAATTCGTAATGCTTGGCGATGGCGTTGATGGTCTGCAGGAAATAGGGCGACTTGCCCTTGCGCCAGGGCGCCAGCGCCCCGTTGGCCAGCGTCAGCGTGGCATCCGGCACCACGAGGCGCTCGTCGAAGAACAGCTCGACGCCCAACCCGTCGCAGGCCGGACAGGCCCCGAAGGGCGCGTTGAACGAAAACAACCGCGGCTCGATTTCCGGAATGGTGAAGCCCGACACCGGGCAGGCGAATTTTTCCGAGAACGTGTGCCGCTCCGGCTCCCCCTCCGTCGGGGCGGTCTCCAGGATCGCGATCCCGTCGGCGAGGTCGAGTGCGGTGCGGAAGCTGTCGGCCAGCCGGGTCTCGATCCCCTCCTTCACAACGATCCGGTCCACCACCACGTCGATATCGTGGCGGAATTTCTTGTCCAGCGTGGGCGGGCTGTCGAGGTCGTGGAATGCGCCGTCGACCTTCACCCGCTGGAACCCCTGCTTGCGCAGCTCCAGGAATTCCTTGCGGTATTCGCCCTTGCGGTCGCGGATGATCGGGGCCAGCAGGTAGGCGCGCGTCCCCTCCTCCATCGCCATCACCCGGTCCACCATGTCCTGCACCTGCTGTGCTTCGATGGGCAGACCGGTGGCGGGGCTGTAGGGCGTGCCGACCCGCGCGAAGAGCAGCCGCATGTAGTCGTAGATTTCCGTCACCGTACCGACGGTGGAGCGCGGGTTCTTCGAGGTCGTCTTCTGCTCGATCGAGATCGCCGGGCTCAGGCCCGAGATGTGATCCACATCGGGCTTCTGCATCATGTCGAGGAACTGGCGCGCATAGGCGCTGAGACTCTCGACATAGCGGCGCTGGCCCTCGGCATAGATCGTGTCGAAGGCAAGCGACGACTTGCCCGAGCCCGACAGCCCGGTGATCACCACCAGCTGGTCGCGGGGAATGTCCACGTCGATGGATTTGAGGTTGTGCTCGCGCGCGCCGCGCACCTCGATCTTCTTCAACTCCGGCATGGGGGCCTCATGTTAACGGTTCCCTCACACATAGGGGTTGGCGTGCGAGTCTCCAATCGAAAAACGCGAACGAAGGGGGAACGGACGCACAGCGCTGCGCCTCAGGCGGCGCGTCGCGCCAGGTGCAGCCCCCAATGGGCCGCCGCCCCCGCCAGCAACAGCGCGCAGAGCGTCGCCATCATCACCCCGTGCCCGCCCAGGCTCGCCAGCGCGAACAGGACCGGCGTGCCCAGCGTGTTGCCGATATTGCCGGTCTGGGCCATGGCCCCATTGGCCAGCGCGCGGTCCTGCGCCCCGGGGTTCAGGTCCGGCACGGCGGCAAAGCTCGCCCCCTGCACCAGCCCGAGCGCGGCCGCGAACGCAAGGCAGATCGCGGGCGATCCGGGCAAGGCCAGCAGGGCCAGCGCGCAAGCTGCCGAGGCCAGGAACCCGATCTGTATCACCGCGATGGACGACATCCGCCGCAGCATCCACACCCCCAGGGTCATCGAGGTGGCAATGCTCAGCAGCGGCATCGCCCCGATCAGGAAGGCGCGCTGGCCCGGGTCCAGGTAAGGCGGCAGCAGCGTCAGCAGCGACACGAAACAGAAGGTATAGAACAGCCACCCCGCCGCCGGGGCCGACAGCCGCGGGGAGCGGTAGATCGCCAAATGCTGCCGCGCCAGCGCGCCCAGTCCCGGCAGGGGCGGCACCGGCCCGGTGGGCACCTCCGGCAAGGACCGCGACAGCGCCAGCGCGGCAGCGGACATGAACAGCGCATGGGCCAGAAACAGCGCGGGCGCCCCGGCCCGGTCCACCAGTGGCAGGCCCGCCCAGCTGAGAATGGCAAAGGCCACGCCGAAAAACGTCCCCCACAGGGTCAGGGTCAGCCCCCGGTCGCGCTCCGCGCTGAGGCTGGCGATCAGGGTCGGAGCCGCGACCACGATCGCCAGATGCGACGCCCCCTCCACCAGGCGCGAGGCGAGAAACAGCCACAGCGGCGGCGCCAGCCCCTGCAGCAGCGACATCGCCGCCCCAAGCCACAGCGCCCAGATCAGCGCGCGCCGCAGGGTCAGGCGCGCCACAACGATCCCCGCGGTGATGCCCAGCACGATCCCCACCCCGCCGACCAGCGAGACCGCCCAACCCAGAAGCGCCCCGGCCTCCGGGTAAAGCGCGGGCAGGCGGTCGAAGATCACCGACACCTTGCCGTATTGCGCCGCCGCCCCCAGCCCCGCGCCCCACAGAAGGAGAACGCGCGGCCAGTCGGTCACGGAGGGGACGGCATGGGTCATGGCTCTGCGCTAGCGCGCCCGGCGGGGCCGCGCAAGGGCGCACCATGCGCGATCCGCGAGGCGATCAGAAATGCAGGGCGCGGCCGTAGGCGTCGAGCACCGACTCGTGCATCATCTCGCTGAGCGTGGGGTGCGGGAAGACCGTGTTCATCAGGTCCTCCTCGGTGGTCTCCAGCTGCCGACCCACCACATAGCCCTGGATCAGCTCGGTGACTTCGGCGCCCACCATATGCGCGCCCAGCAACTCGCCCGTGCCCGCGTCGAACACGGTCTTGATCATGCCCTCCGGCTCGCCCAGGGCGATGGCCTTGCCGTTGCCGATGAACGGAAAGCGGCCGACCTTGATCTTGTGCCCGGCCTCTTTCGCCTGGGCCTCGGTCATGCCGACGCTGGCGATCTGGGGCTGGCAATAGGTGCAGCCCGCAATGCTGTCCGGGGTGACCGGATGCACGTCGTTCCTGCCGGCGATCAGTTCGGCCACCATCACGCCCTCGTGGCTGGCCTTGTGTGCCAGCCAGGGCGCACCGGCCAGATCGCCGATGGCATAGAGCCCCTCGACGCCCGTCCGGCAATAGGCATCCGTGACCACATGGGTTTTCTCGACCCGCACGCCGAGCGCCTCCAGCCCCAGCCCTTCGGTATTGCCGACGATCCCCACGGCGGAAATCACGGTGTCGAATGTCTCGGCGGTGGTCTTGCCGCCCTGCTCGATCTGCGCGGTCACCGTGCCCTTGCCGCGCTCGAGGCTCTTGACCATGGCCTTCTCGCGGATGGTCATGCCCTGCTTCTCGAACTGCTTCTTGGCAAAGCCGCTGATCTCGGCATCCTCGACCGGCAGGATCCGGTCCATCACCTCGACCACGGTCGTCTCGGTCCCCAAGGTATTGTAGAAGCTGGCGAATTCGATCCCGATGGCCCCCGATCCGATCACCAGCAGCTTCTTCGGCATCCGCTTGGGCGTCAGCGCGTGCTTGTAGGTCCAGACCAGATCGCCATCGGCCTCCAGCCCCGGCAGCTCGCGGGCCCGCGCGCCGGTGGCCAGCACCACATGGGGCGCGCGCAGGGTCTCGGTGCCCTTGTCGGTCTTGACGGCAACCGTGCCCTTGGCGGGCAGACTGGCCTCGCCCATGACCACGGTGACCTTGTTCTTCTTCATCAGGTGCGAGACACCGGAATTGAGCTGCTTGGCAATCGCCCGGCTGCGCGCGACCACGGCGTCGAGGTCGTAGTCGACCCCGTCCGCCTTCAGCCCGAACTCCTTGGCGCGGTGCATCAGGTGAAACACCTCGGAGCTGCGCAGCATCGCCTTGGTCGGAATGCAGCCCCAGTTGAGGCAGATCCCGCCCATATGCTCGCGCTCGACGATCGCGACCTTGAGCCCGAGCTGGGCCGCCCGGATCGCGGCCACGTAGCCGCCCGGCCCGGCCCCGACCACCACCACGTCAAAGGATGTCTCAGCCATTTTCGGTCCTCCCGATCACCTGCGCGGCCATGCCCTAAATTGGTTTAGCCTTAAACCAAATCGCTCAAGCCCGCAAGGAAGCGTCCTCGGCCTCGATCGCGCGGACCACCGCGCCGTATCCGCCGCCGTCGAGAAACCGGGCCTCCTTCGGGGTCGTGTCCCGCCCCAGGGCGGTGTTGCGATGGGGAAAGCGGCCGAATTGCCGGATCACCCGGCGATGGGCCCGGGCATGGAGCAGATTGGACGCCCCGGTCTCGGGCATCCGCTCGGCGATCAGGCGCACGCAGCGTTCCTGGTCCGGCAGGGATTCGGCATGCATCATCGGCAGGTAGAAGAACTGCCGCTCCGGCTCGGCCACGCGCAGGTCCCAGCCGCGCTCCACCGCCTTCTTGGCCGCATGGACCGCGATCCCGTCGGTGGCAAAGGCCCGCCCGTCCTCGCGGAACATGTTGCGCGGGAACTGGTCGGTCAGGATCAGGTAGGCCAGCGTGCCCCGCGGGGTGACGCACCAGTCGGTCAGGGCCCCGCCCGCGGCGCGCTGCCACAGGTTGAGATACCGCTTGCGGATATCCGCATCGACGGACGCGTCCTGTTTGTACCACCCGGCCTCGCCCACCGTGTGAAGCCAGAAATCGAGAACTCCCTTGGGCGTGTGCATGCCAACCTCCCTGCGCCGCGCTCGCCCCATACTTGCGGGCAAAGCGGGCGCTGTTCAACACGGGAGTGACCGATCAGGCTGCGGTTTGTGTCCCGCTCGCCTCCTCGGCCGCCTCTTCGGCGGCCTCCTCGGCGGCTTCGACGGCGGCCTCCTGGGCCACGGCGACAGAAACCGGCGAGGCGCCCGGCGTGATCGGCTGGTAGGCGCCGCTGTCTTCGACCGAGACACTCGCCCGCCGCGTCATCCGGTAGAGCGCATAGGCGCACAGGCTCGCCATCAATCCGAAGACGAAGAGGAAAAAGCCCGCAGGCCCCACCTGCGACATCAGCCAGCCGGTAAAGACCGGCCCGGCCACGGCCCCCAGCCCGTTGGAGAACACCAGCCGCCCGGCGGCCGCGGACATGTCCGACGGTTCGAGATAGTCGTTGGTATAGGCGATCAGAAGACCATAGAGCGGGTTCGCCGCCCCGCCGATCAGGAAGCTGCTCGCGATCAGGCCGGGATACCCGCCCAGGCCGAACCCCGCCAGGATCGCCCCCACCGCCCCCATCCCCGCCAGTAGGCAGATCAGCAGGCGCCGGTCCATCCGGTCCGAGATCCAGCCCACGGGAAACTGCAGCACCAGCCCCCCGAGATAGAGCGTGGCGATGAAGGTCGACAGCTGCCCGATGCTCAGCCCGACCTCGGTGCCATAGACCGACGCCATCCCGAACAGCGCCGAGTAGACGCCCCCCATC
Organism: Dinoroseobacter sp. PD6; assembly: GCF_028807315.1. NCBI lineage: Bacteria > Pseudomonadati > Pseudomonadota > Alphaproteobacteria > Rhodobacterales > Roseobacteraceae > Dinoroseobacter > Dinoroseobacter sp. PD6. The sequence continues at coordinate 274,488 of NZ_JARAMN010000001.1, read as the reverse complement.
AGGGTCATCCCCACCAGCCCCAGCGGCGAGACGTTGAACACCTGCCGGAAGCTCATGGGCGCCCCCGCCTCGTAGGGCGGTGCCGGGCTGATCGACAGCAGGATCGGCGCAAAGGAGATCGAGATCAGGATCGACGGCAGGATGAACATGATGTAGCCGGACGCGTCGCCCTGGCTGACCATCCACTGGGCGACCACGATCCCGCCGGTCAGAACCACGCCGTAGATCGCCATGGCGCTGCCGCGGTTCTCGTTGGTCGACGCGTTGTTGAGCCAGCTTTCGGCGGTGACGTAGACCCCTGCGAAACAGAAGCCCACGAGGATCCGCAACAGGCTCCAGATATAGGGGTCGGTGAAGACCGGAAACAGGATCAGCGCCGCCGAGATGAACGAACCGAGCGCCGCGAAGACCCGCACATGGCCGACCCGGCGGATCATCTCCGGCGCGGCACTGGACCCGCCCAGGAAACCCACGAAATAGCCGGTCATCACCAGCGACATCTCGAAGGTCGAGAACCCCTCGATCGCGCCGCGCACCCCGAGGATGGTGGCCAGAATGCCGTTGCCCGTCATCAGCAGCAGCACGCCGAGAAGCAGGGCCCAGGAGGAGCGGAAAACAGACAGCATACCAGTACCCTAGCGACGTATCGTGAGACCGTGTCAGAGCGGCCATGGCGGTGCAAGTCCATGACCGACGTGCCATGTCGAAAACGGGACATGACGCAAGCGGCTGAACTCGGGGGAAAAAATGGCGCGGTTGACGGGGCTCGAACCCGCGACCCCCGGCGTGACAGGCCGGTACTCTAACCAACTGAGCTACAACCGCGCGTGGGGGGCGGGATAGGCCAAGCGCCAGGGCGCGTCAATCGTAAAAACACGCGAAACGGTAACCCGGGTGTTTCCGGGGATCCGGCAAGTATGGCAGGGAAAAATGGCGCGGTTGACGGGGCTCGAACCCGCGACCCCCGGCGTGACAGGCCGGTACTCTAACCAACTGAGCTACAACCGCGCGTGGAGGGTGGATTAGGGGGTTTGGCGCGCAGCGTCAATCACAAAACGACGAAATGCGCGCGGAATTCGCCCCCCGACCCGGGGCGCGGAACGGGCCGGAATACCGCGTCGGATCGCCGTCGGGCCGGCGTCGGACATCTGTCGGGCAAGTGTCGGGCACCTCCGCGCGCAGGCAACGCCGAAACCGCAACGCTTGCCGCCCCGCCCGGTGGAGCGGCTTGCCCGGCCCTGCGAAGGCCTTGGTTGACTTGGCCGCGCCGGAAAGGTTAACGGAGAAGCGCGAGCACGCGCCAGCATTCCCCAAAATCAGATATCTCAATACCCTATGGAGGTGACCTCATGGGCAAATCGACTTTGGCGGTTCTGGCCGCCACAACAGCGCTCGCAACCCCGATACACGCTGCGACCTTCAAGGCCCTGTTTTCGGATCAGACCACAGACCAGGTGGTGTTTGCGGCGGACCTGAACAATGATGGCGATGCCAATGACGCCGGAGAGACCAGGGTCTTTTTCGACGCGACCAATGCCAGTGGACTTGCCGCACCGACGGGAAATGTCTTCCAACTGACGCAGTCACAAAACGGCGATGTTTTCGTCGGCGACGGCGACACCGACACGGTCTACCGGCTGCGGGATCTCAACGGAAATGACACCGCCCAGGACGCGGGCGAAGCCTCGGTGTGGTTCTCGTCGCACAACGCGAACGGCTTCGCCTTGCAGACGGCCAATGGCGTGGCCGTGGGCGGGGACGGCGCGATCTATATCGTCGAGGCCGACACGCTGGGCAATCCGGCCGGAGACGTGGTCTACCGCACCGAGGACCTCAATGGCGACGGCGATGCCAACGATATCGGCGAAAGCGCGATCTGGCTGGATCTGGGCGCGCTTGACCCGTCATCCTCGCCCTTCGAGATCACCTTCGACGGCAACGCGGCGTTCATAGCCGACACGGCGGGCGGCACCCCGCGCATCTACCGCGCCGAAGACAGCGATGGCAGCGGCAGTGTCGACATGACGGAAGTCGTCGAATACGTGCCGCAAGGCGATGCGCCTTTTGCGCTGGCCCTGTCGGCGAGCGACGGCGATCTGTTCGCACAGGACCTGTTTACCGACGGATTGATCAAGTTCACCGACCTCGACGGCAACGGTCTGATCGACGTCACGAGCGAAGCCTTCGACATCTGGAGCCCGGTCGGCATTCTGGATGGCGCGATTTTCGATTTCGTCATCGATGGGGATCGCGGGCTCGTGCCCAGCAACGAGTTCAATGACAACGATCAGATCGTGGCGCTTTTCGACCTGAACGGCGATGGCGATTTCTTCGACGCGGGCGAAACCCAAACATTCCTGTCCTTTGCCGACCAGGGCACGTTTCCACAGCGGCCGCGGTCGGTGACCTTCTATAGCAGCGTGGCCCCCATTCCCCTGCCCGCATCCGCCCTGTTGTTGATCGGGGCGTTGGGCGGCCTCGGCGTCTGGCGCAAGCGGTCCGGGGTCTGAGGCGCGCATCGCTTCGGCCCGCACCCCGGACCGCGGCAGACGGGCGGCGGCACCCGGCCCTTGAACATGTATCCGCCGCTAGGGGTCGGCGCGGCGGCAGCGCTTCGCCGACCGCCGACGCCCGGAAGACATGAAGCACCGCTCGGCTTGACCGCCGAGCGGTGCGGTAGGTGAAAGACATGCTTGCGCATCTGTTCGCGCCGAGGCGGCTTTGATCGCGGGCCACGGAGAGGGGCGGTGACCGAGGGCTGTCGCGGCCTCGGGGCGGGCAGGTGTCGCCCGGAGGGGTTGCCCTCGGGTCGGGACGGGTAGCGGAGATGGGGGGCGAGGCCCCCGGACCGGTGCGTGCCCGGCCCGGACGCGGGGGGGCGCGCGCTGCCCCGTGCTCAGTCGCCCACGGTGGACATGGCCGGCACCAGGCCGAGGTTGATCGCCTTGAGGATGGCGGCGGTGCGGTCGAAGACCTCCAGCTTGCGGAAGATCCGCCGCACCAGCGTGTCGACGGTATGGGGCGAGAGGCCGAGGATGTCGGCGATCACGGTCTTGCTCTTGCCGCGGGCCATCCAGCCGAGCACTTCGGTCTCCCGCGCGCTCAGGGCGATCTCGCTGCGGTTGCGCTCTTCGATCAGGCGGCAGGCGCGCAGGTGCATCAGTTGCGAGACCAGCTGGTACTCGGCCAGTTGCGGCGCGGTCACGTCGCGCGGCCGGTCGCCGAAGCCCATCCCGACATAGCCGTGGCGCATGTTGGGCCCGAAGACCTGGATCGCCACCCCGTCGCCCACCCGCGCCGGCATGGAGCGTTCGAGGAAGGCCGCCTGTTCCTCGGCCAGCCGGGTCAGCTCGGCGATCTCGCTCCACAGGAAGGGGACGGCGCGGCGCTGGGCGAGGGCCGGGATCGGGTCGATCTCGTAGAGGTGGTCATCGACATAGATATCCACCCATTCCCTGGGAAACCCGTGGGCGATGATGTGAAACCGCGGCGTGGCCGAGACGATCACGTCGTCCATCGCGCGGCGCAGGGTGGTCGGGTTGGCCGCCGCCGCGCCCCATTTCTCGTCGAAGCCGTGGTGGTGGTAGCTGACACGGGCGATCCGCTGGGTCTCGGCATAGTCCAGCATCAGCGTCCACAGCTCGGAGACCTGTGTCGCGCTGGTGGCTGCCGCCAGGAGTTCGTCCTTCGTCATGCACGCGTCCTTTCGGGTTGCGCGCACTAGAGCAAAGCTGCGGCCCCGTGGCAATCGCCCCGCGGGCCTGTCGGTGCCTGGCCGGGCTCAGGGCGGGGTGTCGAGGCGGACCGGGCCGCGCAGGGTGACGTCGCGCTGGGGGAAGGGCACCTCGATGCCGTGGGCCTGGAATTTCTCCCAGATCAGCAGGAGCACGTCGGAGGTGACGTTGGCCACGCCGTTTTCGGGATCGTTGATCCAGAAGCGCAGCTCCAGGTCGATGGCACTGTCGCCGAAGCCGCGCATCAGGCAGCGCGGCTCGGGATGGGCCAGCACCCGCAGGACCTCGCCCGCGGCCTCGACGCAGAGCCGTTGGGCGAGCGGGATGTCGGCGGAATAGGCGACCCCGACGGGAACGCGGCGTCGGATCGGCTTGGCGGTGTGGGACCAGTTGGTGAGCGGGCTGGACATCAGCAGCTCGTTGGGGATCAGGGTCTCGGTCCCGTCGCGGGTCATCACCGCCACGTAGCGGGTCGTCATCTTGCGCACCTGGCCGTAGGTCGGGCCGCTGACGGTTTCGATCTCGATCACGTCGCCGGGCTTGATCGACTCGTCGGCCAGCAGGGAGTAGCTGGCGATCAGGTTCTCGAAGGTGCGGCGCAGGGCGAGGCCGACGCCGACACCCAGCGCCCCCGAGAAGATCGCGAAGGCGGTCAGGTCGATCCCCACGGCGGCGATGGCCACGATCACCGCGAGCGTCAGCAGCACCAGCCGCAAGAGCCGCACCACCAGCAGGCGCAGGGCCGAGCTCATCTTGCCGGTATGCTCAAGGCGCCGCTCCACCGTGCCGGTAACCGCGTTCGCCCCCCACAGCAGGAGCGCGGCGAGGATCAGGGCCTTGACGATGCTCCAGGCGCTGATCTCGACCGCGCCCACGGTCAGGGCGGTGGCCTGGAGCCACTCGATCACCACGTCGAGCAGGCCGACCGCGTTCAGCGCCGCCGCCCCCCAGGCGACCCAGGAGAACACCCGGCTCCAATAGGTCGAGGCGATGAAGATCGAGATGATGTTGATGACGATGAAGGCCAGAAGCAGGCTGGAGACCAGCCGCAGGAAGGGAATCGGCATGCCCGCGCTCTCGAACCCGGTGCGCGCGAGCGCCAGGAAGATCACCCAGACCACGGGCATCGAGATCGACGCGACGGTGCGCAGCAGGCGCTGCACCGCGGGGGCGAGCTTGCGCCCCTGGCCGAGCTCCTGCAGCAGGCGCTTGAACCGGCTGTGCAGCAGCCAGGCCAGCGCCAGCGTGACGGCGATCGCCACCAGCTGGTAAGCCGAGGCGAGGGTCAGCAGGTTGGCGTCGAACCAGGCCACCACCTGTTGCAGCCGCAGCCATGCGGCCTGGGCAAAACTCTCGAACTCCTGCTCGATGATCGTCTGTTCGGTGCCGTCCATGGGCCTCCGGTCCCAAAGCTCGCCCAAGCTTTGATCGCAGATGCGCGAAAGTCCACCGCTATCGCCGCGAGCCCCCCGCAGGCAGCGGCGGGCACGCCCCCCTCTTCATTTGTGTGAAAATACTCCGGGGGGCGCGCCGCAGGCGCGTGGGGGCAGCGCCCCCCTTCCCGGCATCGGCCCGGCACGGGCCGCGGGCATGCGCGCGCAGCGCGCGCCGCTGGATCACCGCTCGGGGGCGGGGATGAACTCCTGGTCGTCGCCGGGCGGCAGCTGGAAGCGGCCGTGTTCCCAGTCGCCCGCGCGCCAGGCCTCCTTGGCCTCCTCGATCCGCTCCTTCGACGACGCCACGAAGTTCCACCAGATATAGCGCGACCCCTCCAGGGTCTCGCCGCCCAGCAGCATCAGCCGCGCGCCCTGCCCGCCCGCGGTCACCGAGATCCGGTCGCCGGGGCGGAAGACCATCATCCGGCCCGCCGCGTAGGTCTCGCCCGCCACTGCGATCGACCCTTCGACCACGTAGATGCCGCGATCCTCGTGATCGTCCGGCAGGGGCAGTTTCGCGCCCGGCTGCAGCACCGCATCGGCATAGAACATCTCCGAGGCGGTCTTGACCGGGGCGCGCTCGCCATAGGCATTCCCGAGGATCAGGCGGACCTGCTTGCCCTCGCCTTCCATGAAGGGGAGCGCCTCTGCGGGCGCGTGCTGGAATTCGGGGGCGCGATCCTCGTGATCCTTGGGCAGCGCGACCCAGGTCTGGATGCCGAAAAACGGCATCGGCTCGGATTGGGTTTCGTCATCGGTGCGCTCGGAATGGGTGATGCCGTGGCCCGCCACCATCCAGTTCACCGCCCCCGGTTCGATCCAGGCATCGGTGCCGAGGCTGTCGCGGTGGTGCATCCGGCCGCGGTAGAGATAACTGATGGTCGCGAGCCCGATATGGGGGTGCGGGCGCACGTCGAGCCCCTTGGTGGGCAGGAACTCCGCCGGGCCCATCTGGTCGAAGAAGATGAACGGGCCGACCATCTGGCGCTTGGGCGCGGGCAGCGCACGGCGCACCTCCAGCGCGCCGAGATCGCGGGCGCGGGGAATGATCAGGGTGTCGATGGCGTCCACCTCGTCGCCGAGGGGGCAATGGGGGTCGAGGGCGGGGTTCCAGCTCATGGTGGCCTCCTGGCATCTGCGGTGTACCAGATCTAGCCGCCCGCGCGGCGCGGCGCATCCCCCATGGAGCCTCAGCCTTTGTGCATTTGCGCACCGATCTCCATGGATTCCCGGCGGTTGCGCTCGGATATGCAGCCGGCGCGCAGTTCTTCGGCGGCGACCAGCAGGCGCAGGCTTGTCTGCGGGTCGAGAGACCGCGCGAGACTGCGATGGGCCATTTCCGCCAGCGAGGCGGCGACTTCCAACGCGATCTCGGCCCGTTCGCTCTCGCTCAGCAGGCCCAGCGCGTCAAGAGAGGCGTCGATATGGAAGCGCACGAGGTCGCGCGTTGTTTGTTTCTTCATGGTTAACAGTCCTGAAAACTCGTTAGCATCGTCGATACGAGTGGCGTGCTTGCCATAGCATATCAGGCGGTGCTGTCACGGGATTACGGGACAAACCGGTTTACGTAGCGTAATTTCCGGGCTGTATCAGGCCTGCGCCGATACCGCGGATCGCCGCCGTGGTCCGGTCGGCCACCTCGAGCTTGCCGTATATCCGGCGCACCAGCGTGTCGACAGTGTGCGGGGAGACCCCGAGGATCTCGGCGATCACGGAGTTGCTCTTGCCCCGGGCGATCCAGCCCAGCACCTCGCGCTCGCGCGGGGTCAGCGCCTCGGGGGTCGCCACGGGTACCAGGGTGCAGTAGCGCAGGTGTGCAGCCTGGGCGGCGGCCTGCAATTCGCGGATATCGCCGCCCGACAGGTCCGGGTCGGAACTGGCGAACCCGACGCCCACATAGCCGTTGCGCATGTTCGGTCCAAAGACCTGCAGGGCGAGCCCGTCGCCCAGACCCTGCTGCAACAGCCGCTTGAGAAAATCGGTCTCGGGCGCGGTCAGGGGGGTGAGCTTGGCGATATCGCTCCAGCGGAAGGGTTCGGTGGCATGGGCGGCGTAGGCGGGGATCGGATCGACCTCGTAAAGCCGTTCGTTGACATAGTCGCACAGCCAGGATTCCGGGAAGCCACGGGCGAAGACCGCGGTTTCGGACCCGGGCACGGCCCCGAAAGCCGGGGTGTTGTGGTAGCTGACCTTGTCGATCCCGAAGCTGTGCGCGAAGGGCAGAACGGCATCCCAGATCTGCGCCGGCGTTTCCGCGCGCGACACGCCATCCATGAATGTCTCGAGACGTGTCACTGGCAGACCCTGTCAAAAACGAAATCAAACGAGATGAAGCTATGACGGCATGCAACCCGATAGGTGACGCTGGGTCAACCCGTAGCGGAACGCGGTTGGACGACCCGGGGCCGATACGATGCGCGCGACGCGGCGCGCAGGGCTGTTGGCGGAGGACTTGGTGGGTGATGAGAGACTCGAACTCCCGACATCTTCGGTGTAAGCGAAGCGCTCTACCAACTGAGCTAATCACCCGGTGGCGGGGTCGTATCCCAGATGCCGGGGCCATGGCAAGAGGGGCTGTGCGGCGGGCCGGGCCGCTTGGCAGCGTCCGGTGCACGCGCTAGGCAAGGGCATGAGCGCTGCGCCCTCCTTGCTGGTTTTCACCGATCTCGATGGCACCTTGCTGGACCATGACAGCTATGGCTACGGGCCTGCCCTGCCCGCGCTGGACGCGCTGAAGGCGCGGGGGATCCCCCTGGTGCTGGCCAGCTCCAAGACCGCCGCGGAAATCGCACCCTTGCGGGCGAAGCTGGGCCGAGAGGACTGCCCGGCGATTGTCGAGAACGGGGCCGGGATCCTGCCGGCCCATGCCGCGCCGGAGGCGGGGGCGGCGGATTACGCCCGGCTGCGCGCGGTGCTGGATGGGTTGGCGTCCGGGATGCGGGCGCGGTTTTGCGGCTTCGGGGACATGGATGCCGCCGGGGTGGCGGCGATCACCGGGCTGCCCGACGCGCAGGCGGCCCTGGCCCGGCGGCGCGCGTTTTCCGAGCCGGGGGTCTGGGACGGCACGCCCGCGCAGGAGGCGGATTTTGTCGCCGCCCTGGCCGCGCGGGGCGTGCAGGCCCGGCGGGGGGGGCGGTTTCTGACCCTGTCCTTCGGCGGCACCAAGGCCGACCGGATGGCCGAGATCGTCGCGCAGTACCGGCCCCGGCGGACGCTGGCGTTAGGGGATGCGCCCAACGATATCGAGATGCTGGAGGCCGCGGACCGGGGCGTGATCGTGGCCAACCCCCATGGCACGCCACTGCCCCCCCTGCCCGGAGAGGCGGACGGGCGTATCCGCCGCACCGAAAAACCCGGGCCGGACGGTTGGAACGCCGCCGTGTGCGCCGTACTGTCGGGGCTGGGTGCATGAAGCAGGAGCGACCGGCGTGGCGGATTTTCATCAGAACGGGAACATCACGACGCTGCACAATCTGCGGACGCGTTCGGTCGAGGAGCTGACGCAGGAGCTCAAGGCCTATTCCGTCAGCCGCAAGATCAGCCTGATCCTGCCCTCGCTCTACTCGGAGTTGGAAGGGCCCGCCCTGCCCCGGATCCTGGATGAGCTGAGCGAGGTGCCCTATCTGCACCGGATCATCATCGGGCTCGACCGGGCCGACGAGGCCCAGTACCGCCATGCGCGCGACTTCTTCGGGCGGCTGCCGCAGGACCATATCGTCATCTGGAACGACAGCCCCCGGATGACGGGGCTGGGCCGGCGGCTGGAGACCATGGGGCTGGCGCCGCAGGAGGCCGGCAAGGGCAAGAACGTCTGGTCCTGCCTGGGCTACCTGATGGCGTGTCAGGACAGCGCGGTCATGGCGATCCACGATTGCGATATCCTGACCTATGACCGGGACATGCTGGCGCGGCTGGTCTATCCGGTGGTGAACCCGAACTTCCCCTACCAGGTCGCCAAGGGCTACTACCCGCGGATCGGCGAGAACAGGATCAACGGGCGGGTCACGCGGCTGCTGGTCAGCCCGCTGCTGATCGCGCTGAAACGGGTGATCGGGGATCGCGACTATATCGATTACCTGCGCAGCTTCCGCTATCCCCTGTCGGGGGAGTTCGCCATGCGCACGGGCATCCTGCCGGACCTGCGCATCCCGTCGGACTGGGGGCTGGAGATCGGGGTTCTGTCGGAGGCCTGGCGCAACCTCGCGCCCAAGGCGGTCTGCCAGGTGGAGATCAGCGACGCCTACGACCACAAGCACCAGGATCTGAGCGAGGATGACGCCTCGGCGGGGCTGAGCCGGATGTCCACGGATATCTGCAAGTCGATCTTCCGCAAGCTGGCGATGGATGGCACGGTGTTCACCACCCATGTGTTCCGCACCCTGAAGGCGACCTATTACCGCTCGGCGCTCGACCTTTTGGAGGCGTATTACTCGGACGCGATGATGAACGGGCTGGCCATCGACCGGCACCGGGAGGAGCAGTCGATCGAGCTCTTTGCGGAGAACATCATGCGGGCGGGACAGATCTTCCTCGACAACCCGTCGGAGACGCCGTTCATCCCGACCTGGAACCGGGTGCATGCGGCGGATCCGGATTTCCTGAGCGATTTCCGCAGGGCCGCCGCCGAGGACGTGGCGGAATACGGGGCGGGCTGAGCTCATGGGGCGGTTCGAGCGGTATCTGTCGGTCTGGGTGGCGCTGGCCATCGGCGCGGGGCTGGTTTTGGGCAGCGTGGTGCCGGGGGTGTTCGCGGGGCTTGCGGCGCTGGAGGTGGCGTCGGTCAACCTGCCGGTGGCTGTGCTGATCTGGGCAATGGTGTTCCCGATGATGGTGGGCGTGGATTTCGGCGCGCTCGGGGGCGTGGCGACCCGGCCCAAGGGGCTGGTGATCACGCTGGTGGTGAACTGGCTGGTCAAGCCGTTCACCATGGCCGCGTTGGGCGTGCTGTTTTTCAACCACGTCTTCGCGCCCTTCATCCCGCCGGAGGATGCGCAGATGTACCTGGCGGGCGTGATCCTGCTGGGGGCCGCGCCCTGCACGGCGATGGTGTTCGTGTGGTCGAACATGACCAAGGGCGATCCGAATTACACGCTGGTGCAGGTGAGCGTGAACGACGTGGTGCTGGTCTTTGCCTTCGCGCCCATCGTGGCGCTCTTGCTGGGGGTGACGGATATCGTGGTGCCGTGGGAGACGCTGCTGTTGTCCGTGGCGCTTTACGTGGTGATCCCGCTGGCCGTGGGCGTGGTGGTGCGCAAACGGCTGCTGGACGGCGGAGGGGCGGAGGCGCTGGCCGCGTTCCAGGCGCGGGTAAAGCCCGCCTCGGTAGCGGGGCTTTTGCTGACCGTGGTGCTCCTGTTCGGGTTCCAGGGGCGCGTGATCCTGGAGACGCCTTTGGTGATCGCGATGATCGCCGTGCCGCTGCTGATCCAGAGCTACGGGGTGTTCTTCGTGGCCTATTACGCCGCCAAGGCCTGGCGCGTGCCGCACGAGGTCGCCGCCCCCTGCGCCCTGATCGGGACGTCGAATTTCTTCGAGCTAGCCGTGGCGGTGGCAATCAGCGTGTTCGGCCTCGGCTCCGGCGCGGCGCTGGCCACGGTGGTCGGCGTGCTGGTGGAGGTGCCGGTGATGCTGTCGCTGGTGGCGTTCGCCAACCGGACGCGGGGGTGGTTTCCTAAGTCCACGTGATTACGCCATCGCCGGACTTCCAAGGCGCACGTGATTATCGCCACGGAGACTTGTTCTCAAGACAAAAGGGCGTTTGCAGTGCAGAGAAGGTCTAGTTCGAGCCCAACTTGCTCTTTGTTCAGAGTGCAGCGAACGACCGCTCACCATTGACTTAGGGGTTTTCCTTACTGTCTTGATCGGACCTGCCACTTTTGTTACTTAGGTATATGTCTAAGTATTATCTGAACCTCGATCTCTGCTTTTCAGCCCTTGGTGATCCGACACGGCGTATGATCCTTCAACGTCTTGCTTGGGGCGAGGCAACCGTGAGCGAATTGGCCCAGCACCATGACATGGCGCTACCGTCGTTCATGGAGCATCTGAAGAAGCTAGAAGCTGCCAACCTCGTCAAATCGAAGAAGGAAGGGCGGACGCGGATATGCGAGTTGGCTCCGGATGCCTTCACGCCCGCAAAAGACTGGTTGAGCGAGCAGAGTGCGATCTGGGAAGGACGGCTCGACCGCTCTGACGATTACATCAAGAACCTCATGCAGGAGCGTAGCAAATGAAACTCGACCCCGAAACCGACCTGACTTTCACCCGCACGATCAATGCTCCGCGCGCCCTGCTCTGGGAATGCTGGACCACGCCGAAACACATCAAGCATTTCTTTGTGCCCAAACCCCATGGCATCGACGCCTGCGAAATTGACCTTCGGGTCGGCGGCAAGTTCAACACGGTGATGAACGTTGAAGGCAACCTCATGGACAACGAAGGTGTGTACCTCGAAGTCGTGGATGGCGAAAGATTGGTGTTCACCGACACCTACAGCGAAGGATGGAAGCCTGCCGCTGATCCCTTCATGACGGCGATCATCGAGTTTGCCGATGATAGAAACGGTGGCACGACGTACACCGTGACGGCGAGACATCGTTCGCCCGAAGCCCGTCAAAGCCATGAAGAGATGGGGTTCTATGATGGTTGGGGCAAGGTCGCTACCCAGCTTGAGGAATACGCGCAATCACTTAAATAAACGGAAAGCGGACATTACGCCGACGTCGGCTTCGACCGCATAGCTGACTTTCGGCTGGTCCAACTAAGAAGCTGGCCGGGTCGAACGCGACTTCGGCGCCGAAACATGAACAAGCCGACACGTCAGCCCCGGTTCGAGATCCAGCGGCACTGGTAGGGGGCGAGCACGATTTCGGCGCCGCCGTTGCGGATCGCTTCACCGCTCAGCAGGTCGCGCCAGCCCTCGCCTTCGATCAGGTTGATCGCGGCGGGGGAGACCACGACGGTCTCGTCGCTGACATTGTGCAGGGCGAAGATGGATTGTGCGCGGTCGAGGCTCTGGCGCCAGACACCGAAGATGCGCGGGTCCAGTTGCAGGGTGAATTGCGTGGCGTTGGGGTGGAAGGCCGATTGGCGCGCCCGCAGCCGCAGCCGGTCCGACAGCGCGCCCAGCACTTGCGCGTGGACCGTGTCGGGATCGTGCAGCAGCGCCTTGAGCGACGGGTAGTCCCAGTTGTGCCGGTTGATCGCCCGGTTCATGCCGCGCCGCGTGACCTGATCGTGGTCGTTGGGCGTGGCCAGCATCGAATGGATGTAGAAGGCCGGGATGCCTTCGAGGGACATCACGATGGTCTGGGAGCACAGGAAGCGCGCGACCTGGTAGTCGTCGCGGCCCTTGTAGGTGGCGCCCATCGCCTCGAAGAAGGTGATGTTGAGCTCGTAAGGGCTCTCGCCGCCGCCCGGCAGCGCGCGCATGGACACCAGCCCGCCGAGATCGCGCACGGTGTCGATCACGCGGGCCTTCTCGTCCTCGGGCAGCACGCCCTCGGCCGGGCGCATCCCGATCCCGTCATGGGAGGCGGTAAAGTTCAGATAGGCACAGCCCAGCTGCGCGGGCGGCATTCCCGTGCTCCAGCGGTTGAGATAGGTCGCCGTGCCCGACATCATCGCATGCAGCACCAGGGGCGGCAGGGTGAAGTTGTAGACCGCGTGCGCCTCGTTGCGGTTGCCGAAATAGCTCAGGTTCTCGGCATTGGGCACGTTGGTCTCAGTGAGCAGGATCACCGGCTCCTGGGCGAAGTCGCACAGCAGGCGCATCAGCCGGACGATGGCATGGGTTTGCGGCAGGTGGATCGAGGGGGTGCCGATCACCTTCCAGATGAAGGCCACCGCGTCGAGCCGGATGATCCGCACGCCATTGTCGATATGCAGCCGCATGATGCGCAGGAATTCCAGCAGCACCTCGGGGTTGCGGAAATCCAGGTCGATCTGGTCATGGCTGAAGGTGCACCAGACATGGCGCGGGCCGTTGGCGGTCTCGACCTGTTGCAGCAGCGGCGTGGTGCGCGGACGGACCACGTCCGACAGGTCGTCCTCGGGCGAGGCTTCGAAGAAGAACCGGTCATAGGGCGCGTGCCCCTGGCGGTAGGCGTTGAACCATGCCCCCTGGCTGGAGACATGATTCAGCACCAGGTCCGACATCAGCAGGAATTCGTCGGCGATGCGGTTGATGTCGGGCCAGTCCCCGAGCGTCGGGTTGACCGCGCGGTAGTCGGTGACCGCGAACCCGTCATCGGAAGTGAACGGGAAGAACGGCAGGATATGCACGCCGTTGACCACGCCCTTGAGGTACTCCACCAGGAAGTCGTGCAGCAGGTCGAGCGGCTTGTGCACCCCGTCCATCAGCGAGTTGCCATAGGTGATCAGCACCGCGTCGTGTTCCGACCACAGGTTGTTTCCCGGCGTGCGCGCCCGTTTGCGCCGCCCGGTGCCTTCGGGGAAGAAGGCGTCGAGCACCTGGCTGCTCAGGATATCGGTGTTCAGGTCCGGGTAGATCTGCCGGAGCAGTGCGGAAAGACGGACGCTGAGGGTCTGGGTCGGTTTGCGGAGCGGCTTCAATTCGGTCATGGGCGGTCGTACTGCTGGAACTGGGGCAAAGGGGCGACCCCATCGGGATACGAAGGCCGCGCCGGTTTGGAAAGCAAACAATGTGCCGCCGCCCCGCGTTTGCCCGTTTGCCGGTCGGATGCCCAAGAACCGGGCACAGGCGCGCGGCGCAAGGGACCGCCGGTCCGCGCATCGCTCGGGCGTCGGGCCCCGCCCGCATTCGGGTGAGTCTCGGATTAAACCCGTCATCTTGCGCGCCTTGTGTGCGCGGGACGGGCCGCAGGACTGGATCGGGTTGATCCGCAGGCAGAGCACGGGCGTGCCGTTTCAACCGGCTGCGGCGTGCCGCGCCCGCCCTGCCCTCGGCCCTCGGGGCGATTGTTCAGCGCGCGACCGCCATATTGCGATCCCATCGGCCGGGCGCGGGCCTGCCCCGCCCGCCGCGCAGACCGACCGGGCGGAGCGGCGGGCGGGCCGGGCCTGACGCCGTGCTACCGGGCGGCGGCGTGATGCGGCGCGACGTCCTGGCATTGCGCGGCGGTGGTGGCGATCATGTGCAGCACGTCTTCGGCCGAGCAGCCGCGGGACAGGTCGTTCGCCGGGAGCGCGAGCCCCTGCAGGATCGGTCCGATCGCCACGGCCCCCCCGATACGCTGCGCGATCTTGTAGGCGATGTTGCCGGTGTCGAGGTTGGGGAAGACGAAGACATTGGCGCTGCCGCCGATGGCGGAATCCGGCGCCTTGGCTGTGGCCACTTCGGGCACGAAGGCGGCGTCGAACTGCAACTCGCCATCGACGGTGACCTCCGGGGCCAGCTGGCGAAAGATCTCGGTGGCTTCGACGACCTTGGAGACCTTGTCGCCGCTGGCACTGCCGCGGGTAGAGAAGGACAGCATCGCCACCCGCGGTGTCTCGCCGGTCAGCTGGACCAGCGAGGCCGCCGAGGCCCGGCCGATCTCGGCCATCTCCGCCGCGGTCGGGTCGATCACCAGCCCCGCATCCGCGAACACAAGCCCGCCCTTCTTCTCGTGGTGGTCCTTGCACAGCAGCATCAGGAAGAAGCTCGACACCATCTTCGCGCCCGGCGCGGTGCCGATCACCTGGATCGCGGTGCGCACGATTTCGGCGGTGGTGGCCGTGGCCCCGCCGAGGGTGCCGTCCGCATGGCCCAGCCTGACCAGCAGCGCAGCATAGACATGGGGGTTGAGGATCGCGGCCTCGGCGTCGGCTTCGGTGACGCCCTTGTGCTTGCGCAGCTGGTGATAGGTGGCGGCCATCTCGGCGCGGTGCAGATCCTCGCGCGGGTCGTGCACGTCGATCCCGTCCAGCTCGGCCCCGCCCGCCTCCGCGAGACGGGCGACAATGGTGGCGCGGTCCCCGACCAGCACGACCCGCGCCACGCGCTGCTTGCGGGCCTGCACGGCGGCCGCGACGACGCGCGGGTCCTCCCCTTCGCTCAGGGCGATCTTGCGGTCCGAGCGCGCCGCGTTGGCCAGGATCATTTGAAGTGGTTTCATGGCGTCAGTCCTTGGAATGAAGGCAGGGGGACAAAGGAGGCGGGCGTGCCGGTCAGGCGGGTTCGTGGACCCGGATGACGAAATGCTTGGTCGTCGGCTCCAGCACGTGCCAGAACCCGCGAAACCCGTTCGGGATCAGGAAGCTGTCACCGGCGCGGAATTCCTGTTCGGTGCCGTCCTCGCCCACCAGCTTGATATGGCCCGTCAGCAGCACGCAGAATTCGTCGCGGTCGGTGAAGGCGACCCATTTGCCCGGTGTGCTGGTCCAGGTTCCGGCCAGAAGCGCGCCATCGGGACTGGTGAAGCGGACCTGGGTTTCGTGGTGCGGATCGCCCTCGACCACGCGGTCGGGCAGATCCGCGAGGCGGCGTTTGGCGGGGGGGACGGCGTCCTTGAAATCGACAACGCGCATGGTCGCTCCTTTCGGGTCAGCTGGCGAAATGGGTGATGCCATAGAGGATGAAGGCCGCGATGAAGACGGTCTGGGCGACGATGAGGATGATCGCCTGCCCGCCCACATCGAAGATCGTGCGCAGCGAGGTCTTCATGCCGACCGCGGCGATCGACACCAGCAGCGCCCATTTCGACAGATCCGCGAGGAAGGTCTGCAGCACAGCCGGGATCAGGCCGAAGGAATTGATCGCCGCCAGCACCAGGAACATGATCACGAAGAACGGCATCAGCGGCGGGCGCTTGCCGCCCTGCCCGGGCGCGTCCTCGGCAAAGGCGCGGATCGCCAGCGCGAAGACCAGCACCACCGGGGCCAGCATGGTCACACGGATCAGCTTGACCAGGGTCGCGGTCTCGCCGGTTTCGTTGCTGACCGAGAAGCCCGCGCCGACCACCTGGGCCACGTCGTGGATGGTCCCGCCCAGGAACACCCCGGCGGCGAGATCGTCGAGATCGAGCCAGGCGGTGATGACCGGGTAGGCGATCATCGCGATGGTGGACAGGATCGTGACACTCAGCACCGTGAAGATCAGGTTGCGCTCGGAATGCTCGTTCTTGGGCAGCACCGCCGCAATGGCCATGGCGGCCGAGGCGCCGCAGATCGCCACCGCCCCACCGGTCAGCAGCGCGAAACGCCAGCCGCGGCCCAAGAGCTTGGCGCCCAGAAGTCCGAACAGGATCGTCAGGATGACCCCCGCCACCACCAGCCCGATCAGCTTCGGCCCCAGCCCGATCAGCAACTCGACACTGATCCGCGCGCCCAGCAGCGCCACGCCGATGCGCAGCACGGTCTTGGAGGTGAACGCGATGCCGGGGACGCAGCGCCCTTCCTCGGCCAGAAAGTGAAACGCGATCCCGAGCAGCAGCGCCATCAGCATCGCCGGGGCACCGTAGTGATCCGACAGGAACTGCGCGCAGACCGCGATGACCACGGAGACCGCGAAACCCGGCCCGTTCTCGGTCAGAAAGCCGGTGGTCCGCCCGGCCAGGGTCGGGGAGGATTCCGAAGTTGTGGACATGGGACAGGATCTCCTCGCGGCACCGGTTCGGGGTCGGCGCGCCACTACGATTGGCAGGGGCCGCAAGGCATGGCTGCGCCTTGCGGGCCCGGGATTGGGGAGGGCGCCGCCTGGGGGCGCCCTCCCGGGTTTTCAGGCTCAGAGGGCCTGCTGCTCGCGCATGTCCTCGCGCTTGATCCCGGCGACCGAGACCGGCTTTTTCATCGCGTCGCGACGGAAAGGCTCGCCCAGTTCCTGGTTCAGCACGACTTCGATGAAGGTGGTCACGCCATCGTTCATCTGCTCGCGCACGGCGGTGTTGAGGGCATCGGTCAGCTCTTCCATGCCGGTGCATTGCACGCCCTTGAGGCCGCAGCCCTTGGCGATCTCGGCATAGTTGACGCCCTCGTTCAGCTCGGTGCCGACGAAGTTGTCCTCGAACCACAGGGTCGTGTTGCGCTTTTCCGCGCCCCACTGGTAGTTGCGGAACACCACCATGGTGATCGCCGGCCAGTCGCCGCGCCCGCAGGCGGTCATCTCGTTCATCGAGATGCCGAAGGCGCCGTCCCCGGCAAAGCCCACCACGGGAACGTCCGGGCAGCCGATCTTGGCGCCGAGGATCGCCGGCAGGCCGTAGCCGCAGGGTCCGAAGAGGCCGGGCGCGAGGTACTTGCGGCCCTTCTCGAAGGACGGATAGGCGTTGCCGATGGCGCAGTTGTTGCCAATGTCGGAGCTGATGATCGCGTCCTTGGGCAGCGCGGACATGATCGCACGCCAGGCCTGGCGCGGCGACATGTGATCGGGCTTGGCCTTGCGGGCGCGCTCGTTCCAGTCGATGCCCTCGTCGGAATCGTCCTCGTGATCCATCGAAGACAGTTCCTGCGCCCAGCGGGATTTGGTCAGCGCGATCAGTTCCTTGCGCGCCTTGCGGCCCTTGTCGCCCGCCCCGTCGGAGAGGTTCTCCAGAAGCTGCTCGGCCACGCGCTTGGCGTCGCCCTGGATGGCCACGTCGACCTTCTTGGTCAGACCGATGCGGTCGGAGTTGATGTCGACCTGGATGATCTTGGCGTCCTTGGGCCAGTAATCGATGCCGTAGCCGGGCAGCGTGCTGAACGGGTTCAGACGGTTACCGAGGGCCAGGACCACGTCGGCCTTCTGGATGATCTCCATCGCCGCCTTGGAGCCGTTATAGCCCAGCGGGCCAACGCCCAGCGGGTGCGAGCCGGGGAAGGCATCGTTGTGCTGGTAGTTGCAGGCCACGGGCGCATCCAGCGCTTCGGCCAGTTTGGCGGACGCCTCGATCCCGCCGGACAGGACCACGCCCGCGCCGTTCAGGATCACCGGGAACTCGGCTTCGGAGAGCAGCTTGGCGGCGTCCTTGACGGCCTGCTCGCCACCCTGCGGGCGCTCCAGACGGATGATCTGGGGCAGCTCGATGTCGATCACCTGGGTCCAGTAGTCGCGCGGGATGTTGATCTGCGCCGGGGCGGAGCCGCGCCAGGCTTTCTCGATCACCCGGTTCAGGACTTCGGCCATGCGCGAGGGGTCGCGGACCTCTTCCTGGTAGCACACCATGTCCTCGAACAGTTTCATCTGCTCGATTTCCTGGAAGCCGCCCTGGCCGATGGTCTTGTTGGCCGCCTGGGGCGTGACCAGCAGAAGCGGCGTGTGGTTCCAGTAGGCGGTCTTCACGGGCGTCACGAAGTTGGTGATGCCGGGGCCGTTCTGGGCGATCATCATCGACATCTTGCCCGTGGCGCGGGTGTAGCCGTCGGCGATCATGCCGCCGGAGGTTTCATGGGCACAGTCCCAAAACTTGATGCCCGCCTGCGGGAACAGGTCGGAGATCGGCATCATGGCGGAACCGATAATGCCGAAGGCGTTGTCGATACCGTGCATCTGCAGAACCTTCACGAAGGCCTCTTCGGTCGTCATTTTCATCGGTCTTGTCCTTTCTTCAGGAATTCAGAGAATTTCGTCGCGCACGTAGTAGTAGGGATAGGCGATCCGCTGGCCCAACCTGCGGAAGGGGGTGAGGATGCCGTGGCTCGGCAGTTGCGAGGTGAAGATCGGCAGCTTCAGCTCCCGGCCCTGCCCCGCCACCATCTGCGCCATGCGCTTGCCGGCCTGTGCGGAGTACATGACCCCGTTGCCGCCATAGCCCATCGCGTAGAAGATCGTCTGCTTCGGGTCGGGCTGGAAGATGCGGGGCATCATGTCGTGGCTGACATCCACCCATCCCCACCAGGAGTAATCCAGCTCGATGCCTTCGAGCGCCGGGAACTTGCGGTAGAGCCCTTTTTGCAGCAGATCCAGGTGCTTGGGGTTCTCCGCATCCGGGCCCGTGATGGCGCTGCGGCTGCCGATCTGGACGCGGCCATCGGGCAGGAAGCGATAGTAATGCCGCAAGGTCCGGGTGTCGGTCAGCGGCGATTTCACCTGGAAGCCGCATTCGGCCTTCTCGTCATCGGTCAGCGGACGCGTCACGATGGAGTTGGACAGGATCGGCATCAGCCGGTGCTTGGTCTTCTCGTTCAGCCCCGGCGGAGTGTAGCCGGCCGTGGCCAGCGCCACCGCACGCGCGCGCACGGTCCCGCCCGGTGTGGTCAGGTGATGCACGCCGTCGACGATCTTCCAGCCCATGACCGGGCTGGCGGTATGGATCTTGGCCCCGAGCTTGCGCGCCAGCCGGACATAGCTGAAGGCCAGCTTGGCGGCGTGCACCGAGGTGCCATCGGGCTCCCAGAGGGCGCCGTGGGCCTCCTGGTCGCGCACGTATCTCTCGTGCAGCTCCGCGCGGGACACCATGCGCGCGCCGTAGCCGAACACGTCGTTGAGCACGGCGCATTCCTTGGCCAGCTTCGGCATGACCTTGTCGCGGTGGGCGGTGTAGAAATGGCCCCCCGTCTGCGGATCGCAGTCGATGTCGTCGGACCCGATCAGGTCGTTGAACAGCTCGAACGCCTCGCAGACTTCGGCGTGCATGTCCTTGGCGACCTCGACGCCCCAGCGCTTGATCCACTCGGACCGCTTGAGGCGGCCGGACGAGATCTGCGCCTGCCCGCCATTGCGGGTGGAGCAGCCCCAGGCAACGGTGTTGGCTTCGAGAACATGGGCCTTGATGCCATGCTCCTTGGCCAGGTGGATCGCCGTGGATAGCCCGGTATAGCCGGAGCCCACGACCACCACGTCGGCGTCGATATCCCCCGTGATCGGGCCGTCATCCTCGGGCGGGGTGCCCGCGGTGTCGATCCAGTAGGTCGGCGCGTGGTCCCGGTTATGCCCCGGGCCCGCGTCGATGATCGGATCGTAGCGTGGATCGTAGCTGGCCTTGGGCCAGTGCTTCGGTCTGTGTGGCATTTTGGTGCTCCATCAAGGAGATGAAAGTTAGGCTTTGAACGGGGGCCGGGATTTGCGCAGGGCCTGTTTGACGACGATCTTGCCGTCGCGCAGGGTGAAGAGGTCCGCACCCTGTGCCTCGACGCGCATGCCCTCGGCATCGGTCCCCGAGAAGGTCCATTCCGACACCGCGCGGTCGCCATGCACGAAATGGCTGTGGTGGTCCCAATGGGCGTCCGACATGGAGCCCCAGACCCCGGAGAAGGCCTTGGCGATCGCCTCGGCGCCGTCGATGCGGGTGCCGTGGGCCTCGTTGCCGCCGACGGTGTAGAACACGCAATCGTCGGCGAAATGGGTCATCACGCCGTCGATGTCATGCCGGTTGAAGGCATCGAAGGTCTCGGACAGGTCCTGGGCGGTCAGTGTCTTGGTCATCGGTGATACTCCTGTTCTTGGGGGCTAGGCGCTCGGGGTGGTATCGCGATACGGGACCACGAGCGTCGGAATGGTGGATCGGCGCAGAACGCGTTTCGCGACGGTGCCGAGGAAGGTGTGCGAGAAGCCGTGTTCATGGGCCCCCAGCACGATCAGGTCGCATTCCAGTTCGGTCGCCCGGCGCAGGATGACCTCGGCCGGGTGGCCATCGACCAGCTCGATCGACGCCACCTGGTTCTGGATGTCGCGGTCTTCCTCGCTGACATGGGCCCAGAATTCGCGCTGGCGCTCGGCCATGACGGTCTTGAGATGGGCATGCCGGGCCTTGTCGGCGGTTTCGCTGGACCCGGTGGTCTGCATGTAGAGTTGCAGCGCGATCCGGGTCTCGTCGCTCATCGGCTGGACCGCGTGCACCAGGTGCAGCTTGGCGCCGGTCACCGCCGCCAGGTTGGCCGCGTGGCACATGGTATAGGCCGAGTGCTTCGACAGGTCGGTCGCGCACAGGATGTGGGTGATCATCTGTTTCATGGGAAACTCCAATTCCGACCGGGGTCAGTAGCCGAGAAGCCGCGGTAGCCAGAGCGTGATTTCGGGGACGAAGGCGATGATGAAGATCGCGACCGTGTTGATGAAGGCGAAGGGCAGTGCCGCGACGGAGATCCGCTCGATCGAGATGTTCGAGATGCCCGAGGCGATGAACAGGTTCTCCCCCAGGGGCGGGGTCTGGAACCCGATCCCGAGACAGCACACCATGACCACACCGAAATGGATCGGGTCGATGCCGACGCTGTAGGCCACCGGCAGCATCACCGGCACCAGGATCAGGATGGTGGCCAGCGTTTCCATGAACATACCGACAAACAGCAGGAACAGGATCACCAGCGTCCAGATGATGTAGATGTTGTCGGTGATCGACAGCATGCCGTTGGCGATCACGGCAGGGATCTGGTTTTCCACCAGCAGCCGCCCGAAAACGGTCGCGGTGAACATGATCAGCAGCACCCGCCCGGTCAGCCAGGTCGTGGTCTCCAGCGCGGTGAAGAGCTTCTGCCAGCTCAGTTCGCGGTAGATGACCGTGCCCACCACCAGCGTGTAGAAGATCGCCACGATGGCCGCCTCGGTCGGCGTGAAGAAGCCCGAATAGATACCGCCCAGGATCACCAGCGGCGCCATGAGCGCCCAGAAGCCGCGATACATCTCGCACCAGATCTGGCGCGCGGACCAGCCCTCGGCGGAGCCCTTGTAGCCGTGCTTCTTGGCCAGGATGTAGTTCATCAGCAGCAGGCTGCCGGCGATCAGGAAGGCAGGCATGAAGCCGGCGATGAACAGTTTCGGGATCGACACGGTCTGGAAGGTGCCGAATTTCTCCACCGCTTCGGGCGGCGCGGGCATGCCGAGCGCGGCGATGCCGAAGATGATGAGCGGGATCGAGGGCGGGATCACGATGCCCAGGCCACCCGACGACGCGGTGATGGCCGAGGAATAGCTGCGCCCGTAGCCGCGCTGGATCATCGCCGGGATCATCAGCATGCCGACGGCCGCCGTCGTCGCGGGCCCGGAGCCCGAGATCGCGCCGAAGAACAGGCAGGCGAACACGGTTGCCGCGGACATGCCGCCGGTGAAGGGCCCCGCGAAGCTCTCGGCCACGTTGATCAGCCGCCGCGACAGTCCGGATGCCTCCATCAGGGCGCCCGCCAGGATGAAGGCCGGCAGGGCCATCAGCGGGAAGGAGCCCACCGAGGTGAAGGCGATCTGCACGAACTTGATCGGGTTCTCGCCGAGATAGAGGAAGGAGATCAGCGTGGAGACCCCGAGCGCGACCGTGATCGGTGCGCCGATCAGCAACAGCGTGAGGAACCCGCCGAACAGGATCAGGATGATTTCGCTTTCCATTAGTTCTGCTCCTCATCGTGGCGCGGCTTGCGTGCGGCGTCGTCGGTTCCAGCGCGGACTTCGTCGAGGTCGATGGCGTCGGGATCGCGCAAATCCTCGCCCAGAACGATCTTGCGGTAATTCACCTGCAGAACCCGGAACGTCATCAGCGAGAACGCGATGGGCAGCACGATGTAGACCCAGCTGAGGTGGAACCCCATGGTCTGGGACGACTGGAACCGGTTCATCTTGTTGAAGATGAAATCGATCGCCAGGTAGACGAAATAGACGTTGAAGAAGATCCAGAAGAGATCGGCAAACGCCTCGATATACTTGATTTTGCGCGGTGGCAGGAACTTGAACTGAAAGGTGACGCGGTTATGCGCGCCCATCTTGGCGGCATAGCTGGCCCCGAAGAACACGAACCAGACGAACATGTAGATCGACAGCTCTTCGACCCACGAGAACGAGAAGTCGAACAGTGTCCGGAC
This sequence comes from Dinoroseobacter sp. PD6, assembly GCF_028807315.1. Taxonomy (NCBI): domain Bacteria; kingdom Pseudomonadati; phylum Pseudomonadota; class Alphaproteobacteria; order Rhodobacterales; family Roseobacteraceae; genus Dinoroseobacter; species Dinoroseobacter sp. PD6. Next base: position 251,654 of record NZ_JARAMN010000001.1, on the reverse strand, counting down.
GATCACCTGCAGGAACAGCAGGCAAACGAAGATCGCCAGCAAGGTCCGACAGATGTAGCTCTCGATATTGTCGACGATGTGCCAGAATTTGGTCATGGTCCCCTCCCACTCGGCTGAGACAGGCGCCCGGGGGCGCCTGTCATGCTTTCGGCGTCCGACTTATTCGGTGACGGGATCGCGACCGATCTCGGCCAGGACGGCATTCATCTTCTCGATGCCGCCGATGCTGTCGTAGAACTTCGGCCAGACGGCCTCGGTCGCGAGCGTGATGAACTCTTCCTCGTTGTTCACCGGATCCATGATCTCCATGCCCTTTTCGACGAGCAGTTCCTTGATCTCGGCTTCCTTCTCGCGGAGGAACTGGGACGAGGCGGCCGTGGCGCGCTTGCCGGCTTCGAGAACGATCTCCTGGTCTTCGGCGGAGAGTTCCTGGAACACCTGCTCGGAGATGATCAGCGGCTCGATGGAGAAGATGTAGCGCAGGTTCGTGACGTACTTCTGTACCTCGTAGAACTTCATCGCGTTGATGGTGATGTAGGGATTGTCCTGGCCATCGACGACCTGGGTCTGCAGGCCGGCGAAGGTCTCGGACCATGCCATCGGCGTCGGGCTGATGCCCCAGGCCTTGTAGGTGTCGATCATGATCTCGTTCTTGGGAACGCGGATCACCAGCCCCTGCAGGTCGGCGACCGAGGTGACCGGCTGCTTGGAGTTGGTCAGGCGCCGGAAGCCGGTGTAGGTCCAGGCAATGATACGCACGCCTGCGTCGTTGATGGTGTTCTCGGTCAGCTCTGCGCCGATCGGACCCTGGGTCAGCTTCTCGGCATCTTCGAGGCTGAGGATGACATAGGGCAGCGAGAACACGCCCACGGTGGGCGAGAAGGGCGTGACGTTGTTGATGGCCAGGATCGACATGTCGAGCGTGCCGATGGCGGCCTCGTTGACGGTGTCCTGCTCGGAGCCGAGCTGACCGTTCAGGAACAGGGTTCCGGTGTGCTCACCGCCCGAAAGTTCTTCGAGCGCTTCGACGAAGGCGAGACCGGTGGCCTCCTGGCTGCTGCCGCCGCTGTCACCGACGGCGATCTTGAAGTTCTTTGCATCGGCCACGCCCATGCTCATGATGGTCGCGGTCAGTGCAATTGCCGCACTGGACGTCATCCGGGAAAGAAATGTCATATGGTCCTCCATTTTTGGCTGCGCCTTGGCGCATCGCTTGCAGGAAATGCGTCATGTCCTCCCCCCAAGCTGTGGGCTGGTTAAGGCGAATCCCGGACTCGACGTTAGGGCCAGAAATTTTATTGACTTAGACCAGTTCGGTTAACATGCTGAACCATGGCCAAACCTCGTATCGCGGCGGATGTCTTCTTTCTCGACCGGACGACCAACAGACCGCTGCAAACCCAGATTCGCGAAACCGTCGTGGCGTCGATCCTGTCCAAGCAGGCGTTGCCGGGGGCGCTGATGCCGTCCTCGCGCAAGCTGGCCGCGCATCTCGGGGTCGCGCGGATGACCGTCACCCTGGCCTTTCAGGAGCTGGTCTCGCAGGGCTATCTCGAAGCCCACAGCCGCAGCGGCTACCGTGTGGCCGACACCGAGACCCTGTCGCTGCTGCCCGTGGGGACCGAGGCCGAACCGGTCGACAACAGTGCGCTTTGGCGCAACGTGCTGTCGGAGAACCTGCGCGCCCGGCGCCGGGTGATCAAGCCGAAGGACTGGCGCGCCCTGCCCTACCCGTTCGTTTTCGGCGAGATGGACACCAGCCTGTTCAATCACACCGCCTGGCGCGAATGCGTCCGGCAGGCGATGGGCACGCGGGATTTCGACCTGATGGCCAGCAACGAGGCCACCGACGACCCGCTCCTGGTCGACTACATCCTGTCGCGGATGTTGCCGCGGCGGGGGATCACGGCCACGCGCGACCAGGTGCTGATCACCGTTGGGGCGCAGAATGCCCTGTGGCTGGCGATCGAGCTTCTGACCCGCGCGCCGCTGAAGGCGATCTGCGAGAACCCGTGCTATCCCGACACGCTGCAGGCGCTGCGCTGGTGCGGGGCGGAGGTCACGACGGTGGATGTGGACCGCGACGGGCTGGTGCCGCAGGACATTCCCGCGGGCACCCAGGCGGTGTTCGTCACCCCCAGCCACCATGCCCCCACGGGCGCCACGCTGACGCGGGCACGGCGCGAACGGCTGCTGGAGATGGCGCAGGCGCGGGATTTCATCGTCGTGGAGGACGATTACGAGTTCGAGATGAGCTTTCTCGAACCGCCGAGCCCGGCGCTGAAGGCGATGGACCGGCATCAGCGCGTGCTCTATGCGGGCAGCTTTTCCAAGGCGATGTTTCCGGGGCTGCGGCTGGGCTACCTGGTTGGTCCGGCGCCGGTGATCGCCGAGGCGAAGGAGTTGCGCACGATGATGCTGCGCCATCCGCCCGGGCATCTGCAGCGCACGGCGGCCTATTTCCTGGCGCAGGGTCACTACGATCTGCTCATGCGCGACATGCGGCGGGAGTTCGCCAAGCGCCGCATGGCCGCGGTGGAGGCGTTGGACGGAACCGCCCTGGAGATGGTGGGTGCGGCCCGGTTCGGGGGCACGAGCCTGTGGATCAAGGCGCCGGACGGGGTCGATACCGTGGCGCTGGGTCAAGCGCTGCTGCGCGACGGCGTGGTGATCGAGCCCGGCGCGCCGTTCTTCAGCGGCCCGGACCAACCGACGGAATTCTTCCGGCTGGGCTATTCCTCGATCCCGGCGGACCGGATCGCAGAAGGGATCCGCCGGATCGACGCCAGGGTTGCGGAGTTCTGCTAGGCTGCGGACGCATGGATTTCCGCGTGGCAGCGCGAGGCGCGTTTCGAGAACGAGCGGTGAGCATGTGGACCCTTCGGGCCGACGCAGGTGCGTCTGCTCCCCTTGCGCCCGAAGTCCCACGGCCATCCTCCCGGTGATGAGGGGTATGTGCGTTCGGGCATTTTTCAGCCGCGAAGGCTTGGGGCGGCGGGACGCGCCCGGAGGATCGATTGCCGCCTCTGGAAAACGGGGCGCCGGAGAGACACGTTCTGGCACAGACCGGAGGGCATAGACGGGACGGATGCGCCGCCCGACGGCCACGCCGCCTCGCGCCGCTGGTTTTCGCCCCCTGCGCAGGGATGCCCCGCGCACAAATCCAGGGCCAGCCTGCGCGACGGATCCGCCCGCCCCAGCGAGGAGTGTTGAGCCGGGGAACGTATCAGGTGTGGATGGTGCGGGTGAAGGGACTCGAACCCCCACGCCTTGCGGCGCCAGAACCTAAATCTGGTGCGTCTACCAGTTCCGCCACACCCGCGATGGGCGGCTCTTAGCAAACCGCGGCCGCCTTTCAAAGGGGCATTTGCAGCCGTCCGGGTTTCGTGCCAGTAACAAATTAAGAATTGTGATGTATCCCTCGAAACAGATGCTTGTATGCGCGTCCGCAGCGGGAAACAGCGCCGTGTGTCAGTGAGAGTAGCAAGATGGAAACCTACCAGATCTGGGCGCTGGCCGCCGATCAGGTCCTCGTGCAAGAGGGGGTGACCGGCAGCGATGGTGTGCCTGTCCCCGGGACCGCGGTGCCCGACGGGTTGTCGGGCGGTAACCAGGGCGCGGGACGCCATCTGCCGGACCGGTTCATCACGCTGCAGAGCAACGGCTGGGTGCCGATCTCGATCCGCGATAACGAGGGGGACGTGAACTTCGCCGACAATGACGGCACGCAGGCCCTTGCCGGGACCACCCAGTTCGGCGGTACGCAGTACGCCCCCGGGCGGCGGGTGGAGGCCGAGTATACCCTGCAGGTCACTGACGGTACCGACACCTACACCATCATCGGCTTCAACATTCGCGAGCCGGATTCCGAGTTCAACAACTCCTTCGGCAGCACCGAAGGGCTGGCCTTCATCGGGACTTTTCCACCCGTGGGCGTGCCGCTGCGGGTGATCAGCGCCTCCGAAGGTCCGGGCAGGACCGCGACACCGGCTGCCACCTACGCCACCCCGCCTTGCTTCACCCCGGGGACCCTGATCGAGGTGCCCGGTGGCACCTGCCCGGTGGAGGCATTGCAGGTGGGCGATCTGGTGCTGACCCGCGATGATGGGGCGCAGCCGGTGCGCTGGGTCGGGTCCGCGCGGATCGACAGCGCGAAGCTTGCCGGCAACCCACGTTTCCGGCCCATCCTGCTGCGCGCGGGCGCGCTGGGGCCGGGGCGGCCGGCGCAGGACATGCGCGTGTCGCGGCAGCACCGGGTGCTGCTGGAGGATTGGCGCGCGGACCTGCTGTTTGGCAGCGCGCAGGTGCTGGCGGCGGCGGCGCATCTGGTGAACGACGACACCATCGTGCAGGTCTACGACCTGGAGCCGGTCACCTATCATCATTTCATGTTCGATCGGCACCAGATCGTGCGCGCGGACGGGATCTGGGCCGAGAGCCTGCGCCCCGGCCCCGCGATCCTGTCGACCCTGGGCCGCGCCGCCCAAGAGGAGCTGTTCGAGATCTTCCCGGAACTGCGCGAGGCCGAGGATGCCCCCTTCCCCGCTGCAAGGCCGCTCCTGCGGGATTGGGAAACCGAGGTGCTGCGCAAACCCTGAGCTACGGCGTATCGAGGGTGCGGATCACCTGCGGCAGCATCTCCGGCAGGTCCTTGGCGATCAGGCCCGGACCGAAGGCGCGGGCGGCCTCGACATGAAGCCAGGCGCCGGTCTCGGCAGCCTCCTGGGGGGGAAGCCCGCGCGCCAGAAGCCCCGTGATCATCCCGGCCAGCACATCGCCGGACCCGGCGGTCGCCAGCCAGGGGGCTGCCCGTGCATAGGCCGCCGCGTTGACCGCACAGCGCCCGTCCGGCGACGCGATGACCGTATCGGGCCCCTTGTAGAGTACCGTACAGCCCGCCCGCGCCGCCGCCGCCCGGGTGGCGTCGACCTTGGAGTAGGCCGGACCCCAGGTGGCGGGGGCGGCGAGTTTCTCGGCGATATCCGGAAAGAGCCGCGCGAACTCGCCGCCATGGGGGGTCAGCACCGTGTGCGGATGCAGGTCGCGGAACAGGGCATCGGGCGCCTCGGCAAACGCGCTGAGCGCGTCCGCGTCCAGCACGGTCGCACGCCCCGCAGCCAGCGCGCTCGCCACCAGCGCCCGGGTCTCCGCCCCGATGCCCAGACCAGGCCCGAGGCACAGGGTGGTCAGCCGCACATCCTCCAGCGCCGCGGCCAGCCCCTCGGCACCGTCGCAGCGCCGCAGCATGATCGCGGTCAGTTGCGTGGCGCATTCCATCATCGCCGCGCCCGGCGCGCCCACGGTCACCAGCCCCGCGCCGACCCGCAACGCCCCCCGCGCCGCAAGACGCGCGGCCCCCGAACGCCCCATCGGCCCGGACAGTACCAGCGCATGCCCATGGCCGTATTTGTGATCCTCCGCACCCTTGGACAGCGCCCGCGCCGAGGGGGCTCCGACCGCATGGACGCCGTCCTCCGCCCGCGCGGGCGGCGTCCGGTCGAGGCCGATACCCGCCACGACGGTCTTGCCGCAGAGCGCCGGCCCATCGCCGAGCCAATGGCCGCATTTGCAGGCATGAAATGTCACGGTCAGGTCGGCAGGCAGCGCGGTCCCGAGAATGCGGCCGCTGTCCGAACAGAGCCCGCTGGGCAGATCGACCGCCACCGCACGGGTTGCATCCGCCCGCAACTGTGCGCGCACCGCGGGCGCGGCGAAGACCGTGAAAGGCCCGGTGAAGGGCCGCCCCAGCCCCGTCCCGAAAAGCGCATCGACCAGCAGGTCGACCCGTTCGGGCACGGCGAGGCTGTCGTCCTGCGGCGGCGCAGGGTCGATCGCATGCACCGTCACCGGGCCGAGCGCGCACCACCGGTCGTGATTTGCCCGCGCGTCGGGCGGCAGCTTCTCGGGATCGCCGTAGAGACACACCTCCACCGCCCAGCCCCAGCCGTGCAACAAGCGCGCGATCACGAACCCGTCGCCGCCATTGTTGCCCGGCCCGCAGAGCACCAGCGCGCGGCGCGGGGCCGCCGCCAGATCCGGCCATTGGGCAAAGACCGCCTCGACCACGCCGCGCCCGGCGCGCTCCATCAACTCCAGCCCGGTGACCGCGCCACTGTCCATCGCGGCCTGCTCGATGGCCCGCATCCGGGCCGCTGTCAGGAGTTCCGTCATCTTGCCTCACCCAGGAGTTTTCGCCTTGCCCAATTCTTGGGCATACCGCACAAATCGCAGACAGCGCCCTGCTTTTCAGCGAACGCCACCGGACGGGGACACGCTACCGAATTGTGGAGGAGATTTGAAAGTGTTCTCCACGAAGCCACGGAACGAGAGGGAGTCGGAGGATGAAGAAGATCGAGGCCGTCATCAAGCCATTCAAACTCGATGAAGTGAAGGAAGCCCTCCAAGAGATTGGCGTGCAGGGACTTTCGGTCGTCGAGGTCAAGGGCTTCGGACGCCAGAAGGGACATACCGAGCTCTACCGGGGCGCTGAGTATGTCGTGGACTTCCTCCCGAAGGTGAAAATCGAGGTCGTCCTGCCGGACGATCAGGCGGACGCGGCCATCGAGGCCATCGTCGAGGCCGCCAAGACCGACAAGATCGGCGATGGCAAGATTTTCGTTTCCTCGGTCGAGCAGGCCATCCGTATCCGCACCGGGGAAACCGGCGAAGACGCACTCTGACCGCGGGCGTCAGCCGGGTCCGGGACACAATCACAACACATACAATCGACTGAAAAGGAAAGGTCACATGAGCAAGGACGCTGTTCTCAAGACCATCGCAGACGAGGAAATCGAATATGTCGATATCCGCTTCACGGACCCGCGCGGCAAGCTGCAGCACGTGACGGTGATCGCCGACCAGGTGGATGCCGACTTCCTCGAAGAGGGCTTCATGTTCGACGGCTCCTCGATCGCAGGATGGAAGTCCATCGACCAGTCCGACATGAAACTCATGCCGGACACCAACAGCGCCTATGTCGACCCGTTCTACGCGGAAAAGACCCTGTGCCTGCACTGTTCCATCGTCGAGCCCGACACCGGCGAGGCCTACGACCGCGACCCCCGCGGCACCGCCGAGAAGGCCGAGGCCTATCTGAAATCCTCGGGCATCGGCGATGTGGCCTATTTCGGGCCGGAAGCGGAATTCTTCCTGTTCGACGACGTGCGCTTCTCGGTCGAGATGAACAAGGTCTCCTTCGAGGTGGACGCACAGGATGCGGCCTGGAACTCGGATGCCGAGTACGAGATGGGCAACATGGGGCATCGGCCCGGCATCAAGGGCGGCTATTTCCCGGTCAACCCGATCGACGCGGCGCAGGATCTGCGCTCGGAAATGCTGTCGACCATGAAGCGCATGGGGATGAAGGTCGACAAGCACCACCACGAGGTGGCGTCCTGCCAGCACGAGCTGGGCCTGATCTTCGGCTCGCTCACCCACCAGGCCGATGAGCTGCAGAAGTACAAGTACGTGATCCACAACGTCGCGCACGCCTATGGCAAGTCGGCGACCTTCATGCCCAAGCCCATCGCGGGCGATAACGGGACCGGCATGCATGTGAACATGTCGATCTGGAAGGACGGCAAGCCGCTCTTTGCGGGCGACAAGTATGCCGACCTGAGCCAGGAGGCGCTGTATTTCATCGGCGGCATCCTGAAACACGCCAAGGCACTGAATGCCTTCACCAACCCCTCGACCAACTCCTACAAGCGCCTGATCCCGGGCTTCGAGGCGCCGGTGCTGCGGGCCTATTCCGCGCGCAACCGCTCCGGCTGCGTCCGGATCCCGTGGGCCGAGAGCCCCAAGGCCAAGCGCGTCGAGGCCCGCTTCCCGGACCCGGCGGCCAACCCCTATCTGTGCTTCGCCGCGCTGCTGATGGCCGGTCTCGACGGGATCAAGAACAAGATCGACCCGGGCGAGGCGTCCGACAAGGACCTCTACGACCTGCCCCCCGAGGAGCTGGCCGAGATCCCGACCGTCTGCGCCTCCCTGCGCGAAGCGCTCGATGCGCTGGAGGCGGATCACGAGTTCCTGCTGGCGGGCGACGTGTTCACCAAGGACCAGATCGACGGCTATTGCGAGCTGAAATGGGAAGAGGTGTATGCCTACGAGCACACGCCGCACCCGGTGGAATACAAGCTCTATTACAGCTGCTGATCCCGCGGGATCGGAAAGAAAGGGCGCCTTCGGGCGCCCTTTTTGCGTGGCGCACCGATTGTTTCATCGTGCCCGCGCGTCGTCACCCTTGCGTGACGGGGCTGACACATGGGTTGTTCGCGGCACGGCCCGCGCCCATTCTCTGGCTCCAACCACGGAGCTGCCCCATGCCTACCGAAAAGCTGACCTTCACCGGCCATTCCGGCGACACCCTTGCCGCGCGTCTCGACCTGCCCGAGGGCCCGCACCTGGCCACCGCGCTCTTTGCCCATTGCTTCACCTGCTCCAAGGACATCCCCGCCGCGCGCCGGATCGCGCAGCGGCTCGCGGCCATGGGGATCGCGGTTTTGCGGTTCGATTTCACCGGGCTGGGGCATTCGGCAGGCGAGTTCAGGAACACCACGTTTTCGTCCAACGTCGCCGACCTGCGGCTGGCGGCAGAGGCGCTGGCGGCGCGCGGCATGGCGCCCAGCCTGTTGATCGGGCACAGCCTGGGCGGGGCGGCCGTGCTGAAAGCGGTGCGCAGCATACCGGGGGTCAAGGCGGTGGCGACGATCGGCGCGCCCTTCGATCCCGGGCATGTCACCCATAATTTCGCCGAGGCGCTGGAGACGATCGCGGCGCAGGGCGAGGCCGAGGTGCAGCTGGGCGGGCGGCCCTTCCGGATCCGCAAGGCGTTCGTCGAGGATGTGACGGCCGAGAAACTGGCCCCCGAGATCGCCGCGATGAAGGCCGCCCTTCTAGTGCTGCACGCGCCGCTGGACGCGCAGGTGGGGATCGAGAACGCCACGCAGATCTTCGCGGCCGCGAAACATCCCAAGAGCTTCGTCACCCTCGACGATGCGGACCACCTGATCACCCGCGCTGCGGATGCGGATTACGCCGCCGAAGTGATCGCCGCTTGGGTCGGGCGATACCTGGACCTGCGCCCGCCCGCCCCGCCCCCGGGCGTGCCCGAGGGGATCACCCGGGTGTCGGAGGCCGATCCCGCCGGGTTCCTGCAGGACGTGAGCGCGGGCCCCTCCCATCACATCCAGGCCGATGAGCCGCTGGCCTATGGCGGCACCAATCGCGGGCTGACACCCTACCAGTTGCTGGCCGCCGGGCTGGGCGCCTGCACCTCGATGACCCTGCGGATGTATGCCCGCCAGAAGGGCTGGCCCCTGACCCATGTCTCGGTCGACGTGATGCACGACAAGGTGCACGGCCAGGACGCCAAGGGCGCTCATGACCGCATCGACAGTTTCGTGCGCCGCATCCACCTGGAGGGCGATCTGGACACGGCGCAGCAGGAGCGGCTGCTGGAGATCGCGGACAAGTGCCCGGTGCATCGCACGCTCGAGACCGGCGCACGCATCGTCACCGAACTGGCCGTGCCCGCCTGAGAGAGGTCCTACCGACGCGCGCAGAACCCCAAGGTTCGACATGCGTATTCGCACAAAGCCGAAGACCGCCAAGCGACCGGGCGGTCAAGGTTAACGACCCGGGCTTGGCGCACGCATCCTCTTTCATCTTTGCAAAAATACTCATGGCACGCCGCTGGCCCGGGGTGCCGCGCCGGGATGGTGCGGCCCCGTCAGTCCGCGCGCCGGTAGCGGCTGGTCATTTCGTAATCCTTGCGCGGGCCGCGGACGGTCCAGCGGCTCGTCCAGTCCGGCCAGGCGGAGAAATCGTAGGCAACGTCGTACTGGTCCGGCGCGCAGAAATGGGCCGCCTCCGGCCGTTCGCTCAGCGCGAAGCGGTGAAAGAACGCGCCATCGGCGAAATGCACCGCCACCGTCCCGCCCTCATCGCGCCAATCATAGCTGCGCTGCGCCGCGAAGGCGCCGCCGCGGGCCAGGGTCAAGCTCCCCTCTTCCTCATACAGCAACCCGTCCGGGCTGGGGCTGAACACCGCCGCCCCGTCAAACCGCCCGGACCCGCCCAGCCGGTCCGCGATCTCGCGCGACAGGGACCAGCAGCCCGTGAACTCCGCCAGGCTCAGCACCGCCTGCGACCCCTCTGATCCTTGTTCGTCCTGCCCATGCCCCGTATGACGCCCGCAAACTGTGTCAAACGCAAGGCTCCGCCCATGATCCCCCGCTATTCCCGCCCCGATATGGTCGCCATCTGGTCGCCCGAGACCAAGTTCCGCATCTGGTTCGAGATCGAGGCCCATGCCTGCGACGCCATGGCGGATCTCGGGGTGATCCCGCGCGAGAATGCCGAGGCCGTGTGGAAGGCCCGGGATGTGGAGTTCGACGTGGCCCGCATCGACGAGATCGAAGCGGTGACAAAGCATGACGTGATCGCGTTCCTGACCCATCTGGCCGAACATGTCGGCGCCGAAGAGGCGCGCTTCGTGCACCAGGGCATGACCTCGTCCGATGTGCTCGACACCTGTTTCAACGTGCAGCTGACCCGCGCGGCAGATATTCTTATCAAGGACTTGGAAGACCTTCTTGAAGCTTTGAAGCGCCGCGCGCTGGAACACAAGGACACCGTCCGCATCGGCCGGTCCCACGGCATCCATGCCGAGCCGACCACGATGGGCCTGACCTTCGCGCGGTTCTACGCGGAAATGGACCGCAATCTCAGCCGGATGCGCGACGCCCGGGCCGAGATCGCCACGGGCGCGATTTCGGGCGCGGTCGGCACATTCGCCAATATCGACCCGCGCGTGGAAGAGCATGTCTGCGACAAGCTCGGCCTGGTGCCCGAGCCGATCTCCACCCAGGTGATTCCGCGCGACCGGCACGCGGCCTTCTTCGCCACGCTCGGCGTCGTGGCGTCGTCCATCGAGAATATCGCGGTGGAAATCCGCCACATGCAGCGCACCGAAGTGCTGGAGGGGGCGGAGTTCTTCTCCATGGGGCAGAAGGGCTCCTCGGCCATGCCCCACAAGAAGAACCCGGTGCTGACCGAGAACCTGACGGGGCTGGCGCGCATGGTCCGCTCGGCGGTGATCCCGGCGATGGAGAACGTGGCACTGTGGCACGAGCGGGATATCTCCCACTCTTCGGTGGAGCGGATGATCGGCCCGGATGCGACCATCACCCTGGATTTCGCGCTGGCGCGGCTGACCTCGGTTGTCGACAAGATGTTGATCTTCCCGGAGAACATGCTGGAAAACATGAACAAGTTCCCCGGGCTGGTGATGAGCCAGCGCGTGCTGCTGGCCCTGACCCAGGCCGGCGTGAGCCGCGAGGACGCCTACACCTACGTGCAGCGCAACGCGCTCAAGGTCTGGGAGCATCGGACCGATTTCAAGGCCGAACTGCTGGCCGACCCGGATGTCACAGCTGCGCTCAGCCCCGCCGAGATCGAGGAGAAATTCGACCTCGGCTATCATACCAAGCATGTGGACACGATATTCGCCCGGGTTTTCGGCGACTGAGCGCAAAACGCGCCGCCCTGAAACCGGCACCACAGAAAAGGCTTTGCAGGCGCGATTTCCGTGCTACCGTTACTGCGTTCAAAAACACGGAGAGACGATATGCGCCTACCCGCGATTTTTACTGCCGCGATCCTGGCCTTCACGCCGGGCCTTGCCCTGGCCGAGTGCAACTGGGGCAAGAAGATGGAACAGACCGTCGCCAGCTGTGCCGAAGGCACGACCTGGGACGCGGCCAGCCAGACCTGCGTGACCGCGATCACCGGCTGAGCCTTGTTGTTTTGGAATTCCGGAAACGGTCCGTTACGGCGGGCCGTTTTCATTTGCAGCCTGCGTCCGGGCGCGGCCCGCAGGCAAGGACGGGGGGATGCGCCATGCGTCTGATATGGATCGCCGCGCTGGCGGCCCTGCCCCTCTCGGCCTTCGCGGCCGGAGGCGAGATTTTCGCACCTCCGGTCAAGACCGACACCACCACCATCTGCACGGGTCCGATGATCTGGGACGCTGCGCTGGAGCGGTGCGTGCGCGCGGACCAGAGCCACCTGTCCGATGACGACCGGCACGACGCCGTGCGCGAGCTGGCCTATGCCGGGGCCTATGACCGGGCGCTTGCGGTTCTGGCGCGCTTTGACGATCCGGGCGACGTGCGGGCGCTGACCTACCGGGGGTTCGTAGCGCGCATGACCGGGGACATGCCCGCTGCGATGGACTATTACCGTGCCGCTCTGGCCGCGGATCCCGACTATCACCCGGCGCGGTCCTACATGGCGCAAGGCCTTCTGGCCGCGGGGGACCGCGCCGGGGCGCGGACCGAACTGCGCGAAATCAGGGCCCGTGGCGGGCGGGAGACCTGGGCGGCGTTCTCCCTCGCACAGGCATTGCGCAGCAACAGCGGCTATGCCTACTGAAAAACGCCGCGCCCTAACCGGGCATTAAGGTTCACCTGCCACACCTGACCGGGTGAATGCAGGCGGAGAACCGGGTGAGCACGGCAACAGTTTCAAAACCCGCGGGCGCGGGCCTTGCGCTGACGCGACGGCAGAAGGCGGCCGTGGTGCTGCGGCTCCTGCTCGAAGACGGTCTGGCGCCCGACCTGACCGGGCTGACCGCGCACCAGCAGGCGACCCTTGCGCAGGAGATGGGGCAGCTGAAGCCGATCTCGCGGGACCAGTTGCAGGCCGTGGTGGCGGAATTTGTGAGCGAGCTGGACGACTTGGGCCTGTCCTTCCCCAAGGGGCTCAACGACGCGCTGGAAAAACTCTCGGGCCATATCTCCGAAGACGTCGCGCTGGCCTTGCGAAGGGAGGCCGGGCTGACCGCGCAACGCTCGATCTGGGATATCCTGTCGGAGATGGAGGCCGAGGCGATCGTGCCCCTGATCGACGGCGAAAGCGCCGAGATCTGCGCCGTGATCCTGTCGAAGATCAAGGTCGGCAAGGCCGCTGATGTGCTCGGGCTGTTGCCCGGGGCGCGCGCCCGGCGGATCACCTTTGCGATTTCCCAGACCAGCGGGATCAACCCGATGTTGGTGGACCAGATCGGTGACAGCCTGCGCGTGCGGATCGAAGCGGCCCCGGCGCAGGCCTTCGCCAAGGATCCGGTGGCCCGCCTGGGCGATATCCTGAATTCCTCGGCGGCCGCCACCCGCGACGAGTTGCTGACCGGGCTGGACGAATCCGACGAGGGGTTCGCCAGCAAGGTGCGCAAGGCGATCTTCACCTTCGCCCATATCACCGACCGGGTCAGCGCCAAGGACATTCCGGCGATCACCCGGGAGGTGGATGGCGATGTGCTGGTCCGCGCCCTCGCCGCGGGCGCGGAAGCCTATCCGCAGGTGGTGGAGTTCATCCTCGAGAACATGTCCAAGCGCATGGCCGACCAGTTGCGCGACGAGATGGCGGAAATCGGGACCGTGCCCGCCAGGGAAGGCGAGACGGCAATGACCGACGTGGTCATGGCGATCCGCAAACTGGAAGCGGATGGCGAGATCGCCCTGATCGTCGAAGAGGCCTGAGCGGCCCGTTGCACCCCGCGGCGACCGGTCCCAAGGCCCCGCACCCTCTGCCGGAGCAGACGACATTCCACCTCACTCCGGCAGCGCCCGCCGGCGTCCTGGGCGACGGCCGCGCCGTGATATAGCCACCCTCGCAGCGCGCCGTCTTGCGCCCGCGTAGCGGTCGGTCGCCGTCTTTGCCCGAATGACAAACACATTCCGCCGCGCCGAGAACCGCACATCACCGGCGCGCGCGGGAAAAATCCCGGACACAGCCGGGCCAAGGTGACTTTGTCACCGTGCAACCCGGCCCGGAGATGGCAAGAGCGGTGCGAGACCACCGGCACGGTGCCGCGGTCCGGACCCCTCCGGCCAGCCCGTCCCAATCACAAGGAGCCATCCATGCCTTTCCTGAAATCCGTCGCCCTCGCCGCCCTGATCGGCCTCACCTCGACCGTCTCGGCCCTGGCCGAAGGCCCCTCGAAAGTGGTGACCGTGGTGACCTCGCCCGAGCCGCAAACCCAGCTGATGGCCATGGTGCTGACCATGCAGGCTGCACAGCAGGGTGCCGAGGCCCATATCCTGCTCTGCGGCCCGGCGGGCGATCTTGGCCTGCGCGACGCGCCGGCCGGTGCCACCGCCGGCCAGCCGCCCAAGGACATGAGCCCCCAGGGGCTGATGAAGGCGATTCAGGCCAATACGGGCGCCACGGTGGAGGTCTGCGCGATCTATCTGCCCGGGCGCGGTGAAGATGCTTCGGTGCTCCTGGAGGGTGTTGGTGTGGCCAAGCCCGAAGAGATGGCCGCGAAGTTGATGGCGCCCGAGGCGCGTGTTCTCAGCTTCTGAGCCTGGGCCGCCGCGCGGGTCCTCCCAGCGCGCGGCGGCTTTTTTTGCCGGGCACGCCCCCCGTTGCCCACACCCCCGATCCGGCCTAGGCTCGGGCCATGAGCGATACATCTGACCCCCCTTCCCCGCCGCCCCTGACCGCCAAGAGCTGGTTCGACATGGGCGGTGATGCGGCGGGCCCTGTCCTGCCCTCCGAACACGATTTCGCCCTGTGGGAGAAGCGCGTCGATGCGCTGGTCATCCTGTGCCAGGGCAAGGGTTTGTTTTCCGTGGACGGGTTGCGCCGCGCGCTGGAAGACATGGGGCCCGAGGCCTTCGAGAGCCTGAGTTATTACGAACGCTGGGTGATGGCCCTGCGCCGCAACCTCGTCGAGGCTGGCGCCGTCACCCCGGCGGAGATCGCCGCCCGGATCGAAGAGATCCGCGCCCGCGGCGAGACCTATGGCACGGTCACGGGCGGTGACTGAGCGCGCCCCCCTGCCCGACCGCGTGCGGGTCAAGACCTGGATGCCGCCGGGCCATATTCGCACCCCGGCCTATCTGCGCGGCAAGACCGGCGTGATCGAACGCCGCCTGCCCGCCTTTCCCAATCCCGAACTGCTGGCATATCGCCTGCCCGCGCCGGAGGTGCCGCTTTACCGGGTGCGCTTCACCATGGCCGAGGTCTGGGGCGCGCAAGCCCCCCATCCCGAGGACACGCTGGACGCGGAGATCTACGAACACTGGCTGGAGCCCGCCGATGCCCCATGATCACGCCGCCCCGCACCCGCACCGCCCCGACCAGGACGGCCCCCTGACCGAAGCGCAGCTGACCGAGATCGCCCTGCGCGAGTTGCTGATCGAAAAGGGCGTTCTGACCCCGGCGGAGGTCACCGCCCAGGTCACGCAGATGGACGCCCGCAGCCCGGCCAACGGCGCGGCGGTGGTGGCACGGGCCTGGACCGACCCGGCCTTTCGGGCGCGGCTGCTGGCCGACGGCTCCGAGGCCTGCCGCGAAATGGGGTATGATATCGGCACGCTGAACCTGATCGCGGTGGAGAACACGCCAGAGGTCCACAACGTGATCGTCTGCACGCTCTGCTCGTGCTATCCGCGCAACCTGCTGGGCCTGCCGCCCGACTGGTACAAGAGCCGCGCCTACCGGTCCCGCACGGTGAAGGACCCGCGCGGGGTGCTGGCGGAATTCGGCACCGAACTGCCCCGGGGGATGACCGTGCGGGTGCACGATTCGACCGCCGACATGCGCTATATCGTGATCCCGCAGCGGCCCGCAGGCACCGAAACCCTGTCGCCGGAAGCCCTTGCCGCCCTAGTCACACGGGACGGCATGATCGGGGTGACCCGGCTCTGAGCGCGCAGATCACTCGACCCGCGCAGCGGCCACCATCGGCCCGTGGGAGGCCTTCTGCACCAACACCACCGCCGCCTCTCCCGCGGGTTTGGGATGACGCAGATCCTTCTGCGCCCGTCCGTCCCAGGTGCCCAGGGAGACGAATTCCCGCACCGTGTTGGTATAGGTGATGGTCTTGCCCGCGTTCTCGCCGCGCTTGATCTTCACCGTCTCCTTCGGGACATAGCCGACCAGGCTCACGACCATGGCGCCCCGCGCGTCGCCGGGGCTCAGGCGGATGATCACCGTATCGCCATTCAGCCGGGCCGACACCGTGGCGCCGTCGGGCGCGGCGCGATGCTTCTGCACGGTATTGGCCACATCCATCGGCTTGTACCCGATCACGTGATCGACGCCGCCGATCACCATTTGCGGGGTAAAGATGCTGCGCGCCTTGGCGGCCCGGGCATAGCCGCGCTGCCGCTCGGTGTTCTCGGGGTCGGCGAAGCTGTCCTTCCAGCCGATATAGTCCCAGTAATCCACGTGCAGCGCGAGCGCGATCACGTCCGCGGACTTGTCGAGTTCTGCCAGCAGAGCATCCGCCGGTGGACAGGAGGAACACCCCTGGGAGGTGAACAACTCCACCACCACGGTCTTTTCGTCAGCCGAAGCGGCGGGGGCTGTGACCACGGATGCCGCGGCCCAGAGGGCGAATAGCGTGCCAAGGATGCGCATGTCTGTCCTTCTCTTCCTGCAGCTTATCTAGCCCACGGGGACTGCAACAACCAATCAACGAATTGCGAGGGGGCCGTGCGCGCGGGCCAGACCGGAACCGGCTTGGAGGTCAGGGCGTTGGTCCTCCTGTACACTGTGGAATACCCACCGCTTGATCCGTTCCGGCAACTGGGTCTATAGCGCAAATAGCGACACCCTTTAACCAGATTGGGGAGCCATCTCATGCCCATCACAGTCGGTCAGGACACCGCCAAGACCCGCAAGACCCTGCGCGTCGGCGACCAGTCCCTTGCGTATTATTCCATCCCGGCGGCGGAGGCCGCGGGACTCGGCGATTTCTCGAAACTGCCCGCGGCCCTGAAGGTCGTGCTGGAGAACATGCTGCGGTTCGAGGATGGCGGCCGCACGGTCTCGGTGGACGACATCCGGGCCTTCGCGGACTGGGCCGACAAGGGCGGCAAGAACCCGCGCGAGATCGCCTATCGCCCGGCCCGGGTGTTGATGCAGGATTTCACCGGCGTGCCGGCGGTCGTGGATCTCGCGGCCATGCGCGACGGGATCGTGGGGCTCGGTGGCGACGCCGAGAAGATCAATCCGCTGAACCCCGTGGATCTGGTGATCGACCACTCGGTGATGATCGACGAGTTCGGCAATCCGCGCGCCTTCCAGATGAACGTGGACCGCGAATACGAGCGCAACATCGAACGCTACACGTTCCTCAAATGGGGCCAGTCGGCCTTCGCCAATTTCCGCGTGGTCCCGCCGGGCACCGGCATCTGCCACCAGGTGAACCTGGAATACCTGGCACAAGCGGTCTGGACCGACACCGACCAGAGCGGGCAAGAGGTCGCCTATCCCGACACGCTCGTGGGCACCGACAGCCACACCACCATGGTCAACGGCATGGCCGTGCTCGGCTGGGGCGTCGGCGGGATCGAGGCCGAGGCGGCCATGCTCGGCCAGCCGATTTCCATGCTGATCCCCGAGGTCGTGGGCTTCGAGCTGACCGGCGAGATGATGGAAGGCACCACCGGCACGGACCTGGTGCTGAAAGTGGTCGAGATGCTGCGCGCCAAGGGCGTGGTCGGCAAGTTCGTCGAGTTCTATGGCGCGGGCCTCGACCACCTGCCGCTCGCGGACCGGGCCACCATCGCCAACATGGCGCCCGAATACGGCGCGACCTGCGGCTTTTTCCCGATCGACGGCGAAACCCTGCGCTACATGCGCACCACGGGCCGGGACGAGGCGCGCATCGCGCTGGTCGAAGCCTATGCCAAGGAAAACGGCCTTTGGCGCGGCGACGATTACGCGCCGGTCTATACCGACACGCTCAGCCTCGACATGGGGACGATCGTGCCGGCGATCTCGGGGCCCAAGCGGCCGCAGGATTACGTGGCCCTCGACAAGGCGGCCGAGACGTTCCGCGACTATGTCACCGGACAGCGCCCGGATTGGAGCGCCGACGAAGAGGACAAGGCCGAATGGACCGACGAGGGCGGCGCCGTGGCCCCTCGCGACATTCCCGGCGACCGGGGCAAGCACAAGCGCGCCCGGGTGCGGGGCGCGGACTATACCATCCATGACGGCACCATCGTGATCGCCTCGATCACCTCCTGCACCAACACCTCGAACCCCTACGTGATGATCGGCGCGGGGCTCGTGGCGCGCAAGGCCCGCGCGCTCGGCCTGACCCGGAAGCCCTGGGTCAAGACCTCCCTCGCGCCGGGCTCGCAGGTGGTCTCGGCCTACCTGGAGGCCGCGGGGCTGCAAGAGGATCTCGATGCCATCGGCTTCAACCTAGTGGGCTATGGTTGCACCACCTGCATCGGCAATTCCGGCCCGATCCAGGAAGAGCTGTCCGAGGCGATCAACGACGGCGACATCATCGCGACCTCGGTCCTGTCGGGCAACCGCAACTTCGAGGGCCGGATCAGCCCCGATGTGCGCGCGAACTACCTCGCCTCCCCGCCCCTGGTGGTGGCCTATGCGCTGGCGGGCGACATGAACGTGGACCTCACGCGCGACCCGCTCGGCCAGGACCGCGACGGCAACGATGTGTACCTCAAGGACATCTGGCCCAGCACCAAGGAGATTGCCGAACTGGTCGAACAGACCGTCACCCGCGAGGCGTTCCAGGCCAAGTATGCGGATGTCTTCAAGGGCGACGAGAAATGGCAGAGCGTCGAGACCACCGACAGCCTGACCTATGACTGGCCGCCGAGCTCGACCTATGTGCAGAACCCGCCCTATTTCCAGGGCATGTCGGCCGAGCCGGGCACGATCAGCAATATCGAAGGCGCCAAGATCCTCGCCATCCTTGGGGACATGATCACCACCGACCACATATCCCCCGCGGGCTCGTTCAAGGAAAGCACCCCCGCAGGCCGCTACCTGACCGAACGGCAGGTGCAACCGCGGGAGTTCAACTCCTACGGGTCGCGCCGGGGCAATCACGAGGTGATGATGCGCGGCACCTTCGCCAATATCCGCATCCGCAACGAGATGCTCGACGGGGTCGAGGGCGGCTATACGCTGGGGCCCGACGGGCAACAGACCTCGATCTTCGAGGCGGCCATGGCCTATCAGGAAATGGGCACGCCCCTGGTGATCTTCGGCGGCGAGCAATACGGCGCAGGCTCCAGCCGTGACTGGGCCGCCAAGGGCACCAGCCTTCTGGGCGTCAAGGCGGTGATCGCCGAGAGCTTCGAGCGGATCCACCGCTCCAACCTGGTGGGCATGGGCGTGATCCCGTTCGAGTTCACCGGCGGCGACACCCGCAAGACGCTGGGCCTAAAAGGGGACGAAACGGTTTCGATCACCGGGCTCGACGGCAAGATCGTGCCCCTGTCGGAAATGCCCTGCACCATCACCTACGGCGACGGCACCACACGGGAGATCACCCTCAAGTGCCGGATCGATACGGAGGTCGAGATCGAATATATCGAGAACGGCGGCGTGCTGCATTATGTGCTGCGCAACCTGGCAAAAGCCCCCGTCGCGGCGGAATGATCCGCGCGGCACCGACCCGGACAGGGCGCCTTCGGGCGCCCTTTTCCTGCGCGGTCAGACCCGGCCCATAGGCCACCGCCGAAGCTGGCCTAGACCGCCGCAAGGGCGGGCCGGATATAATCCCGCACGATGTTCGACAGCACCGGCCCGGCATGGCGCAGAACCACCCGCCCCTCTCCGTTCAGGACATAGGTCTCCGGCAGGCCCGTGAGGTTCCAGTCGCGATAGGTCGCAAGCGTCGTGTCCGCGCCGAGCTTGGCGAAGGGGGAGCCGAGCTCCGCGAGAAAGCCGAGGCTGTCGGCCTCGGTGTCGCGATGGGTGATCCCGTGGATCGGCACACCCTCGGCGGCGAGCGCCATCAGGCTGGGATGCTCCGCCCGGCAGGGCGCGCACCAGCTGGCCCACCAGTTGACCAGTTTCGGCCCCGGCACGGTCAGGTCGGCATAGGTCAGGAACGGCTGATCGCGCAGCGGCCCGAGGGTCAGCGGCGGCGCGGGCCGGCCTGCGCGCGCGCCGGGCTCGGGCGGTGGGGGGGCGTCGTCGCGCAGAAAGACGGTCGAGGCGATGTAGCCCGCTCCGGCGCTGGCGAGGACCGCACCGCCCGTGAGCAGCGCCTCACGCCTTCTCATTCGCCTCTTTGCGGGCCGCCTCGAAGGCGCGCAGCTCGGCGCGCACCTTGCGATTGCGCGCCAGCGTCCACAGCACCAGAAGCCCCATCAGGGCGAGCGAGACCACGTAGGCCAGCGACACCTCCAGCGCGTATTTGCCCAGGTCCGGCATCATGCGGCTTGCCGCTCCCGCAGGCGCAGGGCCGACAGGCGCCGCGCGCGGATTTCCGTCCGCGTCCGCACCAGAAGCAGCGTCACGAACAGCAGCACGAAGCCCGCAAGGCAGAACAGCAACGGGAAGTAGAACACATCCGAGATGTTCTCTTCCTTGTCGAGCGACAGGGTCGCGCCCTGGTGCAGCCCCTGGTTCCAGAAATTCGCCGCATAGCGGCTGAGCACCGCAAAGACCGAGCCCACGAGACACAGGATCGAGGTCAGATCGGCGGCGGTGTCGGCGTTTTCGATCGCCGACCACAGCGCCATATAGCCGAGATAGAACAGGAACAGGATCAGGAATGAGGTCAGGCGCGGGTCCCATTCCCACCAGGTGCCCCACATGGGCTGGCCCCAGATGGCACCGGTAAAGAGCGCCATCAGGGTCATCACCACGCCGATGGGGGCCGCGGCCTTGGCCGCCAGCACCGAAACATGGTGGCGCCGGATCAGCCAGATCAGGGAGGTGACCAGCATCATCACCCAGATATTGATCGCCATCATCGCCGAGGGGACGTGCAGGTAGATGATCTTCACCGTCGATCCCTGCCGGAAATCGTCAGGCGTGAAGAAAAAACCCCATGTCAGCCCCACGGTCAGGCACACCACCGTCAGCACCGCCACGAATGGCAGCACCGCAGACGAGGTCTGCATGAATTTCTTCGGATTGGCGTATTCCCACAATGACATGGCAGGAAAGTAGGACGCCGGGCCGCGGGCCGCAACGGGCCAAAAGCCGCGGAGCCTAGCGCAGGTTGATACGGATTGCCGCAGCCGCCGCGAAAGGCAGCAGCGCGATGGCGCCCATGGTGATCCCCGACAGCATCAAGAGCGGCGTGACGATATCGAACCCGTCCACCGCCCGCCGCACGGTTTCGGCCCCGAAGATCAGCGTCGGCACGTAAAGCGGCAGCACCAGCAGCGACAGCAGCAGCCCGCCGCGCTTCAGCCCCACGGTCAGGGCCGCGCCGAAGGTGCCGATCATGCTCAGCGCCGGGGTGCCGAGCGCGAGCGAGACCACCAGCCACGGAAACCCCGCCGGGTCGAGGTTCAGCAGCACCGCCAGCACCGGCGCCAGCAGCGTCAGCGGCAGCCCCGTGGTCAGCCAATGGGCAAACGCCTTGACCGCCACCAACCCCTCCAGCGGCAGGGGCGCCGTGACCAGCAGGTCCATCGACCCGTCCTCGTAATCCAGCTGGAAAATCCGGTCGAGCGACAACAGGCACGCCAGCAGCGCCCCCACCCAAAGCACCCCGCTCGCCACCTCCCGCAGGATGCCGGTATCCGGCCCCACGCCGAACGGGATCAGCACCGTCACGATCAGGAAAAACGCCAGGCTCAGCCCGAAGCCCCCCCCCGCCTTGACCGCCAGGGCCAGGTCCCGCAGCAACAGCGCCTTCACAGGAACGCCTCGTCGGTGGCCATGTCCTCGGCGGGCGTCACCGCCTTGTAGGGCCCCAGATCCAGCGTGGTGGCGGTCACGCCCAGCTCGATATGGGTCGCCATCAGCGCCATGCCCCCGCCCGCCAGATGGGCCGCGATCATCTCGCCGAAAAGCGCCACATTGGCCACATCCAGAGAAACGGTCGGCTCGTCCAGGATCCAGATCGGCCGCCCGGTCACCATCATCCGCGCCAGCCCCAGCCGCCGCTTCTGCCCGGCCGACAGGTCCTGCGCCTGCCGGTCCGCGAGCGGCCCCAGCGCATAAAGCTCCAGCGCCGGGGTGATGTCGCGCTGCCCGTATACTTCGGCCCAGAATTCCAGGTTCTGCCGCACGCTCAGCGGCCCCTTCAGCCCATCGGCATGCCCGGCATAGGCCATCGCGTCCTCGGGCGCCGACACAGTGCCGGTCACCGGCGGCTGCAACCCGGCGATGGTGCGCAAAAGCGTGGTCTTGCCGATGCCGTTCGGGCCGCGCAGCACCACCGCCTCCCCCGGTGTCACCACGAAGTTCACCCCTTCGAGCACGACGAGCCCGCCGCGCTGGCAGCTCACGGTATCCACGCGCAATTCCATGGGGTTGGCTTATCCGATGGAACCGGGCGGGGAAAGCGGCGAAATCACGCGGTGGGCACCACCGGCAACAGGGCCAGGCCCACGCGCCGCCCCTCCGAAAGCAGCACGTTGTAGGTCCGGCAGGCCGCGGGCGAGGACATCACCTCAAGCCCGATGCCGCGCGCCTCAATCTCGGCGCGGAAGGCCGCGGGGGCATGGGCGATCTCCGCCCCCATGCCGAGAAACAGCACATCGATGGTATCGTGGCGGAACGGCGCGGTATCCTCCAGCCCGCCCCAGCGCTGCACCCCGTCGGGCGACAGGTACAGCGCCCCCTCGTGGACCTGCCCGCCGACGCGAAAGAAGCCGGGGCCGTACCCCTCGACCGGCATGGCATCCGTATAGACGACTTCGTTCAGACGCATGGCTCTCTCCTCAGAACGAGATCGGCAGACCGAGAAGGCCCGCCGCCCCGATGATCACATAAGCTACGGTCCGGTATAACCGACCGCGCGCCGGGGTGAACAGGGCCCGGCCGATCAGCGTGCCCACCGCATAGGCCGGCACCAGCCAGAGCCCGAGGCTTACCGCACCCGCGGGCATCGCGCCCTGCAACGCCATGACCGGCAGCATGGCAAGCGAACTGAAGGTCAGCACGATCACCGTGTTGGCCCGGCTGCGCACCGCGCTGTCCTGGCCACCCAGCTGGAACAGCACCACCACCGGCCCGTTCAGCCCGGTCGCCCCGCCGATGACCCCGACCCCGGCCCCCACGCCGATCCAGGCCGGCACACCGGGCGGACGCGTATACCGCCAGCCCGCGATCAGTGCGACGAGCGTGCCCAGCACCGTCAGCGACACCGCCCATTCCAGCCACATGACCGGCAAGCTCGTCAGCAGCCAGACCCCGGGAAAAAGCGCCAGCAGCGCCGTGGCCAGCATCACGCCCGTGGCGCGCAGATCCGCCACCCGCAGGGCATCGGGCACCAGGGTGACGAGCGAGGCCAGCGAGGACAGCGAGAACGCCCCAACCGCCAGCGGCGGCGCCAGAAACAGCGTGGCCAGCGGCATGAAGATCAGCGCCGAGCCGAACCCCGCGAAACCGTAGACCAGCCCCGCCAGAACCGAGATTGCCATGATCCAGCCGAGGCCGGGGATCTCCCACCCGGCCAGCAGCAGGTCAGGCATCGATACCCGCGAACTGGTTCCCCTTCTCGGGATCCTTCGGCTCGCGGTTCACCCCGAGAAGCAGCACGATGTTCTTGGCCACGAAGACCGAGGAATAGGTCCCGACGATGATCCCCCAGAAGATCGCGAAGACAAAGCCCCGGATCACGTCCCCCCCGAGCGCCAGCAGCGCCAGAAGTGCCAGAAGCGTGGTGCCCGAGGTCATCACCGTTCGGCTCAGGGTCTCGTTGACCGACAGGTTCATCACGTCCCGCAGGGGCATCTTCTTGTACTTGATGAGGTTCTCCCGCAGCCGGTCGAAGATCACCACCGTGTCGTTGATCGAGTAACCGATGATCGTCAGCAGCGCCGCGATGGTCGCCAGATCGAACCGGATCTGCAGCAGCGAGAAGATCCCGATGGTCAGCACCACGTCATGGACCAGCGCGGCGATGGCGCCGATCGAGAACTGCCACTCGAACCGCAGCCAGATGTAGAACAGGATCGCAACCATCGAGGCCCCGACCGCGAGCATGGCGGTCAGGATCAGCTCCCCCGACACCTTGGGCCCGACGCTCTCGACGCTGGGAAAGGTCATCTCGGGGTCGACGGTGCGCAGGGCTTCCTCGATGGCGAGGATGGTCTCGGGCGGCACGCTCTCCTGGCCCTCCTGGGCCTGGATGCGCAGCATGGCGACATTGCGCTCCGGGCCGAAGGTGGGGTCGAACACCTCGGTGATCGAGATATCGCCCAGCCCCAGCGGCTCCACCGCCGCGCGGTAGGCGGCGACATCCACGACCTGCGCGCTCTCGGTGCGGATCGTGGTCCCGCCGAGGAAGTCGATCCCGAAATTGAGCCCGACCGACAGCCACAGCACCAGCGACGCGACCATGGCCACCGCCGAGGCGCCCAGGGTCAGCCGGACATACTTGAAGAAATCCCAGTTGGTCTCGGAGGGGACGAGTTTCAGGCGCATGTCAGACCTCGATCTGCTTGGGACGGCGGCGCTCGAACCAGAGCACGATCAGCAGTCGCGTGACGAAGATGGCCGTGAAGACCGATGTGACGATCCCGATCCCCAGGGTCACCGCGAAGCCGCGGACCGGCCCCGCGCCCAGGGTGAACAGGATCGCGGCGACGATGAAGGTGGTGGTGTTGGCATCGACGATGGCGCTCAGCGCCTTCTCGTAGCCCAGCTCGATCGCGCGGGCCGGGCCGCGGGCGGTCTTCAATTCCTCCCGGATCCGCTCGAAGACCAGCACATTGGCGTCCACCGCCATCCCGATGGTCAGCACGATGCCCGCGATCCCCGGCAGGGTCAGGGTCGCCCCGATCAGCGACAGCACCCCGAAGATCAGCGCGATGTTGAGCAGCAGGGCGATATTGGCGAACACACCGAAAAGCCCGTAGCTGAGCATCATGAACACCAGCACGGCGCCGAGCGCCACCAGGCAGGCCAGCGCGCCGGCCTCGATGCTGTCCTGGCCCAACTCCGGGCCGATGGTGCGTTCTTCGAGAAAGATCATCTCCGCCGGCAAGGCGCCCGCGCGCAACAGGACGGCGAGCTGGGTCGACTCGTCCACCGAGAAATTCCCGGTGATGATGCCCGACCCGCCGGGGATATGGGACTGGATCACCGGGGCGGAGATCACCTCGTTGTCGAGCACGATGGCGAAGGGCGAACCGATGTTTTCGGCCGTATACTCGCCGAAGAGCCGTGCGCCCGTGGGATTGAACCGGAAGTTCACCGCCGGGCGCCCGTTCTGATCGAAGGAGGGCTGCGCGTCGGTCAATTGGTCGCCGGAGACAACCGGGGTCTGTTCCAGCACGTAATAGGTGTTGGGCTCGTCGATCGAGGGCAGCACGATGTTGCGCGGTCCCGGCGGGGCGTCCGGGTCGCTGGTGCGGCTGACCACCGGGTTGAAGGTGAGCCGCGCGGTCTGGCCGATCAACTCCTTGAGCTCCGAGGCCGACGCGATGCCCGGCACCTGGATCAGCACCCGGTCCTCGCCCTGGCGCTGGATGGTCGGCTCCCGCGTGCCAGCCTCGTCCACCCGGCGGCGGATGATCTCGAGGCTCTGCTGCAAGGTGCGGTCGTCGGTGGCCTGTTTCTCGGCCTCCGACAGCTCGATGATCAGGTCGGCCCCCTCGAAGGAAACCTCGATATCGTCCTGCCCCACCCCGGTGAAGGACACGATGGGTTGCGCCAGCCCGCGCACGATGGCGACGGCGCGGGTGATCTCTTCGGGGTTGGAGATCCGCACGCGGAGCTGGTCGGGCGGGCTGTCCTGGCGCCGGATGGTGCCGACGGTGTCGCGGGCGTCGCGCAACGCGTCGCGCACCTCGGGCCAGAAGGCGTCCATGCGGTCGGCATAGACATCGGCCACCTGGACCTCGGCCAGCAGATGCGCGCCGCCCCGCAGGTCCAGCCCGAGGTTCACCAGGCTGGACGGCAGGAAGGCGGGCCACTGGCCCAGATCGGCTGCAATCTCCCCGGTTTCGGCCGCCCCCGCCTCCACCAGAGCGGCGGCGTCGTTATGGGTCTCGACGCGGGAGTAGAAGGCGTTGGGCAGGGCATAGGACAGGCCGATCAGGACCACGCCCCAGATAAGCACCCGTTTCCAAAGGGGAATTTGCAGCATTCGAGGTCAGCTCGCCGGTTCGGTCTTGGTCAGGACCTGCTGGATCGTGTGGCGCACCACGCGCACCTCGGTGCCGGTCGCGATCTCGACCTTGACCTCGTTGTCATCAACGACCTTGGTGACCTTGCCGATCAGGCCGCCCTGGGTGACGATCTGGTCTCCGCGCCGCAACGCCTCGACCATCTTCTTGTGTTCCTTCACTTTTTTCTGCTGCGGACGGATCAGCAGGAAATACATGATGGCGAAGATCAGGATCAGCGGGATGAAGGAGGTAAAGGCCCCTCCGGCCCCGGCGGCCTGGGCGTAGGCAGGTGTTGCGAACATGGAATCCCCTCGGTCTCTGGGCGGCTCTGCACCCGGTCAATCGGCGCGCACCGTATCGCCGAGGTGCCGCCGCTTCAAGGCAGATAAGCGGTGGATGCGGCGGCGGCAACCACCGAAAAACCCGGTCGGAACTCCGTCGGCTTTGCGTCGGACATCTGTCGGCTCTTGGTATGGCAATTTGTCGGGCACCAAGATGTTGTGTTTTAGACGGGGTTGGGGGAGGCTGAGGGCGTTGGTGAGGCGGTTTGGGCGATGGCGGAAGGTCAAAAAAACAAACTGGACGCGCTTGCCGAATGGTTGGGCCTTCCTACCGATCCGGACCTGACCAAGGCGCGGTGGTTGGGTCATGTCGTCGGCTGGGTTTCGGTGGCGCTATATGGGGCGATCGTGCTGACGCTCGCGGTCGGGCTCATCGCGGTTCTGTTCGCGACCATCGGTAGGTTTCTCGATCCGGGGACCGCGAGCACATGGGAGGGCTACCGCTGGGGACTCCTGACCATCGCGACGCTGACAGCATCATTGGGCGCAGCAATCGCCCTGCCGCTGACCATGTTGAAAACTCGCTACACCCAACGCCAGACCATCGCAGCCGAGCAGAACCTGATTACGACGCGGATCAACGAGGCGGTCGAAGGGCTCGGAGCGGAGAAGGTGGTCAAGGTGCTGGAGCGCGGGCCGGACGGCACGTCGCGGGTGGTGGAGCGCACCGAGCCGAATATCGAGGTGCGGGTGGGCGCGATCCTGTCGCTGGAGCGGATTTCCCAGAACAGCCCTGAGGACCATGTCCGGATCATGGAAATCCTCTGCGCCTATGTGCGGGAGAATGCTTGTATCGTTCCGGTGAAAGATAAGCCGCGTGAACCCGAGGATTGGAAGCAGCGAACAGATACTCAAATGGCGGTCACAGTAATCGGACGGCGAGCAGAGGACAGAGTCAAAAGGGAGATTGCGGCTGGTTATCAGCTGGATCTGCAGGGCGCAAACCTACAGCTGTCGGATCTTTCGTCGAGTTCGTGGAAAGCAGCGACCTTTGCCAAGGCAAACCTAACGCACGCAGTTCTGTTCGGGGCGAATTTCGAGGAAACAGACTTTGGGTACGCCGTACTACATCATGCGCTCTTGGACGAAGCAGTATTTCGCGGTGCCTTCATGGGAGCAGTCAGGCTCACTATGGTGAAGGCTTACTACTCAGACTTCACTGGCGCGATGCTTGGCGGCGCTCAGCTAGCTCACGGGCAGTTCGGGGAAGCGTGCTTCGATAGAGCGATTCTAAGAGCTGCAGACTTTTCGGATGCTTTCCTTGGGCAAGCCAGTTTGAAGGGCGCACAATGCGAACGAGCGAAGTTTTTAGAGGCTTGCGTCTCTCGTGCAGACCTTTCCAAAGCTAATCTAGAGAAAGCAAGCTTCAGCGGCGCGGACCTTCGTTTGGCGAACCTTGCAATGGCTGATCTAACTAGAGCAAAGCTACAAGATGCAGACCTGCAAGACTGTACTCTTAATGATAGCCTTCTTGTCGGCGCAGACATGT
This sequence comes from Dinoroseobacter sp. PD6, assembly GCF_028807315.1. NCBI lineage: Bacteria > Pseudomonadati > Pseudomonadota > Alphaproteobacteria > Rhodobacterales > Roseobacteraceae > Dinoroseobacter > Dinoroseobacter sp. PD6. The sequence continues at coordinate 223,737 of NZ_JARAMN010000001.1, read as the reverse complement.
CCGAGAGCGTTAACCTTGCTCAAGAAGCGGTGGAGACCGCATTCGGTTGCAAGGATGGACCAATGGCAACAAAACTCCCACCAGACCTGAACGCTCCAATTCACTGGTTTCGAGAAGCAGACAAGCCGCAACAGACGATACTTTCCTCCTATCATCACTGGGTCCTCAACCGATCAGCCGAAAAGTAGCAGGGCCAGCGGCGGCCCGTGGGATGTCGCTTCCTAGATTTGGGCGGCGCGATTTATGTTGACTTCTTTGGGACGACGGTCGAGCGGTTCGCTGGCTTTGACGAAGCGACAGCCCGCCGGGACGGGCCGTCGCTGGCCCTGGCACCTTCGGTGCTGCTCCGGGCCGGGGCCATTGCGGTGGGGTTTGAGTCGGGGCAGCGGCGGGCCGTGAGGTGTTGCTGCGACAAGGGTGCGGGGCGGTTTATGGCGAGTGCCTTGGGACGAGGGTGATGCGCTGGCTTTGACGAAGCGACAGCCCCCCAAACCATCGAGCAAAATGGCGGGCCGTCGCTGGCCCTGGCACCTTCGGTGCCGCGCCGGGCCGGGGGCCATTGCGGTAGGTTTGAGCCGGGGCAGCGGCGGGCCGTGGGGTTTTGCTGCGACAAGGGTGTGGGGCGGTTCATGGCGGGTGTCTTGGGGCGAGGGTGATGCGGCGCGCTGGCTTTGACGCAGCGACAGCCCCCACTCTACAAATCTGAACGACGGGCCGTCGCTGGCCCTGGCACCTGCGGTGCCGCACCGGGCCGGGGCCATTGCGGTGGGGTTTGAGCCGGGGCAGCGGCGGCCCTTGGGGTGTCGCTCCCGACGGGTATGCGGGGCGGTTCATGGCGGGTGTCTTGGGACGAGGGTGATGCGGCGCGCTGGCTTTGACGCAGCGACAGCCCCCACCCCATAAAACGAAACGACGGGCCGCCACTGGCCCTGGCACCTGCGGGGCCGCACCGGGCCGGGGCGCGGATCAGGGGGTCCGAGGTGTCGGTGGTGACACGGACGCGACCTCCCCCTAGCCTCCCCGCGCAAACTCGGCCATATACCCCGCGACGATGATCCTGACGGAGCGACCCCATGCATGACATTCGCCTGATCCGCGAGACGCCGGAGGCGTTCGACGCCGCGCTGACCCGCCGCCCCGGGGTGGCGCCGGTCTCGGGCGAGATCCTCGCGCTGGATGCCGCCCGGCGAGAGAAGATCCTGGCCGCGGAGACAGCACAGGCGGAGCAGAACGCGGCCTCCAGGCAGGTGGGTGCCGCCAAGGCCGCGGGCGATGAGGCGGAGTTCGAGCGGCTGCGCGCGCTGGTGGGCGCGAAGAAGGCGGAGGTGGCCGCGCTCAAGGCCGCGGCGGCGGAGGATGATGCGGCGCTGAGCGCGCGGCTGATGGAGATCCCCAACCTGCCCTTCGACGACACGCCCGAGGGCGCGGACGAGGCCGACAATGTGGAGATCAAGCGTTGGGGGGCGCCGCGTGCCTTCGATTTCGCGCCGGTGGAGCATTATGCCCTGCCCAGCGTCGTGCCGGGCATGGATTTCGAGGCGGCGGCGAAGCTGTCGGGGTCGCGGTTCGTCGTGCTGTCGGGAGCGATTGCGCGGGTCCACAGGGCCTTGGCGCAGTTCATGGTCGACACCCATGTGGAGCAGAACGGTCTGACCGAGACCTGGACGCCAGTGCTGGTGCGCGAGGAGATGATGCTCGGGACCGGGCAGTTGCCGAAGTTCGGGGAGGACAGCTACCAGACGCGAGAGGGCTGGTGGCTGGTGCCGACGGCGGAGGTGAGCCTGACCAACCTGGTGGCGGGCGAGATCGTCGAGGCGGCCTCGCTGCCCCGGCGCTATGTGGCCCATACCCAGTGCTTCCGGTCCGAGGCGGGCTCGGCGGGGCGGGACACGGCCGGCATGCTGCGCCAGCACCAGTTCGAGAAGGTGGAGATGGTGTCGGTGACGCGGCCCGAGGACAGCCGGGCGGAGCTGGACCGGATGACGGGGTGTGCGGAGGGGATCCTGGAGGCGCTCGGCCTGCCTTACCGCACCATCGTGCTGTGCACCGGGGACATGGGCTTCGGGGCGCGGCGGACCCATGATATCGAGGTCTGGCTGCCCGGGCAGGACGCCTATCGCGAGATCAGCTCGGTCTCGGTCTGCGGCGATTTCCAGGCGCGGCGGATGAATGCGCGGTTCCGGCCGGAGGGCGGGGGCAAGCCGGAGTTCGTGCATACGCTGAACGGGTCGGGGCTGGCCGTGGGGCGGTGCCTGATCGCGGTGCTGGAGAACGGGCAGCAGGCGGACGGGTCGGTGGTGCTGCCGGAGGTGCTGCATGGGTATCTGCGGGGGCGGACGCGGATCGACGCCACCGGCACGCTCGTCTGAGATTGCATCCGCCGCCCGCCCCGCTAGGCTCGGGTCAAAACCGGCAGGCGGAGCATCGGGCATGACACGGATCACCAGACGAACCTTCGGCGCCGGGGCAACGGCCCTGGCTCTAGCGGGCTGCGGCGGGGCACGGGTGCCCGCGGCGGGGCCGGCGGACGATCTGCGGCCCGTGCCGAATGCGGGCTATGCGGACTGGGTGGCGCGGTACCGGGCGCGGGCGGCGGCGGATTTCTCGGACGACTTGCTGCGGCGGGCTTTTGCGGGGACGGGCTACCTGCCCGGCGTGGTGGCGCGGGACCGCAACCAGGTGGAGTTTCGCCGGACCCTGGAGGATTACCTGGCCATCGCCGTGTCGGACGAGCGGGTGGCGCGGGGGCGCGCGGCGGTTGCGCAATACCGCCCCACTTTGGCTGCGATCGAGGACCGCTACGGCGTGCCGCCGGAGGTGGTCACGGCGATCTGGGGGCTGGAGAGCTTCTATGGCGACCGCAAGGGGGATATCCCCGTGGTTTCGGCGACCTCGACGCTGGCCTATGACGGGCGGCGGGGGGCGTTCTTCGAGGGGCAGCTGACCGCGGCGCTGCGGATCCTTCGGGCTGGCGATATCGCACCGGAGCGGATGCTGGGCAGCTGGGCGGGCGCGATGGGACATACGCAGTTCATCCCCACATCGTTCGAGGCCTTCGCGGTGGATTTCACCGGCGACGGGCGGCGGGACATCTGGTCCGACGATCCCACGGACGCGCTGGCCTCGGCGGCGGCGTATCTGGACCGCAACGGCTGGACCAGGGGGCTGCGCTGGGGCGCGGAAGATCCGGAGGGCAGCCTCCAGCCGCAACCGGGGGGGCCGCGTTTCGCCACCACGTCGAATTTCAACGTGATCAAGCGCTACAACAACTCGGACGCCTACGCGATCGGGGTCGGACACCTGTCGGACCGGATCGCAGGCGGCGGCCCCCTGCGCACGCCGTTTCCGCCCGACGCCAACGGGCTGACCAAGGCGGACCGGGTGGCCCTGCAAGAGGGGCTGACACGCGCCGGGTTCGATACGGGTGGTGCGGACGGCGTTGTGGGGCCGAACACCGAGGCGGCGATCCGGGACTACCAGCGCAGCCGGGGCCTGCCGGTCACGGGAGTGCCGTCGCTGGAGTTTTTGAGGGGGTTGGAGTGAGCGTCTGCTAGCAGTTTCTTCAGGCAGCGCGGCGCCGGGAACGCTCGGCGCGCTCAGCAGAGTTGACTGTGTTGTGCTGCGCACGGCTGGACCGGGCCCAGAGTGATGGATGCTGCAGGATATACCAATCGCCGCTCCTTTGGCTGCGATCCAGAACGAGACAAAATCAAACCGAGTTTACCCAAAAGTTCGTGGCGCAAGATTTTTCCACGCTTTCAGGCGCATCGCCCCCGATGCCGAAGACGACTGTTCTAGACAAGACAAGGCCTTGGCAAAGGCGGTTGTGAACTGCCCGCGCCAAGGCAGTTTCTCACTAACGATATCTTGTCATGTTTCCATCAAGGACGCATTTGGCCCACCCACGAACACCAGCACGATCCATCCCGCTACCGGATTGCGCTGTGGCTCGCATACAGACTTTCTTTGGTTGAAAAATTTTTGTGAGGGGGATTACCTCCGTCTCTCCTGAAAACCGAAGGTCACACCTGGCTCCAGGACCGTTGACACTCGTAAAGCGCGTCGAAACGCTTTCCTTAGCAATTACATACTTTTCCGGGGCGGTTTGGCACGTCCAATTATCTGCGTAGCACGTATGCCCCTTCCCACTGGATGTAACAGGGTTCGTAGTGCACTCAGAAGCCAAATTTAGAGCTATGATGTCAGGTTGGACGCTATCGGCCATTGCTTGTGAAGAAGCGATGAACACCATGCACACGGCAACTTTTGAATTGATGGAAAGAAATGCTCTCATACTTACCTCCATGCGATTGACCCATCATAGGGCTATCAAAACAGTTGGAGCGTGGTGCACTTCAAGCGGTCTTGTCATGAGCCGGATGGACCATGACAAACCGATTTCCAGTTAAAAGCTCAGTTCTGTGTTAAGCAACCGGTGGCAGAACACGGAGAATAAGCCTTATCAGCTCAACACGGCTGCTCACCCCAGCTTTCGCGAGCACCGCCGAGACTTGGTTCTTCGCGGTTATTGGAGTGGTGCCTCGGCGTTCTGCAATTTCTGCAATAGTGGCACCGTCGGCAATCCACCGGCAGACGTCGGCTTCTGCACCTGTCAGTCCGTAGAGCTTGATGAACCGATCCATCCGGAGATAGGGAATACGCTCTGGGTCAATGAGGGTGACGAGCGCTCCATCCAGTCCTTTTTCCAGTTCTGCCTTACTGTCGCTGATCGGTCCTATGTCCAGCAGGAATGGCGTCAAGCCAGATGGCCGTTTGATCGAAACCAGGGACTCGTGCCGGTTAGCCTGTCCTTGCGCCGTGGAGCTTACGTCGAGGACATGTGCGCGAATTTTGGACGTTAGATCGGGATCGGAGGTTAGAATTCTTCCGTCGCCAGACAGCAAGATACCATCTTTCAGGCCAAATATTCTTTCCGCTTCGGCGTTCTTGACGACGATCTGCCCGTCCGGAAGTGCAAGTGCTATTCCGGCTTGCACCCGCTCCAAGGCCGCAAGCGCCGCCTTATACCGGGCTCTCAGAAGCGCGAACACGCGACCAATTTCAAGTGCCTTAGTCAAATGGGGAAGTAGGGCCCGCGATCGTTCGCCCGCGGACAACGGAATTTCAAGCCTCTGTCGATCAAACCCGATGCTCATGGCATCAAACCACACAGGGTCGTCATTCAAACGGACCCCGAGCCGCCGGGAGACACCGGTTCGTTCTCTGAGGAATGCATAGTCCTTGCGCGCATCCAGGGCTTCAGCCGAAAGCCCTGTCGCAAGGTCAGGCACAGGTTTATGCGGGGGTTGGGCTTGAAGAAAATCCCAGTCTTGGTTCTGCATCCATGAGAGCCTTGCGCCGTAGTACCAACCCGCAGGAGTGCGAGAAAAATCCAAGTAGATGCTGGACATCATCGTCAGATCTTTTCCGCCTGCTTTTTTTCCACGGATCACCAATGCAACAGCCTTCGCATCAACAGCCGACGCTGTAGCATCCAATGCACGACGCCAACTTGCCGGGTTAACGGCTGTGTCGTATATCAGCTCAAGCGCCTGATACCCTCGCGCGTCCATGTCGCTTGCATCCTTCGACCGAAGACGGGGATTCTGGCGATCTTATCAGAATTGAACAAGCTGATCAGCCATTGTGCAGAAGAGCTCGGCCTTTAGTTTCTGTTAAAGGCAAAAAGACCAACTTTGACGCATGGCTACTTCCAGCTGTTCCTATCTGACATGATGAGAGCGGTCATTCGTGCAACCGCAGCGAAGGTAAGCTTTGTCCGCTCAGCGGACCCTGGCGAAGTTCGCGGCGCAGGTTCGCTGTGTGCTCAGGCTCTGTGGTTCGAGCCGCGCGCACCGTCGGTGTCTGCACTTTACCCAAGGCCCTTGGAGCGCGGATTTGCTGTTCGGCGCGGCGGTTGTGGGGCACTCGTTGGGGGCTTCGTTGCGGTGGCGCGTCAGGGGGTTGTGGCGGGGGCCTCGGGCGGGCGGACGGCGCGTTGGTAGAGGTGCCAGGTGGTGTGTCCCAGGATCGGCAGGGTGACGATCAGGCCCAGAAAGGCCGGGATCAGCGACAGCACCATGGTCACGGTGATAATCGCGGCCCAGCCGAGCATGACCACCGGGTTTTCGCGCACCACCTGGATCGAGGTGAGCATGGCGGAGATGAAGTCGATCTCGCGGTCGAGCAGCATCGGCATGGCGATCACCGTTACCGTGAAGAGCGCCGCCGACAGCAGCGCGCCGACGCAGGTGCCGATGGCCAGGAAGAGCCAGCCCTCGGGGGTGAAGAACACGGTGGCCAGGAACCCGTCGAGGTCGGAAAACGACGCGTCCTGCAGCACGATCACCAGCACGGTGCGGAACTGGTAGAACCAGACCCAGAAGATGAAGAGTGTGACGAAGGCCATCCAGCCCATCTCGCGCTGGCGTTGGCGGGCCATGACGGTGAGGATGTCGGACCAGCCGAAGCTCTCGTGTGCCTTCAGGCGGCGCGACATCTCGTAGAGACCGGCGGCGGCGAAGGGGGCCACGAGCGGGAAGCCGATGATGGCGGGGATGACCATCCAGACCTTGCCGAGCGACAGCAGGACCCAGACCAGCGCGATGCCGAAGACCGCGTAGAACGCGCCGAAAAAGGCGCTCATCACCGGGCGGGCGCGGAAGTCGGCGACCCCGTCCCGGAGGGCTGCGCGGATATCGTCGGCGGTGAGCGGGACGGTTTCGGGCAGGGCCTTGCGCGGTGGCGTGGGGGTGGCGGTTTCGGCTGTCATGGACACTCCTCCCAAAGCGTGGGCCCGGGGGGTCCGTGTTTCGGCGGTGGGTCGGACCTCCGCATGGCTGGGGCGAGTGTGCCTCAGCTGCGCCAACAGGGCAAGGACGGAGCGGGCCGGGCGGCCGGGCCGCGTCAGACGTCCAGGGTGTGCTCTTTTTCCCAGCGGCTGAAATGGGAGACGTAGGCGTCCCATTCGGCGCGTTTGAGCTTGAGGAAGGCGGAGGCGAAGTCCGGGCCGAGGGCGGTTTTCAGCGTGGTGTCGGCGTCGAAGGCGCGCAGGGCGTCGAGCAGGTTGAGGGGGAGTTTGGGAGTGTCGGTGAGGGTGTGTCCTTCGGCGTACATGTCGATGTCGTGGCGCGGGCCGGGGTCGGCCCTGGTCGCCAGGCCTGAGAGGCCCGCGGCGATGATCGCGGCTTGCAGCAGGTAGGGATTGGCCGCGCCATCGGGCAGGCGCAGCTCGAACCGGCCGGGTCCGGGCACGCGGACCATGTGAGTGCGGTTGTTGCCGGTCCAGGTGACGGCGTTGGGTGCCCAGGTGGCCCCCGAGGTCGTGGTCGGCGCATTGAGCCGTTTGTAGCTGTTCACGGTGGGGTTGGTGAGCGCGGTCAGGGCGCGGGCGTGGTGCATCAGCCCGCCGAGGAAGTGTCTGCCCGCCTCGGACAGGCCGACCTCGCCGGTGGGGCCGTCCCCCTGCCCCGCGAAGACATTGGTGCCCTCGGCATCCCAGACCGAGATGTGGGTGTGGCAGCCATTGCCGGTCAGCTCGGGCATGGGTTTGGGCATGAAGGTGGCGCGCAGCCCGTGTTTCTCGGCCACGGATTTGACCATGAACTTGAAGAAGCTGTGCTTGTCGGCGGTGGCGAGCGCGTTGTCGAAATCCCAGTTCATCTCGAACTGGCCATTGGCGTCTTCGTGGTCGGCCTGGTAAGGGCCCCAGCCCAGGGCCAGCATGTAGTCGCCGATCTCGGCGATCACGTCGTAGCGGCGCATGATCGCGCCCTGATCGTAGCACGGCTTCTCGGCGGTGTCGGCGGGATCGCTGATCCTGCTGCCGTCGGCGGTGAGCAGGAAGAACTCCGCCTCGACCCCGGTCTTGACATGCAGGCCCTGGGCGGCGGCGGCCTCGACCTGGCGAATCAGGGTGTTGCGGGGGGCCTGGGCGACGCTCTCGCCTTCCATCACGCAATTGGCCGCGACCCAGGCGACCTCGGGCTTCCAGGGCAGCTGGATCACCGAGGCCGGGTCGGGCACGGCGAGCATGTCCGGGTGCGCGGGCGTCATGTCGAGCCAGGTGGCAAAGCCCGCGAATCCCGCGCCCTCGGCCTGCATTCCGGCGATGGCCGGGGCGGGCACGAGCTTGGCCCGTTGGCCCCCGAAAAGGTCGGTAAAGGAGATCATGAAATACTTGACGCCGGTGTCCTTGGCGAATTGAGCGAGGTCCGTGGTCATTGGGTCTCCTGTCGATGATGGGAAAAAAAGGCGCGCCGGTCGGGGCGCGCCTAGGATCGGTCAGTAGGTGGTTCCGGGCTTGCCGGGGTACCAGTCGGTGCCCGCGAGCGGGATCTTGGCCATGGCGGCGGCCTCCAGCGTCAGGGCACACAGGTCCTCGGGTTCGAGATTGAGCACGTGGTTCTTGCCGCAGGCGCGCGCGATGGTCTGCGCCTCCAGCGTGAGCACCTTGAGGTAGTTGCGCAGGCGTCGGCCGCCCTCGACCGGGTCGAGCCGGGCGGCGAGCCCGGGGTCCTGGGTGGTGATGCCGGCCGGGTCGCGCCCCTCGTGCCAGTCGTCATAGGCCCCGGCGGTGGTGCCAAGGGCGGCATACTCGGCCTCGTATTTCGGGTCATTGTCGCCGAGCGCGATCAGGGCGGCGGTGCCGATGGCGGTGGCGTCGGCCCCGAGCGCCAGCGCCTTGGCCACGTCCGCACCGGTGCGGATGCCCCCGGAGACGACAAGCTGCACCTCGCGGTGCACGCCCAGATCCTGCAACGCGCGGACCGCCTCGGGGATGCAGGCAAGCAGCGGCTGGCCGACATGTTCGATGAACACGTCCTGGGTCGCGGCGGTCCCGCCCTGCATCCCGTCGAGCACGACCACATCCGCCCCGGCCTTCACCGCCAGCGTGGTGTCGAAATAGGGGCGCGCGCCACCGACCTTGATGTAGATCGGCACGCGCCAGCCGGTGATTTCGCGCAGCTCGAGGATCTTGATTTCCAGGTCGTCCGGCCCGGTCCAGTCCGGATGACGGCAGGACGAGCGTTGGTCGATGCCGGCCGGCAGATTGCGCATCCCGGCGACGCGCTCGGTGATCTTCTGGCCCAGCAGCATCCCGCCCCCGCCGGGCTTGGCCCCCTGCCCCACGACGATCTCGATCGCGTCGGCCCGGCGCAGGTCGTCGGGGTTCATGCCGTAGCGGGATGGCAGGTATTGATAGACCAGCTTATCGGAATGGCCGCGTTCCTCTTCGGTCATCCCGCCATCGCCGGTGGTGGTGGAGGTGCCCGCGAGGGTCGCGCCCCGGCCCAAAGCCTCTTTCGCGGGGCCCGAGAGCGCGCCGAAGGACATGCCAGCGATGGTGATGGGGATGTCCAGCTGGATCGGGTTTTGCGCAAACCGGGTGCCCAGCGTGACGGAGGTGTCGCAGCGTTCGCGGTAGCCTTCGAGCGGGTAGCGCGACATGGAGGCCCCGAGCACCAGCAGGTCGTCGAAATTCGGCACGCGCCGTTTCGCCCCACCGCCGCGAATGTCGTAGATGCCCGTGGCGGCGGCGCGGCGGATCTCGGCATTCACCGGGTCGGTGAAGGTGGCCGATTTGATCGGCGCCGTGCGGGGGATGTCATCTTTCATGGCCCGGGTCCTCGTTCGCCTCAATAGGCATTGTCGATGTCGAAATGGTAGAGTTTGCGCGCAGAGCCGTAGCGCGTGAACTCTTCGGGGCGGGCATCGGCGCCTGCGCGGGCGAGCAGGTTCGCAAGCAGGGTCAGGTGTTCGGGCCGCATCTCTTTCGCGACGCAATCGGCGCCGAGGGATTTGACAGCGCCGCGCACGAAGAGCCGCGCCTCATAGAGGCTGTCGCCCAGGGCCTCGCCCGCGTCGCCGCAGACCACGAGGGTGCCGGACTGGGCCATGAAGGCGCTCATGTGGCCCACATTGCCGTGGACCACGATGTCGACCCCCTTCATCGAGATGCCGCAGCGGGACGACGCGTTGCCCTTGATCACCAGCAGCCCGCCATGGCCCGTGGCCCCGGCATACTGGCTGGCGTCGCCCTCGATCACCACGGTGCCGCTCATCATGTTCTCGGCCACGCCGGGGCCTGCGGAGCCTTCGATATGGACGGTGGCGTGCTTGTTCATGCCCGCGCAGTAGTAGCCGGTGGAGCCTTTCACGGTCACCTCGATCGGCGCGTCGAGGCCGCAGGCGATGGCATGGGCGCCCTGGGGGTTCAGCACCTGCCACGCGGTCTGGTTGGTCTGGCTGGCCTGGGCATGCAGCGCCGCGTTCAGCTCCCGCAGGGGGGTTTGGGCAAGGTCGATGGTCTGCATCAGGCGGCCTTTTGCGCGGGGCTGGGGGTGTCGCGGGTCCAGAAGTAGACGGTGGCGGGCTCGGGCTCCCACACGCGGGCGGTTTGGATGCCGGGCAGGTCCACCAGCGCGCGGTATTCCGAGCCGAAGGCCACGTATTGGTCGGTCTCCGCCATCACCGCGGGCTTGCAGGCGATGGGGTCGCGGACCACGCCGAACCCGTCGCGGGTGCCGACGACGAAGGTGAAGAACCCGTCGAGATCGCGCAGGGCGCTGGTCAGCGCCGCGCCCAGGGTGGCGCCGGTCTGCATCCGCCAGGTGAGATAGGCCGCGCCCACCTCGGTGTCGTTCTCGGTCTCGGTGAGGATGCCGTGGTGGCGCAGCTTGCGCCGCAGGGAGTTGTGGTTGGACAGCGACCCGTTATGGACGAGGCACTGGTCCGGGCCGGTGTTGAAGGGATGCGCGCCCAGGGTGGTAACGGCGGATTCCGTGGCCATGCGGGTGTGGCCGATCCCGTGGGTGCCGGACATGGACGCGATGTCGAACCGGGCGGCGACGTCGCGCGGCAGGCCCACCTCCTTGTAGATCTCGATGGTGCGGCCCCGGCCCATGACGCGGGCCGCGGGGCGCAGCGTGGCGAGGGCGGCGCGCGCGGTGTCGAGCTGACCCTCGGGCAGGGTCAGGACCGCGTGGGTGCTGCGGGCGCGCAGGGTGACGGGCGCGCCGAGGGCCGCGCCGAGATCGGTGTCGAGCCCTGCAAAGGTCGCCTCGGGGGTGTCGGACTGCACGGTGAGCTTCGCCAGGCCCGGAGCTTCGGCGCCGTAGATCGCGAGGCCCGCGCTGTCGGGGCCACGGTCGGACATGGTGACAAGCATCCGGGTCAGCAGCGCGCCCAGCTCCGGCTCCAGCGCCGGGTCCTTGAGAAACAGTCCCACGATTCCGCACATGACGGGTCCCTCTCGCATGATGTTGGCCGGAGCCTAGCGGATCGGGGCAGATATTCAACCAGGAGGAAACTTATTTCACCTTGAGGGGGATCCGCGCTCCTGCGGGTAGCTGATGATCGACAGGAAGCGCGCGGGCAGCTCCACCAGGGTTTCCGGCCCGTGGGGCGCGTCGGCGTCGAAGAACAGGGTGTCTCCCGGGCGCAGGGGGTAGATGCGGTCGCCATGGCGGTAGTCGACCGCACCTTCGAGCATGTAGATCGTCTCGATCCCGCCATGCTGGAAGGTGCGGAAGGTGTCGGAGGCTTCGGTCAGGGTAATGAGGTAGGGCTCGACGATCACGCCGGAGGTGTTGGCGCCGATATGGCCGAGCAGGGTGTAGTGGTGGTTGGCGCGGGTGCCTTCGCGCTCGGCCTCTGCCCCCTCGCCGGCGCGGGTGTGGACGGCGGCGCGGGACTGCTCGAACCCGCGGAAGAAGGCCGTCAGCGGGACCGAGAGCGCGTTCGCAAGGGCCTGCAGGGTGGTCAGCGACGGCGAGGTCTGGCCGTTCTCGATCTTGGACAGCATGCCGGTGCTGAGGCCCGTGGCGGCGGACAGTTCGGCCACGGTTGTGCCCTGCTCGCGCCGGAAGGCCCGCAGGGCGCGGCCGATGGCGGCCTCCAGCGTCTTGTCGGGCGCGTCGCGCAGGCGGTGGGGGTCCTGGTGGGGCAGTCTGGCGGTGCTCATGGGGCCCTCTCGGTGGCGGGCGGTCGCGGTGCCCTGCCCCATGACCTAGCGCAGCGGGCGGCGGAGGGGGAAGCCCCCGGGCGGGCGGTTCCCATGAAAAACGCGCGCGGGTGGGACCCGCGCGCGCCGATTGTCTTGGGGGTTCCGCGCCTTACGGCATCATCTTGTGGATCATGCCCTGATCCACCACCGCGTAGAGCGCGCCATCGGGGCCCTGAACGAGGGAGCGGAAGCGACCGGGCTCCATCGGCAGGGTCATCTCGGTGACGTCGACCACCTCGGTGCCCGCCTCGTTGAGCTCGATCACGTCGATGCGCTGGCCGATGGGCGTGCCGCCGAAGCCGATGCCCATGATGCCGACGACCAGGTGGTTTTCCCAGTCGCCCCACTGGTCCCCGGTCAGGAACTCGGCAGAGGACGTGCCCTGGGACCAGCCGTTATTGTCCCAGATCGGCTGCATCGCGTCCGGATAGGTCGCGAGATCGGTCATCGGCATGAAGGCCGCGCGCTCGTAGCGGTCCATGCCCTCCATCTGGTTCGGGGAGTAGCCGCAGTAGCCATCCGGGCATTCGCCCCGACCGCCCACGTTCGGGCGCGGATCCCAGCCGGCATTGCCGCCGTTTTGCAGAACGGTGATCTCGTCGGAGTGCCAGGGGCCGTGCTCCGCGGTGATGGCCGCGCCGGTTTCCGGGTGGAAGGTGATGCCCTGGGTGTTGCGGTGCCCGTAGGTGAAGATCCGCGGATCGAAGCCTTCGGGGGGCGCGTTGCCCTCGGCGGCATTGCCGTCGCGGTCGATGCGCAACACCTTGCCCGCCAGCAGAGTCGGGCTTTGCGGGCCTTCGCCGTTATGGGTGTCGCCGGTGGTCAGGTAGATGAACCCGTCCGGACCGAAGCGCACGCGGCCGCCGTTATGGGCGCCGGGGCCGCCGAAGGGGTGGTCGGTCGCGGCGGGCTTGTAGGGCACGTCCTCGACGATGTCGGTGCGGTCGGACACGCTGGCGAGATCCTCGCCCACGGTCATCCGCAGCAGGCGGTTGGAGCCGGGCGCGGTCAGGTCGGAGGTCGAATAGACATAGATCTGCCGGTTTTCGGCGAAGTTCGGATCGACCGCGACACCCTGCATCCCGGCCTGACCTTCGCAGAACAGGTCCTCGGCGGTGGAGGCATAGTCGTCGTCGGTGCCCTTCATGCCCAAGAGCTTGTTGACCGAGCCATCGGGCAGGCGCACGGACAGGCCGAGGCATTTCTCGGTGAAGAACATCGTGCCGTCGTCGAGAAAGGCGACGTCCCACGGATTCTCGAGCCCTTCGAGCACGATCTCGTGGCTCAGGGACGTGGTATTGGCCGCGAAGGCCGGTGCTGCAAGCGCGGTTGCAGAGGCCAGTGCCGCGCCGAGCGACAGGGCAGACAGTCGTGTCATGTTGGAAACTCCTCCCAGAGTTCTTTGGTCTCAAGCCTCGGGCGTGACACTGAAATTTCTGGTACTGGTACGCTCAGGCCCCGCCCCGAGTTGTCGTAAGGTAAGCCAGAATGTCCGCAGCTTCAAGGCGGAAAATCGCCGAAGCGCATCGCGCTCATCCGCCCGACAGATAGGCCGCGAGATTGGCGATATCCGTGTCGCTGAGATCGGCTGCCATGGGGATCATGAGCATGGAATTGGGCCCCACCCGCTCGCCCGCCCGGTAGGTGATCAGCCGATCGGTGAGATAGTCGGCCTCCTTGCCCGCGATGCGCGGATAGCTGGCCATGCCCTTGCCGGTCGGGCCGTGGCAGGCCGCGCAGACATCCCCGTAGAGCGCCTCGCCCGAGGCGGGGTCGCCCGCCTGGGCCTGGGTTGTGCCGAGGGCGAGCAGGGCAAGGGTGAGCAAGGTCTTTGATTTCATGTCGGTTCCTCCCGGTCGAGACATAGACCGGGGCAAGGCCCGCGCCAAGTCCGAACCCGCGCCCGGATCACGGACACAGGAGGGCCAGTGCCGCGTCGCGGCTGGCGGCGAGAACCGCCGCCCCGTCCCCGGCCCGCGCCCGCACGCGCAGCCCGGCATAGAGCGACAGCAGCATCTCGGCGCGGGCGGCGAGCGCCGGGTCCGGCGTGTCCGGGTCGGCCTCGCGCAGGGTCGCGGCCAGCGCGCGCCGCAGGATGCCGTAGCCGCGCTGCACCATCCGGTCGGTTTCGGGATCGAGCGCCGCCCGGTCGGAGACCGCGTTGCACAAAAAACAGCCTCGGTGATCGCCCGCCTGCACGACCGCCTCCACCGGAGCGGACAGGAACCTCGCGATCCGATCCCGGGGCGGGGTGTCGGGGGCGCGCAGGGCGGCGGCGCCCGGAGACACCACCGTCTGCTCGTAGCGGGCGAGCGCCCTGAGATAGATCTGGTGCTTGTTGCCGAAGGCGGCATAGAGGCTCGCCTTGCCCAGCCCGGTGGCGCGGGTGATGTCGCTCAGCCCGGTGCCCTCGTAGCCGTTTTCCCAGAACAGGCCCAGGATCCGGTCGAGCATCTCGTCGGGGTCGAATTCCCGGGGGCGGCCCGGCGGATGTGGGGAGGGCATGGTGTAACAAATCCTCGCGCAGCTGTGTTTGCATGATTGTTGACCAATCGGTCTTTAATGTACATGTTCCCCTCACCGGCCGCAACGGTCGCTTTCATATCACCAAATACGGACCGTTCGGTCCACAAAGGAGCCCCCCCATGTCCGACGCAACCTTCACCTCCACCGCCCCCACCCTCACCGCCAGCCGCCTGGACCGTCTCGGCGACCGGGTCTCGCGGATCAGCCTGAGCGCCGTGCGCCTGACCAGCGCCACGGTTCTGGGCTGGATCGGCGCGATGAAATTTACCGCCTACGAGGCCGTGGCGATCCAGGGCCTCGTGCAGTCGAGCCCGCTGACGGCCTGGCTTTACGATGTCCTGAGCGTGCAGGGCGCGTCGAACCTGATCGGGGCGGTCGAGATCGCGACCGCGCTGCTGCTGTTGCTGGGCGCGAAGTTTCCCAAGGCCGCCCTTTTGGGCGCGCTCGGGGCGCTGGCGACCTTCGCGGTGACGGTGAGCTTCCTGTTCACGGCGCCGGTCACGGAGCCAAGCCTGGGCGGGTTCCCGGCCCTGTCGGTGGTGCCGGGTCAGTTCCTGCTCAAGGACATCGTGCTGCTGGCGGCAGCGGGTCTTCTGGCCGGCGATGCCTTGCGCCGTCTGGCGCGCACGCTCTGAGCCCACCCTTCCCTGCCCCGGCCTGGCTGGCCGGGGCGCTTGCCACGAAAGGCACTGCCATGACCCGGACCATCACACTTTATACCAAGGACTATTGCCCCTATTGCAAGGCCGCCAAGGCGTTGTTGCACAGCAAGGGGGTGCGTTTCACCAACCATGAGATCACCGACAAACCGGCCCTGCGCGCCGAGATGATCCAGCGGGCGGGCGGGCTGCGCACGGTTCCGCAGATCTTCATCGGCGGGGTTCATGTGGGCGGTTACGACGCGCTGGCGCGGCTGGACGCCCGGGGCGAGCTCGACGGGCTTTTGGGCCTGGTCCGCACCGCCTGAGTGCGGTGGGCGCACCTCAGACCGCGGCGGCCTGCGCGGAGGGCGCGCCGACCGCAATGGCGCGGAGCCGGTCGAGGTCGCGCGGCGGCATGCCCGCCTCTTCGGCATAGCACAGCGCATTGGCGGCGAGCGCCTGGGCCGCCGCCGACATCTCGGTGTCGTGCGACCGCGACAGGGACGCGAGGCATTGGCGCAGGGTCAGCGCCGTCTCGATCGACCCGGCCCCGTCGCGCGCGGTGGGCGCGAAGGCGGCCTCGATGAAGCGGGCGGGTCCGGGGAAGGCGGCGAACACCCGAGGTGCCTTTGGCGCGTCGGGGTTCGGGTCGGTGCGCCCGAACTCCCACAGGAGCGCCTTGAGGATCAGCAGCGCCTCGATCGCGGTGCCGCCGTCATTTATGCCGGGCGACAGGGCTTTCTCGGCGATCTCGGACAGGACGGTCAGCCCGAAGGCCGCGTCCTGTTCATGGGTGCGGCAGTCGCCAAAGGTCAAGGCGCGCCCGAGCCCCGAGAGGGTGTCATCGTCGACCTGGCCGGAGACCTGGCCGATCACCTCGCCCTCCAGGAGATGCGCGCCCGGCGCCACATCGAGGTAGAGCACCGCGTGATCGGGCAGGCAGTCCTCGATGGCGGCCATGTCGATCAGTTGCAGATAGCCCGAGACCGGCGCGCGCAGCGGCGTGGTGGAGAGCGGCAGGACCGTGTCCGGCGACAGGGGCGAGGCACCGAAGCGCGGGTTTTCGGCCTGGGCTTTCAGGGCCTCGCGGGCGCGGGTCTCGGCGGAGGCGAGGCTGTCGCGCAGGCTGCCCATGGTGGTCAGATGCTCGATCCAGCGCAGCAGCGAGATCACGACGAGGATCACCACGACCGTCGTGATCGCCATGACCACCAGGGCGGCATCCTCGGGGTAGAAGCCCAGGCGATAGAGCACGATCGACCCGAGGGAATAGACGAAGGCCCCGATGAAGGCCGCAAGCACCGATTGGGTGGTCGTGTCCTCCAGCAGGATCCGGTGCATCCGGGGTGTCGCCACATCGGCGGCCCCGCGATGGGCGGAGACCATGATGTTGAGCGAAAAGGTCGACACGGCCAGCATCGACGAGGCGAGGATCGTCAGGACCGGGGTGACCGACGCGAAGTCGATCTGCATCGCCACCCGGCCCTGGAGGAGCGGGCTGACCAGGGGGCTGATCAGGGTGGCGACCAGCGACAGCAAGGCATAGAGCAGCACGCGCAGGCCCATGTCGCGGTAGTAGCGCAGAAGAACGAGTTTGAGCCAGGTCAGGCGGGTCATGGGGGCATCCGATCACTTTGCGAAACCGCTGCTGCGCAGCTTCGCCCGGAACGCGCCCGGAAGGGAAGCGGCCATTCGCCAAGGGCGCGCGGCTCAGGGGGTGGCGGACCAGATCCGCGACCAGTCCTTGGCCATGTCCACAAGCACCCAGCCCCGGCCCTCGGCCTCGTCCAGAACCACGTCGAGCGCGCCGATGGGGCTGCCGCGGTCATAGGCGGTCTCGCGCTCTGCGTCGGTGTGGTGGATGAACATGCCGAACCGCGCCCCCTCCCCCGCGGTGACCCAGTCGACCATCTCGAAATCGGCGTCCGAATTTCCGGCGGCGAAGATCGGGCGCTGGCCGATATGGTTCATGATGCCCACGGGCTTGTCGCCGGTGCGGTCGACGAAGAAGAGGCCCGGCTGCTTGGTCAGGGTGGGCACGCCGTCCTCGACGGAATAGCTCAGGTTCACGATGCTGCCGATCACCTGGGCGGGCGGGATGCCGTAGGCTTCCTCCGCGATGGCGCGCATGAAATCGAGGGTGCCGCCGGAGACGATATAGGTGCTGAAATCCTCGTCCCGCAGGTAGCGCAGCAACTCGACCATGGGCTGGTAGGTCATCTCGGCATAGGTCAGCCCGGTCGTGGGATGCTCGGTCGTGGTCAGCCAGCCATGGACGGAGGCGCGAAAGGCCTCGGGCGTGATGTTGGCGTGGGAGAGGCTGACCACCTCCAGCATGCCCTCGCGCCCGGTTTCGCGCAGCGCGGCGATGTCGCCCGCCGCCGCCGCCCGGAGCGCGTCGGAGGTCAGGATCGCGGGGTCGGCCTCGGCCTTTTGCCGGACCATGTCGAGGGCATAGGCGAGCTGGAAATAGAGCGGCTGCTCGCTCCACAAGGTGCCGTCATTGTCGAAGACGGCGATCCGGTCGGGTTGGGGGACGTAGCTGTCCGAGGTGGGATCGGTGACCGCGGCGACGAAGTCGAGGATGGCGGTCTTGGACGCGCTGTCGTTCCAGGAAGGCAGCGGATCGGCCAGGGACGTGAGGGGCAGGACAAGGAAGGGCAGAGACCAGAGGGCGCAGCGGTGCATGGCGGGGTTCCTGTTGATGGAGCCGGTGGGGATGTGGGTACAGGGGTAGCGAGGTCTGGTTGACGAAGTCAACGCTTTGGTGCGCATGTCCCGACCGGCGCCGGGCGGCGCGGCTGTTACCGCCCCAGCACCCGCATGCCGCGGTCGATGCCTTCGAGGGTCATGGGCACCATGCGCTCGGCGCCGAAGACCTGCTGGATCATCTCGATGGAATGGGTGTAGCGCCAGTGACGTTCCGGCACCGGGTTGAGCCACAGGTGGTTGGGCCACTGGTCGCGCACCCGGGCGAGCCAGACATGGCCCGCCTCGGGGTTCCAATGCTCGTTGGCGCCGCCGGGATGGGCGATCTCGTAGGGCGACATGGAGGCGTCACCGACGATGATGCACTTGTAATCCGACCCGTAGGTATGGAGCACGTCCCAGGTCGGGGTCTGTTCGGACCAGCGGCGGCGGTTGTCGCGCCAGAGCCCCTCGTAGATGCAGTTGTGGAAGTAGAAATATTCCAGGTGCTTGAACTCGGCGCGCGCGGCCGAGAACAGCTCTTCGACCAGCCGGATATAGGGGTCCATGGACCCGCCCACATCGAGAAACAGCAGCACCTTGACCGCATTGCGCCGCTCGGGCCGGGTTTTCACGTCGAGATAGCCGTGCTCGGCGGTGGCGCGGATCGTGCCGTCGAGGTCGAGCTCTTCGGCGGCCCCGTCGCGGGCCCATTGGCGCAGGCGTTTGAGCGCCACCTTGATGTTGCGGGTGCCCAGCTCGACACTGTCGTCGAGGTTGCGAAATTCGCGCTTGTCCCAGACCTTGACCGCGCGTTTATGGCGGGACTCATTCTGCCCGATGCGCACGCCTTCGGGGTTGTAGCCGTAGGCGCCGAAGGGGGAGGTTCCGGCGGTGCCGATCCACTTCGAGCCGCCCTGGTGGCGGCCCTGCTGGTCCTTGAGCCGCTCTTTCAGGGTCTCCATCAGCTTGTCAAACCCGCCCAGGGCTTCGATCTCGGCGCGTTCTTCTGGGCTCAGATGCTTCTCGGCCAGCTTTTCGAGCCATTCGCGGGGCAGGTCCACGGCGTCGAGCACCTGCTCGGGCGTGATCGCTTCGAGCCCGTTGAAGGCGGTGGCGAAGGCGCGGTCGAACCGGTCCAGATGGCGCTCGTCCTTGACCATCGCGCAGCGGGCGAGGAAGTAGAACTGTTCCGGGTCATAGGTGGCCATGCCGCGCCCCAACCCTTCGAGGAAGGTCAGGTATTCGCGCACCGACACCGGGACGCCGCCCTTCCGAAGCTCGGCGAAGAACGGCAGGAACATCGCTCAGGCCGCCATGCGTTCGATCACGATGGTGGCGATCAGCCCGATGATCCCCCACAGGATGGCGAACCCGGCGGCGTATTGCGCCATGTCCTTCTTCAGCCCGCCGCGGGATTTGGCGAGCCAGCCCCCCCAGGCAGCCCCGCCCAACACTCCAGCCACCACCAGCATCAGCTTCCCCTTTCAGCGTCCCACAGGGGCGGCGGGAGCGACGAGATTTCCGCCAGCCGCGCGCGCACCTGATCATCAGAGCCGATGCCATAACGCGCCCAGCCGAGACTGTCGAGCCGCACGGTGCGGGCCTCGTTGGGGCGACCGAGCATGTCGAGGGCTTCGGCCTTCATCATCATCAGCGTGGCCAGAAGGGCCGCGTTTTCAGAGCGCTGGACCGCAGGCAGGGCCTCGTTCACCAGCCGCAGGGCGGTGTCGGGCTGGCCGTTGGTCAGCGCGAAGGCGACGATCTGCATGGTGACATGGGCCTGCTGGACCTCGGTGCCCGGAGCCTCGGAATAAAGCCCGCCGGCCTGCAGGAACGAGGCCAGCGACAGCTCGGGATCCGAGCCGAGCGCCAACCGGCCCAGCACATAGTAGCTGAAGGCGTGGCGGACATCGGTGAACTGGGCGTCGCGGGCGATGCGCACGGCCTCCACCGCGGTTTCCTCGCGGCGGCGGGGCGAGGTGCCGGGGCCGAGGGCGGATTCCACCGCCGAGATCCAGTCGCGGCGGGAGATGATAGGCGCGGCGCTGCCCGCGCCGCGTCCGGCCGGGTTGACCCGGTCGAGAATGCCCGGCAGCGCCTGCTGGACCTGGGCGGGGCTCATGCCCGAGCGCAGTTGGGGCGCATAGGTCACGCGCAGCATAAGCATGTCGAAGCTGGTCAGCACCGGGTGGAAATTGTCATCGTTGAAGACCGAGTTTTCCAGCCGGTAAAGGTCGTTGAGGGGCCCGAGCGCCTGGGCGATTTCCTCGTGCAGGCAGTCGCGGATTTCCTGGGGGCTGACATCGCTGGGCACGAAGACCGAGGCCTTGGTGCGGGTCTCCAGCCGGGTCCAGTCGACGCGGGTGGAACGGCGGTTGCGGACGAATTCGTCGAACCCGTCCACGTTGGGGACCACGAAACAGGCGGCTTGCGGGACGTAGCGCTGGATCTGCTTGCGAGTCAGCGCCTCGACCACGATCTGCGCCTCGGCGCCCTGCCCGGCGCGGGCAATGTCGATCCCGGCCTCGCGGCGCAGACGCTCCAGCAGCCGCGCGAGGTCAGGCCCAAGGGTGCTGGGGGCCGCGCCACGCACGGCGACGCGCACCGGGCCCTCGAACCGGGTGAACCGGGTCAGTTGCCGGCCGCTTTCCATCTGGAAGCTGAGTTCCATGAAATCCGCCGCAAGCTGGCGGTTGGTGGCGCGGATCGGCGCGGGCTGGTAGCTGCCGAAGGTCTTCATCGGGGGCAGCTCGCTGGTCGCCGGAGCGCGCGTGGGCTGTTCGGAGACCGGGGCCGCGGCGCAACCGGCCAGCAGGGCAAGGGCGCAGACAGACAGGACACGGATCATGACGCCGCCCTCACATACTTGATGAACGGGGTTTCCCGGGCGACCTGGTCATAGAGCCGCCGGGCCTGGGTGTTGTGCGTTTGGGTCAACCAATAGACCCCCGCGGCACCGTCGGCATCGGCGGCGGCGTAGACATGGGCGATCAGTGCCCGCCCCACCCCCAACCCGCGTGCGGCGGGGGCAGTGAACAGATCCTGAAGGTAGCAGACCGGGGCCACCTGCCAGCCATGGCGGTGGTAGATGTAATGAACGATCCCTACGGGCGTGTCGCCCTGCACCGCCAACGCACCCTGGTAGTCCGTCACGTCCGGGTCGCAGAGGCGATCGAAGCTGGTGGCGTAGACCTCCGGGGGCAGTTCGGTTTCGTAGAACGCGAGATAGGCGCGCCAAAGTGCCCGCCACGCGGGGGCGTCGTCGGGCGTGATCACCCGGATGGAGAGGTCAGGACCGGTCATGGGCCAAGGATGCGGAGGTTAACGCCCGCGCGCAAGCCCGCGGGCGCGGTGTGCCTGCATCCGGCGCAAACTAGGCAAAAGTGATGTGTGTTTGCGATACACTCCGGTCCGTGGCGCAGAGTCGTTGCGCATCTCGCGCCAAAGCCTTGGGATCCCGGCTGCATGCACGGGTTGAGGGTCAGCCTGCAACCGCCTGCCAATACGGTGAATTCGGATCCCTCAGCGGCGCCCGGAGCGCGCCATGAAGGCCAGCCGTTCGAAAAGGGCCACGTCCTGCTCGTTCTTCAGGAGCGCGCCGTGGAGCTTGGGCAGCGCATTGGCCCCGTCGCGCTTGAGATCCTCGGGCGACAGGTCCTCGGCCAGCAGCAGCTTGAGCCAGTCCAGCACCTCGGAGGTCGAGGGCTTCTTCTTCAGCCCCGGGGTCTCGCGGATCTCGTAGAACTGGGTCAGAGCCGTGGACAGCAGCGCGCCCTTGATGCCCGGATGATGGACCTCGACGATCTTGCGCAGGGTCTCTTCGCCCGGAAAGGCGATATAGTGGAAAAAGCAGCGCCGCAGGAAGGCGTCGGGCAGCTCCTTTTCGTTGTTCGAGGTGATAATGACGATGGGCCGGACCTTCGCGCGGATGGTCTGACCGGTCTCGTAGACGAAGAATTCCATCCGGTCGAGTTCCTGCAGCAGGTCGTTGGGAAACTCGATATCGGCCTTGTCGATCTCGTCGATCAGCAGAACGACCTTGCCGTCGGCCTCGAACGCCTGCCAGAGCTTGCCCTTCTTGATGTAGTTGGACACGTCATGGACCCGGTCCTCGCCCAGTTGGCTGTCGCGCAACCGGCTGACCGCGTCGTATTCATAGAGCCCCTGCTGGGCCCGGGTGGTGGATTTGATCGACCATTCGATCATCGGCAGATCGAGCGCGGCGGCGACCTGGCGGGCCAGTTCGGTCTTGCCGGTGCCCGGCTCGCCCTTGACCAGCAGCGGACGTTCCAGGGTCACGGCCGCGTTGACCGCCACCTTGAGATCGTCGGTGGCGACATATGCCTGTGTACCTTCGAACCGCATCCGCGCCCCTCGCTGCTTCGTGATCTTGCGACGTTACACCAGCTTCGATTTCGGCGGGCAACCCCCTATATTTACGTGACATCCCTTGGGAATCTCAGTATGACGCAGCCAATATGGGGGGGGCGCTGAATGGCAGCAGACACCAATACTGATCATTCGGCCCTGCATGAGGGAGCAGACATGCGTGTAGAGACGTTCTTGCCTGATGATTACCGTCCCGCAGAGGACGAACCGTTCATGAACGAGCGCCAGACGGAGTATTTCCGTCGCAAGCTGCTGGCCTGGAAGGCCGAGTTGCTGGAAGAGAGCCAGAACACCATTTCGGAGCTTCAGGGTGCGGCGCGCAACATTCCCGACGTGGCCGATCGCGCCAGCGAGGAAACCGACCGGGCGCTGGAGCTGCGCACCCGGGACCGGCAGCGCAAGCTGATCTCGAAGATCGACGCGGCCCTGCGCCGGATCGAAGAGGGCGAGTACGGATATTGCGAAGCCACGGGCGAGCCGATCTCGCTGAAGCGGCTGGATGCGCGCCCGATCGCGACCCTGAGCCTGGAGGCGCAGGAGCGGCACGAGCGCCGCGAGAAGGTGCATCGCGACGACTGAGCCCGCCGCCCCCCTGCCGCGACGCGCCATAAAGATGCAGGGAAGTCACAGTTTCACAGACACCGGAGCCCTGCCTCCGGTGTTTTTGTTTTCGGGCTTTGAGCCTCCATATTTTGCCGGTACTCCCAACATATGGTGTTACTGGGGCGTGAAATCACTGTTCTTGGAGCCGGGATTGGCGGGCTGACGGCGGCGCTGTGCCTGGCCGCGCGCGGCGCGCGGGTCACCGTGCTGGAACAGGCGCCCGAAATCCGCGAGATGGGGGCCGGCCTGCAGATCAGCCCGAACGGGCGCTGCGTTTTGCAGGCGCTGGGTCTTGGCGAGACCCTGGATGCCGCGACGATCCGCGCCCGGGCCGTGGTGCTGCGCGACTTCGCCGATGGGCGCGAGGTGCTGCGGATGCCGCTGGAGGCCAATGACGGGTTCCGCCTGACCCATCGCGCGGACCTGATCGACCTTCTGGCCGACGCCGCGCGCGCCGCCGGCATCACCCTGCGGCTGGGCTGCAAGGTGGACGCGGTGGAGTTGGAGGACGGCGCGCATCCGGTCCTGCGGCTGGCCGATGGCACGTCCGAGACGGCGGAGATCCTGGTCGGTGCGGACGGGCTGCACAGCCAGGTGCGCAAGGTGGTGGAGCGGCCTGTGGCGCCCTTTTTCACCGGGCAGGTCGCCTGGCGCATGGTGCTGCCGCAATCGGTGCCGCCGGAGCCGGAGGCGAGCGTGTTCATGGGCCCCGGCCGCCACGTGGTGAGTTACCCGCTGCGCGAGGGGCGCGAACGCAACGTCGTGGCCGTGGAGGAACGCGACCGCTGGACCACCGAGGGCTGGACCCACAAGGATGATCCCATGCGCGTGGCGCGGGCCTTCGCGAGCTTCGCGCCGCAGGTGCGCAACTGGCTGAAGGCGGCGCAGACGGTTCATGTCTGGGGCCTGTTCCGGCACGAAGTGGCCGCGCGCTGGCACAAGGATGGGGCGGTGCTGGTGGGGGATGCGGCGCATCCCACCCTGCCCTTCCTGGCCCAGGGCGCGAACATGGCGCTGGAGGATGCCTGGGTGCTGGCCGACAGCCTGGCGCAGGCCGACAGTCGCGAGGCGGGCTTCGCGCTCTATCAGTCGCGGCGAGAGGCGCGGGTGCGCCGGACCGTGCAGGCAGCCAATGGCAATGCGCGGAATTATCACCTGCAACTCGGGCCGGTGCGCAGCATGGCCCATACGGGCCTGTCGCTGTTCAACCGGTTCGCGCCGACCGTGCCCCTGCGCAAGTTCGACTGGCTCTACGGCAAGGACGTGACCAGGGGCTGAGCGCCCGTCAGGCCGCCAGGTCCACCACCACGGGCACGTGATCGGACGGCTTTTCGCCGCCGCGCACGGCCGCGTCGATCCGGCAGTCCCGCATCAGGTCCGCGCAGTCCGGCGTCATCAAGATATGGTCGATCCGGATGCCGTCATTGCGCTGCCAGGCGCCGGCCTGGTAATCCCAGAACGAGTAATGCCCCGGCCCGGGCACGCGGGTGCGGAACGCGTCGGTGAAGCCGAGATTCAGGATCTCGCGGAAGGCCGCGCGCGAGGCGGGCAGCGCCAGCGCATCCTTGCGCCAGGCTTCGGGGCGGGCGGCGTCCTCGTCCAGGGGAATGATGTTGTAGTCGCCCGCCATGAGGGCCGGTTCCTCGGCCGCCAGAAGTTCCGCCGCGCGGGTCTTCAGCCGGGCCATCCAGGCCAGTTTGTAGTCGTATTTCGGCCCCGGCGCGGGGTTGCCATTGGGCAGGTAGAGCCCGCAGACGCGCACGGGCACGTCGCCCATCACGGTCGCCTCGATCCAGCGGGCCTGTTCGTCGCCGTCATCGCCGGGCAGGCCGCGGGTGACATCCTCCAGCGGGAGTTTCGACAGGATGGCGACGCCGTTGAAGCTCTTCTGGCCGTGGGTTTCGACGGTGTAGCCCATGTCCTCGAACAGCTCCCGAGGGAAGGCCGCGTCGACGGATTTGATCTCTTGCAGGACGACGACGTCGGGGCTGGCCTCACGCAGCCAGTCCGGCAGGGCGTTGATCCGGGCCTTGATCCCGTTGATGTTGAATGTCGCGATCTGCATGGAGCCCCCCCGGTTTTGGCCGCATAGAGCAACAGGCGGCGGGCGGTGTCCAGACCCTTCGGGCGGTGATCCGGCGGCGCGCGCTATGCGCGCAGGCCTGCGGCCCGTGCCGGGCCGATGCTGCAGGGGGGCGCTGCCCCCGGCGCTGCGCGCCTCCCCCGGAGTATTTTCACACAGATGAAGGAGGGGCCGCCCGGTCGGCGCGCGTCAGAGTTCGACGATGCGGACCTTGCTGCCCTGGGTGGTCAGCGCGATCTTGCCGTCGCAGAGCCGCAGGGCATCCTGGCCGAAGACCTGGGCGCGCCAGCCCTTCAGCGCCTGGACGGTCATTTCCCCTGCCGCCATGGCGTCGAGATCGGCGGCAGAGGCGATCATCCGCGAGGCGACGCCGGCGTCTTCGGACTTGGCCTTGAGCAGCACCCGGAGCAGGTCCGCAAGCGCGGTGTTGACCTGCAGTTTTTCGCGGCTGCGGTCGATCTCCGGGTAGTCCTCGGGCTCGGTCGCCTGGCCCTCGGCCACGGCGGCGAGGATGCCCTCGGCGATCTCGCCGCGCCGGGCCTCGCGCAGCAGCAGGCGCGAGCGGCCCAGATCCTGCACCGATTGCGGCTTGGTGGAGGCCAGCTCCAGCAGCGCGTCGTCCTTGAACACCCGGCTGCGGGGGATGTTGCGCCCCTGGGCGAAGGTTTCGCGGAACCGCGCGAGCGCCCGGACGGTCGACAGGAACTTGCCCGAATTGGTGCGGGTTTTCACCCGGCGCCAGGCCTCGTCCGGGTCGACCACGTAGATCTCGGGATCGAGCAGGCCCTGTAGCTCCTCCTCGACCCAGGCGCGGCGGCCGGTCTTGTCGATCGCGGCGGCGAGGTATTCGTAGATCACGCGCAGATGGGTGACATCGGCCAGGGCGTATTTCTTCTGCGCCTTGGAGAGGGGCCGGTGGGACCAGTCGGTGAAGCGCGAGGTCTTGTCGAGGCTCTCGCGGGCGATCTTGCGCACCAGCGTCTCGTAGCCGACCTGCTCGCCGAAGCCGCAGACCATGGCCGCGACCTGGGTGTCGAAAAGCGGCTCGGGAAAGACCCCGTGCTCGACGAAGAAGATCTCGAGATCCTGCCGCGCTGCATGGAACACCTTGACCACGTCGGGGTTGCGGAAGAGATCCAGCATCGGCGCGAGGGACATGCCCTCGGCCAGCGGGTCGACCAGCACGGCGGTCTCTTCCCCCTCGCCCGGATAGGCAAGCTGCACGAGGCAGAGCTTGGCGTAATAGGTGCGCTCGCGCAGGAACTCGGTATCGACTGTGACGTAGTCATGCTCGGCCGCACGGGCGCAGAAGTCGGCCAGTGCGGCGGTATCGGTCAGTGTGTCCATCAGGCCCTTGTCTGTTGGCGTGTTTTCTTGTGTCGGCCTCGCTGGGTCCGGTTCTACGCGGTTTGACCCCGGCGCGAAAGGGGGGCGATTGGCGCAGTCAGTCGAGGTCGATCCGGCTGCGGTCGCCGGCAGCGAAGCGGCGCAGGACCGCCGGGTAGAGGCGGTGTTCGAGGGTCAGGACCCGGGCGGCGAGGGTTTCGGAGGTATCGCCGGGAGCGATGGCCAGCCGGGCCTGTCCGAGGATCGGGCCGTCGTCGAGGGCGGGCGTGACCTCGTGCACGGTGCAGCCGTGGTGGGTATCGCCCGCCTCCAGAGCCCGGGCATGGGTGTGCAGGCCCTTGTATTTCGGCAGGAGCGACGGGTGAATATTGAGCATCCGGCCCGACCAGCGGGCGACGAATTCCGGGGTCAGAACCCGCATGAAGCCCGCCAGGCACAGGATGTCCGGGGCCGCGGCGTCGAGATGTTCGGACAGGGCTGCCTCGAACCCCGCGCGGTCGCCCTTGAAGGGGCGGTGATCCACGGCGGCGGTGGGAATGCCGCGATGGGCGGCCTTGGTCAGCCCCCCTGCCCGCGGATCGTTGGCGGCCACGAGTACCGGGCGCGCGGGGTGGTCGCCGGTCATGCTGTCCACCAGAGCCAGCATGTTCGACCCGCCCCCGGAGATCAGGATCGCGACGCGTCCGGTCAAAGAAGCGTCCCGCGATAGTGCACGGCGCCCGCGCCTTCGGTGACATGGCCGATCACCGCCACACGCTCGCCCGCCCCGGCCAGCAGGTCCGCGAGCGCCTCGGCCCGGTCGGGCGCCACGATCAGGGCCATGCCGATCCCGGCGTTGAAGGTCTTGAGCAGTTCGGCCTCGTCGAGCCCGCCCTCGGCGGCGAGCCAGCGGAACACCGGCGGCAATTCCCACGCGCCGAGGTTGATCTCGATCCCCAGCCCCTCGGGCAGCACCCGGGGCAGGTTCTCGGTCAGCCCGCCGCCGGTGACATGGGCCAGCCCGTGCACCCCGCCCGCGCGGATCGCCGCCAGCGCCGGTTGCACGTAGAGCCGCGTGGGCGTCAGCAGGGCCGCGCCGAGGGTTCGGCCCTCGAACGGTGCGGGATCGCCCCAGGCCAGACCGGAGCGCTCGACGATCCGGCGCACCAGCGAGTAGCCGTTGGAATGGACCCCGTCCGAGGCCAGCCCGAGGATCATGTCCCCCGCCGCCACATTCGCGGGCAACGCGCCGCCCCGCTCCATCGCGCCGACGGCAAAGCCCGCGAGGTCGAAATCGCCCCTGGCATACATGCCCGGCATCTCGGCGGTCTCGCCGCCGATCAGCGCGCAGCCGGAAGTGGCGCAGCCCCGGGCGATGCCCTCGACGATCGTCGCGGCCTCGGCCACGTCGAGCTTTCCGGTGGCGAAATAGTCCAGGAAAAACAGCGGTTCCGCCCCCTGGCACACGAGGTCGTTGACGCACATCGCCACCAGGTCGATCCCGATCGTGTCGACATGGCCGGTGTCGATGGCGATCCGCAGCTTGGTGCCGACCCCGTCCGTGGCGGCCACCAGCACCGGGTCGGCGTAGCCCGCGGCCCTAAGGTCGAACAGTGCGCCGAAACCGCCCAGACCGCTCATCACGCCCGGGCGGGCCGTGGCCTTGGCGGCGGGCTTGATCCGGTCCACCAGAGTGTTGCCCGCATCGATGTCGACGCCGGCCTCGGCATAGGTCAGACCGGGTTTCGGCGGCGGTGTGTCGGTGGTCATCTGGGCCTCGTGTCTGGTTTGCGCGCCTGCTAGCAGGTCGCGGGGCGACTGTCCACGCGCGCAAGGCCCGGATCGCTTGACCGGATCGCAGGGTTTGATACTCAGACGCCGGGGGCCTGTAGCTCAATTGGTTAGAGCAGAGCGCTCATAACGCTTTGGTTGCGGGTTCAAGTCCTGCCGGGCCTACCATCCCCCCTCTCCTGGTGATCTTGCGGTCGGACCGCTGGCGTCGTCTCGGCGCGCGCTGTACCCAACTCGGCGGCCAGCGCCTTGATCGTGGTGGATTTCAGCGGGCCGGGTTTGCAGGCCAGGGCAATGTCCCGGTCCCGGCAGAAGCGGTTGATCGCACGGATCAGCGGCGCGCGCAGATAGGGGCTCGGTGCGCCGGTGTCGTAGCCCAGCGCGTCGAGTTCCTTTTGCAGCAGGCGCAGATAGGCGTTGCGGTTGAGCCGGGCCGTGACCACCAGCGCGCGGGGCAGCACCGCGGGGGGCGCTGTCGCGACGATCTCTTCGGCGGCGCGCCAGAAGCGGCGGGCCTGTTGCACGGCCGCCAGATGCAGGGCTTCTTCGATTCGGATCTTCGGGCGCAGGCCCGGGGTTTCCAGCAAGGCGACACGCGCCTCGGGCGTTCCGGTCGGATCGGCCCGGAGCCGCAGGTAGCGCAACAGCGCCTCCGCCGCGCGGGCATCGCCTTGCGCCGCGCGGTCCTCAAGCCGGTCGCGGAGGGGGGCGGACAGGCCGGGTGCGGCCGGGTTGGAGATCAGCGCCGCGGGCACCAGCAGTTGCGCTTCCCGGTTGTTCTCGGCCGCGAGGCTGCGCAGCCGCGCCAGCCCCGCCGCCGGGTCGGAGCGCGGGCCAAGCCGGCCCGTCGCATGCGCCCAGGCCAGGGTCGGCTCTGCGCGCGCGTCCCGAGCGGCGCGGGCCAGGTCGAGCGTGGTCTGGGCCTCGGCAAAGGCGCCGAGGGTCATCTCCACCTTCGCGAGCGACACGAGCGACCGGCTGTGCCCCGCGGCGACCGCCTCGGCATAGAGTGCGCGGGCGGCGTGCGGATCCCGGGGCACGGACTGCCCGGTGAGGTGAAAGTACGCCAGGCGGTCCAAGGCCCGACCGTAACCCGCCTGTGCCAGCGCAAGAAGGGCGGCGATCCCGTCCTGCGGCGCGCTGGCGTGCAAGGCCATGGCCTCGGCGAACTGTGCCCGGACATCCCGCGGCGGGTCGGCTTGACCGCTCTGGGTGCCGAGAAAGAGCCCCGCCAGGCAGGCGAGGGCTGCGGTCCGCATACGGGTCATGGCAGGCTCCTGTTGTGCTTCGGCGTCCTCGGTACCGGGACGCCGCGAGGCCTGCAGCGCAGCATCGGTATAGCCAGCGCTACGGGCGGATAGCGCGCCGGACTGAGCCTTGAGGCCCGGCGGCAGATTGTCATGGTGCAGGCGCCGTCACTTGGTGTAGAGCGGTTCAGGACGGATACAGATCCCGGAGCCCGCGCGACCGTGCCGACCGATGCTTCTCTTCGCGTACAAAACACCTGGGCCCTCGTGGCGCCGATCTCGGACCAGGTGGGCGATCTGTTCTATGCCAACCTGTTCCGGATGGACCCGACGACCAAGCCGCTCTTTGCAGGCAACATCGACCTGCAGGGGCGCAAGCTTGTGCAAACGCTGGGCTTTATCGTCGATCACCTCGAAGACCCGGACCGGCTGTTGCCCGCTGCGCAGGAGTTGGCCGTTCGGCATGTGAGCTACGGGGTGACGCGCACGCAATACGCCTCTGTCGGGGCCGCGTTGGTGAAGTCGCTTCGGCAACTGCTCGGAACGGCGTTCTCGCCGGAAGATGAAGCAGCCTGGGCAGAGGTCTATGGCGGGCTGTCGGCGGCGATGATCGCGGCGGCCTATCCCGATACCTCCTATACGAAGGTATAGCGGCCTAGCCTGCAGGATACACGCAACCGCATCGGCGACTTCCTATGTCTGTCCGAACGCATGTTTGGAGGCGCAGATGAAGATCAAGGTTCTGGCGATCTCGGAGGGGGACGACCCCGCGGGGGTAGCCCGCGCGCTGCAAGCGGCGAGCTTCGTATCGGTCCATGGCGCCTGCACCACGGACCTCGGCAGGCTTGGCCTCGACGCCGTGCCGGGCCATGTGCATGGGGCGACCTCCTGCCTCGGGGCGATGAGCGATGTCGGCGTGACCGATGGTGTGGCCATTTTCGCCATAGAGGATCCCGACGGCGCCTATGGCACGGCACTGGCCCCCTTCGACACCGACCCTGCCGCGGCGGCCCGGACGGCCACCGTGAATGCGCTGGCTGCCGCGGACCGGCTGGGCGAGAAGCCGGAACTGGTCTGGCTGTCGAGCACGCCGGGTGCCGAGGAAGAGGTGCTGGCAGGGATCGAGGCGGTTCTGGGTGGGGACGTGCCCATCATCGGCGGCAGTGCCGCGGATGATGACGTCTCGGGCGCATGGTTCGTGTTCGACAAGGTGCAGCGCCAGAGCGCCGGGGTGGTGGTGACCGTCATGTTCCCCTCGCGTCCGGTCTCTTTCGCCTATCACAACGGCTACGCGCCCACGGCACAGTCCGGCACGGTGACCCGCACCGAGGGCCGCCGTGTCTTCGAGATCGACCACCGCCCGGCCCTGGAAGTCTACCAGGGCTGGTCCGGTGGGCGCGTCGCGGTCGACCCCACCGCGCAGGGGACGCAATCGATCCTTTCGCAAAGCACGCTCGCCCCGTTGGGGCGCAAGGTCACCGAGATGGACGGGGTACCCGCATACCTGCTGGCCCACCCGGCCGCAGCGGTGCCCGGCGGGGCGATCGACCTGTTCGCCACCGTGGCCGAGGGCGAGGTGCTGACGGCGATGACAGGCACCGAGGCAGGACTGATCGAACGCGCCGGCCGGGTCGCGAGCCTCGCGCGTGCCACGGGCGATAGGGAAACCTCCCCCATCGCCGGAGCTCTGATGATCTATTGCGGCGGGTGCATGTTGTCGGTGCGGGACCGGCTCGACGCGGTGGTCGACAGCGTGACGGCCTCCCTCGACGGGGCGCCGTTTCTCGGGGCCTTCACCTTCGGGGAACAGGGCGCGATCCTCGGGGCGGGAAACCGCCATGGAAATTTAATGATTTCCTGCATAGTGTTCGGGTAACGAAACTCGGGGCAGAAAATCATGGCCGAAGATGAGCGGCTGCGCGAGGCACTGCTCGAATTGCAGCTTCTGCGCGCGCGGGAGGCCAAATCGCTCAGCGCGACGCGGATGCTGCTGGAATGCCTGGAGGCCTATTCCAGCGCGCGCACCCCGGCTGACGCCCTCAACAGCATTTTCGTCTCCCTGCGCGACAGGATCGGCGCGGAATTCACCGTCCTGGGCGAGATCGCGCAGGACGGCGCACTGGTGATCGCGGCCAGCGACGATCCCGCCTGCCTCGGCCTGCGTCTCGCGCCACCCTTCGATCTCGCCGCGCGGCCCCGGGACATCATGGATCTGGCGCTGCTGGGGGCGTGGCACGGCCCCTGGGATATCGCCCGTTACAGCGCCCTGCAATGCGCGCCCCTGCAGACCGATGGCCGCCGCCATGCCCTGTTGGCCTTCCGCAGCGGCCCGCAGCCCTTCCCCAAGGGTAGCCTGCAGCTGGTCGAACGGCTGGCCGGGCTGGCCCTGCGCGCGCTGCAGGGCAGCGAGATCGCCACGGAAAACAAGCTTCTGGCGGCGGCGATCCAGGGCTCCTCCTCGGGCTTCGCGATTGCGGACGCCACCGACACCGCGCGCCCGTTGATCTACGTCAACAGCGCCTTCGAGCGCTTGTCGGGCTATGGCGCCGAAGAGGTGCTCGGCCAGAACTGCCGGTTCCTGTCGGCCGAACCGCCGGACAGCGCCGAGCGCGAGCGGCTGCGTGCAGCGGTGCAGGCGAACGGGTCGGGTCAGTTCCTGCTCCGCAACCGGCGCAAGTCCGGGGATCTGTTCTGGAACGAGCTGACCCTGTTTCCGGTGGAAAACGAGGCCGGGGAGGTCGTCAATCTCGTGGCCACCCAGACCGACGTGAGCGCGCGGGTCGAGGCCGCCGCCGAACGGGACCGCACACGGGCGCAGATGGCCCGGGCCCTGACGGCGACGGAGGATGCATTCCTCGTGCTGGAGCCCGGGAATGTCGTGGTCTTCGCCAACAAGGCCACGCGGGAGATCT
Organism: Dinoroseobacter sp. PD6; assembly: GCF_028807315.1. NCBI lineage: Bacteria > Pseudomonadati > Pseudomonadota > Alphaproteobacteria > Rhodobacterales > Roseobacteraceae > Dinoroseobacter > Dinoroseobacter sp. PD6. Next base: position 191,521 of record NZ_JARAMN010000001.1, on the reverse strand, counting down.
TCTGCGCCCCGGACGTGGACTGGGCGGTCGGCTCCACCTTCGATGCGAACTGGGCGGCGTATCTCGCGGCGTGCGAAGACCTGCCCGGGCGCGTCACGAGCCTGCTCGAAACGCCGGACCTCGCCGCGCTGGCGCAATTGCCCAAGGGACGGGAGATCGACCTGCCTGACGGGCACACGATCCCGATCCGGGCCTCGGCCTTCGCCGATGGTGGGCTGGTCCTGTCGGCGACCGATGTCACACCGATGAAGATGGCTCAGCGGCTGTTGTCCCAACGCCTTGCAGCGATCGAGGCGGCGCGGGACGGAATAGCGGTCACCGATGGCGACGGTCGGCTGACCTTCCTGAACCGTGCGGCCTCGCAGCTGCTGGGGTTCCCATCGCCCGCACGAGCCCTTGGGCGCCCGTGGCACGATCGCTATGACGGACCTTCGCGATCTGCCAACCAGGAGCCGTTCGACATGACCCTGGAGCGGACCGAGGACGGTGTCACCCGGACGCACGAAGTGACCGGCACCGTGCTGGACAGCGGCGGAACGGTGATCGTGTTCCGCGACATCACCGACCGGCTGGAGTATGAGACCCGCGAGGCGGAGCTCAAACAGGGGCTGCGCCAGTTGCAGCGGCAGGACGCGACCGCGCAGTTGACCGCGGGGATTGCCCATGATTTCAACAACCTGTTGTCGGCGATCAACGGCTCGGCCACCCTGATCGGCCTCGAAGAGCATCTGACGGACACGCTCAAGGCCCATGTCAACCGGATCTCGACCGCCGGGACACAGGCGGCACGGCTGGTCAACCGGCTGCTGGACATCGGCGCGCGTCACGAGGCGGTCGGGAGCTTCAACCTGCGTGCTGCGATCGCGGACATCCCGGCGCTGGTGGAACCCAGCCTCCCCGACAGCATCGCGCTGCGCATGGATGCGTCCGAGGGTGGGCTGACCCTGTCGGGTGATCCGGGCTCGTTGTCCCAGGCCATCGTTAACCTGGTGCTCAATGCCCGCGATGCCATCGGGAACCGGGCGGGCCGAATCGACCTGCGGATTTCGGCGGTGACCGGTCAGTGCGGTGCAGAGATCCAGGTGGGCGAGCTGCGCCCCCAGGCCCGGTACGCGCGCATCGACGTGTCCGACACCGGCGCGGGGATCGCGGCGGATCAGCTGGTCGCGGTGTTCGAGCCCTATTTTTCGACCAAGGGGCGGCACGGCACCGGGCTGGGCCTGGCGATGGTGTCCCTGCAGGCCCAGGCGGTCGGCGGGGCGGTGGGCATCGCGTCTGCCCCCGGGTCGGGCACGACCGTCTCGGTATTCTGGCCCGTCACCTCGCCTGAGGATATCGCCGGATCAGGCCCCACCGGGGCGGGTCATGACCTGACCGGACAGACGATCATCCTGCTCGATGACGATCCGGAGGTCGCGGCCGTCGCCGCCGCGTTCCTGGAGGCGCGGGGCGCGGAGGTCGCCGTCTGCATCGATCCGCGCGACGCGGTGGAGGCGGTGGAGGACGCCCCCGAGGCCTGGTCCGCGGTGGTCACCGATTACGACATGCCGCATCTGACCGGCGGCGATGTGGCCGAGCGGATCAAGCGCCTGAACCCGGCCCTGCCGGTGGTTCTGGTGACCGCGCTGGCCCGTCGCCTGTCGGACCCGCGCATCGCCGATGGCACGATCGATGCGGTCTTGCCGAAACCGGCGGACCTTGACCATTTGTCCTCAATTCTGTCCCAGTATCATCACCGCTCCAACTGAGGTGCCCTGCGATGCGTGTCCTGCTTGCCGACGATCACGACCTGGTTCTCGAAACCCTGGCCTCCTTCCTGAAGGCCGAGGGCGGTTTCGAGGTGGAGACCTGCGGATCGCTCGAAGCGGCCTGCGAGAAGATCGGCAATGACATCGCCTACGACCTGGTGCTGCTGGACTACACAATGCCAGGGATGAACGGGCTGGAGGGGTTGAAGAAGGCCATCGCGGCCTCCTTCGGGCGCCCGGTCGCGATGATGTCCGGCACCGCCTCCAAGGCCATCGCGCAGGAGGCGATCGACGCGGGCGCCATCGGGTTTCTGCCCAAGACCATGGCGGCGAAATCCATGGTCAACGCGGTGCGGTTCATGGCGATGGGGGAGACCTACATCCCGCTCGATTTCCTCAATGCGGTGGAAGAAACCCCGGACATCCCGCTGGCCAGGCAGCTCTCGGAACGGGAGCACCAGGTGCTGGGCGGGCTGTGCCGGGGGTTGTCGAACAAGGAAATCGCGCGGGAGCTGGATTTGCAGGAGGTGACGATCAAGCTGCACGTCAAGACGCTGTGCCGCAAGATCGACGCCAAGAACCGCACCCATGCGGCCATGATCGGGAAGGAGGCGGGCCTCTTCTGACGCCCGCCCCGGTGGCGATCAGAACAGGATGCCGTCGCAAAGCTCCAGGTAGAGCGCCTGCGCCGGGCCGTCCGACCGGGCCTCGAAACTGATCGTGCAGGCGCCGAGGTCGACCGTCACGCTCCGGTCCGCGCCCTGCGTCACGTAGGTGGCGATCCACAGATCCGCGGTCATGTCATCCGAGAGCAAATCCAGTCCGCGCAGGTCCAGCCGGTCCTTCTCACCTCCCGCATTGCGGAAATCCGTGATCCGGTCCGTGCTGCCGTCGAGATCGTCGGCGCGGAAGATGAACCGGTCGCTGCCTGTGCCACCCGTGGCGATATCCGCCCCGGCGCCGAGATAGAGCCGGTCGGCCCCTGCCCCGCCATCGAGCACATCCGCGCCGGAATAGCCCATCAGCTTGTCCTTGCCGTCGCCGCCCGAGAGCAGGTCGTTGCCCGCGGCGCCCTTGACATAATCATCCCCCGCCCCGCCGTAGAGGCGGTCGTCCTCGGTGCCGCCATCGAGACGGTCGTCGCCGCCATCACCGTGCAGGATATCGGCGCCAGGCCCGCCGCGCAGGTCGTCCGCACCGGCCCCGCCATGGAGCGTGTCATCGCCACTGCCGCCGATCAGGTTGTCGGCGCCGTCATCGCCATGCAGCACGTCATGCCCGGAACCGCCATTGAGCGCGTCGGCACCCGCGCCCCCGTGCAGGGTGTCCTGGTCGCTGCCACCGGACAGGATGTCATCCCCTGAATCGCCGAACAGCGTGTCGAACCCGGTGCCACCGTCGAGCGTGTCATTGCCGACCCCACCGTGAAGGCTGTCATGTCCGGCGGAGCCGCTGAGATAGTCGTCGCCCTCGCCGCCAAAAAGCCGATCGTCATCTTCGGGCAGGACATTGCCGAACGGGTCATAGCGCGTGCCATCCGCGTCATAACGCGACACCATGGTGGCGGTGCTGTTCGGCCCTGCGCCGCCATAGATCGCGTCGTTATCGGCCCCACCGCTCAGGGTGTCGCCACGTCCGGCACCGATGATCAGGTCTTCGCCAAGCCCGCCGTGAACGGTATCGGCATCCGCGCCGGAATGGATCTTATCGTCGTAGCTGGTGCTGTCATCGGGGGCCGCGACCACCTCGGGAGAGCGGATCAGCACGGTGGCCGACCTGTCCTTGGCGGTAAACGGGTCCATGGTGCGCGGGTCCACCGCGCCGTCATTGGAGTTGGCCTTGGGCGCGTCGGAGACCAGTTCCAGCGTGATCTCGCCGGTCTCGGTATCGGTGCGCACCTTGTAGATGCCGCCCGACGACTTGGTGGCGCTGTTCATGTCGTGATCGCCGCCATTTCCCCCCGCATAGAGATTTCCGTCACCATCGACCACGAACGCCCCGAAGGTGATCGCGGGCACGCCCTCCAGCATCTGGCCCGCCACTTCGGTCCCGACGATCGGGGTCGTGGAGAAGATCGGCGCGCCGCCGCTCGCGACCTCGGAGATATCGATCTCGAAGAGCTTGGCGGGCTGGCCCGCCGCGCTTGGCTTGACGATGCCGTAGAACGTGTTGCTGGCCGCGTCGAAGCCCACATCCCAGACCTGATCGGTGATCATCTCCTTGGGGAATTTGAAGGTTTCGGTGACCGGGTTGCCGTCGGCATCGACCTGATCGAGGTCGATCCGGGTGACCCGGTCCATGCTGGAATGAAACGCCCAAAGGTTGCCGTCGGCGTCGATATCGGCGGTCCAGCTGCGATAGGGGGTCGCGCCGATCCGGTAGGCATCGCCACCGGCGTCATACATCACGAGATCCGCTTCGGCGACCGCGTTGCCCAAGGCATCCTCGCCCGGCTTCACCGCGATGCCGTAGATCAGGTTGTCCTGCTGGTTGAAACCGATGGCATTGACGACGACCGTCGCCTCGGCGCCCGCGGGCGTGTAGGTTTCCGAAACCGGGTCGAAAAGGTGCAGTTTGCCGTTCAGCACCTGGTAGATATGCGACTGGCCCTCGGCGATGGATTTGACCGTGACCAGCGTTTCGCCGATCTGTTTCTCGGTTTTCCTGTAGAACACCGGCAGGTCGGTGAAGATCTCGGGGCCCTCGCTGCTTTGGGGCGCAACCGAGCGGAAGGTCAGCTCTCCGGGCGCGCCATTGCCCTGGAACGCCACCACGTGGTCGGCGAAGACCGCGCTGTTGGTATCGAAGGCCGAGATGACCTCGCCGTTCCAGAGCACCTCCACCGCGCCGCTCAGGACATTGGCGTCATAATTCGTGGCCAGCTCGAAGCTGATCTCGTAGGTGGCCCCGGCGCGTGTGTCGATGGACTGGGACATGCTGGTATGCCCCGCCCCCTCGTCGCGCACGGTCCAGGCGCCGGTCTCGCCATACTGGGCGAAGCTGGTGGCGGTGTCGGTGCCGTCGAGCAGGTTCTCACCGACGAAATCGCCATAGATCAGGTCCCGCCCTCCCCCGGTCTCGATCACGTCGTCGCCGGCAAGCCCGAGCACCAGGTCGGCTCCGGAAGTTGCGACGATCTTGTCCGCCTGGCCGCTGCCGAGGATCTGGGTGCGGTCGGTGACTGTTTGTTCAGGCATGTCTTTTCTTTCTCGTTGAAATCGTCACTCACCAGCCGATGCCGCGATAGGTCGCGGTTTTCGGGCACTCGTCATAGAGACGCACCACGTCGATGATGGGGGTCTGGAGGTCTTCGGAGGCCATCTGGACAATCTCCGAGTAGACCAGGTTGCGCTGGGTCACGATGATGGCGTCGGACCGCCGGGCGACCTCGCGCGGGTCATCCACCAGCAAACCGCGCAACTCGCCCGCAAGTGCGGCAAGGCCGGGGCTGCCGTGGCGGACATAGCCCAGCTGGCTTTCGATGGCGGTGTCGCGGGTGATGGCGGGGTCGTGGATCAGGATCTCGATGCCCTCGGCACGCAAGGCGGCGATCACTTCGAGGATCGGGCTTTCGCGGAGATCATCTGTGCCGGGCTTGAAGGCGAGGCCGAGGATTCCGATCCGCCTCGCGCCGGTGTCACGCGCGAGGCGGATGGCGCTGTCGATCTGGGCACGGTTGGAGGCGCCGAGGTTCTCGATCATCGGCAGGCAGACGCCCTGGGCCTTGGCGATATGGGCGACCGCGCGGACCTCCTTGGGCAGGCAAGAGCCGCCATAGGCGAAACCGGGCTTGAGGTAATAGGGTGAAAGATTGAGCTTGGTATCGCGGCAGAAGACATCCATCACCGCGTGGCTGTCCACCTCAAGAGACTTCGCCAAGCGCCCGACTTCGTTGGCAAAACATACCTTGGTTGCATGCCATACATTGTCGACGTATTTCACCATCTCGGCGGTCTCGATCGAGGTCAGGATCGGCGCCTCGTCTACCGGCGCGTAGATCCGGCGCAGCACATCCGCCGTCTGGTCGCAGGTCGCGCCGATGACCGTCTTGGGCGGCGCGTAGAAATCCGCCACCGCCACGCCTTCGCGCAGGAACTCGGGGTTGAAGGCAACCCCGAAATCCATGCCCAGTTTCTTGCCGGAGAGCTCTTCCAGGATCGGTGTCATCACCTTCATCGTGGTCCCCGGCGGGATCGAGCAGCGCATCACGAAGACGTGGAACCCCGGTTTTACCTTCAAGCCTTCGGCCATGGAGCGCGCCGCGGCCTCTATGAACCGGTAGTCGCAGCCGCCGTCCGGCGCGGTCGGTGTGCCCACGGATACGAAGGTCACATCGGTGTCCCGTACCGCCCCGGCAAGGTCGTCCGTAGCCGTGATCAACCCCTTGCAAACCCCCTGCTGCAGAAGGCTGCCAAGATCCCTTTCGTGGATCGGGGCACGGCCTGCGGCGATGTCGGCCACCTTGGCCAGGTCGATATCCACGCCCACGACCTCGTGCCCGAGGCTGGACAGGCAGGCGGTCGATACCGCCCCTACATAGCCCAGGCCAACCACGGAAATGGCCGCTTTCGGCGGGACGGGTTGCGCAGCGACAAGGCCTGCACGGGCGCGATCGAACGCGGCGATATCCAACATGTGGGGACCCTTTTCTCAAGAACTCTGAAATGTCGTTGAGATGGTTCTAATCTTCTGAAAATGATAAGTATTTCGACTGAATGGCTAGAAGCGGCGGCAAAAGGCGCCCCGCGATGTGCTTTCGGATAGGCCCGTATCGCCCATCGCGCGCAGACACGAAAAAAGCCCGCAGTGCCGGTGGGGCACCGCGGGCTGGGCCTGCATCCGTGAGTGGGGTCAGGCGACGTTTTGCTTGGGGGCGCGGGCGTAAACATCCTCGTAGCGGACGATGTCGTCCTCGCCGAGATACGCCCCCGACTGCACCTCGATCAGGTTCAGCGGCATCTTTCCGCGATTCTCCAGCCGGTGGACCGCGCCGAGCGGGATGTAGACCGACTGGTTCTCGCTGATCAGCGAGACATCGCGGTCCACGGTCACATGGGCGCTGCCTTCGACAACGACCCAATGCTCCGCCCGGTGAAAATGGCTTTGCAGACTGAGCGCGCCCCCCGGCTTGACCATGATGCGCTTGACCTGGAACCGCTCGCCCAGGGACAGCGTCTCGTAATAGCCCCAGGGCCGGTGACAGCGGCGGAAGCTCTCGGCCTGGGAGGCGCCCTGCACCTTGAGGGCGGCGACCACCTCTTTCACCCGCTCGGAGTCGTCGAGATTGGCCACGAGGATCGCGTCATCGGTGGCGATGGCGGCGATGTTCTGCAGCCCGAGCCCGACCAGTCTGGTGCCGGATGCGGTCGATTTGAGCAGACTGTTGCGGCAGTCGATCTGCAAGGCGCTGCCCTGCACCGTGTTACCCTCTGTGTCCTGGTCCGACGCGCCGTGCACCGACCGCCAGGAGCCCAGGTCGGTCCAGCCGCAGGAAACCGGGATCACCCGCAGGGCCTCGGCCGCCTCCATGATCGCGTAGTCGATGGAAATGTCCTCGCAGCGCGCGTAGGCCTGCGCACCGAGGCGATAGAAGCACAAGTCATCCTCGCCCGCGGCCATCGCCGCGCGCACAGGCATCACCAACCGCGGGGCCAGGCGTTCGAACGCATCGATTATGGTCCCCACCTTGAACATGAAGATGCCCGCGTTCCACAGGTGCCGCCCCGCCGCCAGGAGCTGCGCCGCCTGCGCCGCGTCGGGCTTTTCCACAAAGGACTTGAGAACTTGCGGCTTCCCGGGCACTGGCGTGCCGGACAACTCGAGATACCCGTAACCGGTCTCGGCCGCGATGGGCGTGACGCCGAAAGTCACCAGATGCCCCTCCTCTGCCGCCGCTTTCCCTGCGGCGACCGCATCGAGAAACGCGGCGCCGTCAGCGATCCGGTGATCCGAGGGGGAGACCAGCAGGACCGCGTCCGGCGTTGCCTCGTGGCGCAGGGCAGCCGCGAGGATCGCCGGCGCGGTGTTGCGGCCCGCAGGCTCCAGCAGGATGTCGGCCCCGGTAACCCCGGCATCGTCCAACTGCTCGGCGGTGATGAAGCGGAAATCGTCACCGGTAATGATGGTTGGCGCGGCGAAGTGCGGGCCCTGCAGCCGGGCAAGCGTATCCTGGAACAGGCTGCGGGCACCGACCAGCTCGGTGAATTGCTTGGGGTAGCTCTTGCGCGAGGCAGGCCACAGGCGGCTGCCGGAGCCTCCGGCGAGGATAACGGGGATAATCATGACGCAACTCCAATCTTTAACATTGCCCGGAGCTTAGGGGCTGCGCGCGCACGACGCGTCTGTGCGCAAGGATCGGGACCGCGCGCTTCCGAGAGGCGCGCTATCCCAACGGATAGGCTCACAACCAGACAGGGGTCGGCAGCAGACCGATATAGATCGCCAGCCCCGTCACGAAACTCGCCACGGCAATGATCAGCTGCGCCTTGGCGGTCCAGTTCTGCGCCCGCGCCATTAGCCCCCCGCCCCCACCGGCGGATTGGTTGCCTCGGTTCGACCATTTCTGCTTGGACAGATGGAAGATCATGAAGATCTTCACCGATGCGTTGATGACCTGGTTGAAATACAGGATGAAGGGCCAGGACAAATCGACCGTGCGGCTGTAGCGGAACAGGAACAGGCACAGCACGATCCGGCTGAAAACCACCCAGATCAGCGCGCTCCAGAGATAGAGCGGATCGACGAACGCCGCGAGGATGGCCAGCGTCGGGCTGACCATCATGGTCCACATGGCGATGCGTTGATCGACGATGCACCACCAAATGAACGGTTTGACCCGCCGCGGGCCCAGCGCGATGGCCCGACTGCCGTTGCGGAGCATGTTGCCCGACCAGCGGCGGAAATTCTGGATCATCCGCTCCAGCCCGTTTTCCTTGATGACCTCGATGGTGAAGACCGTGGCGTCGGGGACATAGGTCATTTTCGATCCGCGGGTCAGCATATGGTACCAGGTCGACTTGTCATCGCCCGACAGAAACCGGAACCGCCCCCAGAGCCAGTGGTCGAGATGATCCGCCTCGATCGTGCGAATGAACCGCTCGCTGAGCATGTGCTGGGCCCGGAACACGCTCATCCGCCCGGTCAGGGTGAGCACCTTGTCGGACATCGCGTGGCTCTGCATGGCCAGACGCCGCTGCGCGAATCGCATATCGAGCCAGTTGGCGATCCATTTCGGGCCGTAACAGATCACTTCTTCATCGGTAGTCAGCGCCTGCAACTCGGGGTCGGCGCCGAACATCGACAGGGTCTTTTCCAGAACGTCCTGCCCATAGAGCGCATCCCCGTCCATGAAGATCACCAGATCGTCCGGGTGGACCCCGTTACGGTTGATCGCCCGCAGGATCAGCCCGATCGCCATGCGCTTGCCCGGCTGGTTCTGGCGGATGAAGACCAGTTCAGCCAGATCATCAGAGATGTCCTGGGCATGGGTTTCCACGAACGACCGGATGATGAGCTCGTCATAGGCCGAGCCGGTCCCGATATAGAGGGTCGTGGGAATGCGCTCGCGCCGGATCTGGCCCAGGATCGAGCCGATCACGCGTTTGGTGATCGCAGGTTCCTCGAAATAGGTCGTCATCTGAATGTGCAGCCGCCGGGGCCGCCAGCCCGCCTGCCACACGCGATTGGCCCGGGCGCGCATGCCGGGCCATTTGACGCGGCGATAGATCTCGGCCCGTACCGCATGGGTGAACCACCATCCGAAGCGCCAGGTCCCGAGGGCTCCGATCACCAGCGTGATTTGCAGAACATCGGGCTGGAAGAACCTGTTCTGGGTACTGACCAGAAGATAGAAGAGCCCCGTCAGCGCCACCGCCAGCAAGAAGATCTGCCTTGCCTGCCACTTGGCAAGGCCGCGCCGGGGTGGGCCCTGGAAGCCGCGCAAACGGCGGGTCAGGTCCTTGCCGAAGGCGTAGTCATTTTCAGGCGCGGACATCGAACAGGTCTTGCAGGGCAGTGACCCAGGGCAGGTTGCGGTCCAGCGACAGGTCCATGGGCGCGCCCGGGCGCAACAGCTCCGGCGCCTCGCTCGCGACCCAATCCGCCGGCAGCACCAGGACGCGCAGCCCGAACGCGCCGCCCCGGTCCGGGTGCGCCATGGCGACCACCTCCTGCACGGTGCCGCGGATCTGGCGCGTTTGGCCGCCCGAGATCGCCACCATGCGCGCGCCCATGCCGGGATAGACCGCCGCCGCCATCGCCTCGTCGAGCCACCCGACCACATGGCGCGGCCCTTCGGCCTCGACGGTCACGGCGACATCGCCGCGGGACAGGAACTGATCCTCGAAAATCGCCATCTCAGTGACCACACCATCGGCCATGGCCACGATATCGGCCGCGCCCGCGATGCTCTTCTCGGCGCTGAGTGCGCGCTTCAGGGCGGCGATTTCGCTCTTCTGGTCGCGCAGGGTTTCCATCAGATAGGCGTGCTGGCCATGAAAATCGTCCGGCGCCTGGGACACCCCCGCGTCGAACATCTGCAGACCGTGTAGCGCCTGCCGTACCGCGCGCAGGTCGTAACCGCCGAGGAAATCCGCAGGTCTGCGCGCCGCGATGGCCCGGGCCAGTGCCTCCTCCAGGGGGCGGCGGGCATCGGCCTTCCCTTCGGCATGGAGCGCGAGCGCCGCGCGGGTGCGGCTGGCCCGTGCCTCGGCCAGCCGCAGATCGGCGCGAATATCGGTCAGGACGGCCTTGTGCCCGGGGCTCGACAGCACCACCAGGGTCTGGCCTTGCCGGACGCGGTCGCCGGGCTTGACCCGGATCTCGTCCACATACGCCCCCGTGGGTGCGGGATGGACCACAAGCTCGGCCTCCACGCGGGCCTGCCCCACATCGATGCTGCTGAGCCGCGCCCAGATCTGTTGGCCAAGTACCCCGAAGACAAGAAGCCCGATAACCCCATAGAACAGGACGTTCCAAACCGCCCGCAAGGCGCGCGGGGTCATTCCGCGGACTGCCTCTGTCTGCTCTTCCTCGGTCTCTCCCATCGGGACGAGATCAACGGGCGTGTCGAGACTGGTGATCACCTCGTCGGTGCTGGCCATGCGACCCGACAGGATCGAGCGGTAGAAGACCGCCAATGTTTCGCGCTGCCGCCCGGTCAAGCCGTCGAACAGGAGCGCGCGGGGCCCGTCGCCGCGCCGGAACTTCACCGGGAACCGGATATCGACACCCTGGAACGGAATGGACAACTGGCCCTGGCTCGGCAACACGTCGCTGTCTCCGGGAAATTCCAGCCCGCTCAACGACCAGGCGTCCACGGTCACCACGTCCCCGGTCACCAGCTCCAGGCCCAGCGGGGCGCGGACCTGGAAGGACAGGTCTGACATGGGTCTTTCGTGACGAATTTTCACCGAACAAGGCCTTGCAAACTGGAACTGATCGCGTCCTATCATCTGAACTTGCCGCAGGCTGCGCCGCCGCCGTATATCCGCCGTCTCGAAAGTATAGGCGCCCGGCATCGGCATAGAGCGGGTCGAAGGGGGTTCCCCAGGGGGCCTCCCGGGCCCTATGACCGGCGACAGTTCGAGAGGAGTACGAGCCGATGAGCAAACTGGAGTGTTTCAAGGCCTATGACGTGCGTGGCCGGATCGGCGACACCCTCGATACCGAGATCGCCCAAGATGTCGGGCGCGCGGTGGCCGAGGTGCTGGGTGCGCGGTGCGTCGTGGTGGGCCGGGATATCCGCGACAGCTCACCCGCCCTGTGCGAGGCACTCGGCGCGGGCCTCCGCGCGGCGGGCGCGGATGTGCGCGACATCGGGCTCTGCGGCACCGAAGAGGTGTATTTCGCCACCGACCACCTGGACGCCTGCGCCGGTGTGATGGTCACCGCCTCGCACAACCCCATCGACTATAACGGGTTCAAGATCGTCGGTCGCGGGGCACGTCCCCTGCCCGACGCGCAATTCCGCGCGATCGAACGGCTCGCGGCAACGCGCGCCTTCGCGGCCCCGGCCGCGCAATCCGGCACGCACCTGGAGGCGGACACGCGCGCCGCCTATGTCGCGCGGGTCTGCAGTTTCGTCGATCCCGCCGCGCTGGGGCCGGTCCACGTGGTCGCGAATGCGGGCAATGGCTGTGCCGGGCCGACCTTCGACGCGGTGATCGCCGCTCTCGAAGCCGGGGGCGCGAAAATTGAGGTCACACGGCTGCACCACGCACCGGACGCGCGGTTTCCCAACGGCATCCCCAACCCGCTCTTGCCCGAGAACCAGCCCGCGACCTCCACGGCGATCACACGGGCCGGGGCCGATCTGGGCATCGCCTGGGACGGAGATTTCGACCGCTGCTTCTTTTTCGACGAGACCGGTGCCTTCATCCCGGGCGAGTTCGTGGTCGGCCTGCTGGCCGAGGCGATCCTGGAGCAGACCCCGGGCGCAAGTATCGTCTACGACCCCCGGGTGGTGTGGAACACACGCCGGATCGTCGAGGCCGCTGGCGGCGCCGCGGTGCTGTCGAAGACCGGTCATGTGCTCGTGAAGGACACGATGCGCCGCAACGACGCGGTCTATGGCGGCGAGATGTCCGCGCATCACTATTTCCGGGATTTCATGTTCTGCGACAGCGGCATGATCCCCTGGCTGCTGATGCTGGAGCGGCTGTCAAAGAGCGGTCGTCCGCTTTCTGCGGCCGTGGCGGAGATGCGGCGGCGCCACCCCTCCTCGGGGGAGATCAACTTCCGGGTCTCGGACGCGGCCCGAGTGATGGCCACCCTCCGGCAGCATTACGCGGACAGCGCCGAACACGTCGATACCCTCGACGGTGTGAGCATGGAGTTTGCCGATTGGCGTTTCAACCTGCGCGCCTCGAACACCGAGCCGCTGCTGCGCCTGAATGTCGAGACGCTGGAAAGTGCGGCGCTGCTCGACCGGCGCGTCGGTGAGATCAGATCCATGATCGAAGCCACCGCCTGACACAGCCGCCCCACGCACAGACCTGAACGCCCGGCGCATCCCGCCGGGCGCTTTGCGTTCCGTCGTCCGTCCTGACCGAACGCGGCGCGGCTTAGCCTTCGGAGCGCCGGGCATATACCTTTGCGCCCCCGCAGGGCGCGCGGGCTCCGATATCCGGAACGCAAAGGAGCCCATCATGCCAGTTCGCACATTTCCCAGTTTCACCGCGCTCACAGTCTTGCTCGCAGCCGCCGGGTCCGTATGGGCCGGGGACAACACGCTTTACGACGCCCCGCCACCCGATGACGCGGCCTTCCTGCGCTGGATCGAGCCTGCCGCGGCGCCCGTGGTGCTTGGCGTGCCCGACCTCGGGCAGGAGGGCGATGCCTTCCACCCGGTGTCCGCGGCCCGCACCGACGGGGCCCGCGCGGGCGTGTTCTACACCGCCGCCATGGGCGCCAACGGCGAGGTTGTCCTCATCGAGGAACCTGCGCGCGCGGACAGAACCAAGGTCCTGCTGACGCTGGTAAACCTGTCGGAAGACACCGTGCGCCTCGTGCTGCCGGACCAAGAAGTCGCGGTGGTCGGTGACACAAGCATCAACAGTGCAGCGGCCCGGGCGGTCAACCCGGTGGCCGTCACGCTCGAAGTGGAGACCGCCGACGGCCGCAGCCTTGGTGCCTTCGAGGTGTCCTTGCGCCGCGGACAGAACCTGACCTTCGTGGCCCGCCCGGACGGGGCCGACCTGATCGAGAACCGGTTCGGCGCGACGCTCGGCGGGTCCTGAGATGGTCTTCTCGACCCCCATTTTCCTTTTCGGGTTTCTGCCCGTGTTTCTCGCCGCCTATTACCTGGTGCCGCGCGCGGGGCGAAACTGGCTGATCCTGCTGGCCTCGACGCTGTTCTATGCGTGGTGGCGGACAGACGCGCTCATCGTGCTCTACGTCGTCGCGGGCAGCAGCTATGCTGCCGGAAAGCTCGCCACGCAGACGCGCGATGCAACGGTCAAGACATGGGCCGTGCGCGCCGGTGTGGCGGTGAACCTCGCGATCCTGGGGTGGTTCAAATACACCACCTTTATCCTGGGGAACCTGAACACCGCCCTTGGCGGGGACGCCCTGACGGTGCCCGAGATCATCCTGCCCATCGGGCTGTCCTTCCTGACCTTCCAATCCATCAGCTACATCCTCGATGTTGCGCGCGGTGACGCGCCGCCTGCGCGAAAGCTGTCGGATTTCCTGGCCTTTTCATCGTTGTTTCCGCAACTGATCGCGGGGCCGGTGCTGCGCTACAAGGACCTTGCGCACCAGTTCGAAACGCGGGGGCACTCGGTCGCCCTGTTTTGCCGAGGCGCGCGCCGGTTCATCGAGGGCCTGGCGATGAAGCTGCTGATCGCGGACAGCGTGGCGCCCCTTGCCGATCGCATCTTCACCCTGCCTGATCCCACCGTCGCCGAGGCGTGGCTCGGCGCGCTTGCCTACAGCATTCAGCTGCTGTTCGATTTCGCAGGCTACTCGGCCATGGCCATCGGGCTGGGTCTGATGATCGGGTTCCATTTCCCCGAGAACTTCGATGCGCCGTACACCGCGCGCTCGATCACCGAGTTCTGGCGCCGCTGGCATATCAGCCTGTCGCGCTGGCTGCGCGATTACCTCTATGTGCCGCTCGGCGGAAACCGGGGCGGACGGCTCAGGACCTACCGCAACCTGGTGCTGACCATGGTGCTGGGCGGGATCTGGCATGGCGCCAACTGGACCTTCGTGGTCTGGGGGCTCTGGCATGGCGGGCTGATGGCGCTGGAGCGCGCGCTCGGCGCGAAGTACCGCGACACCGTCTGGCCCCGGTTGCTCGCCTGGCCGGTGACGATGATCTGCGTGGTCCTCGGCTGGGTCGTGTTCCGAGCTGCGAGCCTCGGCGAGGCAATGACCATGTATGCGGGCATGTTCGGCGCCCACGGATTGCCCCTTCGGGCGGAAACTGTCCTGCTGACGGCGCCGACCGAGGTGATCTGCCTCGCCCTTGGAATGGTCTTGTCCATGGCCCCGCGCCCGGCCCTGCACCCCGTGGCCTGGGCTGCGCGCCTGCAACCAGCCACACTTTCCATGCTCTGCCTTATCGCGGTGCAGGCTCGTACGGTCAGCCCTTTCCTGTATTTCCAGTTCTGAGGACCACCGACATGGAGTCCATCACCGACAAGATCAGTACCCTGGCCCTTGCCACCGCCGTGGCGGGCGTGTCCCTGACCTCCTTCGCCCAGGTCGATCTCGGCAACTGGCAAACCGGGTGGCGCACGGGTCTCTACCAGCGCGGCTTCGAGGATCGCTTCACCGACGGGATCGCCACACGGGACCACGCGGCCGCGCTTTGGGCCGCCCTGCGCTGGGAGGTGTTCGACGAGACCGCCGAGGGCGCGATCAAGGGGCGGGACGGATGGCTCTTCACCCGCGAAGAGTTCATCGAACCCGCACCGTCGCGCGACCTCGACGCCGAACTGCGCCGCGTGGCCCAAACCCTGCGCGGGCACGGCATCGACCTGATCCCGGTGATCGTACCCGACAAGGCCCGGATGCAGGCCGACCGCCTGCCACGCAGCCGGTCCGAGGGGTTTGCCCTGCGCCTCGATCGCGCCCTCGGCAGCGTCGCGGCAGCCGGGTTGCCGGTTATCGACCTGCGCCCGGCGCTGTCGATCCGCGACGGATACATGCGCACAGACACCCATTGGAGCCCCCGGGGCGCGCGGGCCAGTGCCTTGGCAATTGCCGCCGCTTTGCAGGACCGCGCACTCCCACGGGCCGCCGTCACCACGACCGTGACCGGCGTGGTGCCCTTCGAAGGCGATCTCACGGTTTTTGCCGACACGGGCCCCTGGCGGCCCTGGATCGGCCCCGCGCCGGAGGTCATCGAAACCTTCGAAACCCGGGTGGACGCCGCCGAGGACCTCTTTGGCGAAGCGGTCCTTCCTGTCGCCCTGGTCGGGACGAGCTTCTCCGCCAAGCCCGCGTTCCATTTCGAGGGGTTCCTGAAGGACGCCCTGCAAGCGGATGTCCTGAACGCCAGCCGCATTGGACTAGGGCCCTTCGTGCCCATGGACGATTTTCTGGCCGAGATCGGCGATCTCGCCTCTCTGCCAACCCTCGTGATCTGGGAAATCCCGGAACGGTACCTGACAAGTCGGAGCCTTACACAATGAAACCCCTTCCCTTCCTGAGCATCGCCCTGTTGCTCGCAACCGGCGCGCAGGCCGAGCCATATTGCGCCGATCTGCTGGAGGCAGAGCGCCTGCCTGCCAAATACGCCCGTAACGCCCCGATCTACAGCGATGCGGCAAGCGGCTGGGTCTTCACCCAGGACCAGCTGAAGGAGCGCTACGCGATGAAACCCGCCGCCCAGGCGCTGGTCGCCGAGATCGTGCGGGAGTTCGACAAGCGCGACGTCGCACTTGCCATCGTGGTCCCGCCCCCTCGCCCGATCATCGCAGGCCAGGCGCACCTTGACGCGGCGATGGGCGAGGCGCACCATGACCTCGACGCGGCACAAGCCTCCTTCGGCGACCTCATCACGGGGCTCGCCGCGACCGGGGCCATCGTGCCCAATCTGCAAGAGCTTGCCCTCAGCGATGCGGACCTGCGCGCCGCGTTCTACTTCAAACGTGACACCCATTGGACGACCACGGGCGCCCTGGCCAGCGCCCGCGCCGTGGCACAAGCCACCGCGACCGCAAGATCGGATCTTTTCCCGGACATGCCGGCCGATGCGCCCGCGATGGCACCGCTCGAAACCACGATCGAGGAAAAAGGCTCCCTCGCCCGGATCCTGCGCGACGTGTGCGACATCGAGCCGGGGCGCGAAACCGCCCCGCTTTACAACTACGCCCGCGCCTCAGCGGCAGGGCTGCTGGCCGATGTCACTGATGCGCCCCGGGTGGCCCTTCTCGGCAGCAGCTTTTCCGACCGCTATCAGACCGACCACTACCGCTTCGCAGATGCGCTGTCCCAAGCCTTCGATCTGGACGTTGAGAACTTCTCCGTTTCCGGTGGCGGGCCCATTGGCGCGCTGGAAGGCTACATTCTGTCCGGTGCCCTCGACCGGCGCGACCATCCCATGGTGATCTGGGAATTGCCCTATACCGAGAATTTCAACTCGGTCTCCTTCCTGCGGCAACTTCTTGGCGCTTTGAAATATCGATCCAGCGGGACCGGCGACACCCATGCGGTGCGCGATGCGGGCGCGCCACTCGAGATCGAGGTCGCACAGTCGGGCCTGTCCGGGATCGGGATCGAAACCGGAAGCCTGGAGCACCAGAATATCCGGGTCGATGTGGAGTTTGTCGATGGCTCCGCCCAGCGTGTCACCCTGCGCCGCCGCCCCGCGGTGCCGGTTGACCTGCGTGGCACACACCTGTTCGGCGTCTTGGGCCCCTTCGGCGATCGAACCCCCAAGACCGTCACAGCAACGCCCCTCAAGGGCACCGAAATGATCACCATCCAACTGTTCTGATCCCGAAACGGCCCCCGGGCGCACTTGCACACGGCCGGGGGTCATCACGCCACAGCTTGCGCGGCCCCCTCGGCCAAATCCGAAACCGGCCTCCCCCGGACCGAACAGCCGGACACGCCACATCATCCCGGACGCACGGACACCCCTGCCCAAGCCCCCTCTTCTGAGGCGTACCATCATGTCCGAAAGCATGGTCGCAGCCGCGCACGGCTCTTTCCGTGCAAGGCGCGGCCTTTTTCGTTGTAGAGGCGCCAATGTTGTAGAGTTGTTGTAGAGGGTGCCGAAAACGACAAAAACCGCCCTATCGGACGACCTTTATCGTTTTGTAATCTCAAGGAGATTTGGCTCCGGCGGTAGGGATCGAACCTACGACCAATTGATTAACAGTCAAGCGACGATATTTATTCGGTTGGTGCATGGTGATTATGGTTGTCATAAAAAACAATTGTTTACACCTAATTTGCAACGATAATCAATCGGTTTACAGTGCATGGTAGCGCATGATAGTGACGTGATGCGTTGCAAAACGTTGCAAAAATGGAGCCCGCCACATGACCGCCGCCATCGACTTCACGAAACCCGCTCGCTTGCTGAAAACGCCGCCGGGTATGTACCGCCATGACGGCGACCGCTTTCCCGGCCTCTACCTGAACGTCGGCAAGACCAAGAGCACATGGTACATCAAACGAAAGGTCGATGGGAAAACGAAGTCGATCAAGGTCGGCGGATTCCCTGCGCTCGATGCTGTTGCTGCGTTCAAGCAAGGCGACACCAAGACGGGGGTTGCCAAGAGCGACATCCAGACCGTTCGGGATGGTTGGATATTCTGGTGCGATACATCGCAGGCGCAGGGCGGTATGTCTGACGACCATCGCCAGCGCATGACCCGCCAGCTTGAAATGCACGCGAAGGAGATCATGGACAGTAACGTGGCCGATGTGACCTCGGCCAATGTTCAGGCCGTCCTCAACCGCCTCATGGCCGAAGGCAAGAAGGCGACCGCACGGGCGGTGCGGATCGGGATCGGCAATGCGTTCAACTTCGCGCCTGTCGTGAACCCGGTTAACCAGAAACGGACGCGGGTTGCCAAGAGCGACGAGACCGAGGCGCAGTGGACGGCAGTAGCGCGGCAGCACGACCTCGACGCGGACGATTGGTCAACGATCTGGTCCGCCATCATGGCACGGCGCGAGAAGAACGTGATTGTCGGCACAGCGGTCGCCGTCATGTTCCTGACCGGCATCCGCTCCGAAAACGTCTGCTCTCTGTCATGGGATCAGGTCGATTTGCAGAACAAGACGATCCACCTGACGAAAATGAAGAACAAGCTGGCGCGCACGCTGCCGGTGATGGACACGGTGGTTGATCTGCTAAAAGCGATCCGCAATTCGGGCAGCGAATGGGTGTTCCCGGCGTCGTCCGCGACGGGATACATCACCGACCCCAAGGGCACGTTCGCAGAGATCGACGGAAATCGGGTTCGCGTGTTTTTGCCCCATGACGGTAGGCGACACTTCATGCAGGCCGCAGCCGAGGCATTCTTGCCCGACTACGTCGCCCATTTTCTCCGCGGCGATAAAAAGGCGGGCGAGGGTAGCGACATGCTGATGAAATACCTCAAGCGGATGGGCAACCGCCGCGCTGTTGACGAAATAGAAAAGGTCTATTTCGAGCGGATTAAGGTAAGACCTGCTTTCGATCTTGATTGAAGCAAGGAGCACAACTAACTGTACTCGTGCATCAACGCCCGTCGTGAGACGCGCGCGCCGTTCAGGCGGATGCCAGATAGCCTCGGCAGCGCCGCGTTGGGAAGCGGGCCAAGGTGACGACCCGAACCCAGCGAGTATCAACGGATGGGTCCTGCTGTCTCGATAGGGACAAGACAGGAGTGAACCGTTGATGGAGTCCCCAGACAATCTCCGCGCGCTGGAACAGCGCATCGAACAGCTTGAGTTCGAAATCACCAACCCCAAAATCATGACGCCGCGTGAAGTGTGCGACTTGCTCCGTATCTCGGAGGCGCAACTGTATGCGTGGAAGCGTGAAGGCAACGCACCGCCGGCCATCTACTTCAGCCAGCGCACCGTTCGGTATGACCGCGACGCCGTGCTGACATGGGCGAAGCAAATGGAAGTCGGTGCGGCTGCGCTGAACGAACAAAAGGGGGCAGGTGCGTGACCTGCCCCCTGGCTCAGCGCGCGAAAGGACGAGCGCGACTTATCGGGTCATAAGTCGCTTATACATGGTCGTCCGCGCGCTCTGAACCGGGAAAGCAGGTCCAACCTGAAATGGTATGGACGAACTCAAATCGAAAACCGCCCGTGCATTCCTCAATCTGTGGAACGGGTATGAAAACCGCCATCTCGAACTCCGCTCTCGTGGTGTCAAAAATGAGAACGGTAAAGTCGAGGCCAAGGTCACGACCGAAGATGGTCCGCTAACCGAAGCGCTTGCGTGGAAGCACATTAGTGGCGAGACGTCTATCGGTGTCGCACCCGTTCGCGCGGACAGCACATGCCGCTTCGGCGTGCTCGATGTCGACTGGTATGACATGCCGGAGGATGAAGTGCTCGAGCTGGTCAAGCGGATGCGCACGCGCTGCGCCGCCTTCCGCTCGAAGTCGCGTGGGCTGCACATCTACGTTTTCACGGATCAACCCGTGCGGGCGAAACTTATGCACGACTACCTTGCTTCGTTGCGTCGTCGCCTGCCCAAAAAGGTCCAGCAAAAGACGGAAATCTTCCCCAA
The DNA here is from genome assembly GCF_028807315.1 of Dinoroseobacter sp. PD6. Classification (NCBI taxonomy): domain Bacteria; kingdom Pseudomonadati; phylum Pseudomonadota; class Alphaproteobacteria; order Rhodobacterales; family Roseobacteraceae; genus Dinoroseobacter; species Dinoroseobacter sp. PD6. The sequence goes on along the minus strand of NZ_JARAMN010000001.1, from coordinate 171,577 downwards.
GTCGACACAGACGGTCGTAACGCCCGACAACGAGCCGACCTCCATCAATCTTCCGCTCTACGGTTCCCAGCGTGAACTCGCTTGGGTTCTGACTGACCAGCACATGGGCGTGATCGACGAAGCGGACAAGTCGGTTATCCTCGACATGATCGAGAACGGGTGCCGTGTGTCGGCGTCCACGGTCGAGGAAATCGCCCGTGAACAGCCGACGCTCGATCATTCGGATATGGGATACAAGGTGCCTGACAACCCGGCTGGGCGTAACGACCTGCTGATGCGGATCGCAATGTCCATGCAATCGCGCGGCTGGCCGGACACGGAAATGGATGCCGAGATTCGCCGCCTGAATGGCGATACGAATTTCCATCATCTATTCGGAGATGGTCCGCTGCCCGAAGCCGAGATCGCAAACCTGCTCAAGTCGGCCAAGAAGCGCGAAAAAGGCACGCCTACGCCGCTGCACTACCGCATGGTCGAAAAGTTCAACCGCGAGTGGGCTGTGATCGACCTTAATGGGAAGATCGAATACCTGCGCAAATCCGCGCCGGAATTCACCACCTATTCCCGCGATGATCTGATGGCAAAAACGGCGACGCAGCGCGTTCTGTATGGCAAAGGTCAGGTGCCTATTGCCAAACTCTGGATCGAGGATCCCGACCGCGCGGAATATGAAGGCGTTGTGTGCGAACCCGAAGGATATGACGGCCCGGGATACAATGTGTTCCGTGGGTTCAAGTGCGCACCACGCGACGGCGACGCCACGGTGTTCAAGGAGTACGTTCTGAACGTGCTCTGCGGCGGTGACGCCGATCTTGCGCACTGGGTGACGATGTGGTTGGCTGATACCGTTCAACGCCCCACTGAGCCGTCTGTGTCGACCGCTATCGCACTGCGCGGGCCACAAGGCGCAGGCAAATCATTCCTTCAAGAAAAGGTGCTTGGGTCGATTTTTCACGACCGCCAAATCACGGTGGTTCATGAAAGCAGCCGATTGTTCTCCCAGTTCAACCGTTCACTGTTCGGGTGCACCATCGTTGCCTGTGAAGAGTCGATCTTCCACGGCAGCAAGAAGGACGCGGATACGCTGAAATCGTTCATTTCGTCGCCGGGCTGGTCGTATGAGGAAAAGTTCAAAGCGACGTTTCGCGCCAAAAATGTCCACCGCCTGATCGCCACGACCAACAACGAACATGCCGTCCACGTTGAGCGCGATGACCGCCGCTGGACCGTGATCGAGGTTGCCCAGCCGTTCGACATGACGACCAAGCAAGGGCAGGATGCGGCCTATGCCTTCTGGGAGCCTTATCATGCCTTTATGCGGTCGGACGACGGCCCAGGCATCGTACTGCGCTATCTGCTCGACTACCCGGTCGATAGGAAGGCGCTGACGTTCGCCTATGGGACGGCGGCGAAGGCGCGGGACAAGGTGATGTCCGATCCGGTCATTGCCGTGCTGCATGAAATCGCGGAGGACGGATATTGCCCGGACGACGTGAAGGCGGCGGGCGTCGTGTCTGTCAAAACGCTCATGCGGGAGGTTCACAAAAAACCCGGTGGGCGGCGGATGGGCGCGGAGGAAATCGCGGCGCGTGTCGACCGCCTGATCCCGTTCGCAACAAACGTCCGCAACGCGCAGCATGTGACCGGATATGCCCAGCGGGTCGATGATGGCATGGTGACAGTCAAGGCGGTGGCAGAGTCGCGGCAGCGCGGTCGTCAGCTCGGCGCGCTGGCCGAATTCCGCGAGGCGGTCGCGCACGTCACCCAAGCCGACTATGCCGATGGGAAGGAAGAGTGGCACGCATGGTGTCCGCCCGATGATGTCCATGACGCTGAGAGCGTGGGCACAGACAAAGAAGATATTCCGTTCTGACAGGCGGGCGTGTCACGGTCGAGAAAGGCGTGTCAGGGGGTGACGGGCCTTTTTTGCTTTCGGGCGAAGCGGTTAGGGGCAAACGTGTCGGTTGCGTCGGTTGTGACGCGGTGCAGTTTTGTCTCTGCTTAATTGTTGCCCGAGGGCGGATGCGACGCTGATGCGCGGCTTTGCCGCTTTTCAGAATATACTGACACACCTGACACAACTGACAAAAATGCAATTTCTGCAATGGTTTGCTGGTGTGTCGGTTCGATCCGCTGGTGACACAGGGCGACACATCATCGTGGGACGCGCGCTCCCGAGGTGATCCGTTCCCGCTTTCTCCGCCGATTTGTTGCGACGCGGTCGCAACTGGGTCGATCTGCGAAGGCCGATTGATCGTTAATGAAGCGATCGGCCCGAAAAAACTATAATATAACAATCGGTTGTGGGATCGATAGCCCGGTTTTGCAACGTGCTATGCAACGCCGCCTTCCTGCATGGGCATATCCGCGCGCAGATGGTTGGCAAATCCTACATGACTGCGCACATCTGCACACCGCCTATTCGTGGCGCGGCGTGCCACAAACCAAGCGCACCGACACTGCCAAGCAGCAGTGCGCCTCTACGCGAGCGTGAAGCGGTATGACCGGCATATCCGCGCATCCGCACCACCATCGCAATGATGCCTGTCAGCCGCCCGCTCTGCGTGCCTGACGGCGGGCAGCGACTTCAGCAATCGCTGCTTCCCAACTCGGGCGCGCTGGTCTGTGGTTCGCGCCGGGAGGGGCGAGGGCATATGCGCTGACATAGTCGATGCCGATGCCGATGCCGGTCAGGTAGTGCTTCGCCTTTCCGCCAAAGGCGACAACGGTTGCATTTGGCAGCAACGCAACTTGCCGCACCAAGAAGTTCGATGCGCAGCTGCGATCCGTGGTGCGCCCGATCTCGTTGTCTATGGAACACAACCGCCCCTCGGTCAGCCAGACGCGCCGCAACTGTTCGTCAAAGGTCAGGTCGGGATAGAGTTGGTCGATGAACCAGCGCGTGTTGCGGTGGAACAAATCTGTGCCGTTTTTGAAGCTGTAATAGGCGTGCGAAACACATGCCTGCATTAGCCCGTCTGCACTAATTTCGGGGTCATACCGCTCGCCATCATGCGGGTGGCCGGGTTCGGAAAACACCATCACCAATTCCACATCTTCCGGCTTGCCAGTCGCTCCAACAAACCCCCTCGGAATATGGCCGCTAGCAGGATTCCATTGCGCCTCTCTGCACTGTCCGAAGAAGCGGCAGGGTGAATACGCCTCGGCAAGAAGCGACCTCAAGGGCGAGTTGGGCAAGGGAGGCAACGCAATCTCCTTCAATCAATCGGGCAGTAAACCAACACCTCATTTTCCCACCATTCCACCTAAAGTAAATGCCAACGCTCCCAAGCCAGGTGATACGAAAAATCGAGCCTGACCATACACCTGCGCGCGCCCTGATCAGGCTCACTGGATGGCCGGGGCGCGCGCACTCAAAACGCGGAGCAGAACATGCGGATAGAAGCCGAATTTGCGGACGGACGGGCAATCTTGACCGTCACCACCCTCAGCAGCTCATCCGAGTTGTCCATTGACGACGCCCACGATCTGGCGGACGACTTGGACGCGTTTCTGTCTGATCCCGAGGCGGATGACCATTTTGGTTCATCCTACGCCATCACGGCGGCGGGCAGCGGCCTCAAGGTGTCGACCAAAACGGGATCGTTCGATCTGCAGTGGCGCTGGATCATCCCCGTCATCAACGACCTTCGAGCCTGACAAAACACCAGACGGGTGGGACGCCAACTCCACCTAAAAAACTCCTTAGATCAATGTGTTCCACCTTATTCTCCGGTCGGAGCAGCAATAAGCGGTTGATACATTGTGCATGACGGATCGGCGATCTTGTCATGTCCCAATCAAGAAGCGGGCGTGGCATCCAGCCGCGCCCGCTTCGATTGAGACATGAAAGGAACAGCCAATGGCAGACGACACCAACGCCGCTCTCCAAGCCCTTATCAAGCAGGTGATAACGCTTACCGAGACAGTCGAGGCGCAGTCAAAACGTCTCGACGGCTTGCACGACTTTAACACCCGCATCTTGGACGAGAAGAAAGACCTCCAACGCAAACTCGCATCTCCACCCGCCGACGACGAAGTGACAGAAACGCGCCGCCTGCTCGACGCCATCAACAACCCAAAGCGCGCTGAACCCGACAACCTGACGCCCAAACAGGCAGCGGAGAAGGCGGCGAAGGATCAGGCGGAACGCCAGCGGCTTGCGCGCCTTCGCGCCGCTGGGATCGACCCGAACAATCCGGTCGTCGAACTGACGCGGGCGGAGGCGCGCGATACGCACCGCTACCGCGAAATGCGCGAACTTGCTGCTCTGGCCGGCACGACGTTGCGGGTCGTGGACAATCCCAACCACTTCGACCCGGCCCAGCAAGGACGGCCCGAGATCGCGCAGACGCGTTCCGCTGTGATCAAGGATGCGGACAACAAGCGCGTCTATGTCCGGCGCGATGTAATGGGATCGTCCAACTTCCGGCAGCAGTATAGCAACCTGCGCGCCGCCGGTTTCGTGCCCGTGACGTGGAGCGATCCGTCGGATCTTCCCGACCACATCCGCGAGCAAGTGGAGGCGAATGATGGCAACGCCTGAGGATAGAGCCTGCCTGCAATTCGCGCTGAATGTCGTGTTCGGATTTGGCCCGGAAGACGATCTTTATGTTCTGCGCGACGGCCAGAGATACGCCACCGGCCATGATGTAATCACCGTCGATCCGTCAGGCGACCCGACCGATGCCGTAATAGCCACGCTCACGGCGATGATGAAACTCCACCTCGGCGGCGTCCCGTTTGGACAGTTGCGCGACGACCTCCTGCGGTCGGGCGTTGGGGAACAATTCGCAAATCGCGTGCATGATCATCTGGTCGATGTCTCCGTTGAGGAATGGAAACGCCTGCGCGAGCGCGCGGCATGGTATCGCAACGATAACGCCCAGCCCATCGCCGCCCCAACCGACAAGTCAGGAGACACCTGAAAATGGCGGGCAACAAGGCGTCCGGGCGGCATGGCGTGATCGACAACCACCCGGAGAAAACTTCGATCATCAAGGATATCGTGCTTGGGCGGCGGTCATTGACAGACATCGCCCGCCGGATTGGCACCCACCCGGACACTGTGCGCCGATATCGGGACACAAAGATCACGGAAGAAACGCGCCGCCGCATCATTGCTGAAAATCGCATCGAAGGGATCGAGGCGGACACCGCCATCGTGAACGAGGAACGGATGGACGTTGCCCGGACCTATGAAAAGTTGGCGCGGCGGGTCGAAACGCTGATCACAAAAGCGGAGGAAATCGAGGATGACGTTTTCGCGCTCGCGGCTATGGAAGGTCTGCGCAAGGTGTTGCGGGACATCGCCACCATGCACGGCAAGATGGCAACCAGCTTGTCCGTCGAAGTCACGCTGTCGGAATCGCCGGAATGGGTCACGTTGAAACGGATCATCTCCGAGGTGTGTGAAGAGGTGCCCGCTGCCCGTGAACCGTTCCTTCGCCGAATGCGTCATGAAGTGTTGTCGGTAGCAAAAGAGGAAGGTGGCCCGCTATGACCTGTCGCGAGTTCGAGGGATGGGAGGAATATGGACGCCGCCTTGCTGCGGCCACAGCCGCCGGATCGCCTGAATGGGTGTGCCTCCCTCAAACCGAGGCGGTCATGCTGGCAGAGGGCGGTAGACTCTACTTCACAGGACGCCCGTGCAAACGCGGCCACGTATCGCCGCGCGACGCAAACCGCTGCTGCACTCAGTGCAATGTCGTCAACATGCGCGCCTTCTATGATCGGAAGAAGAATGCCTTTTGACGCTCTCATCCCTTGGGCGGAAGACCTTGAGCGCCGGCTCGATCCCGTCTCGCGCCTCACGCACTGGATGGGGCACGCGCCCGATCCCTGGCAGGTCGAGGCGTTCACCACCCGGGCGACTGAGGTTGCGCTGCGGGTTGGGCGTCAGTCGGGTAAGACATCGGTTCTCGCCGCGCGAGCGGTCGAGGAATTGCATGTGCCGGAATCGCTGACCTTGTGTGTCGCACCTGCCGAGCGGCAGGCGAAAATCATCGCCCGCGAGATTGGGCGGCAGTTGCAGCGGACATCGCTTGTGATCACCCGCCCAACTCAAACCGAACTGGAGATCGCAAACGGCGCGCGGGTCATTGCGCTGCCATCGACCTCGGACACGATCCGGGGCTTTCCTGCGGTGTCCTGCCTGATCATCGACGAATGTGCCTTCCTGCAAGGCGACGGAGGCGGCGAAGACCTGATTTCATCCGTGCTGCCAATGCTTACCGAAGACGGGCAGGTGTTCTTCAGCAGCACACCCGCAGGCAAGAACAACTATTTCGCCCGGCTGTTCCTTGATGCGAAGCCGGGTGACGGTATCCACCGCATCGTTGTGCGCGGGACGGACATTCCGAGGCTGGCGGACAAGGTGGAGCGGATGCGCCGCACGCTCTCCGCGACGAAGTTTCGGCAGGAAATTTTGGTCGAAATGCTGGCCGACGGTCAGGCGTATTTTGACCTCTCTATCATCGAACAGGCCACCAGCAAGACGGAGAAGGCAATATGTCCGAGGCTGTAACCAAACCCGAATTGAACCTCGTCTATCACCCGGATGGACGCGTAGTGAACGAGACCAACAACGATCCTGCCGTGCCGCGCGTCACTGGCTTTTCGCGATACTGGCTGGCCGCAGACCTCGGGCAGGCAAACGATTACTCGGCGGTCGTGGTACTCAAGGACGAGGCTCTGCCGATCATCGACAACGGCAAGTGCATCGTAGGCCCGCGCGAACGGACGGTCGTCTACGCCGACCGCTTCCGTGGCGTGTCCTACGTCGATGTGGTCGATCATCTGATCCGCCTCAAGAACGCTCCGCCGTTCGCCGGTAAGACGGCCCTGTGTATCGACGGTACGTCCATTGGGCGCGTCGTCTCGGACATGCTCTGGGAGCAGAATGTGAACCACCATGCGATCCAGATGACGGGCGGGCAGGATTGGTCGCGGAAAGGCCGCTATGTCAACGCGGGCAAGACGCTCATGATCGAGACCACCGCCGTGCTGTTCGCCTCCGGCGACATTAAGTTTGCCCAAGACCTGCCGTTACGGCAGGAGATCGAAGATGACCTTGGATCGTTCACGACAGCGACGACGGCTGCGGGCAATCAGGTCATCACGCAGTCGCGATCATCGGCTGGGCACGGCGACCTCGGCATTGCCCTGATCGTCGGGGCCTTCGCATCCCACTACCTGCACAGGCAGCACATCGTTGTCTCGAGTCTGAAGGGTTGGCATTGACACTCAAGAAGAGCTCTGCGTCGGCATCGGGGAAGAATCGAGGCAGCAAGGGTTCATATCGTCATACGACATGTTGTGCACGCTTCATGGATGCGTCATATTGGTAGTGCTACGGGTGACACGTCGTGCGAAGCGCTTTCGTTACGCGTCAGAGAAATAACTAAAAACGAGGATAGAATGACGCTGTCTAGCATCGACCCACAATCGGATGCTGCCCCTCTGGCAGAGGACCTATATCGTCATTACCGTGAGCTTGAGCGGACTATCCGGGTAAACGAGCAGTCAACGCGAACGACCTACCGGTCACCAGTAAATTTTATTGAGTCGATGCAAATGCCTAGACATCGATGGTTCCCCTATAAAGAAGGGTTTTCCCCTTCTTTCGTAAAAGAATTCCTCTCAGCAAGTGTCAAAATCGAAGATGGTTTGATTTTGGACCCGTTTTCGGGTTCTGGCACTACTCCTCTGGTGGCGGGAGAACTCAGACTGCGTGGGCTCGGGTTCGATGTCAGTCCATTGACTAGCTTCGTTGCGAAAACAAAAGCTGTGGTCATGAGTGCTGCTGAGCTGCGCTCTTTGAGAGACGCTATCTTCGATTTTGACAAATCTCCGCTTAGGAGCCGCGCGCCGGAACCAAACAATGCCACTGTGCAACGCTACTTCGAGACTGAGGTTTTGGAGGCACTTCTGAGGAGCAAAGCATTCTTTCAAGAAATAGACTGCCCAAAGATCAACGCACTTTTTAAGTTGGCGTTCCTTTCTGCCATTGAGCCGTTTTCAACCCATCGTAAGGCAGGGAATGGTGTAAAGAAGAAAACTAGGTATTCTTGGCCCGTGTCGGATGCGGACTGCATGTCTGCTGTGAAGCGTTTCATGATTCAGAAATTGGAAATGTTCGCAGCGGATATTGAGCATACGCCCGAATTTATCCCCCCAGAATTTCGCCAAGAATCTTGCTTAGGCGATGCTCTATCTGCCGAAGTTGAAGACGTAAGCGCTGTTTTAACGTCACCGCCGTATGCTAATTGCTTTGATTACAGCAAGATTTACATGTCGGAGCTTTGGCTGGGTGATTTCTTCAAGTCCAAGACGGACCAACAGGCGTTTAGACAAGCCTCCGTTCGGTCTCACGTGCATGCTACGTGGGCTGATAGGTACAATGAGTTTGGAATTCCTATCGTCGATGATGTTATTCGACCACACATCGAACAGCAAGACCTCTGGTCGCCAAGAATTGGGAGCATGCTGTCGGGTTATTTTGCTGATCTAGGAAATCTTCTGGATAACCTGAGAGGCAGAGTAAGAAGTGGTGGTCGACTTGGATTTGTTGTTGGGAATTCTTTCTACGGAGGTGTTGCGGTCGCTACGGACCTTCTGCTAGCCGACCTAGGCAGGCAGAGCGGCTATGAAGTGGATGAAGTTCGAGTTTATCGGGGGGTAATTCCTTCCTCGCAGCAGTACCGGAAACTAGGAAACAACAGGAAGTACATGCGGGAAAGCATGGTTGTTCTTCGGAGGCCATAGATGGAGACTGCATCAACCTTGACAGAATTGCAGTGGGGCGCGGAGATCCAGTTCCCGAACAGTCGAGCTCTGATAAGGACGCCTCACTTCGTGGGAGGGCGATACCCTTGCAGGAGTGTCGCTTATGTCCCGCGGATGATCCTCGAAGATCATTCGTTAACTTCAAACAGTTTAAGTGTGTTGGATCCATTCATGGGATCGGGCACGACTGCAATTGAAGCTGTCCGCTATGCGAATTCTGTGCACGGTGTGGAAGTGGACCCGTACGCCAGATTAATTGCTTCAGTCGCAACGCAGAAGTATTCTGAAGATGAGATTGGAAAAATTTCATTCCTGGTTGCCGAGATCGGGAGAGCGTTTGAACATCAATCCCTGTATGACGATTTGAAGCCTAGACTTGCAAACATCGAATACTGGTTTGGAGATGAAAACTTTTCCGATCTGTTGAAGTTGAAGTCTGCCATTTTTGAGCTTACGGATGAGGGGAAAGTACGCGAATTCCTTCTGGCTGCCTTTGGCGATATCATCAGAGCCTGTTCAAAAGCTGAAAGGCAGTCTTTAAAGCCATATATTTCGAAAAAGTATGAAAAGAAGCCTAAACGGGTTTTGGATGAGTTCCTCAGAATAGCTTCTAAGTATATTGATGCTGTATCGGAAAGCCAAAAGCATAAATCTGATGGAATCGTTTGGGAGGGTTTTGATGCAACTAATTTTGACGTTTCAACGTCGGTCGATCTAGCTATAACCTCACCTCCCTACATCAATGCCATGGATTATACGCGATGTATCAAACTCGAGAGCGCATGGATCGGAACCGCGGATGACGATGCGATAAAGACAGTTCGCAATGCCCAGCTAGGTGAAAGCGTGCGCCGCAATCGAGAGGTACGGGAAGATTTCGTTTATTCGATCTCGCGGCAACACCTTGGAGAACTTGAAACGATTGATGAAGCTAGGTTCAAGACTGCGGTAGTTTTCTTCGATGATATGAGGAGAAATATGGAATCCGTTTTCCGCGCGCTTAGGCCCGGAGGTTTCTACTATATCATCATCGGAAACAGTAGGATTCGAGGTGTAGACGTTCCAACTCATCAAGTAATCGCAGAGATTGCCGGTCAACTTGGTTACAAGTGGGACAAGTATTTCCTCTATCGCATCAGAGACCACCGCACTTCGATCCCCAGAGGGGATCGAGGGGGGAAAATCGAGTTTGAACATGTGCTTGGACTCATGAAGCCTTAACCGGTCGTTCCCTTGTCGACCATAGCGTGGCATCGTCTCTTGTAGCTGATTCCACGCTGGCAAGGATACGATGGCAGTTAACTCGCAGTTCCTGTTTTTCTATATCGATGAACTTGTTAAACACCACTGGGTAGACTGGTTGGAAGGCCCGTTGGCCAAAGTGCCATCCGAAGAGCACAGAGGCGAGAGAGGATTCCAGCTGGCGGTCGGGGACACTGGAGCAGGTCCTCGAACTCGTGCTGGAGAAGCTTATCAACTCGGTATTCTCTCCGGTCGCATTGTTCGTCCTCGTATTGCGGGGGCGTCTTTCCCATCTGGTTGGCAGGCGGTGATTGAGGGTCGCGTTCCCTCCACTAAGCTTGGCTACTATTCCTATGTCATCGGAAGGGCGCTTCGCGAGAATCCTTCTGATCCGAATCTTGATCGAGCACTAGACTGCCTCGCAAGTATTCTTATCCTACACATAGGCTTTCAATCTGATGGTCGCTGGTTCAATACAGTACTGCTTTTCCAGTATGCCAATAATCAACTCTCAAGCTACTTGGGACGACAGCTGAACGATGAGGAGGTCAGATATCTAGCTCCTGCGGTAATCAATACACTCGACAGTGAGGAGAATGATCTACTTTTGGATCGCTATGTTGCTGACCTACCAATAGAGAGCCTCCGCTTCGATTTGAACGATGGAAAGTCTTTGCATTTTGACCTAAACGGACTTCCCGATATTGTTTCAGACAAGAAAGTAGGGATAAACGATTTTCAGAAAACTAAAGCAGCTCTCTTCTGGGCGAATCCTTCTCGCGGAATCTATATGCGTGCGGCGAGATCGCGAGGAATTCGCCTAATTCAAGAATTGATCAAAGTAGATCAGAGGCTTGCTCAATCAGGCGAGAGCAATTTACTCAACGAAGTTTTGGATTCCATTCAAAACAACGAAAATAATCCGGGCATTTTTTCGGTTGCAGAAGACGCATTTACAGATTTTCCGGGTCTGCTGCGCGAATGGCAAGATCTTGAGGCCGAGCTTTTTGACGCAACCAACAAAGCCGTTGAAGCGGTCGACTTGGACACAGCGCCCCCGATCTGGCTAGCTTCGCAGCATGAGATACGTGGGTCGGTGCCAGCTGGGTCCGACGACGAAAGCGGAAGCGATGAAGTAGATGAGGTTGAGGCAGAAACTGCCGCAATTGAAGGCTCAACTACTGCTACTGACGAAGTTTCCATAGCTAGCGGTACTCAAGAAAAGAAACCAAGCAAGAAAATTGAATTGCCGACGAAAGAAGCTCTTCGAGAATTTATCGAGAGCGAGCTGGACGAAATTTCGGAAGCTCCCCCAGTGACTGCTGCACCTACAGAAGTCTCAGGAAAAAAAGGAAAGCCTCGAGCGACACAAACAGACTTTGCTGCGAAAGAAGCGCGAAACCGCAAGCTCGGTGAAGCAGGCGAGTACTTTGTATTCCAATATGAAGTTATGAAACTCACCGCCGCGGGCAGAGTGGATCTGGCCAAGCGCGTCAAGTGGGTGTCAAAGGATATAGGCGATGGCCTTGGCTATGATATTCGATCTTTCGATCAAGATGGCAATGAGGTTTTTCTTGAGGTGAAGACAACGAATAGCGGAAGAGCAACACCATTTTTTGTATCTAACAACGAAGTTGCTGTTTCGGAAGAAAAAGGAGACTCCTACCGTCTAGTAAGAGTGTTTAATCTTTCGAAGAAACCGAGGTTCTTTTCGTTAACAGGAAGCTTGTCCGAAGTGCTTCAGCTCGAAGCAACGTCATATCGAGCTCGAGTGCTATAGGCAATGCACTGGGCGAAGTTAAAAAACCAAGGTTTGACTGAATTTGAGAGCTAATGTGATGACCCGACGAAAAACCCTTGTTGATCTAAAAGAGTATCCTACCGCGTTACAAATGGCTCGGGCGTTTTACCGAGAGAAGGGCCACCTTCGACAAAGCAAGGAGTGCCGCGAGATTGCCGATTTCTTGGGTATGTCGAATATTGCGGTATGGCACGCGTACTTGAGAGGGGACCTTGGTGTCCCGTCACCAAATCCCCAACGAGCTAAAGCTTGGGCGACTGGCAATGTGTTCTATGAAACACCCGACCACCCTTGCAGGCGATGTGGGTCGATTCGTAGAAAGCCCGGAGACGACATCTGCTACGACTGCGAAGAGCGGTATAGGGCCGACCAGCGAAGAAAATGATAAATGAAGTCGTCCAAGGGCGCGATGTCGTTGCAAAATCGTTGCAAAAGCAAAAACCGCCCCGGAGGGCGGTCTTGATACTCTCTTGTTGTAAAAGAGAGATTTTGGCTCCGGCGGTAGGGATCGAACCTACGACCAATTGATTAACAGTCAACTGCTCTACCGCTGAGCTACGCCGGAACTGGCGTGCGATGTAGCAACTCGCTGCGAGGCTGTCCAGAGGGTGCAGGGAAAAACTGGCAACTATTTCTATACTGCACGGAACACGGTCTGTGACGTCAACGGGCCTTCGTGATCGGCCTCATTTCTTGATGCCATATCAATGAGATGCGCAAGGACGTTGCGCGCGGCAGCGGGCAGGAGGGGACGCGGGATCTCGGTGTAGATCCGCGCCGCCAGCGCCGCGGCGGTGCCCGGCGCCTCGCCCAGGGCGGCACGGATCTGGGTGCTGCGCATCTGCCTGTGGGCGACCAGTTCGGCGATGCGAGCCCGCGGATCGACAATCGGCGCACCGTGCCCGGCGTGGAAGGTCGCCTCCCTCCGCCGCGCAAGCAAGTCCAGCGACGCCATGAAGGCCGACAGATCGCCATCGGGCGGCGAGACCAGGGATGTCGACCAGCCCATCACGAGATCGCCGCAGAACAGCGCGTCCTGTTCGGGACAGGCGAAACTCAGGTGGTTGCCGAAATGTCCCGGCGTCCAAAGCGCCTCCAGCGTCCAGTCGCCGCCGTCCACCCGGTCGCCATGGGCCAGGCGGATGTCGGGCTCGAAGGCGCGATCCACCCCTTCGCCGCCCTCCAAGGCGCCGCCTTCTGCCAGCGCCGCCATGACCGGGCTGCGCCCCGCCGACGCATCGCCAAAGGCCAGCACCGGGGCACCGCTGCGCGCGGCGAGTTCCCGGGCGCCGGGGCTGTGATCGAGATGGGCATGGGTGACAAACACATGGCTGACGACCTCTCCGGGATCGAGCAGCCCGAGGATCGTGTCGACCTGGTCGCCCCCGGCAGGCCCCGGGTCGATCACGGCCACGCGCCCGGTGCCCAGCACGAAGCTGTTCGTGCCCCAGTAGGTCATGGGCGACGGGTTCTCGGCGATCACCCGCCGCAGGCCGGGCGCCAGCGTGGCGATGCGCGGCGGACGTGGCGGCAGGTTCATCGCGTCCCCTTTCGCCCGGAGACGGCGCGGTCTAGGCTCTCGTCCATGTTCCGTTGGCTCAAGAATTCTCTTCCCCGGCGTCTCTACGCGCGCGCCGCCCTGATCCTCATCCTGCCGATTGTGACGATTCAATTGGTGGTGTCGATCACCTTTTTGCAGCGCCATTTCGAGGACGTGACCCGGCAGATGACGCGCTCGGTGGTGATCGAGGCGCGCCTGCTGCGCGAGACGATCGAAACCGAGGGCCTGCTGCGGGCGCAGCAGCTGGCACGGGCGCTGCGGATTTCCCTGGCCCCGCTCGATGCGGCCCCGCCGGTGGAAAACCGGCGCCTGTTCTATGACGTCTCGGGCCGCACGGTGATCGAGGTTCTGCGCGGGGAGCTGGACGGGGTCGGTCTGCTGGATCTCGAGGACAACGACCGGGCGCTGCGGTTCAGCCTGGACACCGAGGTCCTGCCCGTGATGATCGAGCTGGACCGGCGTCGCGTGTCGGCCTCCAACCCGCATCAGCTGCTGGTGCTGATGATCCTTGTCGGGGTGCTGATGACGGTGGTGGCTTATATCTTCCTGCGCAACCAGTTGCGACCGATCGCCAGGCTTTCCAAGGCTGCGGAGGCCTTCGGCAAGGGGCGCGTGGTGCCTTACAAGCCCTCGGGGGCACTGGAGGTCCGCGCCGCGGGCCATGCCTTTCTCGAAATGCGCGCCCGGATCGAGCGTCAGATCGAACAGCGCACCATGATGCTGTCGGGGGTGAGCCACGATCTGCGCACGCCGCTGACCCGGATGCAGCTGGAACTGTCGATGCTGCCCCCCTCGCCCGAGGTCGCCGCGCTGGAACAGGACGTGCAGGACATGTCGCGGCTGCTGACCACGTTTCTGGATTTCGCCCGGGCCGATGCGCTGGAGGATGCGAGGCTGGTCAACCCGCTCGACCTGGTCGAGGGGATCGTGGATCAGTACAAACGCACGGGCGGCAAGGTCAGCTTCACGCGCCCGGCCCTGCCCGAAGGCGCGCCCGAGCCGCAGGTATCCCTGCGCCCCATGGCGCTGGAGCGCGCGCTCGACAACCTGGTCGGCAATGCCCTGCGCTACGGCACCCATGCGCAGGTCTCGGTGGATCTCTTCCAGGCTGCTGTGCGGTTCTCGGTCGAGGATGACGGCCCGGGCATCCCGCCCGATCAGCGCGGCCAGGCGCTCAAACCCTTCGCGCGGCTCGATGCCGCCCGCAATCAGAACGCCGGGACCGGCGTCGGGCTCGGGCTGGCCATTGCCGCGGATGTCGCGCGCAGCCACGGGGGCGCGCTGCGGCTGGGTGTTTCGGACAAGCTCGGCGGTCTCAAGGCCGATCTTTTGATTGCACGGTAAAGCGCGCGTTGCGCGCGAAAACCTCTGCGATCTGCGCCCGCACCGCGCCGCCGGTCATGGTCCTGAGGTGGCGATAGGCGTCCGCCTTGGCGCGCCGTTCTGTGCCGCCGCATAACTCCGCACCCGCGTGGTAGTAGCCCAGGCGCGACAGGTTCCGCAGCGCGAATGCGAGTGTTCTGAGAAACCTCATTTCCCCCTCCATCTCGTCCACCTGAAGAATGGTAGGGCAGATTGTCGCAGATTCCATCCGAATTGCGCCGAACATCCGGCGTGCGCGCAGCCGGTGTCGCGCATTCTGGCGATCCGGCTGACGGTGGCGCGTGGGGACGCGTGCGACAGCTTCGGTAAAGATCTGGCCCGTTTCACAAGGCGTTATGCGGCAACCCCCCGGGACGGGCTGCCGCCCGAAGACCGAAATCCTTGCGTCGGGCGCGTAGCTGCGCCTAATCTGGTCTTGGTTAACAAACTGTTTACAAGTTGAGGAGTTACGCCCTGCTACGCCACGCGATTTTCGGAGCCGTGACCCTCGCCGCCATGACCACCATGGGTCCGGCACAAACACAGACGGGACCAACAGAGGCCGCGTCGGAGGTGCAAGGCTTGTCGGAGCAAGCCGCGTCCTTTCGCCGGGTGATTGCGGGTCTGGAAGGCGAAATCGCCGATCTCGAAGCCGCGCGCAGCCTGGCGCAGCAGGATCTGTCCGCGCTGCAAGGCAATGCAGACGGCCTGCGAACCACTCTGGCCGAGATGCAGGCGCAAGCGGCGGACGCCCGACAACAGCTCGCGGACCTGGACGCGCAGGCAGCTGTCGCAAAGGCCGCGCTGTCCGATTTGCGCGCGCAGACGGACGCAGACCGCGCCACCCATGAAGGCGTGCTGTCGGACCTGGCGACCACGGAAGCCGCGCAGGCCCAACTGGCTCGCGAACTGGCCGATCTGCGGGCGACCCGCGCCGAAATGGAAAGCGCAATCGCCGACGCCAACACCGAGCTCGACGCGATAAAGGCCGAGTATCTGGCCACGGCAAATCTCGTCATTGCGGCGCAGGCCCAGCTCGACACGCTCACGGCACAGGCCGATGCACAACAAGCCGCCGCGCGAACAGCTTCACAGGACTTGCAAAGCGCACAGGCGCGCGCGGCAGAGGTCAAGGAGGCGCTCGCTCAGGCCGCGGCGCGGGAACAAGCCGCTCTCGCCGCGGCGCAGGCGGCCGAAGCCACGGCGCAGGACGCAGAGGCCCGTGCTGCAGAAGCGGTGCGCGCGCACGACGCCGCGCAAGCCCGGCTCGCGACCCTGCAGGCCACGCTTGACCAGACCGAGGACCGCCCTGGCACGACGACCGCCGCCCTTGCAGAGCGCGAAGCCGAGGAAACCGCCGCCCGCGCCACCCTCCGACAACTGACCACGGAGACATCCGAAGCAGAACAAGCCTTGGCCACCCTGACCGCGGACATCGCCGAATTGCGCGCGGCACGTGCCGCCCTCGCGGCTGCGCCCGCGCCGGAGCCGGTCGCCCCGGCCCGGACAGAACCGCCGACCACGGGTTCGCCGAACGCGGTTCTCGCGCGCGGTACTCCGAAACCGGTACAACGGGTCAACCTGGCGGTGGCCCAGGCCCCCGGCCTGGAGGCCGCGAGCCCCCAGGATTTGCAACGCCTGCGGACCCTTCTGACGGACGGGGTCTGCACCCATGACGCGCTGATTAGCGTGTTCACCACCGTGAACCGGCAGACCCTGGTCTCGCTGGTGCGGGATCTCGGTCGCTGCTGAGGCGCCATCGCCCCGGGCTATAAAAGGACACATCATGAGTATTTTGAAACGTCGCCTCTTCCAGATCGTCCGCGCCGGTCTCGCCCTGCTGCTCGGCTCCGGCGCGGTCGCCGCCCAGGAGTTCGAAAAGAACATCCTCACGGGCGGCCCCACCGGCACCTATATCCAGATCGGCCGCGACATCTCCAACCTGGTGGACCAATGCGGACAGACCCTCAACGTGGTTGAAAGCGCGGGCTCGCTGGAAAATTTCCTCGGCGTGCGGCAGCGGCGCGCCACCCAGTTCGGCATCGTGCAGAGCGACGTGCTGGAATACCTCAAGACCTATTCCGCCAGCGACCAGAACATCGCGCGCGCCATCGCCGGGGTACGCATCGCCTTCCCGCTCTACAACGAGGAGGTCCACCTGCTGGCCACGCGGGACATCGCGACGCCTGCGGACCTCGCAGGCAAGCGCGTGGCCATCGGCGTTCAGGACAGCGGCACCTTCCTGACCGCGTCGCTCTTTCTCGACCTTCTCGAAGTGGACGCCGGAGAACTGCTGACCATCGGGCCGGACGCGGCCATGGCGCAACTCCTCGCGGGCGAGATCGACGCGTTCTTCTACGTCGCGGGGGCCCCAACGCGGCTGTTCTCGGAAACCGAGATCGATGCCAACCGGTTCCACCTCGTGCCGGTCGATGACCCCTTGCTGGAGGCGGTCTACCTGCCTTCCGAAATCCCCGCCGGAACCTATGCCTTCCAGGCCGAGCCGGTGCCCGTGGTCGCGGTCAAGGCGGTGCTGATGACTTACGAATACATCCCGCAGCGCAACGCCTATCACCGGGCGAGTTGCACCGCGGTGTCGGATGTCTCCAACCTCATCCTGAACGGGTTCGCCGAGTTGCAGGCCAGCGGCCATCCGAAATGGCAGCAGGTGGATCTCAACGACATCCCCCCCGGATGGGATGTCTCCTCCTGCGTCAATGACGGTCTGGTGGCGACATACCAGCCCAACTGCACCCGGGCGCGCCCCGCCATGACCTCACCCGAAAGCGCGGCGAACGAAGCTTACCGGAACCGGATCTGCGCGGTCATCGGCTGCTGAGCGAGACCGGGCCGCGCGCCGGGACCGGTCTAATCCCCTGCCCCGGCGATGGGCTGCCACGCGGTCTCGGCCCCCCCGTCGGTCCGCACCCGCCATTGCGCCGTACCCTCCGGGACAGAAACGGCAACCGCGCTCAGGCGGGTCTCGGCAAAGGCGATGGCCGTGCCGTCGGTATCGGCGAGCTCCAGAATGAATTGCGCGCCCACGCCCTGCCAGACAAACTCGCCCGGCGTACCAGCCACCACCGCGGCCCCCAGTGGCACCACGCTTTGCACGGCGGGCACCACATCGGCAGCGCGGCTGTCCTCGGCCAGAATGCGCGCGGGCTCCTCGGCAACCGCGTACCAGCGCGCCGCCATATCCGGTGCGAACGGCACCCCGTCCCCGGTCTCGTAAAGCTGCGCCAGAAAGGATGCCGCGCGGGTGTGCCCCCGCAGGGCCGCGCGCGAGTAGTTCACGGCAACCTCGGCAGGGTCGTCGCTCTCCAGCGCGGCGAGAAAGAAGGTCGTTGCCTCCGCCGCATCCAGCCTTTGCGGCTGCAGGCGCACCGGATCGGGCGCCTTCGGGTCCGGCATCGTGTTCGACACGGTCTGCGCCGCCGCGAAGGCATCGTCGGCGATCTTCTCGCTGACCGCCAGGGCCGCCAGCGCCGCCTCCGCGGCCTCAGCCTCGGATTGTAACCGGGCGAGCCGGGCCTGCTCTGCGTCGATCTGCGTGCGCATGACGTCAAGCTCCGCGTCGGTCTCCACCCGAACGGACTGCGCCTCGGACACCGCATCCTCCACGGTTGCAAGCTCGCGTGTCCGCGCATCCAGCCGCGCGGCGATCTCGGCCAGTTCCGCCTCCGCGGAGGCCGCGGCGTCCTGCAAGGCCTGCAGCCTCTGTTCCGCCTCCGCGACGGCGGCCTGCGCCTCCGTGGCTTCGGCACTTGTCCCCGCATCCTGCGCCAGATCCTGCGCGATCCCGGTCGCGTCAGGGGCCGGCAACACCTCGCCACTGCGCGGGTCCTCACCCGTGACGGCGCCGTCTCGCAAGACCGGGAACACATCCAGACTGTAGAGGATAGCCGCGCCGCCCACCAAGGCCGCCGCGACCAGCGCCCCCGTGACCACGCGCCGGGAACTGACCGGCCGCACCTCCGCTCCGGCCGTGGACGGCAGCGCTCCGGCCCCGGGCGCTTCCGGCATCGATGGCTCGGGCAACGCCGCCGCCTGGTCCGGGCGCGCGGCCGCGGGCTTGCGCGGCGCGGCCGGCCTCTGGGTGCTGGTCTTCAGGGTCTCGATCAGCGCGCGTTCCAGCCGCATGCCTTGCGAGGCACTGACCTCGATTTCCGGCCCGCCCCGGCCCTTGGGCGCTTGCGCTGGACGCGCGGACGACGGTCCACCGGCACGGCCCGTCGCAGCCTGCGCCTCGGGCGCGCGCGGCGGTTTCGCCGCTGCCCCTGCTGCCCCGGGAAAGCTCATCGCACCGCTCGCCAGCGAGACATCGCGCAGAATCTCGCGCACGAGATCCGCCTCGATGACGCGTTTGTCTTCCTGCGCCGCCGTGAGCAGGACCAGATCACACGCCTTGTTGATAAGCCGCGGAACACCCTCGGCGTGGCGGTGGATCACCGCGACAGCCTCCGGGGTGAACAGATCAGGCCCCACATGACCCGCCCGCGCCAGCCTACCGGAGACATAGGCAGCGGCCTCGTCCTTGGACACCGGCCGCAGCCTGAGCGGCGGGCGCAGCTCCGCCTCGAACGGCTCCAGCGCCGGGGACGCCAGGCGCGCCTCCAGCGCCCCCAGCCCCACCAGCAGCAGCCGACAGCGCACGGCGCCCTCCGTATCCCGCACCAATGACAGCAGCGCGCTCGCCGCCGCGTCCGACAGGGATTGCGCCTCGTCCACGATCAGCACGGTGGCGCAGCCCCCATCCGTCCCATCGGCCAGAAGCGCCTCGAGACGGGCGCGCGCCGCTTCCGCCGGGCCGTCGAAGGCCTGCCCCTCGAGGCTGCGCAGGGCATGCGCGATCGCCTCCTCCGCCGTGTTCAGCTGGACGGAGATCAACCCGACACGCCCCCCCTGCTCGGCGATCAGGCGCTCCTGCAGGGCATGGGCCAGCGTGCTCTTGCCCAGACCGATATCGCCCAGCAGGATCGAAACCGGCGGCGCTTGCGGGCGCGTGTCCAGAACCGCATCGAGAACCGACTGGTGCTGTGCGGACCAGATCAGGAACGCCGGGTCCGGCGAGGTCGCAAACGGGCGCTTGCGCAGGTTGAAATGCTCCAGATACATGACCGATTGTCGCCAATTCCCACCAGCTCTTTAACATCATTCGCTTTTTTTCGGGCTGTGTAAACAACCGCCCCCGGCGCGACCGGCTCAGAAGAAGCTCTGCGGGTCGATGTCCACCGCCAGGCGCAGGTTCGGCCCGGTCTTGACCTGTCCCACCCAGCGCGCCAGCGCATCCTGCAACGCCACCCCTTTTGGGGCCGTCACCAGCAGCCGCACCCGGTGCCGGCCGCGAATGCGCGCGATGGGCGCCGGTGCGGGGCCGTAGACCATCGCCCCCACCTCCGAGAGCGGCGCGTGATTGCGCGCCAGCGCATTGCCCAGGTCGAACACCTCCTGCAAGTCAGGGGAGCTCAGGATGATCCCCGCCATCCGGCCATAGGGCGGCATTCCAGCCGCGTGCCGCTCCCCCGCCTCGGCGCGCCAGAACGCCTCTTCGTCGCCGGTCAGGATCGCGCGGATCACCGGGTGGTCCGGCTGGTAGGTCTGCAACAGCGCCTCGCCCCGCTTTTCCGCCCGCCCGGCGCGCCCCGCCACCTGCCGCATCAGCTGGAATGTCCGCTCCGCCGCGCGCAGGTCCGAGCCTTGCAGCCCGAGATCGGCGTCGATCACCCCGACCAGCGTCAGCAGCGGGAAATTGTGCCCCTTGGCCACCAGCTGCGTGCCGATGATGATGTCCGCCGCCCCCTCGGCGATCTCGACGATCTGGGCCTTGAGCGCGCGCGCCGAGCCGAACAGGTCCGACGACAGCACCGCGATCCGGGCGTCGGGAAACGCCTCCGCCGCTTCCTCGGCGAGCCGCTCCACCCCCGGGCCGACCGCCGCCAGCTTGCCCTCTGCCTCGCAGGACGGGCAGGCTTCGGGGATCGCGCGCGTGGCGCCGCACTGGTGGCACATCAGCCGCTTCTGGAACCGGTGCTCCACCATGCGCGCATCGCAGGTCTCGCAGCCGATCTGGTGCCCGCAGGCCCGGCACAAGGTGACAGGCGCATAGCCGCGCCGGTTCAGGAACAACAGCGATTGCTCCCCCGCCTCCAGCCGTGCAGTGACCGCACGTTTCAGGCTGGGCGACAGCCACCGCCCGAAGGGCACCTCTTCGGCGCGCATGTCGATCGCGGCCATCTCGGGCAGCTCCGCCGCCCCGAAACGCGCCCCGAGATCGACGCGCAGGTACTTGCCCGCCTCCGCATTGGCCCAGGATTCCAGGCTCGGCGTGGCCGAGGCCAGCACCACCTGAGCCGAGGCCAGCGAGGCGCGCAACACTGCCATGTCGCGGGCGTTGTAAAGCACGCCCTCCTCCTGCTTGTAGGAGGTGTCGTGTTCCTCATCGACCACGATCAGGCCGAGATCCTGAAACGGCAGGAACAGGGCCGAACGCGCGCCCACAACGAACCGCGCGCCGCCCTCGGCCACCATCCGCCAGCAGCGCCGCCGCTCGGTCATGGTCACGCCCGAATGCCACTCGGCGGGCCGCGCGCCGAACCGCCCCTCCACCCGCGTCAGGAACTCCGCGCTCAGCGCGATCTCCGGCAGCAGCACCAACGCCTGCCGCCCCTTGGCCAGACAGGCCGCGACCGCCTCCAGGTAGACCTCGGTCTTGCCCGACCCGGTCACCCCCTTCAGGAGCGTGGTGCCGTAAGCCTCCGCCTCGATCCCGTGGAGAAGATGCCCCGCCGCGGCCTCCTGCTCGGGGGTCAGCGGCTTGCCGGGCCGCGCGGGGTCCAGCGGCGGATAGGGCAGGTCGCGGGGTGTGTCCTGCTCGTGGATCGCACCGGCGGCCACCAGCCCCTTGATCACCGAGGCACTGACGCCCGCGGCCTCGACCAGCTCGGCTTGCGTGACCGGCGCCCCGCCATAGGCGGCCAGCGCGTCCATCACCCGCATCCGCGCCTCGGTCATGCGCGCAGGCTCCCCCTCGCCCGCCACCAGAACCTTGCGCATCGACGGTGCGTCGCCCAGCCCCGGCGCGCGGGTCGCCAGTCGCAGCATCGCAGGCATGGGCGTCAGGGTGTAGCGCGCCGCCCGGGTCAGGAACGCGCGCATCTCGTCGCGCATGGGCGGGGTGTCCAGCACCCGCAGCACGCGGCGCAGCTTGGCCGGGTCCCAGTCGCCCTGCCCCGGCCCCCAGACCACGCCGATGACCTTGCGCGGGCCCAGCGGCACCTCGACGAAATCGCCCTGCACGCAGCCCCCCTCCGGCGCCCTGTAGTCCAGCGTCCGGTCCAGCGGCTGCGTGGTCAGAACCGCCACAAGATCGCCCGCCTCAAACCGCACGCCGTCCCCCTTTCGCGCATCCCGCACCTGCGTTATGAGAGCGGTAACACAACCGCAAGCCCGAGGGACCCGAGCACATGAAGTTTTTCGTCGATACCGCAGATGTGGCCGCCATTGCCGAACTCAACGACCTCGGGATGGTCGACGGGGTGACCACGAACCCGTCGCTGATCCTGAAATCCGGCCGCGACATCACCGAAGTCACCAAGGAGATCTGCGACCTGGTGGACGGTCCCGTCAGCGCCGAAGTGGTCGCCACCCAGGCCGACGCCATGATCGCCGAGGGCCGCAAGCTGGCCGAGATCGCCGAGAACATCACCGTCAAGCTGCCGCTGACCTGGGACGGGCTGAAGGCCTGCAAGACGCTCACGGACGAGGGCAAGATGGTCAACGTCACCCTTTGCTTCTCGGCCAACCAGGCGCTGCTGGCGGCCAAGGCGGGTGCGAGCTTCATCTCGCCCTTCATCGGGCGGCTCGACGATCTGAACGTCGACGGGATGGAACTGATCGAGGACATCCGCACGATCTACGACAATTACGGCTACGAGACCGAGATCCTCGCCGCCTCGATCCGCACGGTCAACCACATGAAGGAGGCCGCCCTCATTGGCGCCGACGTCGCCACAGCCCCGCCGGGCGTGATCAAGCAGATGGCGAACCACGTGCTGACCGACAAGGGACTGGCCGCATTCCTGTCCGATTGGGAAAAGACTGGTCAGAAGATTCTCTAATCGTGTAACCTGCGGTCCATAACAGCCAGAGCAGGCTATAAAGAGGATCGCAGGCCCATGACAGACCCCGCGCTGAAGCGCCATGATCTCAAGGAACGGATCATGGCCGAACCGGACGTGATCCTGGAGGATCCCGACCTGATGCGGGCGCTTCTGTCGGCGGACGCGCAGCGGATGGGCGACAATATCGTCGATCTGCGCGGGCTCGCCATGGACCGGCTGCAAGCCCGGCTGGGCCGGCTCGAGGACACCCATCGCAGCGTGATCGCGGCGGCCTACGAGAACCTCGCGGGCACCAACCAGGTCCACCGCGCGGTGCTCAGCCTGCTGGAGCCCCATGATTTCGCGGCCTTCATGCATAATCTCGGGGGCGAGGTCGCGTCGCTGTTGCAGGTGGACGCAATCCGGCTGGTGCTGGAGACCGACGAGGCCACGCCCGACCCCGCGCTCGCCGCCCTCGACGAGGTGCTGAGCATCGTGCCCCGGGGCCGGATCGACACGCTGATCGGCACCCCCAACGGCCTGCCCGCGCGCAAGGTGACGCTGCAGGCGGTGCAGAACCACACCGCGCCGATCTATGGCGAAGCCGCGCCCTATATCGCGTCCGAGGCGCTTCTGCGGCTGGAGTTCGGCGAGGCCCGCCTGCCCGGCCTGATGGCGCTGGGGGCCGAGGATGCCAGCCAGTTCACCCCGAACCAGGGCACCGACCTTCTGTCCTTCTTCGCCAAGGTCGTCGAACGCGCCATCCTGCGCTGGATCGTCTGAGCCGTGGCGCACGCAGCCCTCAGCCCGGCCTGCGCGGACCAGCTGGAGACCTGGCTGACCCGTCTGCGCGCGCTGGACGACGCACCGGCCAGCACGCTCAGCGCCTATCAACGCGACGTGGCCGGGTTCCTGGGGTTTCTCGCGCGCCATGACGGCGGGCTGGCCAGCCCCGCGCGGCTGCGCAGGATCACCCAGTCCGACATGCGCGCCTGGATGGCGGCGGAGCGGCGGCGCGGGCTCGGCGCGCGCTCGCTGGCCCGCGCGCTCTCGGCGGTGAAATCCTTCTTTCGGTGGCTGGGCGAACGCGACGGGTTCGAACCCACCGCGGTGCTGGCCGCGCGCAGCCCGAAATACCAGCGCAAGCTGCCCCGCCCCCTGGCCGAGGATGCGGCCCTCGAGATGATCGCCCAGGTGGAGCTGCAAGCCGCCGACAGCTGGATCGCCGCCCGCGACGTGGCGGTGGTCACCCTGCTCTATGGCTGCGGGCTGCGAATCTCCGAGGCGCTGGGGCTCACCGGGGCCGCCGCGCCGCTGCCCGAGGTGCTGACCATCCGCGGCAAGGGCGACAAGGAACGGATCGTGCCGGTCTTGCCCGCCGCCCGCACCGCTGTCGACACCTATCTGCGCCTCTCCCCCCATCCGCTGGAAAAGGACGGGCCGCTCTTTCGCGGAAAACGTGGCGGGCAGCTGAACCCGCGTGTGATCGCCAAGGTGATGGAACAGGCCCGGATGCAGCTCGGCCTGCCCTCGAGTGCCACGCCCCATGCCATGCGCCATTCCTTCGCCACGCACCTTCTGGCCGCGGGCGGCGATCTGCGCGCGATCCAGGAATTGCTGGGCCATGCCTCGCTCTCGACCACCCAGGCCTATACGGCGGTGGACGCCACCCGGCTGCTGGAGGTCTACAACGCCGCCCATCCCAAGGCCTGAGTCCCGCTCGCCCGGTGTTTCAGACCCGCATCAGCACCACGCCGGTCACGATCAGCCCGGCCGCCAGCAGCTTCATCCGGTCCATCCGCTCGCCGAAGACCAGCCAGCCGATCAGCACAGCGAACAGGATCGAGGTCTCGCGCAGCGCCGCGACCAGCGCGATGGGCGCCCGGGTCATCCCCCAGACCACGATCGCATAGGCCCCGTAGGAGGCCAGCGCCGCCACCCCGCCCTTCAGCCAGTCCTGCCGTCCCTGCGCCGCCAACAGCGACCGGCCCCGCAACGCCAGGACCACCGGAGCGAAAAACACCGCGTCCAGCACGAAGAGCCACGCGACATACCCAACCGCATCCCCGGAGACCCGCGCGCCCATCCCGTCCACAATGGAATACCCCGCCGTGGCCAAGGCCGATCCGAGCGCGAAGGGCAAGAGTGCGCGGTTCTCGCCGAGGCTGAAGATGCCCCGCGCCATCAGCAGGATTCCGCATCCCAGCACCACGACCGCCGCCGCCTCGATGCCGGTGATCACATCGCTCAGGGCGACCGCCCCGATCCCCAGCACCAGTACCGGCGCCGCGCCCCGCGCGATCGGATAAACCCGGCTCAGATCCCCCCGCTCATAGGCAGAGGCCAGCGCCAGCTTGTAGAGGCTGTGAAACACCCCCGAGGCCAGCAGCCAGCCCCAGACCTCCGGGCCTGGCAGGGGACGCGTCAGGGCAATCGCCAGCCCCAAGCCGCCTTGCACCAGCGTCATGATCAGCATCACGGCGATCTTGTCGCCGCCGGTCTTGATCACCGCATTCCACGCCGCGTGCAGGAAGGCGGCGACCAGAACGGCAAGAAAGACATCGAGGGGCATGGGGGATCCGGGCCGGGTGACGGACCCTGCTAGCACGCGGGCCCGCGCCCGCAAAGCGGTCTCAGCCGCGCGGCAGGCCCAGCCGGATCGGTCCCCGGACGGTTGCCGGATCGACCGGGTGCCCGCGCTGGAAGCCCTGCACATGCCCCTCGGCCTGCAGCCGCGCGGCCTCTTCCCGAATCTCGGGCATCAAAGGGCGCCAGTCAGCGGCAAGACCGCGCGCCACCTCCGACGGGCAGAAGGTCTTGCCCGGCCCGCGCCGCGCCGCCAGCGCCAGCAGGGCCGCCCGGATATCGGCGCGGCCCGGGCTCACCCGGCGGCGGCGCGCTTGTCCTCGGTCATGGTATCGAAATCCGCCGCCGAATGTCGCTCATGCAGCTGCATCGCCGGGTCCCCGAAGGTCCGGTTGACCATCCGCCCGCGCTGCACCGCCGGGCGCGCATCGATCCGCTCCGCCCAGTCCAGCACATGGGTATAGCTGGTCACATCCAGGAACTCCGCCGCCTCGTAAAGCCGCCCCAGCACCAGCTGCCCGTACCAGGCCCAGATCGCCATGTCCGCGATGGTATAGACCCCGCCAGCCATCCAGTCGCGCTCCGCCAGATGCCGGTCCAGCACGTCGAGCTGGCGCTTGGTCTCCATGGCGAAGCGGTTGATCGGATACTCCATCTTCTCCGGCGCATAGGCATAGAAATGCCCGAACCCGCCGCCTAGGTAAGGCGCGCTGCCCATCTGCCAGAACAGCCATGAGAGCATCTCCGCCCGCGCCTCGGGCCCGGTCAGAAACGCGCCGAACTTCTCCGCCAAATGCAGCAGGATCGCACCGGATTCGAACACCCGCACGGGTGTCTCCCCGGTCCGGTCCATCAACGCCGGGATCTTGGAATTCGGATTGACCTCGACAAAGCCCGACCCGAACTGGTCGCCATCGTTGATCCGGATGAGCCAGGCGTCATATTCCGCCCCCGTGTGCCCCTCGGCGAGCAATTCCTCCAGCAGCACGGTCACCTTCACCCCGTTCGGCGTCGCCAGGGAATAAAGCTGCAAGCCATGCTCCCCCACGGGCAACGCCTTGTCATTGGTCGGCCCCGCGACCGGACGGTTGATACTGGCGAACTTGCCACCGGACTCGGTCTCCCAGGTCCAGACGGCGGGCGGGGTATAGGTGGGTTCAGTCATGTTCAGGGCCTTCTCTCTCTGCGGGCGAATGTAGTGCCCAAACAGCTTCGGCCCACTCCCCTGCAGGAGCGGGCCATCGGGTGTGGCAGTTCCTCGCGCCTAGGCGTCCAACGCGTCGTTGCAACGCGCGCAGGTGCCCGGATGGGCATGGGTGCCCACATCGGGCAGGATCTTCCAGCAGCGCTGGCATTTCTCCCCCTCGGCGCGGGCAAAGACCATGCCGACCCCGGGCACATCGGGCAGGGTGAAGGCCCCCTCGGGCACCGGATCGGTGGACACCGTCAGCTGCGAAACGATGCAGGTATCGGCAAAAAGCTCCGGATCGATCATCCCTGCCACATGGGCCGGCACATGGACGGTCGGCGCCGCCTCCAGCGAGGCGCCAATGGTCTTGGCCTGCCGTTCCAGCTCCAGCCCGCCGGTCACCACCCGGCGCACGCCCCGGATCACCTCCCAGCGGCCCACGGCCTCCGGGTGGCGCCAGTCCGGGCGCGGCGCGGGGAAGTCCTGCAGGTGGATCGAGCTGTCGGGCCCGGGGAACCGCTCCAGCCAGACCTCCTCACAGGTGAACACCAGGATCGGCGCGAGCCAGGCGGTGAGCCGGTGGAAGATCGCATCCATCACCGTCAGCGCCGCGCGCCGCCGCAGGCTGTCGGGCCGGTCGCAGTAGAGCGCATCCTTGCGAATGTCGAAATACTGCGCCGAGAGGGTCACCGTCGCGAAGTGGAAGACCGACTGGAACACCCCCTGGAAATCGTAGGCCGCGTAGCCCGCGCGCACCCGCTCGTCGAGGTCGGCCATCATGTGCAGGATCACCCGCTCCATCTCCGGCATCTGCTCGGGCGCCACCCGGTCGGCCTCGTCGAACGCGCTCAGCGCCCCCAGAAGGTAGCGCATGGTGTTGCGCAGCCGCCGGTAGCTGTCGGCGACGTTCTTGAGGATCTCGTCCCCGATCCGCAGGTCGACCGTGTAATCCGACTGCGCCACCCAGAGCCGCAGGATGTCCGCCCCGTATTGTTGCACGACCTTCTCGGGCGCGACGGTGTTGCCGACGGATTTGGACATCTTGTTGCCCTTGGCATCCAGGGTGAAGCCGTGGGTCAGCACCCCGCGATAGGGCGCGCGCCCCATGGTCCCGCAGGCCTGCAGCATCGAGGAATGGAACCAGCCGCGATGCTGGTCCGTCCCTTCGAGGTAGAGATCGGCCAGACCGTCCTCGGACCCGTCTTCGCGGTCGCGCAGCACGAAGGCATGGGTGGATCCTGAATCGAACCACACATCCAGGATGTCGAAGACCTGCTCATAGGCCTCCGGGTCATGCTCGTTGCCCAGGAACCGCGCCTTGGCGCCCTCGGCATACCAGGCATCCGCGCCTTCGTTTTCGAACGCCTCGACGATCCGCGCATTCACTGCCGGATCGCGAAGAAGGTAATCAGGATCAGCCGGTTGCGCGCCCTTCTTCACAAAGCAGGTGAGCGGCACACCCCAGGCCCGCTGACGGCTGAGCACCCAGTCGGGCCGTGCCTCGATCATCGAATAGAGCCGGTTGCGCCCGGTCTGCGGCGTCCAGGTCACCAGCTGGTCAATCGAGGTCAGCGCGCGCTGGCGGATCGTCTCGCCATAGGTGTCGTTGCCGTCGCCCACGGGCTTGTCGATGGCAGCGAACCATTGCGGGCGGTTGAGCCGGATCACCGGCGCCTTGGAGCGCCAGGAATGCGCGTCCGAGATCGTGATCCGCTGGCGCGCCAGCAACCGGTCCAGCTCCACCAACTTGGCGATCACCGCCTTGTTGGCCCCGCCGGGCTTGCCGTTGGGCTTGAGGATGCATTCGCCGCCGAAGAACGGCAGATCCGCGCGATAGCTGCTGTCATCCAGCACGTTATAGGTCATCGGCAACCCATGCTTGACCCCGATGGCGTAGTCGTCATCGCCGTGGCTGGGCGCGGTATGCACGAAGCCGGTCCCGGCATCGTCGGTCACATGGTCCCCGGCCAGAAGCGGCACATCGAAATCCCACTCGCCCCCGGCCCCCTCGGCACCGGCGAAGGGGTGGGCACAGGTCACGCGGCTCAACTCCCCGGCAGTGACATCGCGCCGCCGGGTGAACCCTTCGACCCGCGCCTGGGTCAGCGCGGCCTCGGCCAGCGCGTCGGCCATGATGTAGGTATCGCCCACCGCGGCCCAGCATTCCTCCGGCGTCGCGGTGATCTCGTACAGACCATAGGAAATCCCCTCCCCGAAGCAGATCGCGCGGTTCTGCGGGATGGTCCAGGGGGTGGTGGTCCAGATGATGACCGCCGACTCCTCCAACTGCTCGGTCAGCAATTGCGCGCCCGCCCCCATATGGTCGTCCGGCTCGTCCACCGGGCTCTCGCCCACGCGCGCCTTGGTGATCGGGAACTTCACCCAGATCGCGTCGGTCTGCCGGTCGTGGTATTCGACCTCCGCCTCGGCCAGCGCGGTCTTCTCCACCGGCGACCACATCACCGGCTTGGAGCCCTGGTAGAGCGTGCCGGTCATCAGGAATTTCATGAACTCCTCGGCGATCACCCGCTCGGCGTGGAAATCCATGGTCAGGTAGGGCTTTTCCCAGTTGCCGGTCACACCGAGGCGCTTGAACTCCTCGCGCTGCACATCGACCCAGCCCTCGGCGAAGGTCCGGCATTCCTGGCGGAAGTCGATCACGGGGATCTCGTCCTTGTCGCGGCCCTTGGCGCGGTATTTCTCCTCGATCTTCCACTCGATCGGCAGGCCGTGGCAGTCCCAGCCAGGGATATAGCGCGCGTCGCGGCCCATCATCTGCTGGGACCGAACCACCATGTCCTTGAGGATCTTGTTCAGCGCGTGGCCGATATGCAGGTTCCCGTTGGCATAGGGAGGCCCGTCATGGAGCGTGAAGGCAGGCCGCGTCTCGGCCTTCGCCTTCTCGCGCAAGCGGTCGTAGATCCCCATCTCCTCCCACCGGGCGAGCCATTCGGGCTCCCGCTTGGGCAGGCCCGCGCGCATCGGGAAATCGGTCTTCGGCAGGTTCAGCGTGTCTTTGTACTGGTTCGCAGTCGGCGTGTCGGCGCACATGTCCGGGCATCCTGTATGGTCATGTCGGTCAAAAAAGGAGGGCGGCGCGGGTTTCCAGACGCCTTGTCCCGGCAGCTCGGATCAGGCGAGCGCCGGGCGGCTAATTCGGGGAATGGGTGCCAAAAGCCATGTCATGCGGGCGTTATAGGCCCCTTGCCCAAGGGCCACAATCGCAACCTGTCTTCGGGAAACAATCGAGCGCCCGGATCCAATTCATTCACACATTAAATCAATCCAAGAAAAATTTATGAAAAATTACGATAAATTTGTGCTGTCGGGCGGCCCGGCCCATTGCCACCGCTCATCGCTCCGTTACGTTCGCGAGCATGTAACGAATTCGGGAGGACGTACATGCGTATCACATCCATTCTGCTCGGCACTGCCACAGCACTTGCCCTGGGCAGCGCTGCGCACGCCAGCACGCTGGACATTCCGTTCAGCATCGGGTCGGGGAACTCGAACGAGAAGTTCACCATCGACCGCAACAACGACGCAGGCAACGATATCGAGATCGGCATCAAGGCCAAGAAACGCTTTGTCGGAGACATCACGCCCGTGGGCAATGTCTACAACGCCCAAGCCGGCGACAGCGATCCGGGCCTCGCGATCTGGAACATCGACTGGTCGGTGGATCTGGGCGCGGGCAAGACGATCGACGACTATGACGTCTACCTCACCGTGGATTTCAACACCGCGGCCGGCAACAGCGATGTGAGCACCTTCCTGCTCGACGGCACACCCTTCCTCGAAGCGGGCCAGCAGATCAACCAGCAGTCGCAGAACCTCGGCTTCGGGTTCTGGGCCGTCTTGCCGAACTACCAGCCCTTCGACCCCTTCGCGCCGGGCGAGTACGAGATCGGGCTGACGGTGTTCGACCAGGGGGCCACCACAGGGGCTTTGGCCAGAGCACAGGCCTTTGTCAACGTCGCGCCGATCCCGCTGCCGCCGTCGCTGGCCCTTGGGGCGCTTGGCCTCGGCGCCTTGGCCTTCGCTGGCCGCCGCGCCCGCCGCAAGCCCGCCTGACCGATCCCAAACGCGCCCCGGGCCTCGCTCAGGGCGCGTTCACATGCTCCCACACCTTCGAGATCACGACCGAGCCTTCGCCGACCCCGGAGGCCACGCGCTTGACCGACCCCGCGCGCACATCGCCCACGGCGAAGATCCCCGGGCAGGAGGTCTCGTAGGTCGACCGCCCCCCGACCTCGGGCCCTGTATGCACGAACCCCTTGTCGTCTAGCGTCACCAACCCGTCGAGCCAGCCCGTGTTCGGCGCGGCCCCCACCATGACGAACACCGCCCCGGTGCGCAGGGTCCAGTCCTGTCCCATCACGCCGTCGCGGATCGTCACCTCCTCCAGCCGGTCGGTGCCGTGCAGGCCGGTGACCTGGGTGCGCCGGTGCAGGGTGATCGCCGGGTCCCGGTCGAGCCGCTCCGACAGGTAGGAGGACATGGACGCCGCCAGACCGTCGCCCCGGATCAGCACATGCACATGGCGCGCGCTGCGCGACAGGAACATCGCCGCCTGCCCCGCCGAGTTGCCCCCGCCGATCACCACCACATCCGTGTTGCGGCAATAGCGCGCCTCCACATCCGTGGCGGCGTAGTACACGCCCGCCCCCTCGAACTCCTCCAGCCGGGGGATGGGCAGCTTGCGGTACTGCACGCCCGTGGCAATCACGATCGCCCTGGTGCGGACCTCCTCGCCGTCATCCAGCGTCACGCAAAACCCGCCCGCGTCCAGCGGCGCCACATGGACCGCCCGGCGCGGCACGGCAAAGCGCGTGCCGAATTTCATCGCCTGCACCTCGCCGCGCCAGCACAGGTCCGCGCCCGAGATGCCCGTGGGGAACCCCATGTAGTTCTCGATCCGGCTGGAGGTGCCCGCCTGCCCGCCGATGGTCAGATCCTCCACCACCAGCGCGCTCAGCCCCTCGGCCCCGGCATAGACCGCCGCCGCGATCCCCGCCGGGCCGCCGCCGACGATCAGCACGTCGAACACATGATCGGCCCCGAGGGCCATGTCGATGCCCAGCAACCGCGCGATCTTGCGCGGGCTGGGGTCCTCCACCACCGTGTCCGTGCCGAAGATCACCGCCGGATGCCGCGGAAGCAGCGCGCAGGCCTGGGCGATATCCTCGGCCTCGTGATCGTCCAGATCGAGACTGCGATAGGGGATGCGGTTGCGGCTGGCAAAGGCCGCGATCTGCCGGATCTGCCGGTCCCTGTCCGCCCCCAGCAGGGTCAGCGCCGCCTGCTGGCTCTCCAGCAGCCGCCTGCGCCGCGCGGCGAAAACGGTCACGATGATGTCGCTCATCTCCGGCACGTCCGCCATCAGCCGCAGCATCGCGTCCCGCGGCACCTCCAGCAGAACGCTGTCGGTGCAGGCCCGGCTGGCCAGCATCACCTTGCCATCGTTGAGAAAACTGATCTCGCCCACGAACTGCCCGGGGCCCAGGCTCGCCCCGCCATAGCGCCCGCCCGTGACCGGATCGACCGCCTCCAGCTCCCCTTCCAGCACGTATTGGAACCGGTCCTGGGCCGCACCCAGGGCGGTCACCGCAGCCCCCGCGGCATAGGCGCGCTCGGTCCCGATCCGGCGCATCGCCGCCACATGGGCCTCGGTCAGGGGGGTGCGCACCATGGTCCGCAGGTCGGGGGCAAGGGTATCCATGGGGTCTCCGCCGTTATGTGTCTTTCGAGGAAAATAGACCGCCCAACGCCTGTTTCACCAGCCGCGTGACCGACGGTTTGCGTTTGGGCCCGAAGGGCAGCGGGCGGCACACTTCCAGCGCCGCGACCCCGACCCGGGCGGTCAGCGCGCCATTGACCACGCCCTCGCCGAACCGGCGGGACACTTTCGACAGAACGCTGCCCCCCGCGACGGACCCGATCAGGTCGTCGCCCACCGCCACCGCCCCCGTGGCCACCAGATGGGTCAGCACCGAGCGCGTCAGCCGCCAGCTGCCCAGCGTGCCCGCGCGCCCGCCATAGATCTCGGCGATCCGCCGGATCATCCGCAGGTTCGAGGTCAGCGCCGCCACCACATCGGCCAGCGCCAGCGGAACCAGCGCCGTGACCGTGGCGACCTGGCGGGTGGCGGCGGCGATCTCGGCCTCCGCGCGCAGGTCCAGCGGGGCCAGCAATTCGCGCTCCAGCAGGGCAAAGACCGCGTCCGGCTCGAACTGGTCCTTGACCGCCCGGTCCAGCGTGGCGCGCGGCACCTGCAATTCCGGCCGGTCCGCGTAAAGCGCGGCGATGCGCCCCGCCACCGCCCTGGCCTCGGGCAGGCTGCCGCCCGACAGGGCCGCATCGGCCTGCAACCGGATCGCGTCGAGCTTACCCAGGCGCCTGTAG
Source organism: Dinoroseobacter sp. PD6 (assembly GCF_028807315.1). Classification (NCBI taxonomy): domain Bacteria; kingdom Pseudomonadati; phylum Pseudomonadota; class Alphaproteobacteria; order Rhodobacterales; family Roseobacteraceae; genus Dinoroseobacter; species Dinoroseobacter sp. PD6. The sequence continues at coordinate 138,542 of NZ_JARAMN010000001.1, read as the reverse complement.
GCCAGCCATTCCCGCAGAGCGATGAGCAGCGCGCTGAGCAGCACGAGCGCCAGCAAGCCCCCCGCCACCGCCCCCAGAACGGGGGTCGCGCTCAGCAGGCCGGTGACGAAATCGGTCGCCGCCACCCCGGCCATGAACAGCAACAGCGCCAAGGCCGAGGACAGGAACAGTTGCACCAGTCGCGAGGGCCGCCGCGCCGCCAGCCGGGCGGCGGTCTGCATCGCCTGGCCCTGGGGCAGCACACCGGGCAGGTCGGGCACCGGCGGGGCGGTCGCCGGGCTCTCCTCCGCCCCTTGCGGGGCGTCTTCGAGGTCGATCACCACCGACGATTTACGTGTCTCGGTCATCTCAAACGGTCCCCCAACAGAAACTCCGCCGCCCGGTCGAGCCGGATATGGGGCGGCCCCTCCCCCGGCGCGAGGCTGATCCCGGCGGGCGCGAACCGCATGGCCCCGTAGTCCCCGTCGAGCCAGCTGGCCTCTCCGTCCCGCGCGGGCCCCAGCACCTGGTTGGGGTCCTTGGGCAACTCGCCGGCGAAGAACGCCGCCTGCTTGCCCGTATCCAGCAGCGTGCCCCGCACCAGGTCGAGGCTCCGGCCCTCATGGACGCGGGTCTCCTCCACCGTGGTGCGCAGGGCGGCGATGGACATGGCCCCGGTCTCGGCCCCGGCGAAATCCGCCCGGCGGCGCGCATCGCGCACCAGCGCCTCCATGATCGCGGTCAGTTGCGGGTGCTGGCTGTGATGCAGGTGGTCGGCCTTGGTGGCGGCAAACAGGATGCGCTCCACCCGCCGGCCCAGAATGGCACTCAGCCAGCTGTTCGCGCCGGGACGGAACGCGCTCAGGATGTCCTGCATCGTGGCGCGCAGGTCTTCCACCGCGCCGGGCCCGGCATGGAGCGCGCCAAGCGCGTCGATCAACACGATCTGCCGGTCGATCCGGGAAAAATGGTCGCGAAAGAAGGGCTTGGCCACCTCGCGCTTGTAGGCCTCGAACCGCCGCTCGAACTCCCGCCCGAGCGCGCCGCGCGGGTATGGCCCCGGCGGCAAGGGCGCGAAGGTCAGCACCGGCGATCCCTCCAGCTCCCCGGGCAGGATGAAGCGCCCCGGGGTGCAGTCCGAATACCCCGCCGCCCGCGCGGCGTGGAGCGCTTGGGTGTAGGCCCGCGCCAGCGCCTGCGCGTCCGGCTCGGCCAGTTTGGCGGCGGGATCGGCGGCCTCAAGCGCGGCCAGAAACGCCTCCGCCCCGGGCCGGGTCCGTAGCCGCACAAGCATGTCCGCCGACCATTCGGCATAGCTTTTTTCCAACAGGGCAAGGTCGAGAAGCCATTCGCCGGGGTAGTCCACGATGTCGAGATGCACCGTCCGGGGCCGCGACAGCGCGCCCAGAAACCCCTGAGGCTGCACCCGCAGGGAGACTCGCAACTCCGAGATCGCGCGGGTGCTTTCGGGCCAGGTGGGGTTGCGCCCGGTCATCTGCGCCAGCGAGGTCTCGAAATCGAACCGCGGCACCGTGTCGTCGGGCTGGGGCTGCAGATAGGCGGATTGCAGCGCGCCGGTGGCGGCCGCCTGGAATTGCGGCATCCGGCCCCGGTCCAGCAAATTGGCCACCAGCGAGGTGATGAACACGGTCTTGCCCGACCGGCTCAGGCCCGTCACGCCGAGCCGGATCACCGGCTCGAAAAACGTCTCGGAGACCGCGCTGCCCAGGCCTGTGACCCCGCGCTCGATCGTGTCGGTCAGTGTGGAGAAAACCAAATCCGTGTCCTTCGTGCTCGGCCTCTACATAGAGGCTGTCCCCCAGAAAGTTAAAGAGGCCGCGGGTGGCGCCAAGCCGATTGTCTTGCCGCGCGCGGCGCGCTAGGACAGGCCCCATGCCGAGATTTGCCCTGAAAATAGAGTATGATGGCGCCCCTTTCGCGGGCTGGCAGCGCCAGCGCGAACAGCCCTCCGTGCAAGGCGCGGTGGAGGCGGCGTTAAGGGTTCTGCAGCCCGACCATGCCGGGATCGCGGCGGCGGGGCGGACGGATGCGGGGGTGCATGCGCTGGGTCAGGTGGCCCATGTGGATCTGGCGCGCGACTGGGATCCGTTCCGGCTGTCCGAGGCGCTGAACGCCCATCTGCGACCGGCGCCGGTGGCGGTGCTGGCGGCGGCGCGGGTCGGGGAGGATTTTCATGCGCGATTCTCGGCACTTGAGCGGTCGTACCTTTTCCGTCTCCTGGTGCGGCGCGCGCCGGCGACTCATGACGCGGGGCTGGTGTGGCGGGTGATGAATCCGCTGGATGTCGAGGCCATGCGCGAAGGGGCCAAGTACCTGATCGGAAAGCATGATTTCACGACTTTCCGGTCGACCATGTGCCAGGCGGCCTCGCCGGTCAAGACGCTCGACGAGATCACGATCGAGGAGAGCCCCCGGGACGCGGGCACGGAGTTCCGGTTCCACCTTCGGGCGCGAAGTTTCCTGCATAATCAAGTCCGTAGCATCGTCGGCACCCTGGAGCGCGTCGGCGCCGGGGCGTGGGATCCGGCCGATGTGAAGACCGCGCTCGAGGCCAGGGACAGGGCGGCTTGCGGGCCGGTCTGCGCGCCCCAGGGGCTCTATTTGCGGGCCGTGCGCTACCCCGAAGACCCGTTCAAACCGGCGTAAACCCCGCGTCGGATCGGCGTCGGACCCCTGTCGGCAAGGTGTCGGGCAAGTGTATGGCACCTATCAGGAACAATCGGGCCAAAATTGTATACAACCCGTCGCACCCCTGCCCCCGCTCAGCTTTCCGCGCGTTCGGCCCAGCCTGCGAAGATCCGCTCCAGCGCCACCACGATGTAGTAGAGCACGATGCCGAGGAAGGCCAAGGCGATCAGCACGGCGAACATCAGCGGGTAGTCGGAGTTCGTCTTGCCACTGTCGAACAGCGCGCCGAGGCCGCGGCCATGGGGCGATACGATCTCCATCAGGTTGGTGCCGATGAAGGCGAGCGTGACCGACACCTTCAGCGCGCCGAAGAACTCCGGCAGGGTTTTCGGCAGGGCGATCTTCCAGAAAATCGTGGTCTTGGAGGCGCCAAGTGACCGGAGGATGTCGCGGTATTCCGGCTCCAGCGTCGAGAGGCCGATGGAGATCGAGACCGCGATGGGGAAGAACGAGATCATGAAGGCGATCAGGATCGTGTTGAAATCGTGCTGGCCCACGAACAGCAGCGCCACGATGGGCACCACGGTCGCCTTGGGGATCGCGTTGAACCCCACGAGCAGCGGATAGAGTGCGTCGCGCATCACCCGGGAAAAGCCCATGAGCATCCCGATGCCGACGCCCACCACCACGGCGAGCAACAGGCCCACCACCGTGCGCCAGAGCGTCTGCCAGCCCATGATGAGGAACAGCTCCCAGTAGCGGGCATAGGCGGGCGGCAGGTCCGAGGGGGAGGCCATGACGAAATTCGGCCAGTCGTTGATCCAGACCAGCCCTTCCCAGAACAGCAGGAACACGATGACCGCCCCCAGGGGGGCCAGCACCGCGCGGGAGGTCAGGGTTTTCACAAGGCTCTGGCCACGGCTGTCGCGGGGCAAGGGATCGGGGACATAGGCCATGGCGGAGAGGTCTTTCTGTGCAGCGGGCTGTTCGGGGCGCTATTCGGCGGCCTGGACGGGCGCGTCTTGGCGGCCCTGGGCGACCTTGATCTGGTTGCGCAGGTCATGGAGCATTTCGACCGCCTCGGGCTCGAACAGCATGTCGAGATCGGTGCGCCCGCCGAAGGAGGTATCGAGCGTGTATTGCACCCGCGCGGGGCGGTCCGAGAGCACGATGGTCTGATCCGCGAGGTAGATCGATTCGCGCAGGTCGTGGGTGATGAGCATGCAGGTGAACGGCTCTTCGGCGCGGAGCCGGTGCATGGTCTGCCACAGATCCTCGCGGGTGAAGGCGTCGAGCGCGCCGAAGGGTTCGTCCATGATCAGGATGTCGGGCTTGTGCGCGATGGCGCGGCAGAGCGAGGCGCGCTGGCGCATGCCGCCCGACAGCTCGGACGGGCGCTTGGCCTCGAAGCCTTCGAGGCCGACCAGCGCCAGCAGTTCGCGGGCGCGGTCTTCTTTCTGGGCGCGAGAGAGGGAATTGGGCACGATCTCCAGCGGCAGGATCACGTTGTCGAGAATGGTGCGCCATTCCAGCAGGACCGGGTTCTGGAAGGCCATGCCGACCGAGGCGCGCGGGCCCTTCACGGGCTGGCCGTCGAGCCGCACCTCGCCTTCGTCGGGGATCAGCAGGCCCGCGACGAGGCGCGTGAGCGTGGACTTGCCGCAGCCCGAGGGGCCGACCACGGCGCAGAAGGCCGCCGAGGGCACGGTGAAGTCGAGATTGTCGAGCACCGGCAGCTTGCCCGACGCGGTGTCATAGGCATGGGTGATGCCGGCGATCTCGATGCTGGTGGTCATGGCGCGTCCTTCCGGCTGGTCGCCCGGGGGGGTGCCCCCCGGGCAGAGGGGTCACTTGAGCATCCGCATCTCGGCGCCGGGCAGGTAGGCGTCGGTGAAATAGAGGCTCATGTCGGGCGCGTTCTGGAACTCGTAGGTCAGCTTGATCTGCTCGATCGCGTTGGCCATACGGTCCACGTCGATCCCGCCCATGCCGTTGGCCAGCGCGTAGTCGGTCGCCACGTTGGCTTCGATCGCCAGTTGCAGCCGCCGGGTTTCGAGATCCGCATCGGCGGCGGGGTTGCGTTCGATCAGGGACGGGATCGCGGCGGCCGGGTCGGCGATGGCATCGGCCCAGCCCTTGGCCACGGCGCTGAGGAAGCCGGTCAGCAGCTCGGCATTTTCCGCCGCCCATTCGGTGTTGGCGATGATCGCGTTGCCGTAGAGGTCCACGCCGTGATCGGCCATCAGGATGGTGGAGATGTCGTCCTCCGGCACGCCGAGGCGCACGAGGTTGAGGTAGGACGAGAAGGAGAAGCCCGTGACCGCGGCCACCTCGCCCTGGGCCAGCATCGGCTCCCGGGTCGGGAAGCCCACGGGTTCGACCGTGATGGCGTCGGTGTCGAGGTCGTTTTCCGCGGCGAAGATCGGGAATTGCGCCCAGGCCCCGTCGGGGGGCGGCGCGCCGAGCACGCGGCCTTCGAGGTCGGCGGGGGCTTCGACGCCGAGCGACTTGCGCCCGACGATGGCGAAGGGCGGCTTGTCATAGACCATCATCACCGCGATCACGGGCGCGCCCGGGTTCTGGTCGAGGAACTTGATGAGCGAGTTGATGTCGGCAAAGCCCACGGGGAAGGCGCCGGTGGCGACCTTGGGGATCGCGTCGAGGGAGCCTTGGCCGGCGGCGATTTCCACCGACAGGCCCGCATCGGTGAAATAGCCCTTGTCGACGGCGACGAAATAGGGGGCGGCGGGGCCTTCGAATTTCCAGTCGAGGGCAAAGGGCACCTCGGTTTCGGCCCCGGCGGCGGTGGCGGCGGCCAGCACGGCCCCGGCCGCGCAGATCTGTGTGAAGCGTTGGAACACGCGGGAACTCCCTCTTGGTTATGCCCGAGGCGGCACTGGCGCCGGGCGGTATCTGGGCGAAGGGTCCGAGAGACGCCCGGCAAGGTCAAGGTCTGGTCCGGGGTTTTTTGCCGGTCCGGGTGGCAGATGCCCGAAAAACAGGCGGTGCCCTTGGGTCAGCCGCGGCCCCGGTTGGCGGCCTTGCGGCACTTGCGGCCCCGGCGGAACTTGCGGCGCTTGGGGAAGCGTTGGGCGTGCAGGTCGAGGTAATCGCGGGCCACGGCCATGCGGTCGAGTTGCTCGCACCAGCGGATCACCCGTTCCAGGGGCTGGGGGTCGTCGGGGGTGCGTTCCACCACCTCGGACATGAGGGCCACGGCTTGCGCGGTGCGGTCGGTGCGGCGCAGGGCGAGGGCGTGGGCGGCGGTCAGCTCGGCATCGTCCGTGGGGCCGTGGGCGTCGAGCAGCGCCAGAAGCTCGTCATGGCGCCCGGCGCCGAGCAGAAGCCGCGTGGTGGCGCGGGTCGCCGCGCGGGTGAGCGCGCCCTTGTCGCCCCAGCCGGGGACATAGGCGGTCAGGACGCTGGACATGATGCGGGTGACGAGATCGGGGGCGACGTGGCGGTAGTCGCCTTCGGTCCAGATCGCGGCCGGGTCGCTCAGGGTGACGCATTCGTAGGACGGGAAGTAGTCGACGCCGGGGGTTTCGGCGACGAAGGTTTCGACCGCGGCGCGTTGCACGGCCTTGGAGTAGGAGTTGGCGACCAGCACGTCCATGTCGCGGAAAGTGCTCAGGAGCGGGACGGGCGAGACCGTCAGCAGCATCTTGAGCGGTTTGGTGCGGTGGGCGGTCAGGAGCGCGTGGAAGGCGCGCAGGCCGCCCAGCACATCCGCGTAGCTCAGCACCTCGAAGGCGAAGCGGTCGGGCTCGCGGGCGCAGAGTGCCGGAGGGGGCGCGGTGTTGAGCGCCAGGTCGAGCCGGGTGTCGCGCCAGCCTTCGACATAGCCCAGGGTCATCACCACCACGTCGGCCTCCGCGATCTGGGCCACGGCATCCAGAAACCGGTGGCGGAAGGCGAGGATGCGGTCGCGCGGGAAGGCGAGCTTGGCCGAGCCCAGTTGCAGGTCGCGGTAGGCGGTGTCGTCGTCGCGCAGGGGGTAGAGCATGTCCGCGCCGGGGAAGCTGTCGCGGTCGAAGGCCCAGCGCAGCTCGTTCAGCATGGAGTGGATGGTATACTTGTTGAAGAAATTGGCGGCATCATCGAGGCTCGCGCCGATCTCGCCCAGGTCGAACTCGCGGCTGAGCACGCGGAAGCCTTCGGCGGCCAGCGCGTCCTCGATGTTGCGGGCAAAGCAGGAGCCGAGGGCGAAGACGGTCTCTTCTGAACTGAATTCAAAGGAAGGGGTCGGCGCGGGCATGGCCAGCGGGTAGAGCCGGTCCCCCCCGGCGTCGGGCGTGGGGTAGCGGCGCAGCGGGTTGCGGGACGCCCGGCGCAGCACCTCTGGCGCGGGGCCGGTCTCGATCGGGTTGGATGTCATGGCGGCAGTGTGACGTGCTGGAGCCGGAGCGCAAGGGCCGCGCCGCCTCAATGCCTTCGGTGGACCGTGGCGGGGCGGCCGGGCAGCGTCAGGGCCGCATCGTTGCGCGCCTTGCGCGAGACCACCCTGCCCTTGGAGATCACGCACAAACGGTCCGGGCGCAGACGCACCGCCTCGATCGGGTCGGCGGCATCGAGCACCACGAGCGAGGCCAGCGCCCCCTTGCGCAGCCCGTAATCCGGCAGCCCGATGATCGCGGCGTTGGTTTCTGTCACCATCGTGAAGCAGCGCGCCATCTCTTCCGGCGCGGACATCTGCGCCACATGCAGCCCCATGAAGGCCACGTCGAGCATGTCGGCGGTGCCCAGCGAATACCACGGGTCGCGCACGCAGTCCTGGCCCCAGCCCACGGGGATGCCGAGCGCCTGCATCTCGCGCACGCGGGTCAGGCCCCGGCGCTTGGGATAGGTATCGTGGCGGCCCTGCAGCATGATGTTGATCAGCGGGTTGGGGATCGCCGAAATCCCGGCCTCGGCCACGAGGGCCAGCAGTTTCGAGACGTAGTAATTGTCCATCGAATGCATGGAGGTGAGGTGCGATCCGGCCACCCTGCCCTGCAGCCCGCAGCGGACGGTTTCCGCCGCCAGGGTTTCGATATGGCGCGACATCGGATCGTCACTCTCGTCGCAGTGCATATCGACGGGCAGGCCGCGGTCGGCGGCGATTTCGCACAGATCGCGCACGGAGGCGGCCCCATCGGCCATGGTGCGTTCGAAATGGGGGATGCCGCCCACCACGTCCAGCCCCATATCCAGCGCGCGCAGGGTGTTTTCCCGCGCGGTCGGATCGCGGTAGAGCCCGTCCTGGGGGAAGGCCACCAGTTGCAGGTCGAGATAGGGTTTGACCGTCTCGCGCAGCTGCAACATCGCCTGCACGCCCTTGAGGCTGTCGTCGCAGGTATCGACATGGGAGCGGATCGCCAGCAGCCCCATGGAGACCGCCCAGTCGCAATAGCGCAGGGCGCGGTCGATCATCGCGTCGATGGTCGTCTCGTCCTTCAACTCTCCCCAGAGCGCGATCCCTTCGAGCAGCGTGCCCGAGGCGTTGATCCGCGGTATGCCGTAGCTGAGCGTGGCGTCCATGTGGAAATGGGGGTCCACGAAGGGCGGGCTGACCAGATCGCCGGTGGCGTCGATCACCTCGCCCGCCTCGGCGGCGATCCCGGGCGCGACGTCGACGATGCGGTCGCCGGTGATGGCGATATCGGCCTGGGTGCCGTCGGGCAGCGTGCCGCCCTTGACCAGAATGTCGACCATGGGCGGCTCAGTCCTTGGCGGCGGCGGCGGCCTTGCGCGCCTCCATCGCGGCGCGTTTCTCGGCCATCTCGGCCTGCCAGTCGCGCAGGCCGGTGATGTCGCGGCCGAAGCTCAGGACCACCTTGTTGCCGGTATCGAGCATCTCGCAGCCGATCTCGTCCACGAACTCGGTGATCGCGCGCTTGACCCCGTCGAAGGTGTAGTCGTCCGCCAGCATCAGCCCCTCGGGGGCCAGGGCCGGGCGGTAGTTGCGCAGGTCCTCAAGACAGCCCTCGTAGGAATGGTCGCCGTCGATATAGATCAGGTCGGCGCGGATGCGACGCTTGACCAGCACGGTCGCCGCCTCCCGCGAGGGCAGTGGCAGGGGCGTGATCACGTCCGTGAGGCCCGCGTCGATCACGTTGCGCAGGAAGGTGGGAAAGATCGTCGGCATGCCGTTCTTCGTCTTGAGCATTTCCTCGGCATAGCCGGGGCGCAGCCAGAGGCCGCTCGCCCCGAGGAAGGTGTCGATGCAGAGAATATCGGTCTCGATCCCGGCCTCGGCGCAGAGCTTGGCCATATGGATGGCCGACGCGCCCTTCCAGGTGCCGACCTCGACGATCTTGGCCGGTTTCAGCTCGTCCAGCAGCTTGGCGAAGATGCCCGCGGTGCTGCCCCAGCCCTGGGTGTCGGGCACAACCTGATCCATGTCGAACCCGGCGTAGATGTCTTGGGTGTAGAAATAGTCTCTGAATTTCATCGGCTTGCCTATCTGGTGGGCGCGCACCGCCTCAACGGGTGCCCTTGTTATAGGGCACCATCAGGGCGGCGGGAACCTCTGCGCGGCGCGACATGACGATCAGGGCGAGGATCGACAGGATATAGGGCAGCATCAGGAACACCTGGTAGGGGATGTCCGCGCCGAGGCCGGTCTGTTGCAGCCGCACTTGCAGGGCATCGAAGGCGGCGAAGAGAAGCGCGCCGAGCAGCGCCTTGCCCGGCCGCCAGGCGCCGAAGACCACGAGCGCGATGCAGATCCAGCCGCGGCCATTGACCATTTCGAAGAAGAACGAGTTGAAGGCCGACATGGTCAGGAACGCGCCGCCCACCGCCATCAGGCCCGAGCCGACGATGACCGCGCCCATGCGCAGGCCGGTGACGCTCAGGCCCTGGGCCTCGACGGCGGAGGGGTTCTCGCCCGCGGCGCGCAGGGCCAGGCCGAGCGGCGTGCGGTAAAGGGTGAAAGCGGTCAGGCCCGCGACGGCGAAGGCGAGATAGGTGAGCGGGGTTTGCGAAAAGAGGGCCGGGCCGAGCAGCGGCAGGTCCGACAGAAGCGGGATCTCGTAGGGTTGGAACGCCTCGATCCGCGGGGGGGAGGAGACCTCGGGCAGCGCCACGCGGTAGGCGAAATAGGTGGCGGAGGTCGCCAGCAGCGTGATGCCGAGGCCGACCACGTGTTGGCTGAGGCCGAAGGGCACGGTGAGCGTGGCGTGCAGCAGGCCGAAGAGTGCTCCGGCGCCGAAGGCCACGGCGACGCCGGTCCACAGGTCCGTGCCGGTATAGACCGCCATCCAGCCCGCGAAGGCGCCCGCGACCATGATCCCTTCGATACCGAGGTTGAGCACCCCGGCGCGTTCGCAGATCAGCTCGCCCATGGTGGCGAAGATCAGCGGGCTGGCGATGCGGATGGCGGCGGCCCAGAAGCTGGCCGACAGGAGGATGTCGAGGATTTCCATGTCAGTCGCGCACCACCCGGAAGCGCGTCAGCAGGATGGCGAGGACCATGGACAGAAGTGCGAGTGCGAGCAGGATGTCGGCGATATAGGTGGGCACGTCGGCCGCCCGGCTCATGCTGTCGGCGCCGACGAAGACGCCCGCCACGAAGAGCGCCGAGACCACCACGCCGAGCGGGTTCAGGAGGGCGAGCATCGCCACGATGATGCCGGTGTAGCCGAAGCCCGGGCTGAGATCGAGGGTGAGCGAGCCCTTGAGCCCCGCCACCTCGGAGAAGCCCGCGAGTGCTGCGAGGCCGCCCGACAGGAAGGCGGTTTTCAGGATCACCGCGCCCACCGGGATGCCCGCGAAGCGCGCGGCGTCCGGGTTCTGACCCACGGCGCGCATCTCGTAGCCCAGCGTGGTGCGGGTCTGGATCACCCAGACGGCGGCGGCGGCGATCAGGGCCAGCGCAAAGCCCCAGTGCAGGCGCAGCCCGTCCACGAGGCGCGGCAGGCGGGCCTCGGGGATCAGGCGCTCGGACTTGGGCCAGCCCATGCCCATGGGGTCCTTGAGCGGGCCTTCGAGCAGCATGGAGACGAAGAGAAGCGCGATGAAGTTCAGCAGGAGCGTGGTGACCACCTCGTCCACCCCGAGCCGGGTTTTGAGATACGCGGGGCCGAGCAGCAGCAGCGCGCCGGTCAGCATCGACGCGATCACCAGCACCGGCAGCAGGACGCCCGCGGGCCAGGGCAGAAAGCCCGTGCCCAGGACCACGGTGATGACCGCGCCGCCGTAAAGCTGCGCCTCCGCGCCGATGTTCCACAGCTTGGCGCGGAAGGCGACGGCGACCGCGAGGCCGGTGAAGATCAGCGGCGTGGCGCGGTTGAGGGTCTCCAGCAGGGCGAATTTGGAGCCGACGGCGCCCTGCACGATCAGCCCCAGCACCGCGAAGGGATCGCCGCCTGCCACCAGCGCCAGGCCCGAGGCCGCGATCACGGTCAGGGTGAGCGCGACGGCGGGCAGGCCGAGGGTGCGGGTCAGGGTCGGGGCCGGGATGGCTTCAAGCCGCATGGGGATCCTCCGCGAAGCCGTCGCCCGCCATCCAGACGCCCAGCTGCGCCGGGGTCATGGAGCCGCGCGCAAACTCCGGCGAGAGCCGGCCCTCGGACATCACGTGGATGACATCCGACAGCGCCAGCACCTCGTCGAGGTCTTCGGAGATCAGCAGGACCGCCGCGCCGCCGTCCCGGGCGGCGATCAACTGCTCCTGCACATAGGTCACCGCACCGATATCGAGCCCGCGCACCGGCTGGTTGGCGAGCACGATGCGCGGCGCGTCTTCGAGCACGCGGCCGAGGATCAGCTTCTGCATGTTGCCGCCGGAAAGCAGCCGGATGGGCGTCTCCGGCCCCGGGCAGCGCACATCGTAGCTGGCGATGACGTCGCGCGCGAAGCTATCGGCGGCGCCCCAGCGCATCCAGCCCGAGCGGGAGAATCGCGCCTTGGGGTAAGCCTCCAGGATGGCGTTCTCGGTCAGGGTGAAATCGGCGATGGTGCCGGTCTTGTGGCGGTCCTCGGGGATGCGGCCGATGCCCTGGGCCAGGGCCGCGCGGGGCGACCAGTCGGCGACCTCCGCATTGCCGAGGCGCAGAGCGCCCGCGACGGGCGCGATAAGCCCGCCGATCAGGTCCGCCAGCGCCGCCTGCCCGTTGCCCGAGACCCCGGCGAGCCCGGTGATCTGGCCCGCGCGCAGGGTCAACGACACGTCGCGCAGCCCGGTGGCGGTGCCCCGGGGAGCGGTGCGCACCCGGTCGAGCGTCATCAGGGCCGCGCCGGGGGTCGCCGGGCGGGGCGCGGGGGCGGTGATCTCGGCCCCCACCATCATCTCGGCCAGCGCGTGGCGGTCGGTATTGGCGGTCTCGACCCGGCCCACGACGCGGCCGTGGCGCAGCACCACGACCCTCTGCGCGATGGCCATGACCTCGTGCAGCTTGTGGGAGATGAAGATCACCGACATGCCGCGCGCCACCGCCCGGCGCAGGGTCGCAAAGAGCGCCTCGGCCTCTTGCGGGGTCAGAACGGCGGTGGGTTCGTCGAGGATCAGGATCCGCGCGTCGCGGTAGAGCGCCTTGAGGATTTCGACCCTTTGGCGTTCGCCCACCGAGAGCGTGCCGACGCGCGCGTCCGGGTCCACCTGGAGCCCGAAATCTTCGGCCAGGGCGCGCAGCTTGCGCCGGGCCGCCCCGGTGCCCAGGGCCGCGCGCCACAGCGGCACGGTCCCGAGGATGACGTTGTCGAGCACGGTGAGGTTGTCGGCCAGGGTAAAATGCTGGTGCACCATGCCCACCCCCGCGGCCAGCGCGGCGCGGGGCACGCCGGGGGGCAGCGCCTGTCCGAAGACCTCGACGGCGCCTTCATCGGCGGTGTAATGGCCGAAGAGGATGTTCATCAGCGTGGTCTTGCCTGCGCCGTTCTCGCCCAGAAGGGCCACGACCTCGCCTGCGTGCAGATCGAAGCTGATCGCATCGTTGGCGGTCAGCGCGCCGAATCGCTTGGTGATCTGATCGAGGCGCAGCACCGGCTGCGCCCCGTTGGTCGCTGTCATCAGGAGGAAGTCGGCTCTTCGTCGTTGATCTCGACGGTGAAGGTGCCGGCCTTGATGGCCTCCTGGCGTTCCTGCACAAGGGTCTTGATCTCGGCCGGGACCTTGTCCTCGAAGGTGCCCAACGGCGCGAGGCTGCTGCCGCCTTCGCGCATGTAGGAAAAGACCCCGTAATTGGCGGCCTCGAACTCGCCCGCGTTCACCGCCGCGATGGCGGCCTGCAGGGTCGGCTCGAAATGCCACAGGGCCGAGGCGACCACGGTGTCGGGATAGTCGGCCTGGGTGTCGATCACGTTGCCGATGGCCAGAAGCCCCCGTTCCTGCGCCGCGTCCGACACGCCGAAGCGTTCTGCATAAAGCAGGTCGGCCCCGTTCTCGATCATGGCGAAGGCGGTTTCCTTGGCCTTGGGCGGGTCGAACCAGGACCCGATGAAGCTGACCTGGAAGGTGACATCCGGGTTGATCTCGCGCGCGCCGGCCATGAAGGCGTGCATCAGGCGGTTGACCTCGGGGATCGGGAAGCCCCCGACCATGCCGATATTGCCCGCCTCGGACATCGCGCCCGCGATCAGGCCGGTCAGGTAGGCCGCGTCCTGGATATAGTTGTCGAACACCGCGAAGTTCGGCAGGCCCGGGTCCTCAAGGAAGGACGAGCCCATCAGGAAGGCCACCTCGGGGTAGTCGGCGGCGACCTCGCGGGCCTCGGCCTCGACCGCGAAGACCTCGCCGATCATCAGCTCGATCCCGCTCTCGGCGTATTCGCGCATGACACGCGGGTAGTCGGTATTGGCGACGTTTTCGGAGAAGGTGTAGGTGATCTGGCCCGCGGCGGCGGCGGCTTCGGCGGCGATATGGATGCGGCTGACCCATTGCTGCTCCACCGGGACGGTGTAGACGCCCGCGACCTTGATCGGGTCGGCGGCGGCGGCCGGGCGGACGAGGACGCCCGCAGCGCCCAGCGCAAGGGCGGAGGAGACGAAGGCGCGGCGGCTGAGGCCGGTCCTGGCTGGTGGCTGTGACATGGTGGCTCCCTGAAGCTCGGTTTTTTTCTCTGTCCTTGACCAAACGGTCCAGACGCGGCCCGTTCAAGATCTATTTCATGCGGATCGGACGGCGGGGCGCGGGCTCGGCCCTTGGCCGCTGAAACAATAGGCACGGATTGCCGGAGCGCTCAAGAGTGCGGCATCCGTCTGCGGGCGGGCCCGGGCCGGGGTCGGTCGCGCCGCGGCCTGGGTCCGGTGGCCGGTTCAGTCCTTCTTGGCGTCCGCCTTCCAGTTGCTCCAGCCGCCTTCCGGGGCCTTGGATTCCGCGGGGGGAAGCACCTCGGCATCGGGCACGGGCGGCTGAGCGGTGTCCCGGCTGGGCACCGGAGCGGCATGGCGCGATGCCAGCGCCCCGCGGCGCAACAGGCCGCCGCCCCCGGGGGCCGGGGTGTCCTCGGTCGGGGCGCCAGCGCCGAACCGCCCGGCAAAGCGGCCCCCTGCGCCGGGCTGGCCCTGGGCCGCCCCTGCCCCGAAGCGGCCTGCGAAGCGGCCACCGCCGAAGCCCGCGCCCGGTTGGGGCGCGCCCTCGGCAGGCTGGGCCCCGGCACCGGCGAAACGGGTGCCGAAGCGCGCGCCGAACCGCCCGCCGAATTGCCCGCCGAATTGCCCGCCGCCCTGGGGTGCGTCCCCGGCGGCCGGGGCTCCTGCCCCTGCAAAGCGCCTGCCGAAGCCCTGGCCTGCCGGGGCCTCGCCGCCCTGGCCGCCGCCGAAGCGACCCGCGAACCGTCCGCCCGGCCCGCCCGCGCCTGCCGTGGCATCACCGCCCTGACCACCGCCGAAGCGACCGGCGAACCGTCCGCCTTGGCCCGCCGGGGCGTTGTCTCCCTGCCCGCCGCCGAAGCGACCGGCGAAACGGCCTGCGCCCGGGCCTTGTTGACCAGCGCCTTGGCCGCCGCCGAAACGACCTGCGAACCGACCGCCCGCGCCGCCCTGGCCTGCCGGAGCGTCACCGCCCTGGCCGCCGCCGCAGCGACCGGCGAAACGGCCTGCGCCCGGGCCTTGTTGGCCAGCGCCCTGGGCCGCGCCGCCCTGGCCTGCCCCGGCAAAGCGGCCCCCGAAGCCACCTTGACCGCCGCCGCCTTGCGCGCCCGCGAAGCGCCCGCCGAAGCCCGCGCCCTGCCCGGCTTGACCGGCGCGCTGCGAACCGCCGAAGCCGCCGCCCTGGCCGAACCGGCCGGCGAAGCCACCGCCCTGACCGAACCGGCCACCGCCGGGGGCGGCACCGGCGCCCTGGCCGAACCGGCCCTGTCCTGCGCCCGCTCCGGCCGCCGCACCGCCGCGGGCCCCTGCGAAGCGGCCGCCGAAGCCGCCTTGACCGGCGCCGGGTGCCGCGGCCCCCGGCGCGCCGCGCGGACCGGCGAAGCGTCCGCCGAACCCGCCGCCCTGGCCCCCGGCGGCCTGTCCGGCCGGCCCCGGCTGTCCGGGCTGTCCGGCCTGACCCATGCCGGCGAAGCGCCCGCGCAAGCCGCCCTGACCCGCCTGCCCGCCGCCGAAGCGACCGGCGAACCCGCCCTGCGGGGCGGCAGGCGCCTCGGCGCCTTCGTCGGGTGGCGGGGCGGCGAACCGGCCGCGCCCGAATCGTCCCGGGCGGGCCTGGGCGCGGCCCCCGAAGCCGGTCGCGGGGGCGGCCGTCTCGGGCGCGGTCTCGGTTTTGGCCGCTTCGGTTTCGGGTGTCGCCGTATCGGGTGTCGCGGTGTCGGGTGCAGAACCGGCCGCACCTTTGGTGGATTTGCGGGTCGGGCGTTTTGTCATGCGGAATGCTCCCTGGGAATGCGTTTTTATAATCCAAAGCTGGTTTGATGTGACACGAGCGCGCAGAAACGCACGGTCCCTGCCGAAGGGTATGCCGCGTGCGGGCTTTGCGTGTAAACAGAAATTGAGCGTTTCCGCCCCCTGACGGGCCCCTGGGGCCCGGGATGCCTCCTGAAGGACGACAGATGATTGAACAAAGAGATTTCGTTGCCGTGGTGTCGGGCCTGCCCCGATCGGGCACATCGATGATGATGCGCATGCTGGTGGCCGGTGGGCTGCCCCCGGTGGTGGACCACGAACGCACCGCCAATGACGACAACCCCCACGGGTATTTCGAGTTCGAGCCGGTCAAGGCGCTCAAGGAGGACGACAGCTGGGTCGCGAAATCGAAGGGCCAGGTGGTCAAGGTGATCTACAAGCTGGTCTATGACCTGCCCATCGACGTGCCCTACCGGATCGTGTTCTTGCAGCGCGACCTGGGCGAGGTGGTGGCCAGCCAGGAAAAGATGCTGGAGCGCGAGGGGCGCGACCCCCATGCGGTGGACCGCGACTTGATGATCAAGCTGTTCCAGGGCGAGGTGCTGGATTTCCAGACCTGGGCCAGGGCGCAGCGCAACATCGAGATCCTGTTCGTGGATTACAGCGCCATCGTCACCGAGCCCGAGGCGGCGGCGCAGAAGATCGCGGAGTTCTTCGATTGCGGTCTCGATGTGCGCGCCATGGCCGAGGCCGTGGACCCGACGCTCTACCGCAACCGCGCCTGAGCGCGCTCTGCCGCGGGGTCCGGCCAGGCGGCCTGGCCTGGGCCCGGCCCGCTCAGGGGATCCAGCCCCAGACCTCGATCTGGAAGAACCGCACGATCAGGCGGGAGAACGCCTCCCAGGTCTTCATCTCGGCCCCTTCGATCTTGGCGAACCCGGTCATCTCGGGACGGAAGAAGCCCTCTTCGTTGGGAAACTGGGTCTTGACGCGGACCACGCGGCCGAACTCCTCGGCCTCCGCCGAGGGCGCGATGGAGACCACGGTGCCGATCCGTTCCTCGTCGGGGATGGCCCAGGCCTTGAGCCGGACGCGGTCGTTGACCTCGACCAGCCCGATATCGGTTTCCGACACCAGCACCTCCGCCCGGGCGATCTCGTGGTCCTCGATCTCGACGAACAGCTCGCCCACCTGGAGGTATTTCCCGCGCAGAAGCTGCACGTTCTCGGTCACGATCCGGCCGTCGGCGGTGGCGCGCAGCTCGACCTTGTCGAGCTGGTCGCGGTAGAAAGCCAGCTCGGCATTGAGCCGCTCGATCTCCGCCTCGGCCACGGCCACGTCCGGCGCCGAGGGCGGCGCGGTCACATCCGCCAGCACCGCCTGGGCCGAGCGCAGGTCGATCTGGCCGGTCTGGTATTCCAGCCGCAGGCGTTCGTATTCCACCTGGGAGATCGCGTTGCGGGCAAAAAGCTCATCCGCGCGCTCCGCCTGGGAGCGCAGGAAGGGCAGCTCCGCCTCGGCCCGGGCGACGTTTTCCTCGGCGATGGCGATCTCTTCGGCGGTGGCGCCGTCGAGCAGGTCCTGCAGCCGGGCCTCTGCCTGGGCGAGCTTGGCCACGCGCACATCCACCTCGAGCCGCGGTTCCCAGTCGGACATGCGCGCCAGCAGGTCGCCCTCGCTGACCACGTCGCCCTCGTCGATATGGATCTCGACCAGTTCGCCCGCCACGCGCGCGCCCACCTCGATCCGGGTGTCCGGCAGGATGGTGAAATCGCCGCCCACCTCGAACGCATAGGGCTGGAAGGCCGCGTAGATCAGCGCGCCCGCCGCGGCCAACAGCGTGAGCCGCCGGATCCAGGCCCAGCGGCGCGATTTCGGCGCAGGCTCGGCAAGGACGCCCGGCAGGGGCCGGGAGCCGAGCTTGGTCAGGTCGCGCGACTGGCCGAGCGCCAGGGCCCGGCCGGTTTGCGGCACCGGCACCATGGCCCGGCTTTGACCGGGCGCGGCCGCGACGCCCCCCCCGGCCCTGCCCCCGGCCGGCGCGGCAAAGCCGCCTGCGCCGCCCGCAGCGAACCCGCCCGGCCCGCCGCCGAAGCCGCCGCCGGCGCCGGGGCCGCGTGTGAAACCGCCGCCCGCGCCCCGCGCGGCAAAGCCCTCGGCCCCGCCGAAGCCGCCCGCGCCGCCCTGGGCTGCGCGCGCGGCCTGTTTCTCGGCCATCATGGTCTTGACCCCATGCTCCATCGCTTTGTGCTGCTTCGATTTCATCGACATCACCCAGAAGCCGATCGCCACGAGCAGGAAGAAGAAGAGCGCCGCGCCCGAGCCGCCATAGCGGCCCACCAGCGCGCCCGACACCCACACGAAGAGGAACGACAGCACCAGTCCCATGAACAGAAGCGAGCCGACCGTGTAGAAGATGAAGGCGCGTTTCTCGCCCGCGCTCGGCTCGGGATAGGTGAAGCCCATCTTGCTCTGGTTGTTCCTGAACAGCCAGGCATGGGCGCGCTGCTTCAGCATCTCCTGGCCGAAGAAGGTCGTGAGCCACTTGTACCCGTCTCCGGACATCAGCGGGAAGGCCGTGAACACCAGGGTCAGGAGCGCGATCTGCGACACCAGCAGGGTCATGTCGGGGATCACGGTCTGGGAGTGGCGCGTGAAGGCCCACAGGGTGGTGCCTGCCGCGAACAGGAAGAGCCGCGCGCGCATGGTGGTGGAATAGACCGCCAGCTTGGCTTCGCGCGGCAGCTTGTAGACCGCCTGCTCGTCCACGGCGAAGCGCGGGATGACATAGAGGATCATGCGGATGCCGAAGGCGGGCACCTTGGCCCCCTGGCGGTGGATCGCCCAGCCGGTGAAGAAGGCCGCGCAGAAATTGACCGTCAGGGTCGAGATCACCAGCCGCCAGACCAGGTCGATCGCCCCGCGGGCGTTGGAGATGCTGGTGCCGTATTCCGACAGCCGGGTGAAGACGGCCATGAACGCAAAGAGCGTCAGCGGCCAGAGCAGCCATTTGAACCAGGCCATCCAGCCGAAGAGCGCGTTGAGCACCGCGAAAAGCCCGTTGGGCGCGAAGAGCTTGATGATGCCGGTGCCGGGGGCCTTGTCCTTCGGGTCGGGCCCGGTGCCGAAGGCCGCCCGGGGTGCCGTCGCCTCGGCGCGGGCCCTGGCGGGCTCCGGGCCGGGTGCGGTCGGGGCGGCGCGATCGGCGGGTGCGTCGGGCGGGTCTTGCGGGGCGGTGTCGGCGGCGTCCCGGGTGTCGTCTTTCTTGGCGGGTTTGCGGGCCACCCCGTCATGCAGGCCGGTCTTGCGAAAGAAGGTCTGCTTTCGGCGCGGTTGCGGACCGGGGCCCGGGGCGGGGGTCGCGGATGTGTCGGCCTTGCCGTCGGGCGCGGGGGTGTCGGCGGGGGACGCGGCCTTGTCCGTCGAAGGCGCCTGCGGGTCTTTGGGGGGGCTTTCGGCCGGTTGGTCCGGGTCGGGCCGCGCGGTGCCTGCGGCCCCCTTGGCGACGCGCGCGGCGGCGGCGGCCGCCCGGAAACTGGGCGCGGCGGGCGTCTCCCCGGAGGCGGGCTCCGGCGCGGGCTTGGGAGGATCGGCGCGGTCCGACGCATCGGAGAAGATCAGGTCTTCGAGCCCGTCGATATCGTCCTCGGGAGAGCCATCGAAGGCAGAGCCCGCCTCCGGCAGCAGGTCCTCGAACGCGTCGAACTCGTCCCGGTCGGCGTTATGCGCCCGGCTTTGGTCGATGGGAGGACGCAGCGGCGCGGCCCGGTCGGGCCTAGGGGACGGGGCCTCGGCGCGGGGGTCGGTGCCGGTTGCCTCCACCAGCACGCCGGCGGCGACCATCTGTGCCGCAAACCCCGCGATCGTGGCTTCGCGCACGCCGGTGCCGAACCGGGCGCGGAACGCCTTGCCGGCGGCGGTGAAATCCTCGCCCCGCTCCAGCTGGGTCAGCAGGAAGAACTCCTCCGCCCCGAGACGAAACAGCCGCCCGGATTTTGCGTCCTTGTAAAACCCGTGGCGCGGCTTGCCCTCCTCGACAGGCGCGCGGGTGAGCTTTGCATCTGGGCTTAGTCTGTAACGCTTGCGCGGCGTGCCATCGGGCACCAACGCTGCATGGCTTGGGGGCATTTGGTCCCGCCTGAAAAATTACTCGATATCGATCCTCCATATCTCCCATAATGCTAAGAAATTTTCAACTCACGG
The DNA here is from genome assembly GCF_028807315.1 of Dinoroseobacter sp. PD6. Taxonomy (NCBI): domain Bacteria; kingdom Pseudomonadati; phylum Pseudomonadota; class Alphaproteobacteria; order Rhodobacterales; family Roseobacteraceae; genus Dinoroseobacter; species Dinoroseobacter sp. PD6. The sequence goes on along the minus strand of NZ_JARAMN010000001.1, from coordinate 118,946 downwards.
ACAGTTTGCAGTTGCGCCGTGTTGCGCGGCTCCCCCTGGGGTTATGCCGCGACCGGCGCCGGCCGTGCGCATCGGTCACAGCCCTCGGGCCCGGCCCCCGGGACACTGCCCCGCACGCCGCCCCGCGCCGCCACGAAACCGCCCGCGAGCTTCGTGACATGGTCAAATCCGCGCCACACTCCGGCGCGCGCTGCCTGCGAGAGGACCAAATGCGCCGGGTGTTCGCGAAACCTTAACGAAATCACCTGCAACTTGCAGCCGCAGCGAATACTGGGTTTACTACCTACGCGTATTTCAAGAACAAAACACAGGTCCCCCCATGAGTTTGGAAGTCATCTCCGATTGCGCCGCTGTCTCCTATGGAGATCCAGATCACCTGATCATCATGTTCAGCTCGACGACCGCGGTTCGGCGCGGCGATTTCGATTTCAAGGATTTCTCGAAGGATCTGCCACAGACGATCCTGTTCTTGCGTGACGACGATGTCCGGACCGGATATCACAACGGAATCAATGGCCTGACAAGCAATCCTGATGAAACAGTTGAATTCCTGCGCTATTTCATCGACAAGATCGGGCCGAAGCGGGTGACCATGTTCGGCACGTCGATCGGCGGGTATGGCGCGCTCATGCACGGCTTCCTTCTGGGTGTGGACGATATAATCACCGCCGGGACGGTGAGCTATGTGGATCCGGCGACCCGGGATGCCAAGGGCGGCGCGGGCGAGCGGGTGCCGATGTCGATGCAATGGGGGGTCGACTGGTTCGCCAGCCGCGGGGTGGAGCCCAAATACCTCGATACCTGGCCGCTGATCGAGAAGAACGCCGACAAGGTCACGGCGGTGAAGATGTACTACTCGCCCGATGACGAGGTGGATTCGACGCAAACCCTGCACGTCGCCCGCCTGCCCCATGTCCGGGCCATCGCCCGGCCGGGAACTTCGCACCGCTACATCGCGTTGCAGCTGGTGAGGGACGGCACGCTTGCGCGGGATTTCGCGACGCCCACGGATCAGCTGCTGTCGCTCGACCCGGAGGCTGCTATCGTCTAGCAGTCGACCCGCCCCTATCTGTCGGGCATCACATAAAAGAGCAGGATTCTGTAATGGTGATCGTTTCTACCCCCCTGTCCCGCTGGCTGACCCGGTGCGGCGGCCTTTTGCTGGCGGGTCTGGTCCTCATGCTCGGCGCGGCGGGCGCGGAGGCCGCCACCCAGAAGGTCGAGCGCAAGATCTCCGTCGGCGGGATGGAGCGGTCCTATATCGCCTATGTGCCCGACAGCGCGCGCTCGGCCGCGGAGGTTCCGGTGCTGTTCGCCTTCCATCCGGGCTTCGGCAGTGCCGACGCCTTCAGCGGCCAGATCAACATCCACCGCGCCCCCGGGGCCGACAGTTTCATCGTGGTCTATCCGGAGGGGTTTCGGCGGTCGTGGAACAGCGGCGATTGCTGCGGTCCGGCCATGCGGCGTGGCATTGACGACATCAGTTTCGTCAAGGCGATGCTCGAAGATCTCAGGAGGTTCGGCAATATCAGCCCCAACCGCAATTTCGCCACCGGGTTCTCCAACGGTTTTGCTTTCAGCCAGCACCTGGCCTGCAACCTGCCCGACAGTTTCGCCGCCATTGCAGGCGGCGGCGGGGTCAAGGACACCAGCAAGCAATGCGCCAACCCCAAACCGATCTCGGTCATGGTGATGCACGGGCTGATCGACGAGCATTCGCCCTTTGACGGCGGCCAGAGCAAGATCGAGCGGGCGGGTTTTCGCGTCTCGGTCCAGACGGTGGAGACCTTCTGGCAGCGGCAGAACCGCTGTTCGGGGACGCGCACGACCTCCAACCTGGACGGTGTCAGCTGCACGACCCATACCGGCTGCACCGGCGGCACCGAGGTGGTGATCTGCCCTGTCCCCGAGATGGGCCATTGGTGGCCGGGCCATGAAGGATCGCGCGCGGGCGAACGCGCCCTCGGACCGTCGCGGGGCGATCTGAACGGGTCGGCGGCGGTGGTCCGGTTCTTCCGCTCTCATTTCTGAGGCGGCCACGCGACAACAAGCAGGATTTCAGATGACGCCATTTCTTGACGGGACCGTCGCGATCGTGACCGGCGCGAGCAGCGGCCTTGGCCGGTCGACCGCCCTTCTTCTGGCCCGTGCGGGGGCGTCGGTCGTGCTGGTTGCGCGCAGCCAGGCCGGGCTCGACGCGGTCGCGGGGGACATTGCGGAGGATGGCGGCGCCTGCCTTGCGGTGGCGGCCGATCTCGGCACGGACGCCGATGTGGCCCGGGCGGTGGCCGCGGCGGTGGAGCGGTTCGGGCGCATCGACTTCCTGCTCAATTGCGGCGGCAACATCGCCGGGCTGGGCAAGCTGCTGTGGGAGATCACGCCCGAGGAGTGGGAGACCAGCTTCCACGCAAATGCGACCGGGGTTCTGAACCTGATCCGCCACGTGGCGCCGGTGATGATCGACCAGGGTCACGGGCGGATGCAGTTCCTGACAACCTCGGCCACGCTGGTGCCGAAGGAGAAGACCGCCTGCTACGCCTCGGCCAAATCCGTGGCCAACCACATGGTGCAGACCCTCGTCGAGGAGGTCGGCGCACGCGGGGTGACGGCCAATGTCTTCAACCCCGGCCCGATCGACACGGAAAGCTATCGCGAGATGACAAGTTCGATCGAGTTGACCGCGCAGAACCAGCAGACCGCGCCGCAGAGCCCGGATGTGGCGGCGCGGCTGCTGCTGTGGCTCTGCGCGCCGGAGACGGCGGAGGTGACCGGCGAATTCATTTATTGGAACCACCCCAATACCCGCGCGGCGTTCCAGGACTTCCTCGGGCGCTACCAGATCGGCACGCCGGTCCTGACCGCCTGAGCGGTCAGGCGGGGGCCGGGGTCAGCCCGGTGATCTGCGCGCTCCATTCCCAGATCTGCCAGGCCCAATCCTCGTCATAGGTGGCCTCGTGGGACTGCTTGATCTCGTCGGTATCGAGGTAGAGCCCGCTCTGGCCTTCGTAGTCCGGTGCGGTGGCGAGGCTGGCGAGGTAGACGGCGGAAAACTCCGGCGAGATCATCCGCTGTTGCGCGCGTTCGCGGGCCTGGGCGGGGACCTGGGGCGCGCCGTCGGTGTTGCGGGTCGAGATGCCCGTGCGGACCACCCCGGGATGGATCGCGTTCACGGTCACGTTGGTGCCGTCCAGCAGGGCGGCCATGGCGTAGGTGATCTGCAAATTCATGAACTTGGCACGGCAATAGGCCTCGCCCGTGCGATAGCCGCTCTCCATCTGCAGGTCGTGCATGTCCGGCAGGGAGCGGCGGTGCCAGTCGGAATTCACCATGATGATCCGCGCCGCCGGGGCCGCCTTCAGCGGGCCCGCCAGCAGGTTGGTCAGCAAGAAGGGCGCGAAATGGTTGATCGCCAGGGTGGCCTCGACCCCGTCCTCGGTCAGGCGCCGGGCGGGGAAGTTCGCGCCCGCATTGTTGATCAGGATGTCGATCCGCGGAAAGCGCGTGGCAAGGTCGGCGGCGAGGGTGCGGATCCGGGCAAAGGACATCAGGTCGGCCTGAATGAATTGGCCGGGCACGGTGTGGCGGCCTTCGGCCAGGGCCGCTTCCCAGGCCGCCCCGGCCTCGGCATTGCGGGCGATGCCCACCACCGTGGCCCCGAGTCGCGACAGCAGCAGGCTGGTCGCGCGGCCGATGCCGGAGGTCACGCCGGTGATCACCGCGGTCTTGCCGGCGAGCGGTTTTTGCCCCAACTCCACTGCCTTGACGACCGGGTTGATCTTCTCGGGCAGCGGCGGGAGAGTGCCGTCGGCGCGCAGGTCCTTCATCACCTGCTGCATCGTCTCGGCGAGGCTGACCCAGATCGGCCGCGTCGGGGTGACGCCGGTCAGGCGCGCGAGCTTGTCCGTGGCCAGCACCGGGTCCGCGACCTGATGGGGCGGGCGGAGCTTGTCCTGCGGCGTGGCCTCGTCGTTCAGCAGCCGCGCGAGCCGGCCCAGCTCCTGGTCCAGGGTCCGGGCGGCGAGGGCCGCGGGGGCGGCGATGTTGAACACCTGCCCCCCTGCGCGGTCGTGCGTGCCGAGGGTGGCCAGGGCCGTGGCCACGTCCCGGGCATCGACCGGGTGGAACCGGGCGGGCGACGGGGCGTCGTCGATCAGGATGCGGCGGAAGAGGGCCTTGGCCTCGGCGCTGTCGGGGGCGAGGATCATCGGCGCGCGCAGGATCGTCCAGTCGAGCCCCGCGCCGGCGCGCAGGCTCTCCTCCAGCGCGAGGGCCGCCGCCGCAGGTGGGGCGAGGTCGGCGGGCGCGGCGGTGGCCGAGCGTTCCAGCAGCGTCTTGTCGGCCAGAAGCGCGGGGTCGTAGATATCGGCGCGCCCCAGCAGGACGAACCGGCCGCACCCGGCCTTGCCCGCCGCAACCCGCAGCTTGTCCAGACGTTTGAGCAGCGCCGGGGCCGCGTCCGGCGCGACCGTCGCCAGGTCCACCGCGCAGATCACGTCCACCCCCGCCAGCGCCCTGGCCAGCACGTCCGCACGGGTGGGCCAGGCCCGGCTGGCCACCCCATTGACGGGGCTGTCCGAGAAGGCCAGCACCTCGTGCCCCGCGGCCACAAGGGTCGCGGCGAGGCGATGCCCGACCGCGCCCGCCGCATCCGTCACAAGGTATTTCATCGCCTGTCTTCCCCGTTCATCTCGATCAGTCGCCGACCATGTGCGCCGGCAGCTTGATGCTGGCCGAGGAGTAGAACTCCAACCGGCCGAGCACCTCGGTAATGCAGGATTTCACGTCCACCCGGGGCGCCCAGCCAAGCGCGCGCAGCTTGCGCGGCTCGAACTTGCACAGGCCGAGATTGTTGCGCTCGGCGATGTCCCGGTGGGGATTGTCGCTCTTGCCGACATTCATGATGTCCCAGATATAGGCCTGCACGTCGTAGATCGTGATCGGCTCGCTGCCGGCCACGAGGAAGCACTGGTTCGCGGCCTCGGGATGCTCGCCGACCAGCAACGCCGCCGCCGCGATGTCGGAGCCATGGGCCCATTGCATCGTATCCCACATCCGGCGCTGGACCTCGATGGTCTCGGGTTGCTGCAGGATCGAGATGATCATCTGCTCCACGAAGGGGCATTTGCGGCCCGCCACCACCGTCGGGCGCAGGATGGCATAGTCCTGGCCGTCGCGGGCCTGGGCCTCGAACACCGCGTCCTCGGCGGCGATCAGCGACTCGCCCAGCGCCACCTGTTGCGGGTTGCCATGGGCCTCGCGCAGGGCGTCATCCAGCAGGGGCCACATGGCGGGCGCGCGGTGGGGGGTGTAGACGTTGTTCGAGCTGCACAGCACGACACGCTGCACCCGGCCCGCCGCATGGCGCAGCAGGTTGCGGGTGCCCTCGGCGTTCACATGCATCATGTGATCGGCGGACATCGCCGGGGGCGGGCCCACCAGGGCGCAGTGGTAGATGATATCGATCCCCTCCACCGCCTCGGCGAGGGAGATGTCGTCAGACAGCTCCCCCATCACGATCTCGATCCGGTCGCGGAAATTGATGCGGTGCAGGCTGTCCGGCAGGGACAGCACGCGCACGTCATGGTCGGTCTGCATCAGCCCTTCGAGGACATATTGCCCGATGGCGCCGGTCGGTCCGGTCACGAGAATGCGCACTTGGATCTCTCCGCAAAAGTCTGCCCCGGGCGCGGCTGCGCCCGGGTTCGAGGCTCAGGTGGTTCCGGTCAGGACTGGGCGCCCGGGGGGGTGCCCCGGCGCCGGGCGATCAGGTTGCGCAACCGGCCGCCCCCGCCACCGCGCGGCGGGATCACCTCCCCAGTCACGCCGCCGGCGGCCGCCGGGGCGGTCCCGGCCGCTTGCTGGGCGCGCCGCTCCTGGATGCGGGCGCGCAATCCGCCGCCGGCCTGGGGCCCCGCCGCGGTGCCGGCCGCATTGTTGGCGCGCCGCTGCTGGGCAAGCCGCTGCAGCACCTGGCGACGCCGCTCCGCATTGGGACCGTCGCGCCGCTCCGCCCGGGCGGCCCGGCGCCGTTCGCGCGCCTCGGCCGGATCCTGGGCCTGGCGCTGCGCGACCTGCTCGGCCCGGCGCGCCTCGAACGCGTCGGTGTAGATCTTCATCAGGTCCGCGCCCGTCGCCTTTGGGTTGGCGGCCTTCTGGGCGTCGATCCTGGCCAGCATCTCGTCGCCGCCTTCGCGCAGGGCCGAGACCGCCGCGCGATAGGATTTCTCCGCCGCGCTCCACTTCTCTTCGGCCACGAACGCGTCGCCATAGAGACGATGCACCAGCGAGGGCGTCCGCGCCCCGCGCGAGGAGCTTGCCAGCAGCGTTCGCGCCTCGGTCAGCTTGCCCTGCGGGATCAGCGCCTGGACCAGCGCGATCCGCGCCATGCCGCCGCGCTGCCCGGTGGTCAGGGGCCGCAAGGTCGCCTCGGCCCCGGCGTAATCCTCGGCCCGCAGGCGCATCCGGCCCAGCGACATGGTCAGGCGACGATTGTCGGGCTGGGCTTCGAGCGCGGTCTCGAGCACCTGGATCGCCTCGGCGGTATCCCCGGCGCGCATGCAGATATTGGCCAGTTGCACCGACGCGCCCTGGTCGTTCGGGTTCGCGGTGAGCGCCGCGCGCAGCTGCGCCTTGGCCTCTTCGGTCTTCTCGGTCCGCTGCAGCAGCGTGGCCAACTGGCGCCGGACACGGGCGGATTGCGGATCCACCTCCAGCGCGGTCTGAAGCACCTCGATCGCCGCCTCGGGCTTCTGGTTCTGGCCGTGCAGCCGCGCCAGCCCCATCAGCGCGCGCATGTTGCGCGGATCGGCCTGCAGCGCCTTGTGGTAATGCGCCTCGGCATATTCTGCATTGCCGCCGCGCACGCCGATCTGGGCGCCCATCAGGGCGGCGATGGTATTGCCCGGCTCTACCTCGAGCGCGCGCTCGACATAGGGCGCGGCCTCTTCGAGCCGCTGTTCGCGCACCAGCGACATCGCGAAGGCCATCATCGCCCGGGTGTCCTGGGGGTCGGCCTCGATCATCATCTGCAACTCGGCCCGCGCCTCGTCCGTGCGGCCCTCGCGCAGCAGACTGCGGACGTAGTTCATGGCTTCGTTCTGATTGCCACCAACTTGCTGAACGTTCGGTGTCCATTCCTGAGTATCGGACATAGACGTTGCTCCTCTGTTGTTGTCGGACTGCATTCTGCACCCCGCTTCTTTCAATGTGTTACTCGGCGCTGATCGCAGCGCCCCTTGTCTCTTGTGGCAGGTCAGCCGCATCCGCGCCCTGCCCCTCGGTCAGGACGCGCTGGGGACGGTCGATACCCGGTCTTGCCAGGCGCGGCGCCTGGCCGGGGCGCGGAAGCTCCCCCTTGGCCTGGGCCGCCTCGACAATCTCCCGCAAGCCCTCCGCAAACGGGACCGAGGGATAAAATTTGAGTTTATTCTTCCCTTTCGAAATATCGTATTGCTGCACGTAACGGCGCCAGACGCGGGTGCGGTCCGGGTCCAGGTCATCCTTGCTGGCCTTGCCGATCGCGATGCGGGTCATCCGCCCCATGTCACGATAGGTGATCACGTCCGGCCCCGCCACGGTGAAGGTCTCGTTCCGGGCGCCGGGCTCGAAACAGGCGCGCAGGATCGCCTCCACCGCGTCGGTGACATGGACGAACTGGCGCGGCTGCTCGCCCTGCTGGCCCTTGCCGAACTCGGGCTTGGGCGCTTCGGTCTTGACCATGGGATCGACCAGCGGATCGCCCACGCCGTAGACCAGCGCAAAGCGCAGGATGGCGTGCTCGTAGCCGAACTTGCGGCCATAGAAGCGCGCGAGGTTCTCGCCGGCGATCTTGGTCATGCCGTAATCGGACAGGTCGTGCCCGCCATCCACGCGCAGGGCGGAGCTTTCGTGGATCGGCCATTCCGCCTCGGCGAACTGGTTCTGGTAGGCCGCGACCGAGGAGCAGAACACAAAGCGCGCGCAGGCGCCCGCGGCGTTGACCGCCCGGATCAGGTTGTGGGTGCCTTCCACGTTGGTCTCGCGCAGCTCGACCAGGGTGCAGGACCCCGCCAGCCGCGCGGCCATGTGCAGGACAACCCGCGCGCCCTCCACCAGCCGGGCCAGCGCGTCGGTATCCCCCAGCCCGCCCTCGATCAGCTCGATCTGCGGGCTGTCGGGCAGCACGTCGCCCGTGCCCGGCAGCACCAGCGCGCGGATGGTGTAGCCCTTCGCCAGCAGCTTGGGGATCAGGTTGGTGCCGATGAACCCGGTGCAGCCGGTGATCGCGATGTCGCAGCGGCGGGTGCGTTTGGGGGCGGCGATATCGGCCACCTCGGCGCTGCGCACGGGTGCGGGGGTCTCGTAGGGCTTGATGTTGTGATCGCCCAGCAGGATCTCGGTGCCGCCATCGGGGTTCTCGACATATTGCCAGCCCGAGGCGAAGCGCGCCGGGCTCTTGCCGCCGAACACGTTGGCGGTGCCCACCGCCAGGCCGTGCGGGGTGGAGACCATGGTGCGGCCGCCGTAATTGTAGGGGTTGTTGAGCCCGTTGATCGTCACCGGCTGCCAGTTCACCCCGTCCTTGGTGCGCCAGAGCTCAAAGCCGCCGCCGACCTCCGCCAGCTGCTCGAAGCTGACCGCGTCGACCAGTCGTTTGGCCGTGGGCGACGGGCGGTGGGCGTATTGCAGGAAGACCGACCAGTCGAAGGTGGTGACATAAAGCCAGCCGTCATGGACGCACATCCGCCAGGTGTAGCCCGAGAAGATGTTGTCGAAGCCCGGTGCGATCCCCGAGAGCGGGTATTTGAACCCCTGCGGCGTGTCCCGCGGCATCCCGATCAGCAGATCCCAGCTGTCATCGGGCCAGATGCGGATGATTTCCCCCGCGCCGGGACCCACCAGGTTGGTGCGGTCATAGCCGCCGTTCTGGATCGAGGAGCCGACATAGAGTGCGCCGTTGAATTCCACCATGCCCATGGCGATCTCCGACAGCGGGCCGCGATAGGCGCCCTTCTCGATCACCCGGCGCCATTGCAGGGGCCCGTCGCCGCACCGCGGCGTGGTCCAGACCTGGTAGCCTTCGTAATTGTTGAACGTCCCGGCATAGAGCTGGTCGTTGGCCTTGGCCATCATGAAGATGCCGTTGTTGGTCTTGTCGCCGAAGCCCAGGTCGCAGGCGGTCTCCCAGTTGCCGGGGCGCGGGTCGTTGGAGCGTTTCAGCACGCCGGTGCGGTTGGAGTTGAACTGGATCCCCTCGCCCGCGGGGGGCGCGTAGAGGTAGCCGTCGAAATCCACCAGCTCCCGGAAGGTCGAGATGTTGTCGTTGCCGATGCCCGGCTCGCAGGCAGGCTCGAAATTCAGCCCGTCCTCGGAGCGCAGGACATGGGCCGCACAGCCGCGCAGCACCGTGGACATGGTCGAGACATAAAGGTTCGGCTTGCGGTCGGACTTGCCCTGGAACACCCGCATGCCGCGGTAGCCGAGGTCGCGCGGCGCCTCCTCTCCGGTCTTGCCCTCGATCAGCGGCGAGCGATAGGCCATTTCCCAACTGTCGTCTTCGGGGGTCCAGCGCCAGATCTGGCCCTGCATGTCGAGATCGCGCACATTGGGGGGCACGTCCACCGGCCAGGGGTCCAGCGCAGGCGGGTCAATCGGCGGGAAAAGGTTGAGCAGTTTGAATGAGTTGCGGGTCATGCCACAATAAAGACGGCCCTCGAAATACTCCATGCCGTGGACATAGGCATTGGCCGGATCGCCGATGCCGTTCTTGGCCAGACGCCGGAAATTGCCCGCGGTCAGGGCCGGGCCCGCCTCCGGGTGCGGCCGCACACCCCGCAGCGGATCGACCCCGTCTGAGCCGCCTTCTTTACGCAAATCGGTCACAAACTCGCTCGCTCATTCCTTGCCCAGCGCCGCCCGGGCGCCGGAGGGTCCGGTGTCTCCAGCGCACTCAGGAGCGCGTCCGGGTTCAGCAACGGGAAGAAGTGCCCCGCATTGGGCACCGTGATGCTGCGCGCCTCGGGCATCAACCGCGCCAGCCCGTCGCGCGTATCGAGATACCGCGAGCGCGCGCCGTAAACCAGGTCGACCCGGCGCGTGAAGCTGCGGATGCGGTCCTCTTCGAGCCCGGTGGGATCGTGCAGCTCCTCATGGGCGTTGGTGCGCGCCATCAACTCGCGCCAGCGGCGCATGGCGCGGGACGGGCGCCGGTCCCGACCCGCGCTCACGGGCATGGCCGCCAGCACCGCCGCATCGCCGAAGCCGCGGGCCTGCCCACGCGAGGGGCCGCGATCGGTCTCCAGCAGTTCCTCGAAAAACCCGTGGGCGACGCGGGGCAGCTCCCCCTCGATGACGATGCCCCGCTCCCGCAGGCGTTTTTGCAGGGCGGGCCAGGAGCTGGTATCCGACAAAGGCGGCATCTTCTGCAGCGAGGGCACCCAGGCATCCACGAGGCTCAGGCGCCGGACCTTGTCGGAGCCGATCGTGGCCACGGCGAGCGCCACGGCCCCGCCGAAGCTGTGCCCGATCACATGGGCCTTCTCGATCCCGAGATGGTCCATCAGTGCGACCACGTCGCCCGCCAGGTCCACCGTGCGGTAGCCTTCGTCGGACATCGCCGAGAACCCGTGCCCGCGCAAATCGAGCGCGGTCACGCGGAACCGCTCGGCCAGTTGGGGCGCCACGCGGAACCACCAGAAGGCGATGTTGCAGAACAACCCATGGATCAGCACCACATCGGGACCGTCCCCGATCTGCTGGTAATGGATCGTATGCCCGCGCAGGGAAGCTCTCGGCATGGCTCAGAGATACCCGAGGGATTTCAGGCGTTCGCGGATCTGCTCTTCGGCGTCGCCGGTCAGGGCCGCGTCGTCGGTATCGCCCGCCGCCGCCCCCTCGCCCGCGGTATAACGGATCGGGTTGTCAGCCTTGTAGGCCTCGGCGAAGGCCTGCTCGGCCACCTTGCCCTCCATCTCCGAGGGCACCTCGACCCCGCAGGAATAGAGCGCCGTGGGCGCCACATCGGCGATCTGCAGCCGGTCGAGCGCCGTGCCCGCCGCGATCCCCGGCCCGGTGGCCACGAAGATGCCGTCGGGGTGGTGGGTGGCATAGGGCACGCGCCGGTCCTTGATCGGCTGGTCCGCGCGCAGCACCGACAGGAAGCTGTAATCATGGAGCTGCAGGGTCAGGTCCGGGGCGCGCTCGGTCTGGGTGCCGGGGAAGGCATCTTCGCGCTTGAACACCGACTTGATCACCGGCTTGCCGGTCTCGGGATCGGTGAAGGCCAGAAGCTGCGCGATCAGGTCGTCGCGGAACGCCTCGTACTCCGCATCGGTGACGCCGGGATCGCCCGGCTTGGCCGCGCGGCGGATGAAGATCGCGTTGGAGGACGAGCTGAGCGAATAGGCCTTGGTCTCGGCCCAGTCGATCAGGGTGCTGGCCTCGGTATTCTCGTCGAGCGCCACGCGGCCCTGGTCGTCCATTGCCACGCCCGCGTTCCAGGTCAGGAGCCCCGCATGTTCGAGGAAGGTGTTGGCATAGAAGATCCGCGTGCCCGAGCGGGTAAAGCCGTGATCGGACACGATGAAGACCTGCGCCTGCGGCCCGGCCTTGTCGATGATCTGCACCAGGTAGTCGTCCACGTTGCGGAAATATTGCAGCACCAGCTCCCGAGCCGCCACCGAGTCCGGCGTGGTGTAGTCGTCCCGGCTGACCGGGTCGATCAGGTGCCAGCAGAGGTGCTGGATCCGGTCGACGCCGTCGAACAGAACGGCTGTCAGCTCTGACGGCTCTTCCTCCATCAGCGTCAGCAGGATGTCCTGCCAGCGCTGCTCCCGCGTGATGTGGAACTGCACCCAATCGGTCAGCTGGTTCTCCGACAGGCCCTGCACGGCCTTGCGCTCATGCTGCCAGTCGGTGGACATCTCGGAGGCCTTGAACACACCCTTGGCCTTGAGCATCTTGAAGGTCTCGCGCGGGTGGATGGCGCGGCCGAGATAGGACCAGGGCACATAGCCCGGGATCACCACCCCGTCGATCGGCTTGGCCGGGAACATCACCGGGTAGTTCAGGGTCGTCGCCCGCTTGCCGGCGGCGCTCGCGATCTGCCAGATGGTCGGCACCTTCACATCCGCCGAGGTCGCCAGCGTGTAGCTGGGCTTGGACCCTTCGCGGTCGACCCGGATGAAGTCGAACACACCGTGATTGCCGGGGCTGCGCCCGGTCATCAGCGTGGCCCAGGCCGGCGGGGTCAGCGGGTGGATCGTCGAGGCCAGGATCCCGCGCGCGCCTTCGGCCATGATACGCCCCAAATTGGGCATGACCCCCTCCGCGACCAGGTGGTCGAGCATGTCGTAGGTCGCCCCATCAAGGCCAATGATAACCGTCTGAATTTTCGTCTGTGACATCTCCGGGTCCTTCCTCAGGCGTTCTGCCGGGCGCTGAGCGCGACCACCGCTTTGAGGATATCGTCTACGGTCATATCCTTAAGAAGTTGATCCTCCTCGCGCATTTTACGGAACAGCTGGTCGCCCAGGCCGTAATTCTGCTGCAACTCGGAAATAAGGTAGACGAGGCTGATGGATTCCACCCCGAGGTCGAGCACCTTGCTCTCGGGTTTCAGGTCGATCTCGTCCTCGCCCAGGTCGTCGGCAAGATCCTCGAAAATCTCCTGCATCACCTTGTAGGCGTCATCATAGCTCACGGGGGTCATGGTTTTATCCTCTGGCCTTTCAATTTCCTGCGTCCTGCGGTCTGAGCACGACGGCGGCGATCAGGCCCGGCGCAAGCTCGGCCGTCGCGGTCACCGCAATATCGGTGTGTGTTGACAGATCCCGAACAATCACGGGCGGGGCGTCCATTCCATCACCCTGAACCTCGAAACGATCAAGGGCCTGGGCGAGGCCGAGCCCGAAGCTTTTGCCGACTGCTTCCTTTGCGCACCAATAGCGGGTCGCTGCCGTATCGCGCGGCTGTCCTTCGGGCAGGGCCATGATCGAGGCGCGCTCGGCGGGGGTGAAGGCGGTCTCCAGGAACGCAGGCGTGCGCGGCGCGATCTCTTCGAGATCCACGCCCACCCCGGCATAGCGGCGCGGATCGGCCGCCAGGCCCAGCGCGCGCGCGCCCTTGTGGGCGATCGAGATCAGCGGCGCAGGCCCCCAGGCGGGCGGCAGGGTCGGGTCGATCACCGGGCCTGCATCCTCCCCCGGCACGACCAGGGGAATGTCAGCGGGCGCGAGCGCGCGGCCCAGCACCGCGCGGGCCGCATCCTTGGCCGCCGCGCGCCCGCGCAGCCATTCCCAGCGCCGCTTGTCCGTGGCCCCGTCCATGGCGGCGAATTCCGCCCGCTCGGCCCGGGACAGGACAAGCCCCGCCAGCACCTTGGCCCAGATCCCGCCGGAGCCGTCCAGCAGATCGTCACCGATCTCGTCGCAAAGATGCAGCGCGCAGCCCTCGGGCAACGGCGCGCCCCCCGGCAGCGCGATGGGCGCCGAGAGCGGATTGCGCGGCGGGTCGAGCCGGGCCCGGAAGAACCGCTCGGGCAGGTTGAACCGCTTGTCCCACCAGCCCGCGATCCGGCATTGCAGCCGCCCGTCGGCCGAGACCACGTCGATATCGGCGCGCATCTCGTCCGCACCCACCAGATCGATGGTCGCGCGGCAGCGCGCGCGCTCGCCACGGGCGAGGCGGTCGCGGAAGATCTCCAGCGCCTCGACCCGGAAGGGGAAGATGTGGAACGCCTCGGGCAGCATTTCCGCCGACCAGACGCCGACCAGCTGGCCCACCGCGTCAAGGGTAATGGCGTCGGTCTCGAAGCCCGGGTCGGCGACCCCGGCATAGAGCGCGTCATGGGGCAGCCCGATCAGGGTGCCTTCCACCCCGCCCGTGCCGACCACATCCATGGCCTCCACCGCCTGCAGCTTGGGACCGTGGAACATGATCTTGCCGTAGACATCCGCAAGCGACCAGGGCGCGTCGCGCAGGGCGCCATAGCTTTGCGGCTGGGCCGGGGGCGCCTCCGGGCGCGCGGGGGCCAGCGTCACATCCGCCTCGATCAGGATCGGGCGCAGCGCCGGGCCGTCGGCGGCGCGGATCCGCACGCGCACCACGGTCACGGGCCCCTCTTCGCGCAGTTCTGCCGCAGCCTCCACCACCAGGGGCGGGCGATCCAGGGCGAACCAGCGCGAGGCGCGCACCTCCCGCATCCCTGTCACCACGAGGTCTGGGCGCAGGGCCGCGGCGGCCTCGGCCAGTGCTTCCATCGAGAAGGTCAGCGGCACCACCGGCAGGCCGGTCAGCTCCGGGTCGCGCTGGGAAATGCCGTGGCCGAAGCTGTGATCGCGCAGGTAGGGCGCGCGGGCCGGATCGATCTCGATCCGGGCGGTCAGGCTGCGACCGTCGGGGGCCGGGGTCACCGCGCCGAGCATCGGGAACCGCCGGGGCGCCTGGGTCTCGGGGGTGGGCATGGGCGTGGGGGCCGCGTCCGCCTGTCCCGGCACCGTGCCGAGATAGGCGGCCATGATCTCGGTCTCGGAGGCGAGGAAGCCCTCCAGCGTGTCGAAATAGGCGTCGACCACCGCTTCGGCCTCTGCCGGAGGCGCGGTGGGAGCGGGCTGCGGCCGGGGTGCGGCGGCGACCGTCACCGGCATCTTCGGCGGTGTCGGGGCGGCGGGCGAGTTGGCGGTGGGACGGGTTTGCGACGCGGCGGGGGGCGGTGCCGCGGGGGCGGGTTTCGGCGCGGGCGGTGCCTTGGGCGGCGCGCTCTGCGCCCGCTCGGGCACCGACGCGATATCCATGGGCTGCACCCCCATCTTGAGCACCTGCGGACGGCTCGGACCGGCCCGCTTCGCCACCGCCCGCACCGGGGCCGCCAGCGCGCCAAGGTCGAGCGTCACCCCCTCCACCACCAGTTGGGCGGCCATGTGGTGCAGCTGGTCGAGCCCCTGGGAGGACGGCGTGTCGACCGCCACGGCCACATGATCGCGCCCGCGCAGGATGTCGTTCACGAAGGCAGACAGGTTGTTGCGCGGCCCGCATTCGACGAAGATCCGCGCCCCGTCCGCATACATCCGCTCCACCGTTTCGACGAAACGCACCCGCCCGGACCATTGGTCGGCGGTCAGCTTGCGGATCGCGTCGGGCGTGTCTGGAAAGGGCGCGGTGCTTAGGCAGGAATAGACCGGGCGTTCGGGGGCCGCGACCTGCATCCCCGCGAGGAAGCCTTCGAGCCGCGCGCTGAACGGTGCGAAGGCCGAGCTGTGATAGGCGCGCGAGAACGGCAAGAGCTCGTCAAACCCGCCCAGCGCGGGCGCGAGGCTCAGGGCATAGTCGCGGCCCGCGTCGGAAAACGCCGCCACGACCTTCTGGTTGGGGCAGTTGTCCATGGCCAGATAAACATCGTCGCGCCCCGCGAGCTTGTCCTCCAGCGCCGCGCCATCCACCGCGCCGAGCGCCACCAGCGCGCCCTCGGCGATCAGCCCCTCGGCCGCCATCGCCTCGTATTCCGCGTTCAGCGCGCGCATCTCCGCCTGCAGAACGGCCGGATCTTCGCGCCGCGTCACCCCGGCGGCAAAGAGCGCCGAGTATTCCCCCGTGGAATGGCCGACCAGCATGTCCGGGCGCAAGCCGATGCTTTCATACAGCGCTGCAACCGCCTGGTTTGCCGCGAAAATCGCCTCCGGCCCGATATCCATCCGCCACAGCGCGCCGCCCTCTTCGGCGGTGCCGGGGGGCGGGAAGATCACCTGGCTCGGCAGCAGGTTGCGGCCATGGCCCGCGAAGGCCCCGTCCACCAGGTCGAACCACTGCCGCATCCGGGGGTAATGCAGCATGATCTCGCGCAGCATGCCCAGATGCTGGCTCCCCTCCCCGGGGAACATGAAGGCGACCTTGCCCGTGGCGGCCAGCGGTGCCGCGTTCAGATACGCCCCCTTGCGATCCCTGAGCCGGTCCTTGCCGCTGGCGATCCGGCCGAGGATCTTGTCGATCTTGGCCATGGCATCGCCCGCGTCCCGGGCCACGATGGCCGCGCGCCAGGGGCCGGGGCACGGGGCGGCATTCTCGACCCGCGCGACCTCTGCCGGGGGCATGTCGCCCGATAGCGCGGTTTTCAGCGCCTCCAGCCGTGCGCTCAGTCCCGACGCATCCGGCGCGCCCGCCACCAGAAGCTCGCTCGACCGGGTGAGGTTCGGTGCAGGCTCCGCCCCGCCGCGATATTCTTCCAGCACCGTATGGGCATTGATCCCGCCGAAGCCGAAGGCGTTCACCCCCGCCCGCCGGGGCGTGTCCAGCCCGTGGATCCAGGGCCTGGTTTCGGTGTTCAGATAGAGCGGCGAGCCTTCGATCCCCAACTCAGGGTTCGCCTCGTCCAGCAAGGTGGGCGGCAGGGTCTTGTGATAGAGCGCCAGCGCGGTCTTGATGATCCCGGCCGAGCCCGAGGCGGGCAGGCAATGCCCGATCATCGACTTCACCGAGCCCAGCGCGCAGGACGGCGCGTCGCTGTCGCGCGTCCCCATCAGGCCCACCAGCGCCTCGACCTCCGTCGCGTCGCCCAGGGCGGTCGCCGTGCCATGGGCCTCGATCAGCCCCACGGTGGCCGGATCGACCCCGGCATCCTCATAGGCGCGCTGGAGCGCGAGTGTCTCCCCCTCGATCCGGGGGGCGAGAATACCCAGCCCCTTGCCATCGCTGGCCACGCCGACCCCGCGCACCAGCGCGTAGATCCGGTCGCCCGCGGCCTCCGCATCGGAAAGCCGCTTGATGCACATCAGCCCGACGCCCTCGCCCAGAAGCGTGCCATCGGCATTGGCCGAGAACGGCTTGATCGACCCCTTCCGCGACAGCGCCTCGAGCTGGCAGAAGATCTGGTAGATCGGCGCGGGGGTGGAGGCATGCACACCGCCCACCACCGCCATGTCGCACCGCCCCGCCCGCAGGTCCGCAACCCCGCGATCCATGGCGATGAGCGACGAGGCGCAGGCCGCGTCCACGATGTAATTGGCGCCCTTGAAGTCCAGCCGGTTGGAGATCCGCCCCGTCACCAGGTTCGGCACCAGGGCCGGGGCCATTTCCGCATTAAAGGGCGGCAGGGAGGCCTTGAGCTGCGCCTTGACCTCGGCCAGCTCTTCCGCGTCGGTCTCGGGATGGAGCTTTTTCAGGATCGACAGGAAGCGATCCACCATGATCCCGTGCTGCACCACGCTGGTGAAGCCGCGATTGATATAGGTGCCGCGGCCCAGGATCACCGCCACCCGGTCGCCGGGGACGGGGCGCGCGGCGAAACCGGCATCCTCCACCGCGTCGGCGGCCACCTGCAATGCGAGGAACTGGTCCGGCTCCCCCCCGTCGATGGAGGTCGGCATGACCCCGTGGCGCAGCGGGTCGAACACCGCGAGATCGCGCAGGAACCCACCGCGCTTGGTGTAGATCCGGTCGTTATCCGCGCTCTCGGGGTCAAAGAACAGATCCGCGCACCAATCGGCCGGGGCATCGGCCACCGCATCCACCTTGTCGGTGATGTTGCGCCAATAGGTGGCCGTGTCCGGTGCCTCGGGATAGATCGAGGCAATGCCTACGATTGCAATCGGTTCGTTGTCAGCGTGGCGCGTGGGGGCACCGTCTGCTGTCATTCCGCCGCCTCTCTGGTGCCGCCTGCGCCGTAGGTGCGGGCGTAGGTCTCCGCATCCGTCTCCCACGGGCCGCGTCCCCAAACCACCTCCGGGGCGCTCGCCCTGCCGCGGGTGATCTCGAACTCCAGCGCCCGCACCCCGAGGCGGGGATCGATGGGCTCGATATTCATGGCGTCGAACTGGGCCTTGATCTCGGCCGAGACCATGCCGCCGCTGTCCCAAGGACCCCAGCTGACCGCGGTCACCCGGCCCGGCCAGCGCGCGTCGAGCACGCGGGCGAGCTTGGAGACGGTCTCGTTCGCCGCACCGTAATCCCCCTGCCCGCGATTGCCGAACCGGCCCGCGACAGAGGTGAAGAACACCAGGAATTTCAGCCCCTCGGGCCGCAGCGCCCGGCTCAGGGCAAAGGCGCTCTCGGTCTTGGTGCGGGTGACGTTGTCGAAGCTCTCGACGGTCTTGTCGAGCACCAGCTTGTCCTCGATCACCCCGGCGCCGTGCAGCACCCCGTCGATCCGACCGTGCCGCGCGTAGATGTCGGCCACCATCGCCTCCAGCGCATCCTGGTCGCGCACATCACAGGCGACATATTCCGCCGTCGCGCCCGCCGCCGCGATGGCCGCCATGGCGCTGCGGATGTCACGCGCCTTGAGGGTCGCGCGATAGTCCGCCTCGATAGCCGCGGGCGTGATGGGCCGTCCCGCCGCCTTGGCCGCCGCGATCAGCGCGGCCTTCAGCGCCCGATCCTCGACGATCCCGGCGGTCTCCGGCGCCTCGGGCCCCTCGGGCGGCGGCGTCGATCCGGCCAGCACGAAATGAGGTTTGTGCAGCTCGGCCAGATGCCGGGCGATCTTGGCGGTGATGCCGCGCGCGCCCCCGGTCACGAGGACCACCGCCCCCGGTGGCAGATCCAGCGTCACGGGATCCTCGGCCCCGAGCGGCGCAGGCTCGGCAAAGAGACCATGTCGCGCCTCGTCGAGATAGCCGATCTCCACCGGCGCGTCCCGGAACCCCGCCTCGGCCAGCACCAGCTCGGCCTTGCGCACGGCCTCCAGCGCCGGGGCGAAATCCACCGCGCGGCACTGCACGTCCAGCCATTCCTTCGCCACGGTCTTCAGCAGCCCGGGCGCCCCGCCCGCCGCCGGCGCCGAGGGCACGGTGCCATCGAAGCCGAACGCGCCCCCCATGGCCGAGGCGCAGACCACGACCGCGTCCGTCCGCGCGCTCAGCCCCTCGCCGAGCTCGTTCAGCAAGCTGTAGAAGGCCCGCGTGCAGCGATCGACCGAGGCCCGCCAGGCGTCCCGGTCCATCTCTTCGAACAGCGGCTCTGGGCGCAGGGGGGCCAGATGGAAGACCCCGGCCACCGCCCCGTCCATCTCCCGCACCGCCGCACGCAGGGCCGCGTCGTCGGAAAAGTCGAGGGTCGCGGGCGACAGGAGCCGCACACCGGCCCCCTGGGATTGCAGATGGGCCGCGACCGCCTCGGCCACGCCAGCCTCATCATCGGTCAGGATATAGGTGGCCCCGGGCACGATCCAGTTTTCCGCCGCGGGCGCAGGCACCGGTCGCGCGGACATGATGAAGCGCGGACGCCAGCTGTCGGGATCGACCGCGAGGGGGGCTTCGGCCTGCGCAGCCACCGGGGTCGCCGCCGCTGCGGGCGCGGGGGCCATAGCCGGGGCCGCGAACTCCGCAACCACTTCCATGAACTTCGCGACGATCCCGCGCACGGTGCGTTCCCGCGACACCGGGCCCATCTTCTCCCGCGCGGCCTCGCCCGCATCGGGCAGAAGGTCGCCGCGCAGGGCGCCGAGGATCTCCACCCGCTTAATCGAGTCGACCCCGAGATCGGCCTCGAGGTTGAGGTCCGGATCGAGCATGTCCGTCGGATACCCCGTCCGGTCCGAGATCAGCGCCAGAAGGGCGTCGGTCACTGCCGTATCGGACAGGGCCGGCGCGGCGGGCGCAGACGCGGCTACCTCGGGCGCGGGGGCCGTAGCCGGGGTCGCGAACTCCGCCACAACTTCCATGAACTTCGCAACGATCCCGCGCACGGTGCGTTCCCGCGAGACCGGGCCCATCTTCTCCCGCGCGGCCTCGCCCGCATCGGGCAGAAGGTCGCCGCGCAGGGCGCCGAGGATTTCCACCCGCTTGATCGAGTCGACCCCGAGATCGGCCTCGAGGTTGAGGTCCGGGTCGAGCATGTCCGTGGGATACCCCGTGCGGTCCGAGATCAGCGCCAGAAGGGCGTCGGTCACCGCCGTCTCGGAGAGCGCAGGTTCCGGCACCGGGACGGGTGCGGGCGTCGCCACGGGCTGGGGCTGCGCCGCCGCCGGGGCAGCTTGCGGTGCTGGCGCGGGGGACGGCGCGGGGGCTGGGGCCACCGCAGGCGGGGTCGGCACAGGTGCGACCGGCGCGGCGGCATGCGGCACGGGCATCGGCGCAGCAACACCCGGCGCGGCCTGACCGGCGGCCAGCCACTGCATCATCACCGCGCGATTGTTGTCGAGGAACTTCGCCATCAGCTCCTGGTGACGCTTCATCACGCTGTCGGCCAAGGCCGCGGAGACCGGCTGCGACGCCGCCCCAGGGGCCGTCGCGGGCCCCGCCGGGGCCACCACGGGCGCGGTCTGAGGGGCCGCGAGTTGCGCAGGAGCCACGCTCGCCGCAGGGGCGGCGGCCGGGGGCGGCGTCGGGACGGGGGCAGTCTGGGGCATGGGGTCCTCTTCAAGTCGCGCCGCAAAACCCTTGCGCGGCGGCACACCATCGATGGGGCGGGCATTGGCGGCATCGAGCTTCCAAAGCATCGCGCGCTGCGGATCTTCGGGCAGGCTCAGGTCCCAGCCGGTCACGTCCAGATCGCGCGTCTCCCGCCCGTCCCAGAGCCGCGCGAGGTCGATCTCCAGCCCCGCGGCGGCAGAGCCACCCAACAGGCACAGGAACTGCTGGATACCGGAGCGTCCC
The DNA here is from genome assembly GCF_028807315.1 of Dinoroseobacter sp. PD6. Taxonomy (NCBI): domain Bacteria; kingdom Pseudomonadati; phylum Pseudomonadota; class Alphaproteobacteria; order Rhodobacterales; family Roseobacteraceae; genus Dinoroseobacter; species Dinoroseobacter sp. PD6. The sequence continues at coordinate 98,382 of NZ_JARAMN010000001.1, read as the reverse complement.
TTCATGTCTGCGGTCAGGGCGAGATGGGGCTTGTCCTCCAGGATCCGGTTGGTCAGGCGCGACAGGACGGCCCCCGGCCCGATCTCAAGGAAAAGCCGCGCGCCCGCGTCGTGCATCGCGCGGACGCTGCCGAGGAAATCCACCGGATCGACCAGGTGCCGGGCCAGCTGCGCGCGCACGTCCTCCGGCACCTCGGGATACACCTGTGCGGTGGCATTGGCATAGACCACGCGCCCGGGTGCGGCGATCTCGGCGGTCTCCAGCGCGGCGGCCAGCCGGTCGCGGGCCGGGGCCACACAATCCGAATGGAACCCGCAGGCCACGGGCAAAAGCCTGGCACTCAGCCCCGCGGCACTCAGCCGCTGCTCGGCGGCCAGAACCGCCTGGGTCGGCCCGGCGATCACCGTCTGATCCGGCGCGTTCATGTTGGCCAGCGTCACCTCGGGCGCATCGCCCAGGGCCGCGCGCACCGCCTCCGGCCCCGCATTGACCGCCGCCATGGTGCCCAGGTCGTCGCCGCCCGCCTGCACGATGGCATCGCCGCGCGCATGGGCCAGCCCCAGCAGGGTCGCCGCATCGAAACTGCCCGCCGCGTGGAGCGCGGTGTATTCCCCGAAACTGTGCCCGGCCATCCGGTGGGCCTCCAGACCGAAGCTCCGCACCAGGTTCAGCAGCGCGAGCGACACGGCCCCGATCGCGGGCTGGGCCACGTCCGTGCGCTTCAATGCCTCGATCTGCGCGTCACGCTCCTCGGGATCGAGGGTGGGCCGCGGGAAGATCCGCTCCGACAGGGGCGTGTCCAGCCGCGCCGACAGGGTCCGTGTCGCCGCCTCCAGGTCCTCGCGCACCTGCGGGAAGGTCATGGTCAGGTCCGCCGCCATGCCGGGATACTGCGACCCCTGCCCCGGGAAGAGGAACGCCACCTGCTCGGGCGTCACCGGCGCCTCGGCAGAGAAAAACGCACCCATGGGATCGACCGAGCGCAGATCGCCCGCGTCCGAGCGCAGCCCCTCGGCCGCCCGGGCAATGCGCGCGCTGGCATCCTCGAGCGAGCCCGCCACGATCGCGAACCGCGCCTTGGCGCTCGGGTCAAACCGCTTGGCCAGGCTCGCCGCTACATCCGCCGCGCGCACACCGCTGGGGGCTTGCGCCATGGCCCCGGAGGCCCGTTTCAGCGCGTCGGCAAGATCCGTCTGCGAGGCGGCCGAGAACACGAACAGCTCATGGGTCCAGTCGCGCCGGAACGGGGCCTGGTGCCGGGGCAGGTAGCCGCCGGTATATTCCTCCAGCACCACGTGGAAATTCGTGCCGCCAAAGCCGAAGGCACTCACCCCCGCCCGGCGCGGCGTGTCGGTCGGGTTGAGCCAGGGCCGCGTCTCGGTCAGCACGTAGAAAGGGCTGTTGGGAAAATCCGCCGACGGGTTCGGCTCGGTGACATTGAGGGTCGCGGGCAGCACCCGGTGATGCAGCGCCATGGCCATCTTGATCATGCCTGCGCAACCCGCCGCCGCTTTGGTATGGCCGATCATCGACTTGACCGACCCCACGCCGCAGAACTGCCGGTCGTCGCGGGCCTCGGCAAAGACCTTAGACAGGCTCTGGATCTCGGTGCGGTCGCCGACCACGGTGCCGGTGCCATGCGCCTCCACCGCGCCCACGGTGCCCGGCGAGATCCCCGCATGGGCATAGGCCCGGCGCAGCGCTTCCTGCTGGCCCTCGGCCCGCGGCGCCGTCAGGGACAAATCCTTGCCGTCCGACGACCCCGCAACCCCGCGCAGCACCGCGTAGATCCGGTCGCCCGCCGCCTCGGCCGCATCAAGACGCCGCAGCACCATCATCGCCAGGCCCTCGGAGATCGCGATCCCGTCCGCGCTGGCATCGAAAGTCCGGCAGCGGCCCCGGGGGGACAGCGCCCGCGTCTTGGAAAACGCCACAAAATCAAAGGGATTCTGGAAGCTGTCGGCGCCGCCGACGATCACCATGTCCGAGGTATGGTTCTCCAACTCCCGCGAGGCCATCATCACGGCGGCGAGCGACGAGCCACAGGCCGCGTCCACGGTGAAGTTCACACCGCCCAGATCGAACCGGTTCGCCACGCGCCCGGCAATGACGTTCAGCAGGATCCCGGGGAAGCTGTCCTCGGTCCAGGTCGGCAGCCGGGCATCGGCCACCTCGGTCATGGCGCCATTGATCGCGGGCATGGACGAGCGCACCGCGTAACGCTGGCCCAAGGGCCCCGCGCCGCCGCCCACACCGATGATGACGGAGGTCTTGCGCCGCAGCTCCGCATCCTCGATCACGCCGTCCTTGAAGCCCGCATTCTCCAACGCCTGGCGCACCGTCTCCAGCGCCAGAAGCTGCAGCGGCTCGATACTCGGCATGGTCTTGGGCGGGATGCCGTATTTGACCGGGTTGAAATCGATCTCGTCGAGAAACCCGCCCCATTTGGAATAGATCTTGTCCGGCGCATCGCGGTTCTCGTCAAAATACCGCCGCCAGTCCCAGCGTCGCTCCGGCACCTCCTCGATCGCGTCCACCGCGTCGAGGATGTTCTCCCAATAGGCCGCGAAATCCCGCGCCTTGGGCAGGATCGTGCCCACCCCGGTGATCGCGATCCGCGCGCCGGGGCCTTCCTCGGGTGGGGCCATGGGCCGGGCCGCGGGCGCGGGTGCGGCCGCCTGCAACAGCGCCGCGGAGTCGGTGCAGATCGCGCCGTGCAACGCGGCAATCGTCGTGGGCTCGGAATGCAGGCTCGCCGCCTGCCCGATCATGTAGACGCCGAGCTTTTCCTGCGCCTCCGGCGTCATGGCGACGAACTTCTCCGCCCCCGCGACCTTGCCGTAATCCGGGTTGCGGTCGATCCCCTTGGAGGCGATCCGCGACCGGCCGACATTCAGCCGCTCCAACCGGTCCTTGATCTCGTCCGGATCGACCTTTTCCGAGCGCAGCCGCGCCTTTTCGGCGAAGAACTCGTCCACGATCGGGCTCTCGACCACGCGGGTCGCATGCCCCGGCGCGGATTCCCGCAGCATCGTCTTGGCCGAGGTCAGCGCCAGCTCCTGGTACTTCTGCAACACCGCGCCGCTGGCGACCGCCTCGCGCGTCAGGATATAGCCCGTGCCGACCACGACACCGATCTTCGCCCCCCGCGCCGCCAGCCCCGCCGAGAGCGCCGAGACCATCGCGCCGGAGGTGGCGTCATGCACCCCGCCCGCGAACAGAAGCTCGCAATCGATCGGCGCGTCCGGGCCGTAGTAAGCCTCCAGCGCGTCGATGGCCTGCTGCCACAGGACGGCGCTGGACCGCGGGCCCACATGGCCGCCGCATTCGCGCCCCTCGAAGATGAACCGCCGCGCGCCGCTTTCGAGAAACAGCGCCAGCAGCCCCGGTGAGGGCACGTGCAGCCACGTGGGGATGCCTTCGGCTTCCAGCGCCAGCGCCTGGTCGGGCCGTCCGCCCGCAATCAGGGCGAAATCGGGTTTATGGGCGGCAATCACAGCTGTCTGTTCGGCCCGCAAGGCGTCGTCCACGAACCCCAGGATCCCCAAGCCCAGCGGCCTGTCCCCGATCCGCGCCTTGGTCTCTTCGAGCAGCGCGGCGCACTCCGCCTCGCGCATCAGCGCAAACGCCAAAAACGGCAGCGCCCCGCCCTCGGCCACCGACACGGCGAACTCCGCCACATCGCTGACCCGGGTCATCGGACCCTGGATGATGGGATAACGCGTGCCCGTCACCTCCGTCAGGGGGCTGCCCTCGGCGAGCGGCGTGGTCGCGCGCGCCTCGGCCACCAGCGCCTCGGCCCCCGCCGCAAGCCCGTCGAGCAGCGCGGGCAAGGTGCCGAACCGCGCCTTGAGCCCGGCGGCAAAAGCCGCGTCCTGCCCCACGAGCCAGACCGGATCGTCGGCATTCACCGCCGCCTTCACCGCGGCGCGAAACGCCACCGAATCGCTGCCGGGAATGTCGAGCATGTCCAGCGCCCGCGCAGGCTTGTGGTCGGCCCGCCAGAACACCCGATGCCCGGCGCCGAAATCCTGGCCTAGACAGTTGGTCTCGCTGCCATCCATCCGCGTGATCGCGCGCAGCATCGGCGCGGGCAACTCCGCCTCCTCGAAGGCGCAAAGTGGCCAGTCCAGCAGAATGCCCCGCGCCCCGGCCACCTTCAGCGCGGCCGCCGTGTTGACCGACACGCCGCCGGCCGCGATCACCGGCAAATCGGTTGCTTTCGTCAAGCGCTGGAGCAGCAGGAACGTGGTCTCGTCCCCGACCCGTCCGCCCGCCTCGTGCCCCTTGGCCACGACCCCGTCGACCCCGGCAGCCTCCGCCGCGGCGAGGAAGGTGGTATCGATGAGCTCCACCAGAACACTTGCGTCCGGAACCGCGGCGCGCACAGCGTCGACGGCGCAGGCGAGCGAGGCCGCGTCCTCGGGCACCAGAATGACACAAGCGGGCTCCGACACGGACTGTGCTGCACCTGCAACAAACTCCGCCGCGGATCCGCTGGACAGCTTCAGCCCCCAGCGTCCGCGGGCCTTGGCCGCGACGTCCGTCAGTGCCCGGCGCACCGCTGGCGCAGCCGCATCCGCAAACTCGAGGTCGAGGATCCCCCAATGGCCCGCACGGCTGGCGGAAATCGCAATCCCCGGAGTGATCTTGTTGGGAACCGAACTGGCGAAGATCATAAAATCACTCTTCGTCAATGGCATACAGGTCACTCCTACAATGAAATTCACAAATACTCGGCCTTCTGCCCCGCTCGCCGGGCGCAACCACCGTTCTCTGTCTACACCCTTGGACGGGTCAGAAGACCCCCCATCTCACACTTGCGCGCTTTCAGCACCATGACTGTCTATCCACCGGCGCGTTACCGCAACGTTAGCGGCCCACCGCCCGCGAAGATCAAATTCCATCAGGGCCCGAAGGCCCCGCGTATATTGCAATGCAGCATATCTTGGCAAAACCAATCCTGACAGCCTATCGCTTCGGCGCAATTCTATCAAGTTTCGCACCTGCACAGGGGCTGCAACTTGGCCAAAACGCGCCCATGTCCCGATCACGTGCGGCCCCTTTCCTTCCGCAGATCTGCCTGACGGTAAAAGGTTACGCATTCGTAAACTCGATCCCACACATGCCCCCCTTTGATGGATAGCCTTGACCCTTGTCAAGAAATCTCCCCCCGAGGGCGCACAGGAAGCGAGCAAATTGCGCGAGGCGCCCAGGAATTAATCACATCATGGGAGCCACTTTCCCGGCACCGGACCGCACAGGCGTGTTACTCCGCCGCGACATCCGCGGCGGCCCCCGACTGGTCGGCCATGTAGTCGTTCACGCATTTCGCGATCTTGAAATAGCCCGCGCGCGTGTAGTGGTCGCTGTCCTGGAAATCCTCTTCCAGCAGGACCTCGTCCAGATCGACCAGATGGGCCTGGGCATGGCCCGCGCAGAACGCCTTGCACATCGCGTTATAGGCCGCGCGCATCTCGCCCGTCCGCTCCGCCTGCATCCCGGTCTTGGTCGCCGCCGTCAGCACAAAGACCTGTGCGTCCGGCTTCACGAGACTCATCGCCCGCTCCATGCTCCGGCGCGTCAGCTCAAGGCTCTCCTCCAGCGTGTAGCGCCGGTGATAGAAGGACTTGGCAAACCACAACGCCTGGTCGGACTTGATGAACTTCTTCAGCGTGCGCGGCGGCACCTTGACCAGGTATTCCCCGCCCCACTCCTTGCCGCCGAAGGTAAAGAACGTGTCGCCCGGCACCGCGTAATAGAGCGACAGCAGCACGACATCGGAGTCCGCCAAGGCAACATCCAGGTCCTCCATGTCCTGCCAGGACCAGGTGGGAAACTTCTTCAACGTCTGATCATGTTTCAAAGGCTTGCGCGGGTTCAGGAAAAACCCCGGATCGTCATAGCGCACGAGGTATCCGCGATCTTCCTTGTTGACGAATTCATGCCGGTTGGTGCCGCAGTAAAACGACACCTGCAGCAGGTCGCACCCGCCGACAAGGCACAGGGTCCGATCGTCCTGCTCGGAAAACACCTGATCCGACGACGACGCCTCCGCGACCCAGTCCACCTCCGCGCCTGCGTCCAGCTGGCTTGCCACCGGGCCTTTGACGTCGAATTCCGGCGCACCGATCCGCTGCCAGACGAACTGCTCCACCCCCATGTTGAGCGTCCGGCATGAAAAGCAGAAATGATGCACGGTTGTGCCACTGTATTTCACCCGCGCGGCAAAGAAGCCCACGATCCCGTAATCGCCGTAACGGTCCGTCACCCGCACCAGCCCCGCATGCACCCCCGAGGTTGCCAGGAGCGCGTCCAACTCCGCCCGCGCCTCCGGCGTCTCCACCCGATTCTTGGTGAAGTTCAGCTGGTTCGTGCGATTGATCAGCTCCAGAACCCGGTCCATATGCGGCTCCAGATCGGTTATAATCTCGACCCGGATCTGCGACTGGCGCAGGAACGCCATGTTGTCGAGCGCACCCTCGGCTTGCGCGGCCTGCTTGGTCTCCAGCATCTTGTATTGGGCCAGCCGGGAATGGGCGCGGTCGTCCTTGCCCTTCATCTGCGGCAGATCCAGCAGCCCGGCGAGCGGCTGGGTCGCATCCACGCACATCAGCCCCTCGTTGAAGAACGCGGCCTCTTCGAGGTTCATGTGATTGTCGTCGAGAAACACCACGTTCGGCGCCCGCAACCCCATGGCCGACAGCATGGTCTTGATCGCCTGGCCTTTCGGGGTCCAATCGATATGGGGAAACACGATGTAGTCCCAGACGCCGAGCCTCTCCAACTCCGCCTTGGCGGTGTCGAAATCGTTCTTGGAACAGATCGACGACATGATCCCGCGATCCGCGAGCGTCTTGATCATCTCTGCATGGGCCGGGATCGGCGTAATGCCCCCTTCGGACAAGGTGCCCTGCCAGAAGGTCTCGTCCAGGTCCCAGATCACCAGCTTGACCTGCGCCGTTATCGCCTCGAATCCCGTGCTCACCGATCCGTTCCTCTCATGCGTGCGTGGTCAGGTCCCGACCGGGCCTGCCAAACTCAACCACGGTTTGACACGAATTTGCAAACCAATGGTTTCCCGACGCGGGTTTCAGCCCCCCTGCGCCGGCCCGCCATCCTCATAGCCGAAAAATTGCGCCATTTCGATCACGTGATCGGCGAACCCGACCCCATCCTCGCGCCAGGGCAAAGGCCCGCTCAGCCGCTCGGGCTTGATGGTGTAGGGCCGCAGGGCCGGGTTGTCCTGGTAGCTCGGGTCGCCCCCCCATTGGGCATTCTGTGGCCCGGGCCGGGCGAAGGGCGAGGTTTCGGGGTGCTTCATCGCCTCGATCGCCGCAGGGCCCGTATCCACCCCGAGCCAGCCGCAGATCCGCGCCAGCCAGGTGTCGGGATCGGCCAGCAGGTCCTCGCCGCGCAGCCGCATCTGCCGATCCGCCGGGATGGTGTCGAGGAAGTTCAGCAGCCGCTCATGGGCCTCGAACCAATGCACCTGCGGATCCAGAACCGGCGGGTCCGTGCGCCGGTCCCAGGAGTCGCCCACGGGCGAGCGCAGGATCATCGTGTACCACTTCGCGTCGATCATCGACCGGCCGGCGGACATCGGGTGGCGGGTGATGTGGATGTATTTCGCCCCGGGCAGGATCTGCTCCTGCCGGAACGGAAAATGCGCATCCGCCGCGATTGCCGGGCTTTTCTCGACGATCGCTTTCGGCGCCACCATGTCCTGGAGCGCCGCCATCAACTCCCGCGTGGTCATGTCCCGGTTTGCGTGCAGAAAGGCGCGCATCTCCTCCACGCCCCTTGCGGTGACTTCGCCAAACTCCAGTTGCGCCATCGCCCGCACGATCCCGTGGGCCAGCCCGTTGCGCCCGCCCATGGTCATGGCCAGGAACTCCCCCACCGTGTCGCCCAAGGCCAGGTTCAGCTCCGGCATCCCGTAATGTTGTGGATGCTGGCCGAGCATCCCCGCGGCAATGGTCGTGAAAGAGCGTCCGGGGCCAAGCAGAACGACGGGATCGGGCATGAAATCAACCTCTGAAATGGGGCGCACCGGGGCCGGGCGCCGAAAATCCTGGATGACGCACAGAACCACAGCCCCCGTGCTGCGCAAAGCGCCGGGACCGGAATTCGCGGCAAACGGGACAGACTGTGGCAGCCCCGCGCGCCCGGACCGCGCCGCACTGCCGGTTCTGGCACGCCCCGGTTAACAAATCCCCGCACCCCCAACGCAAGACGCCGCGCCCCGGGGGGCACGGCGTCCGGGTCTTGACCCTAAGAGAGCCTAGTGGGCCTTTTTCTTCTTCGGCGGCATCAGGTCGGTGATCGTGCCCTCGAACATCTCGGCGGCGAAATTCACCGTCTCCGACAGGGTCGGGTGCGGGTGGATCGTATGGCCCAGATCGACCGCATCCGCGCCCATCTCGATGGCGAGCGCCACCTCCGAGATCAGGTCGCCCGCATTGGTGCCCACGATGCAGGCCCCGATCACCCGGTCGTCCTCGGGATCGAACAGCAGCTTCGTAATCCCCTCGGACCGGCCATTGGAAAGGGACCGCCCAGACGCCGCCCAGGGAAAGACCCCCTTCTCGTAGGCGATGCCCTTGGCCTTGGCGTCGGTCTCCGTCACGCCGCACCAGGCGACCTCAGGGTCGGTATAGGCCACGGAGGGGATCAGCCGCGCATCGAAATGGCGGTTGTGACCCGCGCAGACCTCTGCCGCGACCTTGCCCTCGTGCACCGCCTTGTGCGCCAGCATCGGCTGGCCCACCAGGTCACCGATGGCGAAGATATGCGCAACACCCGTGCGCTGCTGGCTGTCCACGGCGATGAAGCCGCGCTCGTCCACGGCGACCCCGGCCTTCTCTGCATCGATCAGCGCGCCGTTCGGCTTGCGCCCCACGGCCACGAGCACCTTGTCGAACGTGTCCGTGGTGAGCTCACCCTTGGCATCCTCGAAGGTGACCTTCAGCCCCTTCTTGAGCGCCTCGACCCCGGTCACCTTGGTCTTGAGCAGGATGTTCTCGTACCGGCCCTCGATCCGCTTGTGCAGCGGCTTGACGATGTCCTTGTCGGCCCCCGGCATCAGCTGATCCATGAACTCGACCACAGTGATGTCCGAGCCCAGCGCGTCATAGACACAGGCCATTTCCAGCCCGATGATACCGCCGCCCAGGATCAGCATCCGATTGGGGATGTCCTTGAGCTCCAGCGCGCCGGTGCTGTCGATGATCCGGTCATCCTCGGGCAGAAACGGCAGGTTCACCGGCTCGGAGCCTGCCGCGATGATGCACTGGTCGAAGCTGACCGTCGTGACGCCATCCTCGCCTTCCACCGCGATCATGTTCGGCCCGGTGAACTTGCCATAGCCGGTGACGACCTCGACCTTGCGGCCCTTGGCCAGACCGCCCAGGCCGCCGGTCAACTGACCGATCACGCTGTCCTTGAAGGCGCGCAATTCATCCAGATCCACCTTCGGCTTGCCGAAACTGACGCCGTGCGCGCCCATCTCTTCAGCCTCGGTGATAACCTTGGCGACATGCAGAAGCGCCTTGGACGGAATACAGCCGACGTTGAGGCAGACCCCGCCCAGAGACGGATAGCGCTCGATCAGAACGACCTTCTTGCCCAGATCCGCCGCCCGGAACGCCGCGGTGTAACCGCCGGGGCCGGAGCCCAGCACCACCACCTCGCCATGCACATCCCCCGGGCCGGTCGCGGTGCCGGTCGCGGCCACTGCCTGGGGGGCAGCGGCGGCTGCGGGGGCCTCATCAGCCCCTTTCGGGGCTTCTTCGGCGCCTGCACTCTCGAACACCATGATCACGGTGCCTTCCGAGACGTTGTCGCCCTCGGCCACCTTGATCTCCTTGACGACACCGGCGGCCGGTGACGGCACCTCCATGGTCGCCTTGTCACTCTCCAGCTCGATCAGCGGGTCTTCCTCGGCCACCGTGTCGCCCACGGCCACAAGGATCGAGACGACCGGCACATCGGTGAAATCCCCGATATCGGGTACTTTAATCTCCATCGGTCCGTCTCCTTACCACATCAACTTGCGCATATCGCCGAGCAGGGTCTTGAGCGTCACGCAGAACCGCGCCGCCAGGGCCCCGTCCACCGCCCGGTGGTCATAGCTCAGCGAGAGCGGCTGCATCAGGCGCGGCACGAACTCCTCGCCATTCCAGACCGGCGCCATCTTCGAGCGTGTCAGGCCCAGGATCGCCACCTCGGGTGCGTTGACGATGGGCGTGAAGGACGTCCCGCCAATCCCGCCGAGCGACGAGATGGTGAAGGTCGCGCCCTGCATGTCAGGGCCTTTCAACTCACCCGCACGGGCCTTGGCCGACAGCTCCATCAGCTCCTTGGAAATCTCCACCAGCCCCTTGCGGTCGGCATCCTTGATCACCGGCACCATCAGCCCGTTGGGCGTGTCCGCCGCAAAGCCGATATTGTAGAACGCCTTCTTGATCAGCTTGTCGCCGTCGGGATGGATCGAGCTGTTGAATTCCCAATGGGTCTTCAATGCCGAGACGCTCGCCTTGATCACGAAAGACAGAAGCGTCACCCGGTAGCCGTCTTCCTTGGCCTGGGTGTCCATCTCCTTGCGGTACTTGTCGAGCTCGGTGATGTCCGCCTCGTCGTTATGGGTGACGTGCGGGATGTTCAGCCAGGACCGGTGCAACGCTGGGCCGGAGATCTTCTTGATCCGCGGCATCTCCACGTCCTCGACCGGGCCGAATTTCGAGAAATCCACCACCGGGATCGGCGGAATGCCCATGCCCCCGGACGCAGCACCCCCCTTGGCGGGTGCAGGCGCCGTGCTGGATTTCAGATAGGCGGTCACATCCTCGCGCAGGATGCGCCCCTTGCGGCCGGTGCCGTTCACCTTGCTCAGATCGATCTCCAGGGATCGCGCGAAGGCCCGCACCGAGGGGCTCGCATGGGCCTTGCCGAAGCCCGCATCGGTCACCGGCGCAGGCTTGGGGTCGGTGGGGGCCGCGGGCGCGGCAGCGGACGGGGCCGCGGGCGCCGAGGCGGCTGGTGCCGAAGGCGCCGGCTCCGAGGCGCCCGCCGCGCCATCTTCGGCCTCCATCATCATGATCAGCGTACCTTCGGAAACGGTATCGCCCTCGGCCACCTTGATCTCGACCACCTTGCCCGCAACGGGGCTGGGCACTTCCATGGTCGCCTTGTCGCTCTCCAGTTCCAGCAAGGGGTCTTCTTCGGCGACCACATCGCCGACCGAAACCAGGATGCTGACCACCGGAACATCGGTGAAATCGCCGATATCGGGCACGTTTACTTCGATTGCCATTGTCTTGTCCTTCTCATTCCCTGGCATCCGCCGGCCCTGTCCCGCGCCGCGCGCAGGCCGGGCCGGACGGACGCGTCCCGATCACACCAGACGGGGGTTCGGCTTGTTGCTGTCGATCTCGTACCGGGCGAGCGCCTTTTTCAGCACCGCATCGGTGACGGTCCCCTGCCTGTGCAGCGCGACCATGGCCGCGGCGGCGATGTGGTTGGAATCCACCTCGAAGAACCGGCGCAGGTTGACCCGGCTGTCGGACCGCCCGAACCCGTCGGTGCCCAGGACCGTGAAGTCCTGCGGCACGAACGCGCGGATCTGTTCGGCATAGTTCTTCATGTAATCGGTGGCCGCGATGACCGGTCCGGTCACCCCTTCAAGCTGTTGCGTGACAAACGGCACCTTCTGATCTCCAAGGGGGTCCAGCCGGTTGGCCCGCGCGCAGTCCTGACCGTCGCGGGCCAGCTCGTTCATCGAGGTCGCCGACCAGATGTCCGAGGTCACGCCGAAGTCTTCCTTCAGCATCTCGGCCGCCTTGATCGCCTGCACCAGGATCGTGCCCGACCCCATCAGGTTGACATGCTTCTTGTTCGGCTTGGCGGTTTTCGAGAACCGGTAAAGCCCCTTGATGATGTCCTCTTCTACACCCATCGGCATGTCCGGATGGGTGTAGTTCTCGTTCATCAGCGTCAGGTAGAAATACACGTCGTCCTGCTCGACATACATCCGCTTGAGCCCGTGATGGACGATCACCGCCACCTCGTAGCTGAAGGTCGGATCGTAGCTGATGCAGTTCGGGATGGTGCCCGCCAGGATGTGGGAATGCCCGTCCTCGTGCTGCAGCCCCTCGCCGTTCAGCGTCGTGCGCCCGGCGGTCCCGCCCAGCATGAAGCCCCGCGCGCGGCTGTCGCCCGCCGCCCAGGCCAGGTCGCCGATCCGCTGGAACCCGAACATCGAGTAGTAGATGAAGAACGGGATCATCGGCACGCCGTGGTTGGAGTACGACGTGGCCGCCGCAATCCAGTCGGCCATGGCCCCGGCCTCGTTGATGCCCTCCTGCAGGACCTGTCCGGTCTCGCTCTCCTTGTAATAGGACATCTGGTCCCGGTCTTCGGGGATGTAGGTCTGCCCCATCGGGTTGTAGATCCCCACGGACCGGAACAAGCCTTCCATCCCGAAGGTGCGGCTCTCGTCCGGCACGATCGGCACGACCTGCTTGCCGATGTTCTTGTCGCGCAAGAGCGTCGTCAGGATCCGCACGAAGGCCATGGTGGTCGAAATCTCACGCGTGCCGGTGGATTTCAGCTCCTTGCCGAAGGCCTCCAGCGCGGGGATCTCCAGCTTGGGCGTATCGCGCCATTCGCGCTTTGGGAACTCGCCGCCCAGCTCCTTGCGCCGCTCCAGGATATAGGCCTTCTGAGCGTTGTTCAGCGCCACGAACGGGGCCTTGCCCACATCCTCGTCGCTGACAGGGATCTTGAAGCGGTCGCGGAAGGCGCGCAACTGCTCCTCGTTCATCTTCTTTTGCTGGTGGGTGGTGTTCTGGCCCTCGCCGGCCGTGCCCATCCCGTGACCCTTCACGGTCTTGACCAGCAGACAGCTCGGCTGCCCCTTGGTCTCGGTCGCCTTCTTGAACGCGGTATAGACCTTCTGCGGGTCGTGCCCGCCCCGGCGCAGCGCCCAGATCTGCTCATCGGTCCAGTCCTCGACCAGCGCCGCGGTCTCGGGATACTTGCCAAAGAAATGCTTGCGGATATAGGCGCCGTCCTTGGATTTGAACGTCTGGTAGTCGCCGTCCACGGTCTCGTCCATCAGCTGGCGCAACCGGCCCGAGACGTCTTTCTCCAGCAATTCGTCCCAGCCCTTGCCCCAGAGCAGCTTGATGACGTTCCAGCCCGCGCCGCGGAAGTCGCCTTCCAGCTCCTGCACGATCTTGCCATTGCCGCGCACCGGCCCGTCGAGCCGTTGCAAGTTGCAGTTGATCACGAAGATCAGGTTATCGAGCCCCTCGCGCACCGCGAGGTCAATGGCGCCCCGGCTTTCCGGCTCGTCCATCTCGCCATCGCCCAGGAAACACCACACCTTGCGGTCGGCCATGTCGATGAGGCCCCGGCTGTGCATGTATTTCATGAACCGCGCCTGGTAGATCGCCATGAGCGGGCCGAGCCCCATCGACACGGTCGGGAACTGCCAGTAGTCCGGCATCAGCCACGGGTGCGGATAGGATGACAGGCCAGACCCGTCGACCTCGGAGCGGAAATTTTCCAGCTGCTCCTCGCTGATCCGGCCTTCCATGAAGGACCGCGCATAGATCCCCGGGATCACATGGCCCTGGAAGAACACGAGGTCCCCACCGTGGATCGCCGATTTCGAGCGCCAGAAGTGGTTCAGACCCACATCATACATCACCGCCGAGGACGCAAAGGACGCGATATGCCCGCCATATTCCGAGCTGACCTTGTTGCGGCGCACGACCGTGGCCATGGCGTTCCAGCGGTTGATGGTGCGGATCCGCCATTCCATCTCCAGGTCGCCGGGGAAGTCGTACTGGTCATCGGCGGGAATGGTGTTCTGGTAGGGCGTGGTGGCCGAGAACGGCAGGGTCGCGCCCGCCGCGCGGGCCTGCTGCACCGCCTTGTCCAGAAGGTAATGGGCGCGATCCGCGCCGTCCCGGGCGATCACATCCTCGATGGCTTCCTGCCATTCCTGGGATTCCACCGGGTCGATATCGTGCTTGGTGTCCGTCATGATCCTCTGTCCCTTGGTCCGGACTCTGCGGCCCAGCCATTTCGTTCAGCATTAAATCAATCGCTGTAACCGGATGGGAAATTCCTCCTCCCTCCCGCTCGACCCCCACCGGGGCCGTGCGATCAACGCATGCCGCGTGATGATGTGTGGGTAACACGGGGGCCGTTAGGTCAGAACCCCTGCCAGATGCATAGCGCTACGCAGCTGATGCATACCAATGGTTCAACATTAAACTTCCTCCCGTTTTGCGCCGTAATGCTTGCACTTCGACATCTTCCCGATCCCGGGATTCATGGAATTCGTCGGATCCACGCTCTTGTAGAACGCAGCAAGGTCCGGTTTGGCTCCATAAAGATGTCCGACATTGTGCTCGGCGGGGTATTCCGCACCCCGTTTGTCAAGCAATTCAAGCATTTCCGCCTTCAGCGCCTTCACGTCGACGCCCTTCTTGACGATGTAATCCTGGTGCAGAACGTGGCACATGAAGTGCCCGTAATAGAGCTTGTGCACAAGCTTGTCCGCGATATGCGGCGGCAGTTCTTCGAGCCAGGCACGCTCGTTCCGCTTCAAGGCAATATCCAGCGCAAGGATATCCTCCACCTGGTCCGCATGGATGTTTTGGTACCGGATCGCCGCACCGGCGGCGGCAAACCGGTGCAGCCCGGCGATCTTGCCCTCCTTGGGCGTACACTCGAAATAATCGCCACCCCGCCCCGCGAAGAACGCACCCAGGAAATCGCGCGCCTCGTCGATCCCCTCATCGCGCATCTTCAGGATCAGGTGATGCTCGAACCGGTCGCGATACGCCATCATCCGCTTGGGGATCAGCCGCGGCACCAATGCGCTGGCGGCTTGCATGAACTTGTCGGTGAACCCGCGCGTCAACGCGAGCTTGTTCAACCGCGCATCCACCGCCCCTTTCATGGCAAAGAACATCGGCAGCTTGTCGGTGCCGAGCCAGTTGATCATCATCACCGTGTCCTTGCCGTATTTCTCGGCGATGTCGAAGATCTCTCTGGCCATGTATTCGGCCGACACCGGCAGGGACTTGAACTCCGCCAGCATGTGGCGGCGCAACTCGGTCAGCTCGTCGGGGTCGTTCGTGCCGATATAGAACACCTGCTCGGCGTCATTCTTGGGGTAGGTGTCGAGCCGCACGGCGAACACCGCCAGCTTGCCCGCGCATCCCGCCGCCTCGTACAGCCGCCGTTTGTCGGCGTTGAACCGGGCGGGCGTGTCGGCCTCCACATCGCGCACGCGGGTGGCGTATTCGGTATCCGAGGCCTGTTTGTTGGAATACTCCACATCCGCGTCGGCGAACCTGCCCTCCTGCAACCGCGTCAGGATCTCTTCGGGCGTCTCGCCGAGGTTGATGCCCAGATGATTGACCAGCTCCAGCTGCCCGTCCGCCGTGATCTGCGCAAAAAGAGACAGCTCGGTATAGGACGGCCCCCGCTCGATCAGCGCGCCGCCCGAATTGTTGCACACCCCGCCGACGATCGACGCCCCGATGCAGGACGACCCGATCACCGAATGGGGCTGCCGGCCCAAGGGGGCCAGCAGTTTCTCCAACGCGAACAGGGTCGCACCCGGCAGGCTCACCACCTGCCGCCCACCGTCCAGCACCGTCAGCTGGTCCATCCGCCGGGTGTTGATCAGCACCACGTCCCGGTCATACCCGCCATTGGGGGTGGAGCCTTCGGTCAGCCCGGTATTGGCCGCCTGCATGATGACGATCTTGTCCGCCTTCACGCAGGCCTGCAGGACGCGCCACTGCTCCAGGATGGTGCCGGGCTGGACCACGGCCAACGCCTCGCCCTCGCCCGATCGAAACCCCTTGCGGAACCGCTCGGTCTTGCGCGGGTCGGTCATCAGGTGCCGGGCCCCGACGATCCCGCGCAGGGTTTCGATCAGCTCCGGGTCCGTCATGCGTCCAGCCTCCATCAGTAGGCCACCGACGGCAGCCAGGTTGCGAGCGCAGGCAGCAGGAACACCAACGCCAACCCCGTCAGCTGCAGCAGGACAAACGGGATGATCCCCTTGTAGATGTCCAGCAGCTTGATCTCCGGCGGGCAAACTCCCTTGAGATAGAACAGGGCAAACCCGACCGGCGGAGTCAAGAATGATGTCTGCAAGGTGACTGCGACAAGAATGACGAACCACACCAGAGTCGGCTCATCCAGCACCCCGAAACCGGGGATATCCATGCCCAGCGCGTTCACGATGGGCCGCATCAGCGGCAGCACGATCAGCGTGATCTCGATCCAGTCCAGAACGAAGCCCAACAGGAACACGATGAACAGGATGAACAGGATCGTGCCGTTGGGGCCCAGCCCCGTGGCCGCGATCATGTGCTCGATCAACGCGTCCCCGCCCAGCTCGCGCAGGACGTAAGAGAACACCGTCGCCCCGAGGAAGATCGCGAAGATATAGGCGGTGGTGTTGAAGGTCGACACCAGCACATTGACCAGCTTGTGCAGGGTCAGCTTGCGATAGCCGAGCGCCAGCAGGGTCGCGCCCAGCGCGCCGATGCCCGAGGCTTCGGTCGGCGTGCAGATACCTGCGAAAATCGACCCCAACACCGCCAGGATCAGGCCCAGCGTCGGCAGCACCGCGACCATCACATCCTTGACCGCCTGCCAATCGGGCGATTGCGCACCCTCCGGCACCGGGGCCACGTCGGGCTTCAGGTACGAGATCACGAAGATATAGACCAGGTAGAGCCCCCCGATGATCACCCCCGGGAACACCGCGGCCATGAACAGATCGCCCACCGACAGCGCCATCTGGTCCGCCATGATGACCAGCATGATCGACGGCGGAATGAGGATGCCCAGGGTGCCCGAGGCCGACACGACCCCCGCGGCCAGGCGCGGCGAGTATTTCTGCTGCATCATCGCCGGCAGGGACAGAACCCCCAGCAGCACAACGGATGCGCCGATGATCCCCGTGGAGGCCGCCAGGATGATCCCGATCATCGTCACCGTGATCGCCAGCCCGCCGCGCGTCTTGCCGAAAAGCCGCTGCATCGAGGTCATCAGCCGCTCCGCGACCCCGCTCTCGTCCAGCATCAGCCCCATGAAGATGAACATCGGCAGGGCCACCAGAACCGCGTTCGACATGGTCGCATAGACCCGGTTCACCGTGGCGCCCAGGGTCAGGTAATCCAGCCCCGTGAGCGTGCCTTCCAGCCCGGTCCACAGCATCAGGTCGTTGTCGAACAGGAACGCGAGCCCGCAATAGGCCACACCCACCCCCGACAGCACCCAGGCCACCGGGTACCCGGTGAACAAGAGCGCGATGAAGGTGATGAACATCGCCACCACCAGCTTCTCTTCCGTCGTCTCCACCAGGAAACTCAGACCGAAGCCCACGACCGCGAAGGCCAGCAGCGCCATCAGCACCACACCCAGCCCACGGCCCGGACGTTCATCCTCGTACCCGACCCAGAGCGCATGGGCATCATGGATCAACCGCGCCACTGCCGCGATGCCCAGCAAAACGAAACTGATGGGAATGATAGCCTTGAACGCCCAGCGCAGGGGCAGACCCGTGGGGCTGTCGGAGCGCTCGTTCACCCGGTAGCTCTCGTAAAAATAATCCCAGCCCTGGTCCACCATCAGGTAGATCAGCGGCACCAGCAGGAACAGGATGCCCAGCACCTCGATGATCCGCTGGGACCGGCGGCTGAGTTGCATGTGCAAGAGATCGACCCGCACATGGCTGTCCGTGACCAGCGCGTAGGAGATGCCGATCATCGTCACCGCGCCGTAGAAATGCCACTGGATCTCGTCCAGCTTGGGGAAGTTCTGGTTCAGCAGGTAGCGGAACAGCACCTGCGCCACGATGGCGGAAATGAGCGCGATATTGGCCCACATCACCACATGGCCCACGCCCTTTACCGCATTGTCCAGCGCCACCGCCACCGGCTGCCTGTCGCGCTCCTCGTGTTCGAGAATATGCTCGTAGGTTTCGAGCGGGTCCTCGATCTGGGGGATGTCCACCGCCATCGTTCCTCTCCTCTGGTCCTTGAATGGCGGACGCATCTGTCCAGCCGGATTTGTGCAACGGTCTGAAAAATCAGGAAATCAGGAGGGGCGACGCCACATGGGCGCCGCCCCGGGCCACGGTCAGTCCCGCGGCAGGAAGGCGTTGCGCTTCCACAGAGCGTAGCCGTCGCGGAACGTGGTCATGTCCGCCAGTACCTTGGCGAAGAATTCATCGTTCGCGGCTTCTTCTGCGGCCACCTCGTCCCAGGTCGCCCGGAACAGCTCCAGCATCTCCGGCGACCACTGCTTCATCTCGACACCGTTCTTTTCCACGTTGTCGATCAGCGCCGCGTGCTGGATCGCCTCACCCTCGGCGAAGCTGTCGGCCATGGACGCCTTGCAGGCGCTCTCGATGATCGCCTTGTGCTGCTCGCTGGCGTCGTTCCAGACGTCCTTGTTGATCATCAACTCGAACACGGTCGCCTGCTGGTGCCAGCCGGGGAAGTAGTTGAACTTCACCAGCTTGTGGAAACCGAGCCGTGCATCGATGGCGGGCATCGAGAACTCGGTCGCGTCGATGGCGCCCTTCTCCAGCGCCGGGAAGATCTCGCCGCCGGGCAGCAGCGATGTGGCCACGCCCAGCTTCTGCATCACCTTGCCGCCCAGCCCGAAGAACCGCATCTTCAGCCCGTTCAGATCTTCGGCCGACGTGATCTCCTTGGCGAACCAGCCCGAGGTTTCGGGCGCCAGGATCGCGCAGGGCAGCACATGCACGTTGTAGCCGGCCTGGTCATACATCTCCTGATAGAGATCCATGCCGTTGCCGTAATAGAGCCACGCCATGTACTCGCCCGCCTCGGGGCCGAACGGCACGGCCGAGAACAGGGGGGCCGCCGGGATCTTGCCCGCCCAATACCCGGCGGTGGTGTAGCCGGAGTTGATCTTGCCCGAGGACACCGCATCCAGGATCTCGAAGGCCGGGACCAGTTTGCCGGGCTCGTACACCTTCATCTTCAGCGTTCCGCCGGACATGGTCGCCAGTGCATCGGCCACCCGCGGGATCGGCGTGCCCAGCCCCGGCAGGGCCGTCGAGAACGCGATCGGGGTCTTGAGCAGCATCTTGTCGGCGGCATGGGCCATGGGCGCGGTCAGCATCGTCGCCGCGGCCAGCAGGCAGGTCAGGGTCTTTTTCATGTTTCCTCCACGAGTTTTTTCGGCCCTCCTGGGTCTTGCATCGGGGCCAGTGTCAGGGCCGGTGCCGGGATCGTTTTCCGCCACCTTGCCGTGGTTCATAAACTTGACCACCCCCTTGCGGCAAACTTTATTTACCGGCCGCGACAATTCGTGCGCATGGCCCCTCTGCACCGGGTGCATGGCTCTGAGCCCGAAAAATAAGGTATATTTTTTGCCCTCATTTCCCTAACCCCCTTGGTATGCAACGGTATTCCCCAGCTGACCCAGGCAAGCAACCCTTGAAGTCACGCCCAAAAGGACAATATTATTTACCGGACCCCCGCGCCGCCAAACGCCACCGGAGACCGCCCATGCCCACCGATCCGCACATCTTCCAGCCCATCGACCACGATTCGGTCGCCGACGCCGTGGTCACGCAGATCGAGGATCTGATCGTCTCCCGCGTGCTGCGCCAGGGCGCGCGCCTGCCCGCCGAACGGGACCTGGCCGAGGCCCTCGGCGTCTCCCGCCCCAAGCTGCGCGAGGCGCTCAAACGGCTGGAGGACGAGGGCCTGCTGGAGACCCGCAAGGGCGAAGGCTCCTTTGTCGCGCAACTGACCAATACCGCCATGTCCCCGGCGCTGTTGGACCTGTTCTCCCGCCATGGCGAGGCGTTCTTCGAGTACCTCGAATACCGCAAGGAACAGGAGGCCTTCGCCGCCCGTCTCGCCGCGGAACGCCACACCGATTTCGACGCCCAGGCGATCTCGCAACACCTAGCGAACATGCGCATAGCCCAGGACCGCGACGACGCCCGCGCCTCCATGGAAAGCGACATCGCCTTTCACTCGGCCATCGTCGACGCATCGCACAACACCATGCTCAGTCACATGATGTCCTCGATCTACGAGCTGACCCGCCGCGGCGTGTTCTACAACCGCGACTACCTGCGCGCCATCGACGGCACGGGCGAGATGCTGCTGGCCCAGCACGAGGCGATCGGCGCCGCCATCCTCGCCCGCGACCCCGACGCCGCCGAGGCCGCCGCCCGCGCCCATATCGACTTTGTCGGCGCCTCGTTCCGCAAGGGCGAGGAACAGCAACGCCGCGAAGCGCTCGCCGAGAAACGCTACGCCCTGACCCGGCCCGCCTGACGTCCGCTCGACGCGCCCCGCCCCCGCCCTAGCTCTGGTCCAGACCGGAAAGGACAGGCATGGCCCTCAACGCGATGACAGTTTCCGCGGGCACCGCCCTCGACGTGCTCCGCACCGCCTGGGCGGCGCAGCGCGCCGGGCGCCTGACGGCGGCCTACATGCTCCACGGCGCGCCCGGGGTCGGCAAATCCCAGATCGTGGCGCAGCTGGCCGAGGAGATCGGCGCGCGCCTCTTCGATCTGCGCCTCACCACCATCGAGCCGCAGGATCTGCGCGGCCTGCCCTATTACGACCACGACGCCCGCAAGACCGTCTGGTACCGCCCCGAGGACCTGCCGGACGACCCCGACGCGCCCTCGGTGCTGTTTCTCGACGAACTCACCGCCGCGGCGCCCAGCCTGCAACCCACGGTCTATGGCCTGCTGCAGGAACGCCGCGTGGGCCAGCACCGCTTGCCCGACAGCGTGTTCCTCGTCGCTGCCGGAAACACGGTCGAGGACGGCGCCATCGCCTACGAGATGGGCAGCGCGCTGTCGGACCGGCTGGTGCATCTGCACGTCACCGCCTCGGCCACCGACTGGCTGGAAAACTTCGCCGTCCCCCACGGCCTGCACCCGGCGGTCATCGCCTTCCTGCGCAGCCGTGGCGATCTTCTGTCCACCGGGGCCGCGGCCCAGGAACGCGACGAGATCATCGCCGCCACCCCCCGCGCCTGGGAACGGGTCAGCGACATCCTCCGCGCCGTGCCCGACCGCCGCCAACGCAACATCCTCGTGGCCGGTACCGTGGGCGAGGCGATCGGCGCCGAATTCGCCCTCGTGGCCGACGAGGTCGCGGCCTCGGTCAAGATCGAGGAGTTGCTCGCCACCGACCGGGGCCGCCGCGCGCCGCTCTATCCCGAAACGATGCACGGGCTGCACGCGCTGGTCTACGGGCTGATCGGCGCGCTGACGGCCCAGACCGCGCCGCGCATCATCGAATGCATGGCCGACCTCGCCACCCTGCCCGATGCGCGCCCCGAGCCGGTCTTCCGCACCCTGCCGCTGGAAGAATTGCGCACCCACGGGTTCGAGTTGCTGATCCAGCAGGCGCTCGCCCGCGACCTCGCCGACGCCTTCCTCGACAGCCCGGTCTATGCCGACTACGCCCGCGCGCGGGAGGATGCAGGCCTCGCATGAGCCGCGCGCAAACCCACAGCCGCCGCGCCACCCATGCGCTGCAAAAGCTGTCGGAGGCCGATCCGGCGCTCGCCGCTCTCGCGCTCTGGTGCGCCCACCGCGACGCCGATCTTCCGGGCGACCTGCCCGCCGACAGCGACGGGCACACCATCCGCTACGCGCCCGGCTTCGCGGCGCTGTCACTGCCGGAGCAGATGGGCCTCTGCGCCCACCACATCCTGCACATCGCCCTGCGCCATTCCGCCCGCAGCGAAACGCTCCGCCTGCGGCTCGGACCCGCCTTCGATCCGGACCTCTTCGGCATCGCCGCCGACATCCTGATCAACGAAACCCTGCTGCAGGCGGGCTATATCCAGCCCCGCCCCCATGTCAGCCACGCCACCGTGAAACGCGAGCTTGGCGTCGATAGCCCCGCCGACCTGCTCCGGAGCTTCGACGCCGAACGCCTCTTCATGGAGATGCGCCGCGACGCCGCCGCGAAGCCCGAGGGCCAGGGCAAGACCGACAAGATCAAGGCCATGGCGGGCACGGACGGCTTCCGCCCCGACATCGCCCCAAGCCCCACGGGCGAGGACGGCGACGAGGACACGCCCGAGGCCCGCGATTTCGAGTGGCGCCAGCACCTCGCCCGGGCGCTGGAGGCCGGGAAACTGGCTGGCCGGGGAATCGGCGCGCTCGGCTTCCGGCTCGCCGACATCCCCGAGACCACCACCCCGTGGGAGGTGATCCTGCGCGGCCTGCTGGACCGCGCGACACGGGCCGACCCGCGCCGCAGCTTCCGCCGCCCCGCGGGCCGCTGGGTCGCGGGCGAGGCCGAGGCGCGCGCACGCAGCCGCCCCGTCCCGGTCTTCGAGCCCGCCCTGCAGCGCGAGACGACCCAGCCCCGGATCGTGCTCGCCATCGACAGCTCCGGCTCGGTCACCGGCGATCAGCTGGCCCATTTCGCCGCGCAAATCGCCCGGATCGGGCGCCGGGTGCTGGCCGAGATCCACGTGCTGATCTTCGACGAGACCGTGCAATCGGCGCACAAGATGCGCGGCACCCACTGGGCCGCGACCCTGGCGGGCTGGGATTTCGCCCGCGACGGCGGGACGAGCTTCGTCGATGTGCTGGAACGCGCCGCCGCGCTGACCCCCTCGGCGGTCGTGGTGCTCACCGATCTCGACGGCCCCATGGGCGCCGCACCCGGCCGCGCCCCGGTAATCTGGGCCTGCCCCAAACCACCCGAGAGCCCCCCACCCTTCGGTCGCGTGCTGGTGCTGGACCGCTGACAGGGCGCGCACGCCTCTCCTTCTTTTGTGCAAAAATACTCACGACACGCCGCCCGCCGGCCCAAAGCGACACAAGCGTATCGCCGGGCCGCGGTGCGGCGCTTCACCATCCCATAGGATACGCCAGCGCAGGACAAGGCGCAGCCGCCGCGCACCGCCGGGCCGCCCACCGGCACGGCGATCCGGATGGGCCTGTGCTGCCGCAGGCTCGTCGTCCCATGGTGGCCCCATATACCGCGCCGCACGGCCCGAGGATCGCCGTACCGCGCCCCGCCGCCGCGCTCTGTCGTATCAAGGGGCAAACGTCGCGCCGCGAAACCGTCCTTACCCCCGCGCCCGGGCCATGGCCGCCAGCCGCTCATGGGCGGAGACCGCCGCGGGGTCGAAGGACACGCTCCATTCCAGCTTGTTCTGGGCAAGGCTCGCCAGTTGCAGCTGCTGCTCGGTCAACTCGGCGTCGAACAGGGTCTCGGCCAGCATCGCCCGCTCGGCGGCGTCGAGTTCGAGGAACCGCGGGCTCTCCCCGCCCATTTGCACCGACACGAAGGTCAGCTTCGGCACCCGCACCAGACCCGACTGCTCGATCACGAGGTGCAGCTCCCCCCGGGTCATCCCGCGCGCCGCCGCCACCCGCGCCAGCACCATGCGCGCCCGGCTGCGGAACAGGTCCATGGCCCGGGCGATCTCGGTCTCGCTGGCCAGCGCCCGGCGCTTCTCGCGGTCCGACACGGTCAGCACATAGGTCTCGATGATCAGCACGAAGCCGAACATCGCCAGCGGCGCCTGGCTGAGCGCCAGCGCCCAGTCGGGCCGCGCCAGCATCATCAGCGGAAAGGGGATCAGCGCGATCACGTAGCGCGTCAGGGATTTCTCGAACACGATCCGCCAGAACAGTTTCGAAAACCAGCGCCCGCGCGGATAGACCATCGCGCCCAGCGACAAGAGCTTGCGCGGCACATAGGTGGTGTCGAGCGTGCGGCGGCCGACGACGGTCTCCGGGGTGACGACGAAGATCATGGGCGCGCCCTCCCTGGCGCCAAGGGGCCATGTACGCCGCGAAACGGCTCTGTCGAGGGCTCAGGCCAGCAGGGCGTCGATCTCGGCGCGGCTCGGCATGGACGGCCCCGCGCCGGGACGGGTGACCGAGATCGACGCGGTCGCGCAGCCGAAGCGCAGGGCCGAGGCGGTGTCCTGTCCCTCGGCCAGGGCCGTCGCCAGCGCCCCGTTGAACGCATCGCCCGCGCCCGTGGTCTCGACCACCGGCCCAGGGGTGAAGGCGGGCTGGTGGATGGTCTGCGTGGCGCTACGATAGAGAACGCCCTGCGCGCCGAGGGTGACGATCACAGCCCCCGGGCCCCGCGCCAGCAGGGCATCGGCGGCCCGCACCGCGTCGTCGGGGCCGGTGACGGGGTGGCCGGTGAGCGCCTCCGCCTCGGTCTCGTTCGGCGTGACAATATCGCAAAGCGCCAGCAGCGCGTCGTCGAGGGGGGCTGCGGGGGCGGGGTTGAGGATCGTGGTGACACCGGCAGCGCGGGCGATCTCGAGCCCGCGGCGGGCGGCGGGCATGGGCTGTTCGAGCTGCGTCAGAAACACGCCCGCCCCGCCGATCATCTCCGCCTGCGCGTCGAGGTCCGCAGGGCCGAGCAGCGCCGCCGCCCCCGGAGCCACGATGATCGCGTTGTCGCCGGTCGCCGGGTCGACATAGATATAGGCCGCCCCGGTATAGCTGGCCGGATCGCGCGGCGCGGTGGCCCGCACCCCCGCCTCGGCCCAGATCGCCGCGGCCATGTCGGCAAAGGCATCCTCCCCGAGGCGTGTCAGAAACCGTGCGTCGCCGCCGGATTTCGCCGCGGCGATGGCCTGGTTGGAGCCCTTGCCGCCGGGGTTCAGCGCGAAGCTGTCGCCCAGAACGGTCTCGCCCATGCGCGGCGGGCGCGCGGCACGAAAGGCGCAATCGGCCACGAAGATACCCAGAATGACGATCGGTTTGCCCATGATGCTCTCCCCTTGCCGCGCCAGTCTAGCGCGCGGGCGGCGGGGCGCAATCGCATGGGAGGTTAACAGGTGGCATGGATCGGGATCGGAATTTGCCGACAAGTTTTTCCGGGAAATCCGGGGGGATCAAGGGGATACAGAGATTTGTTTCGCGCGCGAAACATTACGAGTCTTGAATAGGTTAACGGCCCAGGGAACAAGGATTTTCGAAAATCCTTGGCCGCCCGGCAGGCCTTGGCCCGCCGGGCGCGGGTCGGTCCGTCAGGACCGACACCGACTTGCGATCACTTCAACGACGCCATGAAGGCGTTCACCTCGTCGAGGGAGATGTATTCCTGCTCCGTGATGCCCTCTTCGGTAAAGCTCCAGATCACCGCAGGGGCCGACACGTCGCCGTTCTCGTCGAACTGCACGTTCCCGGTCGCGCCCTGGTAGAACACGTCGCCGCCACTGCTGAGCACCTCGACAGCCGCGGCGAAACCGGCGCCATCGGCGCTGATCGGTGTGCCTTCGGGGTTGGTCACACGGCCCACTTGCGCGGCGATCTCGGCGCCCGAGGCCCCCTCGCCCGCCGCCTGCATTGCCAGAAGCGCGATCATTGTCGCGTCATAGCTGTTGGCGAGGCCCGGGCCGGTCGGCGCGCTCTCGAACCGTTCGGTATAGCGGGTCACGAAGGCATCCGCGGACTCTGCGCGCGGCGAGGCGGTGTCGGTGCCCAGGGTGTTGCCCAGGAATTGCAGCCCGACATTCTCGGCAAACTCGTCGGACTTCAGGGAATTCGCCACGATCATGTTCTGCGTCCCGCCGAGCGACAGCCATTCGCGCACCGCCGCGATCCCCTCCTTGGGATAAAGCGCAAGATAGATCGCCTCCGGCTGGCCCTGCAGCGCCTCGGTCACCTCGGCGCGGTAGGAAGGTTGGCCGTCATTCAGCGCGACCGACCCCGTGACCTCGATCCCCAGCGCTTCGAGATCCGCGGCCACCAGCTTGCCGATGTCCTGGCCCCAGTCGTCGTTCTTGTAGAAGATCGCCACGGATTTGTAGCCCTGGTCCGCGGCCACCTTGGCGCCCATGGCCGCCTGCACGCCCGACGTGGCAAAGGTGCGGAACCACAGCCCCTCGGTCTTGCCCTCGGCGGCGAGTTGGGTGAAGGCGGTGGAGGACGAACAGCACGACATCTGCATCACGCCCGCAGGCAAGGTCACCGAAGTCAGGATCGGCATCGACACACCCGACGACACCGCGCCCAGCAGTACCCGCACCCCGTCGAGATCCACCAGCGCCTTGGCCGCGTCGACGCCGACCTTGGGGTCGACTTGGGTGTCGCGCAGCACCATCTCGATCTGGCAGCCGTTCACACCGCCCGCCTCGTTTACCTGATCGACAGCAAATTGTGCTGTCGCCGCGATGGGCTTGCCCCAGTCGACGGAGGTCGGCAGCACCGCGCCGATCTTGGTGGTGCAGGCACTGGCGGCTCCGGCGGCAACCAGCGCGCCGAGGGCAGCCCCGAGCATGAGCCCCGTCCGGGCGAGAGTGGTCGTTTTCATGGAAGTCTCCCTATTTTTATCTGTCGGTTTGGCCGGATTGTGACACAACCAGCCGCTCTGGGAAGAGGCCTTGGGGCCGCCAGAGCAACATGCCCACGATGACGCATCCGATCAGCACGAACTGGATCGATCCAGTGTAAAGCTGGACCTCGATCGGTGCGAAGCGCGACAGCGCCCAGCCGCTGGCGGTCCAGGCGCCCCAGATCAGGAACGCCCCCGCGATGGCGCCGCGATTGTTGCCGGCACCGCCGACGATCAGCATCGCCCAGATCTGGAAGGTCAGGATCGGCAGGACATCCTGCGGACTGATGAAGGCGTAGAAGGTGGCATAGAGCGCGCCCGCCAGCCCCAGGATCACCGAGCCGATCACGAAGGCGGTCAGCCGGATCCGGTCGGGGGATTTGCCAAGGGCCCGAGCGGCTGTTTCATCCTCGCGGATCGCGCGCAGCAGCCGTCCGAACGGGCCGCGGATCAGGCGCTCGAGCCCGAGATAGGTGGCGATCAGAGCGGCGAGCACGAAGGCGAGGAAGGCCGCGTTATAGGCCAGCCCCGGCGGGATCGTGTCGGCGAGCGGACGCTCGAACCCCCGCAGGCCCGAGGCGCCGCCGGCCAATCTTTGCGCGTTGCGCACCAGGTTCTCGAAGGCGACCGCGACCCCGAAGGTGGCGATGGCGAGGTAGTCATGCCTGAGCCGGATGGTCAGCAACCCGACGAGCCAGGCGAGGAGGCCCGCGATCACGAGCCCGCCGAGCAGCGCCAGCCCGTAGGGCAGCCCGAAGCCGCCGAGATGCGCCGCCTGGGGCGTGCCGCCGAGGATCAGCGTGGCGTAGCCGCCCGCCCCGAAGAAGGCCACGACGCCCCCGTTGAAAAGCCCCGTATTGCCCCAGTGCAGGTTCAGCCCCAGCACCGCGATCGCCAGGATGCTGGCGATGGTCGCGAAGAACACCAGGTAGGACACCAGCCCGATCATGTGGCGCGCGCCTCGCCGAAAAGCCCATGGGGGCGCAGGACCAGCACCGCGACAAGGATCAGGAAGGGCACCGAGGGGCTGTAGCCCGAGGGCAGCACCACAAGTGCGAGGTTCGCGGCGATCCCCACCAGGAACCCGCCCAGGACCGCGCCATAAATGCTGCCGATGCCGCCGACGATGGTGGCCGCGAAGATCGGCAGCACGAGGTCGCGCCCGATCACCGGCGTGATCTGGTTGGTCAGCCCGTAGAACACGCCCGCCGCCGCGGCGAGCGTGCCGCCGAGGATCCAGATCAGCGCCACCATGCGTTGCAGGTTTATGCCCGACACCTGCGCCAGCACCGGGTTCTCGGCCACCGCGCGCAGGGAGTAGCCGAAGGTCGTGCGTGACAGCACGAGGTGCAACACGACCATGATCGCCAGCGCGGCGACAAGGGTGAAGACCTGGTCGGGTTTCACCAGGATCAGCGGATCGCGACTGAGCACGGTGGCGAAAACGATGTCGTCGGAATAGAGTTGCGTGTTCAGCCCGAAGCCCAGCCCGATCAGGTTGCGGATCACCATGGCCACCCCGAAGGACGCAAAGACCATGGACAGCTCGCCCCCCTTCTCGCGCACGCGTTTGAAGATCAGCCGGTCGATGGCGATGGCCGACAGGCCCGTCAGGGCCATGGACGCAACCGTGGCAAGGCTGAGCGTCCAGGTCAGGCTGAGGGGCGGGATCGCGGTTTGCAGAGCGGGCAGCAGGGCCGAGAACAGCGCGTCGAACACAAGTGCTGCATAGGCGCCGATGCTGAGGAGTTCCGCGTGGGAGAAGTTGGCAAAGCGCAGCATGTGCATGGTGAGCGTCAGCCCGATCGCGCCCAGGGACAGGATCGCGCCCACGAGGATGCCGTCGAGCAGGTGCTGGATCATGAAGCCACCCGTTTGCCGCCGAGATAGATCTGGCCCACCACCGGATCGTCCAGCAGGTCGGCCGCCGGGCCGTCGATCTGGTTGCGGCCATCGGCGAGGATGTAGCAGTGATCCGACAGGCGCAGGGCCTGTTTGACGTTCTGTTCCACCAGCAGGATCGTCACCCCGGTCTCGGTCAGCGCACGGGCGTGTTCCAGCACCTCCTGGGCCGCCTTGGGCGCGAGGCCCGCAGACGGCTCGTCCATCAGGATCACGCGCGGGGCGGTGGCCAGCGCCATGGCCACGGCGAGGAATTGCCGCTGCCCGCCCGAGAGCGCCCCGGCCTTGTCGCCGAGCTTGTCGGCCAGCACCGGGAACTGATCGAGCAGCCCCGCGCGGCGGGCGGGGGCGTCGGCGCGCACGTGGCGCAGCACCAGGTCGAGGTTCTCGCGCACCGTGAGCGAGCGGAAGATGTTGTCGGACTGGGGGACATAGGCGATGCCGTGGCGCGCCAGAAGGTCCGGGCGCAGGCCGGTGATCTCGGTCTCGGCGGCGATGGTGCCGGAGGTGACCGGCACGAGGCCCGCGATGGCCTTGATCAGGGTGGATTTGCCCGCCCCGTTCGGGCCGATGATCACCGTGACCCTGGCGGCGCGGGCGCGCAGGGAGACGCCGTGCAGGATCGGCAGGCCGGGGCGATAGCCCGCGACCAGGTCGGTGATGGTGAGCGCGTCAGCCATGGGCCTGGGCCCCGAGATAGGCGTCGAGCAGCACGGGATCGGCCAGGGCCTGTTCCGGCGTGCCCTCGAAGATCACGCGGCCCTGCCCGAGGGCGATCACCGGGGTGCAGTGGCGCATAACGAAGTCCATGTCATGCTCGATGATCACGAAGGTCGTGCCCGCGCGGTTCAGGGTTTCGATCTTGTCGATCAGCACCTCGGTCAGCGCCGGGTTCACGCCCGCGGCGGGCTCATCGAGCAGGATCAGCGTCGGATCGCCCATGAGCACCCGCGCGAGTTCCAGCAGTTTCATCTGGCCGCCCGAGATCTCTCCGGCGGCCTGGTCGGCGAGCTTGGCGAGGGTGACGAATTCCAGCACGTCCATCGCCTTTTGCCGGATCGCGTCCTCTTGCGCGGCCATGGCGCGGGGGCTGAGGAAGGCCCCCCAGACCCGCTCGCCGATCTGGGCCTTGGGCGCGAGCATGACGTTTTCGAGCACGCTCATGCGGGCAAAAGGGCGCGGGATCTGGAAACTGCGTGCGAGCCCCGCGCGAAAGAGCGCGTCGGGCGGCTGGCCGGTGATGTCGCAGCCTTGCAGCGTGACCGTGCCGGAGGTGGGGCGCAGCGCGCCGGTGAGCACGTTGAAGAGCGTGGACTTGCCCGCCCCGTTGGGGCCGATCAGCCCGGTCATGGTGCCGGGCCCGACCTCAAGCGACACGTCATGAAGTGCCCGGAATGGCCCGAAATCATGGGTCAATCCGTGGGTAGCGAGGATCGGCTCAGCCATCGGCCGCGCCCAGCACCGCGTCGTCGGGTTTGGTGTTGAGGTTGTATTTCATGATCCGGCCATGGCGGCTGGTGCGGTCCCGCTCCAACCCGTAGACCGGGCCGGTCGGGCCGTCGGCTTGCGCCAGGATTGCCGCCAGTGCCGCGCGGTCCTCGGCATCGAGGACCAGGTCGAACACCTCCAGCGTGCGCGGCAAATGCCGGGCATAGCGCGCCCCGACGATGGCCGCGGCGACCCCCGGCTGGTCGAGCACATGGCGCGTGGCGACGGCGCTGAGGCCCACGCCGTGCTTGTCGCCGATCGCCTTGAGAGTGCGCAGCAGGCTCTGGAAGCGGTCCCATGGGCCGAATTCATCGATGATCAGGCGATACTTGACGAGCGAGCGGTTCGCGAAGGCGAAGCCGGGGTCCGGGGCGCCGAGCCAGTGCTCGGTCAGGAACCCGCCCGCCAGGGTGCCGTAGCACAGAAGCTGCATGTCTTGGCCCGTGGCCCAGTCCGCCAGCCCGTTCGCGGGGCGCGCATCGAGCACGGAGTATTGCACCTGGGTCGAAACCAGATCGAAGCCCGCCTCGGTGAAGCGCGCGGTCTCGGCGATGTCCCAATTGGTCACCCCGAGATTGCCGATCTTGCCCTTGGCCTGCTCGTCCTTGAGCACCGAGAGAGCGGCGACCGCGTCGCCCTGCCCCAGGTCCCACCAGAAGAACTGCACCAGGTCGAGCCGGTCGACTTGAAGGCGCATCAGCGAGCGGTCGATGATCGCCACCACCTCCTCGGGGCGCAGGTCCGCAAGCCGCCCGAGGTCCGGGACCAGCTTGGTATGCACGCAGACGCGGTCCGCCACCGAGGCCCCGCGGCGGCGGCGCAGATCGGCGATGAAGGCCCCGATCATCTCTTCGACGCCCACATAGATGTCGGCGCAGTCGAAGGTGGTGATCCCGGCGTCGAGAAACGCCTCCATGTCGCGGATGGCGGCGTCGCGGTCCACGGATCCGTGATCTCCGGCCAGCTGCCAGCCGCCCTTGATCACGCGGCTGATCTCGTGATCGTGGCGCAGTTGCGCGGTCTCGGGGTTCATGGTTCGCCCTCCCAGTACGGGGTGCCGCGGGCGTCGGGGAGCCCGGTGGTGGCGGCATGGGCGAACCAGCGGCGGGCTTCGCGGATGATGCGAAAACGGCCGCCGCAATGGGGGTCCGGGCAGGCGACCTCGGCATCGGTGGACATCCAGTCGCCCGGTGCGGTCTCGCGCTGTTTCGCGGGCAGGAGCGGCAGGAGCGCGGCGAGCGCGTACATCGACACCCGGGTTCCGGGGTCGAAGACCAGCGTCTCGCCCTCCACCCGGAAGCTTTCGCCCGCCACGTGGCGGCAGACCGGCGCGCGCTCGGGGTCGAGCACGGTTTCCACCCGCAGGTCATAGAGCCAGACGCCCGCCTCGTCGCTGTTGTCCTGCATGTCCTCGCCTGCGTGATCTGTGATATCTTATCGTAGATAGGATATTCTTGACCTGTCAATCGGCCTGTGGTCCCCATAGGACACCCAATCGCCGGAGGCCCCCCATGTGTGCGCTCAACATTGCCCGGATCGACCCGGTTTCCCTGCGTGACACGGTGTATGCCGAGCTGCGCGGGGCGTTCACGCGCGGCGAGTTCGGCCCCGGCGACGCGGTCTCCCTGCGCGGGCTGGCCGAGATGCTGGGCACCTCGATGACCCCTGTGCGCGAGGCCGTGCGGCGACTGGTGGCCGAGGGCGCGCTGGAGGATATGCCAAACCGCAGTCTGCGCGTGCCCGACCTGCCAGAGGCGCGCATCCGGGAGCTGTGGCGCGCGCGGCTGTCGCTGGAAGGCCTGGCGCTGGATCTCGCCATGGACCGGATGACCGATGCGGCCCGGGCCGAGCTGTCGGCGATCCTGACGCGCGAGGGGCCGCAGCCGGACTTGCAGCAGAATTACGACTTCCACCTGACGCTTTACCGGCAGAGCGAGAGCACGGTGATCCTGCCCCTGATCGAGGCGCTCTGGCTGCAATACGGCGCCTGTTTGCATCTGGTGATGCAGCACCCGGACGCCCGCGAGATCGCGCAGCACACGCACCACCTGGAATTGCTGGCGGCATTGAAGCGTGGCGACCGGGTGGCGGCGCAGGCGGCGCTTGCCCGCGATATCGGCCGCAGTTTCGGGGTCTTGCTGCCGGAGGGCGGGGCATGAGCGCGCCGGACCGCGCGCGCCTGGGATCGCTGGAGATTTCCCGCGCCCTGACCGGTCTGTGGCAGGTGGCGGATATGGAAAAGGACGGTGCGGTTTTGGACCCTGAGCGGGCGGCGGACGCGCTTGGGGCCTATGCGGCGGCGGGCTTCGACAGTTTCGACATGGCCGATCATTACGGCAGCGCTGAGATCATCGCCGGGCGGCTGCTTGCGCGGGGCACGCAGGCGACGGTGGCGACCAAGTGGTGCCCGCCCCCGGGGCCGATGACCGCGGAGGTCGTGCGCGCGGGCGTAACCGAGCGGCTGGACCGGCTCGGCGTGGACCGGGTCGATCTGCTGCAGTTCCATTGGTGGAGCTTTGCCCATCCCGCCTGGCTCGACGCGCTGCACGAGATGGCGCGGCTGCGCGACGAGGGGTTGATCGGCGAGATCGGCGTGACGAATTTCGACGCGGCCCATCTGCGGCTGGCGGTGGCGGACGGGGTACCGCTGGTGTCGAACCAAGTGTCGTTCTCCCTGCTCGACCGGCGGGCGGCGGGGCCGCTGGCCGAGGTCTGCGCGGCGACCGGCGTGCGCCTGCTGGCTTACGGCACGCTCTGCGGTGGGTTCCTGTCGGAGCGTTGGCTGGGTGCGCCGGACCCGGCCGGGATCGGCGACTGGTCAAAGATGAAGTACCGCCGGTTCATCGCGGCGGCGGGCGGTTGGGACGGGTTCCAGCGCCTGATGGCAGCGGCGGCGGAGGTCGCGGCGCGGCACGGGGTGTCGGTGGCCAACGTGGCGACCCGCTGGGTGCTGGCGCAGCCCCATGTGGCGGGCGTGATCATCGGCGCACGGCTCGGCGAGCGGGCCCATATCGCCGACAACGCCCGGCTCTTCGGCTTTGCGCTGGATGCGGCGGACCGCGCCACGCTGGCGGCCGGGTTCGCCGCCACCAGCCCGGTGCCGGGAGATTGCGGCGACGAGTACCGCAAGCCCCCCTTCCTGACCGCCTCGGGAGATCTCAGCCACCACCTGTCGGAGATGCCAAGCGCCGTGCGCGCCCGCCCGGGCCCGCGCGGGCCGCTGGTCACCACGGGCACGGAGTGGGAGGAGATCGCGGGTTACGCAAGGGCGCGGGCCGATGACGGCACGATCCGGGTTTCGGGCACCACGGCGACGGCCGGTGCAGACCGGGTCGTGGCCCCGGACGACGCGGGCGCGCAGACGACCTTCATCCTCGACCGGATCGGGGCGAGCCTCGACGCCCTCGGCGCCAGTCTCGAAGACGTGGTGCGCACCCGGATCTACATCACCGATGCGCGGGACGTCGAGGCGGTCTCCCGCGCCCATGGCCGGGTCTTCGGCGCGATCAAGCCCGCCAACACGCTGGTGGTCGTGGCCGGCCTCATCGGCGGCTACCGGGTGGAGATCGAGGCCGAGGCCCATCGCCCTGCCTCCTGAACCTCCGTCAACGGACCCCGGCCCGCGCGGCCCCCTTCATCTGTGTCAAAATACTCCGGGGGCGCGCGGCCCCGCCGCGCGGGGGCAGCGCCCGCCCCCGGCGACGTGCGCAGCACGGCGCAAAATCCAATCACGCGACGTGCGCAGCACGGCGCAAGGCCTTCTTGGCATGACAATGGCAGCGTGGCACACCCTCGGTCGCGACCGGGGCGAGGCCCAGTCCGGGGCGTACCAACTCGGCTCGCGCGCAAAACCCGCCCCCGCGCCCGTTTGTCCCGTTGATCTCCCGCATGGGCTGATTTACCCGGGGCGCAGATGTTGGTATACCGTCGTGTACGGAACACCGACACCCCGAACTGAACCGCCCCTGCGCGCGCCCCGCGCATCTCCAGGGCACCGACCCGATCCAGAATCGCCCAAAGGTAGTTGAACATGGCTGATCAAACGAACCCGGATATCGTCTATACCACCGTGGACGAAGCGCCCGAACTGGCGAGCGCGTCGCTCTTGCCGATCATCCAGGCCTTCGCCGCCCCTGCGGGCGTGTCGGTGGGCAAGAAGGATATCAGCCTGGCCGCCCGCATCCTGGCCGCGGTGGCGGGCGCGCCGGATCACCTGGCCGAGCTGGGCGGGCTGGTCAAGACGCCCACCGCCAACGTGATCAAGCTGCCCAACATCTCCGCCTCCCAGCCGCAGCTGGATGCCGCCATCGCCGAGTTGCAATCCCAGGGCCACGACATCCCCGCCTATCCGGCCAACCCGACCACCCCGGAAGAGGAAAGGATCAAGGCCGCCTATGATGCGGTCAAGGGCTCGGCGGTGAACCCGGTGCTGCGCGAGGGCAATTCCGATCGCCGCGCAGCCCAGGCGGTGAAGAACTATGCCCGGGCCAATCCGCACCGGATGGGCGAATGGACCGCCGACAGCAAGACCACCGTGATGACCATGGGCACGCGGGATTTCTGCTCCAACGAGACCTCGACCACCATCACCGCGGCCCAGGCCGGGCCCGCGCGGATCGAATTCGTGGGCGCGGACGGCACCACGGTGCTGAAGGAGGGCGTGCCGCTCGACGCGGGCACGGTGTGCGATGCGACCTTCATGTCCGTCGCCGCCCTGCGCGACTTCCTGGCCGAGACGATCTCGGCCACGAAAGAGGCGGGCATTCTTTGGTCGATCCACCTGAAAGCCACGATGATGAAGGTCTCCGACCCGATCATCTTCGGCCACGCGGTGGAGGTGTTCTTTGCCGAGCTGTTCGAGAAACACCCGGAGCTGACCGGCGCGCGCGGCGGGCTGGGCACGGTGCTGAACGGCGCCTCGGACGCGGTGCTGGCCGATTACCAGGCGGTGCTGGACAAGCAGCCGCCGATGTACATGGTCAATTCCGACACCGGCCTGACCAACCTGCACGTGCCCTCGGACGTGATCATCGACGCCTCCCTGCCCGCGATCATCCGTGCGGGCGGCAAGGGCTGGGGCCCGGACGGCAACGAGGCCGACACCGTCTGCGTCATCCCCGACAGCAGCTATGCGCCCGTCTATGCCGAGACGATCGAGTTCTTCAAGAAGCACGGCAAGCTCGATGTCACCACCGCCGGGACGGTGCAGAATCTCGGGCTGATGGCGCAGAAGGCCGAGGAATACGGCTCCCACCCGACCACGTTCGAGGCCCCTGCCGACGGCACCATCCGCATGATCGCGGCCAATGGCGATGTGCTGCATTCCCACGAGGTTGAGAAGGGCGACATCTGGCGCTCCTGCACCGCCAAGAAGGCGCCGATCGAGGACTGGGTCAAGCTGGCGATCGAGCGGCAGAAGCTCACGGGCTATCGCGCGATCTTCTGGCTGAACGCCGACCGCGCCCATGATGCCGAGCTGATCAAGCATGTCACCCCGATCCTGGAGGCCGCGGGCGTGGCCGACAAGTTCGAGATCATGTCGCCCGCCGAGGCCACGGTCGCGAGCCTGGAGACGATCACCAAGGGCGAGAACACCATTGCCATCACCGGCAACGTGCTGCGCGACTACCTGACCGACCTCTTCCCGATCCTGGAGCTGGGCACCTCGGCCAAGATGCTGTCGATCGTCAAACTGATGCAGGGCGGCGGTCTGTTCGAGACCGGCGCGGGCGGCTCGGCGCCCAAGCATGTGCAGCAGTTGCAGGCCGAAAACCACCTGCGCTGGGACAGTCTGGGCGAGTTCTGCGCCCTGGGCGAGAGCTTCAAGTTCCTGGCCCAGAGCCGGGACAACGCCAAGGCGGGCGTGCTCGGCGACGCGGTGGAGGCGGCGACCCAGAAGGTGCTGGAATTCGACCGCTCCCCGGGTCGCAAGGTGGGCCAGCCCGACAACCGGGCGAGCCATTACTGGTTCGCGCGCTATTGGGCCGAGGCCCTGGCGGCCCAAGACAAGGACGCCGAGATCGCGGCGCATTTCGCGCCCATCGCGGCAAAGCTGGCCGAGAACGAGGAGACCATCCTGGCCGAGTTGGCCGCGGGCGCGGGCACACCGGCGGATACGGGCGGCTACTACCATAACGATCCCGCCAAGGTCGCGGCGGTCATGCGGCCCAGCCCGACCCTGAACGCGATCATCGGCTGAGCCGGGCGAAACACGGATGAAAGGCCGTCCTTCGGGGCGGCCTTTTGCGTGCCGCGACCCGAAGGGGCCAAGCGGTTTCGAAACCGCTTGATCCGCGCGGATGGCCGGGGGCACGCCCCGCAAGGCGCCGCGGCCCTGCCGGGTGTGCCGGCAACGACCCTGCATTCCCGGATCGCGACGCGGGAAATCCGCCCGGGGGCTGGGACCAACGCGCTTCGAAGCGCATTGTCCGGCGCGGCCGCGACCGGGTGCGCCCCGCACACGGTCCCGTTTGTAATCCGGCCGCAACTGGCGCTATATCGAGGCGACGACCCGCAATCCCGGCCGAACCGCCGACCCGATCGAGGACCCCCGACATGAAGATCGCCTGCACCATGTCCAATGCGCGCGGCGGCACCGACCTGCTGCTCTGGAGCCTCGCGGCCCGGATGCAGGCAGCCGGCGTCACCCTGTGCGGCACAGTCCAGACCAACACCGATTGCGGCGACGACAAGCCCTGCGACATGGATGTCAAGATCCTGCCCGACGGGCCGGTGGTCCGCATCTCCCAAAGCCTCGGCGCGGGGTCCCGGGGGTGTCGGCTCGACCCGCAGGCCCTGGAAAGCGCGATCGGGCTGTCGGAGGCGTTCCTGCCCCAGGCAGACCTGCTCTTTGTCAACAAGTTCGGCAAGCAGGAGGCCAGCGGCCGCGGCTTCCGGCCCCTGATCGCCGAGGCGCTGGCCCGCGACATCCCCGTGCTCGTGGGGCTCAACAGCCTCAATGCCGAGGCCTTCGAGACCTTCACCGGCGGGATGGCCGAACGGCTGGAGCCGACCGAGGCCGCGGTGGAGGCATGGCTCTGGGCCGCGCTCGGCAGTGACCCGGACCGCTGGGCCGCCACCCGCGGCGCGCGCCAGAGCGCCTGAGCCCCGCCCCACACCGCCCCGCGCAGAAGACGCTGGAAAACCGCCGGTCCCGCCACTAGCCTGCGGCCGCAGCACCCCCGACCGGAAAGCCCGAGCCCATGAGCACCGCCGCCGATCTCCACCCGATGGCCCCCGCGCATTTGCCGCCCTATGTGGCGGGCGCCGATGGCAGCGACTTTCTGATGAGCTTCATGGTGGTGTTCCTGATCACGGTGATCCTGGGGCTGGGCGTGGCCTATTTCACCCTGCATGCCCTGCCCGAGAAGATGGCGCACCGCTCCAACGCGGTGCAGCTGCAACTGATCAGCGTGCTGGCGATGCTGGCGCTTTTTACCCATAACAACCTCTTCTGGGTCGCGGCCCTGGTGCTGGCGGCCTTCCGTCCGCCGGATTTCATCACGCCGCTGAACTCAATCGCGCAATCGCTGCGTAACCTTGCCGGAGGGCCGCGACGCGACGAGGCCCCTGCCCCCACAGCCGAGAAAGAGAGCTGAGCCATGCTGGAATTGATGCTGTGCTCGATGCTCACGGTGCTGCCCGATTACCTCTACCGCAGCCGGGTGCAGGGCAAGACCTGGGGGCAAGAGATCACCTTCTTCACCATGTGGTACGAGCTGCGCTGGGGCATAACCCTGTGCGCGATGCTGACCATCAGCCTGATCACCGTGGTGTTCTATTTCCACCCCAGCACGTCCAACGTCACCTCCTTCTTCCGCACGGTGACGATCCTGTCCGAAAGCGCGGGGCGCGTGGACGAGGTTTATGTGGATATCAACCAGGAGGTCGCCGCGGGCGATCCGATCTTCCGGCTCGACAGCTCCCGGCAGGAGGCCGCGGCCGAAACCGCCCGCCGCCAGATTGAGGAGGTCGATGCCGCACTCCTGGTCGCGCAATCCGATCTGGGCGGGGCCACCGGCGCGCTGGAACAGGCGCAAGCCGCCTACCGGCAGATAGAGCAGGATCTGAAGCGGCGCGAGACGCTGCTGGCCGAAGGCTCCTCCGCCGTCACTCAGCGGGAGGTCGACACCCTGCGCAACCAGCTCGACGAGGCGCAAGGCGCGCTCGATGCCGCCGAGGCGAACCTGCGCTCGCTCCAGACCCGGATCGAGGTCGCCCTGCCCGCCCAACGCGCCACGGCCCAGGCCGCGCTGGCCCAGGCCGAAACCGAGATCGGGAAGATGACCGTCTATGCCGGGATCGACGCCCGGATCGAGCAGTTCGATTTGCGCGTGGGCGATATCGTCAACCCGATCCTGCGCCCCGCCGGTGTGCTCGTGCCGCTGGATTCCGGGCGCAACCGGTTCCAGGCAGGTTTCCCCCAGGTCGCGGCCCAGGTGATCCGCCCCGGCAGCGTCGCCGAGATCGCCTGCGTCTCGCAGCCCTTCTCGATCGTGCCCATGGTGGTGGTGCAGGTGCAGGACGTGATCGCAGCAGGCCAGATCCGGCCGTCGGACCAGCTTCTGGATATCGGTGCCCAGGGCGCGCCCGGCACGGTCACGGTGTTCATGGAGCCGCTCTATCCCGGCACCACCGACCTGATCCCGCCGGGCAGCCGCTGCCTTGCCAATGCCTACACCAACAACCATGAACGGCTGGAGACCGAGGACCTGGGCTTTTTCCACCGGATCGGCCTGCACGTGGTCGACACGGTGGGCGTGGTCCATGCGGCGGGGCTGCGCCTGCGCGCGCTGCTGATGCCCTTCCAACTGCTGGTCTTCACCGGCCACTGAGCCCTGCACCCGCCGGGACAATGGGTGGAGCATATGCGGCAAGGCATTGACCTGAAACGGTTTTGTTACGCCGCGGCGGAAACGGCCTTTACAAGCCCGCGCCATATGCCCTACCAAATCCGGGCGCGGTCCCTTAGCTCAGCTGGATAGAGCAATCGCCTTCTAAGCGATCGGTCGAGGGTTCGAATCCTTCAGGGACCGCCAATCCGGCGCCTTTACCATCTTCGCCTGTTGGAATCTGATGCACCGGGCTGGCCCGCCTGCCACTGGTCTGCGGATGTCGCGCCGGATGCGCCATTCTATCCTGCGGGGGTCCGCGCGGCGGCCTCCGGTTGGGGCACCGACGTCGCGCAGGCAGGGTGCGGCGCGCGGCCCATGGCATCGCTGGGATCGAACCGGCGGGACAATTCGACGAGCAGCTTGGGATAGCAGGGTTTGCGGATGGCGATCCGGTCGCAGATGTGAAGATGGCGCGCCAGGGACACGTCCCGCAAAACGCGGACCGAGGCCATATCGAGCGTGCCCGCCTCCTGGTACCCTGCGAGGAATGCGCGGGCATGGTCGTCGAAGACCTGCACCGCGCCGTGATCGCGCAGCCCCTGCTCATCGAGATGGGCAAGGAAATTGCCCACATCCACGTGCCGGTCCCCCATGGCCAGAAGGTCGAGGTCGATCATCCAAAGGCGGCTTTCCTCCACGAGCAGCTGGTCGGGATAAAAGTCGCGGTGCAGCAGGACATCCGGGCGCTTCGGCACCCGGTCGAGGGCAATCCGCGCCGCCCGGCGCAGGCCCGCCAGCGCCTCGGCATCGCCGGGATGCGCTTCGGCCGCATGGTCCAGCGCCCGCGCGAGCACGTCCCATTCGGCCTCCGGCGTCCAGCGCGGCACGCCCTCGACATGGCAGGCATGCAGCGCGGCCAGCGCCCGCCCGGCTTGCCGGAACGGCGCCACCGGAGCCTTGGGATGCAGGCAGGCGGTGAGGGTCCGGCCAGGCACCTTCCGCATGCTCCACGCGCGCAGACGCGGCGGGCCGGGCCATGCCTCGGGCACGGCAAAGGCCCCTGCCCCGGTTTCGGTGAACCCGGCCGCGCGCAACGCGGCATGATATGCCGGGGTGGCATGATCGGCCCGTTTGGCGCGCGTCTTGATCAGATAGTCGGTCGCATCTCCTGCCGCGTCCCGGGCGGTCACGTCGATCAGTGCACGGCGTCCGGGTTTGTGCCGCCGGAGTTTGGGCGGCGCGACCACGGTGAGGCTTTGATGCGCCGCAAGGGCCTGCGCTGCCCCTTGCGGATCGAGCAATGTTGCGAGTTGGGGCAGTTCCGGATCGACCTGTGGCGCCGGAGCGGTGCGGAGGCCCGCTTCGACCCGGTCCAGCAGTGCGCAAGTCCGCGCGGGCCAATCGGGCAGCTGATGACGAAACGCTTCTCCCAACAGCAGGAAGAGATGGGCGGTTTCCTGCACCGACCAGGACGCCGGCAGAGGCCGCACATCCCCGTAACCGGCAAGCAGGGCCTCGGTCGCGGTCTTCGCCGCCGCCTCGGGCAGGTCGTGCCACAGGCGCTGCACCTCCAGCCGGGCCAGCGCGCTGCCGAGATCGGACCCCTGATCGCCCATCGCGGCGCGATCCCAGTCGATGATGGTGATCGTGTCCTCTGTGCCCACCAGGATCTGGTCGGCAGAAAAATCCCCATGGATCAGGCCGTGCTGCTCCGGCACCGACGCGAGGGCCGCGACGAGCCGTTCGGCAAGGTCGCTGGCGCGGGCGCGCTGCTCCGGCAGCAGGCGGCCGATGTCCTTGGCAAGGGCGCGCAGGCGGCGAACCGCATCGAACCGGGTGGCCTGGAATGGCGTCCGAAGGCGGGCGCCATGGGCGGTGGCAAGGGCCGCTCCGGCCTGGCGGAAGGCCCGCGGGTCGAGCGCCGCATCGTCGGCCGGGCACAGGCTGCGCCCGTCGATCCAGTCGGACACGATCAGCCCGCGCTCGGCGCAGGCCGCGAGAACGCGCCCATGCCCGAGCGTGGCGGCCAGCAGGATCCCCGACAAGGCCTGCGCATGGGCCTTGCGCGTGTAAGCCTTCAGGAACGCCCGTGTGCCGCCCGCGTCGAGGCGCGCGACCAGACGGCGGGTCGGACGGTGGCTCAGGGGGTGCAGCACGCCCCGGGACAGGGGATGATCGCCCAGCAGGCGCGCCAGCTCCGCCGGCCTGCTTTGTTCGGGCCAAAGCCGTTTCAGACCGGGAATGTCCCGGTCCGCGGCGGGGGATTGCGCCACCACGTGCCGGTCGCGCAACGCTTGGGGCGCAAGGTCCTGGCCGCGCGCAAGCACCTGGCCATGCCTGTCGCGGGTCAGCGCCTTGAGCCACAGATGGCGACCATCCGCCAGGCGCACGGCGCGGGTGCAGCTGGTGCCGGGCTTGTAGCGCAGCGACCCCAGCGCCGCGATGGGCGCGCCGAGACCGGCCTCCAGCGCCGAGCGATCCAGCAGCAGCGCAAGCCCCGGCAAGCCCGGATCCCGCGCGATCAGCGCATCATTCTGCGGCATGGGCGACCCCCGTCTGCATCTGCTCGGCCCAGAGCTTGGCATAGAGCCCGCCTTGCGCCAGCACGTCCTCGTGGCGACCGTTCGCGACGATCCGCCCGCCCTCCAGGCAGATCACCCGATCCGCCCGGGCCGCGAGATGGAGATCATGGGTCACCATCAAAAGCGTGCGGTTCTCGGTCAGCTGCCAGATCGCGTCTGCCAGGTTCGCCTGCGTGGTCGCATCCAGACCGGTGGTCGGCTCGTCCAGCAGGAAGATCGGCGCGTTCCTGAGAGCCGCGCGCGTGAAGGACAGGCGCTGGCGCTGGCCGCCCGACAGGGTGCTGCCGCGTTCCGCCAGCACCGTGTCATAGCCCTGGGGTTGCGACAGGATGAAGTCATGGGCCCCCGCAAGCTGCGCGGCCGCGATGATCTCGTCAGGGGTCGGTTCGTGACGCGCGGCAATGCCCAGATTGCGCGCGATGCTGGCATGAAACAGCACCGGATCCTGCGGCACGAAGGCAAAGCTGTCGCGGACATCCTCCACCGCCAGGGCCCGCAGGTCCCGCCCGTCGAGGCGCACGGCCCCCGCATCGGGATCCTGCAAGCGCATCGCCAGGGACAGGAGCGTCGATTTGCCTGACCCAGACGGGCCGGTGATGGCAACCCGCTCGCCTGCGCGGATCGAGATCGAGATATCCTTCAGGATCTCGGAGCCGCCCAGGTTCAGAGACACGTTTTCGAACGCAATCCCCCCCTGGATTTCGGGCAGTTTGACGGGCGTCGCGAGGCTGGTCAGCTTCGTGTCCTCGTCGAGCAACGCAATGACCCGCTCCCCGGCCGCGGTCGCCTTGGCCAGGCGGGCGGCATATTTGGCGTAGTCGCGCACGGGTTTGAACGTGTTCTTGAGGTAGGTCAGAAAGACGATCAGATCCCCGGGCGTGGTGCGCCCGTCGAGGATGGACAGCCCCCCGAACAACAGCACCAGGCCGATGCCGACACCCACCAGGATATCGACCCGGCGTTCCAGCCCCGCGGTCAGCCGCTTGGACTGCACGCCCTGTTTCAACTCAGCGGCATTGTCACCGAGAAAATCCTTGCTCATCGCTTTCTCGAGGCCGAGCGCCTGGACGATGGCCACGTTCGACATCGCCTCGGATGCGGAGGC
Organism: Dinoroseobacter sp. PD6; assembly: GCF_028807315.1. Taxonomy (NCBI): domain Bacteria; kingdom Pseudomonadati; phylum Pseudomonadota; class Alphaproteobacteria; order Rhodobacterales; family Roseobacteraceae; genus Dinoroseobacter; species Dinoroseobacter sp. PD6. Next base: position 56,090 of record NZ_JARAMN010000001.1, on the reverse strand, counting down.
CGCCATGGCCCCTTCGGTTTTCCGGGTCTTGCGGCTGACCGACTGGATACGCCGCCCGATCCGCATCGTCATCAGCCACAGCACGGGCAAGGGTGACAGCGCGATCAGGGCAAGCTGCCAATCGATCCAGAGCATCACGGCGATCATGCCGACCAGCACCAGCGCATTCACGGCCAGCGGCAAGGCGGCGGTGACGGTGGTCTCCTTGAGCATGCCCACATCGGAAATCAGCCGCAGGGTCAGGTCACCGGGGCGGGATTTCTGGTGAAACGCCACGGACAACCGTTGCAGATGCTCGAACAGCGTCGCGCGGACCTTCGCCAGAACCCGCGCCCCGGCGAGCGCGAAGGTCACCCGTGCGGTGAACTCGAACGTGGCGCGCAAGCCCATCACCAGGACTATGGACAGCGCACACAGCACCAGGAGCATGATCGGATCGGTCAGCCCGAAGGGCATCCCTGGCTCCGTTCCGCCCCGCCCGGGCACGAACATGTCGATCACGAACTTCAGCGGCCAGGGCTCGGCCAGCTTGGCGAAGACGGCCGCGAGCATGGCCAGCGCCCCGCCCGCGATCAGGGGACGCTCGTCGCGCATGAACGGGGCCAGTCGCCGCAACACCCGGCGCAAGCCGGGGGCGGTCTCCGCCAACGAGGACGGGCGGCTGCCGGACCGGGCCATCAGGCGGCCAGGACCGAAGGGAGCGGCAGGCCGTCCAGGCTCGCCCGCAGGACGTGATCCCAACTGGCGGTACGGATCACATGGGCGCGCCCGCGCTGGCCCCGCGCGCGCCCGACCGACGGGTTCTGCGCCAGGTGGACGATCGCCTCGGCCAGCGCAGCGGGGTCATCGGGCGGCACCACCGCGCCCGCCCGGGGCGGCAGGACCACATCGCGCATGTTGCCCCGGTCACTGACGAGAACGGGCAGGCCCGCCGCCATGTATTCGTAGATCTTGAGCGGCGAGAAATAGAACGGATCCCCCCCGCGATAGGGGGCGAGCCCCACATGCATCCGCGCCAGCAGCGCCGGGATGTCCTGCGACGGCGCCGCGCCATGGAAGTCGACCGCGTCGACAAGACCGCCCTCGCGCGCCTGCGCCTCGAGGGCCGGGCGCTCCGGACCGTCGCCGACCACCAGCAGCCGCGCATCGCGCACCGAGCGCCGGACCAGCGCCAGCGCATCGATCAGGCAGGCCACATCGTGCCAGGGCTTGAGCGTGCCGACAAACCCGAGGGTGAAAGGCGGCCGGAACCCGGGTGGCACCGCAAAGCGGTCCGCATCGACGCCATTCGGCACGACCTTGACCGACCGGGCGCCGAAGCCTTCGGCATAGGCGCCGACCGCATCGGAGACGGCGATGATCCGATCCGCCGCCGAGATCGAGGACCGGGCACGAGCCGCCGCCTCGTCCGAATTCTGCAGAACCCGGTGGCGGCGCTGTTCTTCCAGAAGCGGCGCGTTGACTTCCAGCACGCTGGGGATCCGGCGCGCCGCACCGAATTGCATGGCCGCGTCCGAAAACAGGGCGTGCCGCTCATAGATCAGATCGAAAGGTCCGTGGTCCTCCATCGCCTGAGCCAGGCACGCATTGGCCGCGATCAGCGCGCGTTCGCGGACCTCGGGCGCGCCCTTGGCCGGTTTCGGCAGCGGCACCCAGGTCACCGCGGCCAAATCCTCCGGCAACGGCGCGCGGGACGGCGGCGCAAACAATGTCACCTCTGCGCCCATGCGCAGCAACGCACCGAGGATCGCGCGCATATGGATCGACGCCCCCTTGGTGCCGGTGGGCGATATGCCGGGATCGGTCGAGACATAAGCCACGCGCATCAGGCTGCTCCCTTCAGGCCGGCGGGCACAGGGCCCGCGCAGGACGCAAAGAGCTCGCGCAACCGGGCCGCGTTGCGGTCGATGTCGAACTCTTCCTCGATCAACCGGCGCGCATTGCGCGACACGCGCCGGCGCAGGTCGATGTCGCCAAGCATCTGCGAAATCGCGGCGGACAAGGTGTCGGGGTCGCCCTCGCTGGCCAGCAGCCCGGTGTCCCCCGGGCGCAGGATTTCCGGCAGGCCGACCACATCCGTCCCGATGCAGGGCGTTCCAAGCGCCATCGCCTCCAGCAACACGGTGGGCAACCCGTCGCGGTTGCCATCGCGGGCCACGATACAGGGGCAGACCAGAACGGCGGCGTCGCGCATGGCGGCGATGACCTCGGATTGCGGGCGCGGTCCTTCGATGGTCACCTGACCCTCCAGGCCCGCCGCCGCGATCTGGCTGCGCAGGTTGTCCTCGTCCTCCCCCATGCCGATGATGCGGCAGCGCGGGGTCTGCCCCTTGCGCGCCAGCTGCCACAGGGCCTCCACAAGGATATGGAACCCCTTCTTCTCGATCAGGCGGCCCACGGCGAGGATATCCGTCTGCCGCGCCGTCGGCTCGGACCACGCAAAGCCCGACAGATCGAGTCCGTTGTAAAGCCGCACGAGCCCGCCCGCGTCCTTGCCGAATGTCTCGGTCATGTAGGCCAGGTTGAAATCCGAAACCGTCACCGCCGCCGCCGCATCGCGCAGCTTCACGTCCAGCTCGATCGGCGGGTCGTAGCGGTAATAGATATCCTTGGCATGGGCCGTGAAAGTATACGGAATGCCGGAAACCTGCGAGGCCACGCGCGCGACCGTCGTGGCGACCGTGCCGAAATGGGCGTGGAAATGCGTCACGCCAAGGCGTTTGGCATCGATGGCCAGCGCAAGCCCCTGCGCAATGGCATCGGTTGCAGCGCCCGTGGCCAGCGCCCGTTGGGGCGCACCGGGATAAAGCGCCTCGGCCTTCTCCAGAAGGTCCCGGAACACGCTGACAGAGCGGGTCTTCTCGGGGATCCGGTGCACGGGCGCGCGCACTTTCGACAAGATGTCCTGGAAATGCGTGTCCATGACCGGGCGCAGCGCGAATATCTCCACCTGCTGGCCCGCGCGCTCATGGGCGAGGATCTCGTGGACGATGAAGGTCTCGGAAAAGCGCGGGTAGCGCTTGCAGATATATCCGATCTTTCCCTGTTTCGGTGGACGGATATGGATCATGGCGATCTCCTTTTCTGATCGGATCACTCTGCGGCGATCTGTTGGTAATCGGGGTAAAGCGCGGCCTGGGCGAGGGCGGCAACAGAGGCCAGCCCATCGGTCCTGATCCCATGAGGGGCCGCGCGCGGGATCGGGCGCGCCATCCACTCCGACAAGGCCGTCGGGGACAGCCCCCTGGGGTGGCAGATATCGACAAGCCCGCGGTCGCTCAGGGCGCGCGCGCGGATCAGCTGCTCCGTGCGCGGCGCGACCCTTGGCACGATCAGCGCCGGTTTCTTCAGGGCCAGGATCTCGCAGGTCGTGTTGTAGCCCCCCATCGCCACGATCCGGCGCGCCGCGGCCATCAGCGGCAAGAGGTCCGGCACGAAGGGCACCACCTGCATGCCGCGATTGCCCGCCGCGATCTGTCGGATACGGGCCAGGGCGTCCGCATCCATTTGCGTGCCCGGCACGATGATGCCGCGGTGACCCTCCGGAAGCTCCGCCGCCGCGAACGCCTTGCACAGGTCGAGACCGTCGCGCCCACCGCCCACGGTGCACAGAACCAGCGGCGCCTCTCCACCACTCGGCGCGACCTGGGCGGGCCAGTCCTTCAGCAAGTAGCCGGTATGCACGATCTCGACGGTGATGCCGGTCAGATCGCAGTCCTTGAACACGTCATAGACGGCCGGGTCCCCATAGACCCACACCGCATCGAAATAGGTGTTGATGGTCTCGACATGGCGCTGGCGCAGCCATTGCCGCCGCACGGTCGCCGGATCATCGAGGATATCGCGACACCCCAGCACAAGCCGCGTCTTGCCCCGTTTGCGAAGCTTGCGCAGCGGCCCCTCCAGTTCCCCCTGGGCGCCAAGCGGGACATTGTCCACGATCAGCAGGTCGGGCGCGAACCGCTTCAGGGTGGCCGCCAGGATCGCCTCGCGCAGGGCGCGCAGCTCGCACAGCTCCATGTTCAGGCGCCGGGCGGTGTATTGGCCATCCGCGTGCTTGGCATAGGCCGGCAGCGTCAGAACCTCGATGCCGTCGGGAATGTCGAAGGCCCCGACTTCGTAGGTCCCGGCCACCAGCATCACATCCGGCTTCGACGGCAACGCACGCAGCTTCTTGGCCAGCATCAGGTTGCGCCGAAAGTGGCCAAAACCGAGCGTGTCATGGGAATAAAGGGCGATACGGTTGGCCTGCATCCTGAAACCTTTTGCTGTGGGCTGAACTTCGTGAAGCAGTTGGCGCAACCGGCCGATTGGTCCATTAAACTGGGGTTTATGGGCACCTCTCTGCCATAAACCATCGGTCTAGATCGCCGCTTTCAGCGCGGAATACCCCTGCGACTCGTGCCCTTTGCGATTTTGACGGAGCTGTCGCGGCGGTGTCTGACGACACTCTGACAAGGACAAAAGCCCTCGGGTCGACGGCGGCAGGAGGCGGACTTGCGCGCCCCCGGTCCCACGACCGGCCTTCCCCGAAGCGCGGGGGGGGGGGCCACCGCACCGACCGACAGCCCCTGCGCGGCACTGTCGCGCGGTGCAGGCGTCGGGTATCGGATCGATGGCACGCGGTTCCCACGAGCGCGCCCCCGCCTGCCGGGCGCGGCGAGCGACCCGTGGATCGGCCAGGCCTTCGGGCCCGAAGGCTGGCAGATCAATGTCGGATCGAACGGCAGGATCGTTTCTTGAACGCCATCAATCGAAAAATTTAATACTACCCATTTCGAATAAGGATTGAATGAACCTGGAATTCCGAAAAGCGTCTACCCCTGAAATACCCCGGGCTGGATTCAGATTTAGAACCACTCGTCAGGCAATCCGTTGATGTACCTGCGATTTTTCGAAACGCACCCCCGAACGCGTGAGCTTCCGTGTCTCGACCCCGGGCAACTGAAAACACAACATCACTGTATTGAAGTCTTCATTCAAAACGCTTTCAATTGACGCACGTAACCCAATGCGCATTCACCCGAAATCTTTTGACAAATCAACACGTTCCAACAGAACGACTCCCCGAGCCCGACTGCTGCAGTCCCGCGCCATGCCCTGCACCACCCCTGTGGCGGCATCAGGACGGAACACAAACCACTTTCGCTGCACCATGAAAACAAGGCGAATCATCCAAAAAAAGAGCGTTGGAAAGGGGCCATAGCACGCTTCGAGCAAAGCGCTGGCGCAGGCATCCGACGCTTCCCTGGCACGCCGCACCGCAGAATATACTGCAGTCAAGATCACAGCGCGGACGGCAGTGAGATCAACGTTCTTTCAAAAAAACATGATGAGGAAACACCTTAGCCTGACAACCCGCCCGTGCGCACCGCCCGGTACACCTGCACTTTGCCACGAAATAAAAAGAAAGATTTCTGCGGAATTAGGTTAACAAAAGATTAACACCGGCCTAGGACGTTAACTAATATTGAGTTACGGTAAACTGGCGGTTTTAGCCGCAGTTAACGTGAAAGGTAAAACGACATGAGACTTGGTAAATTTCTCGCGACAACCGCTGTCGCGGTGATCGTCGCAGGTGGCGCCTCCGCGTCGACCATCAGCGACATCGTGATCACCAGCGTGACAGGTGCATGGACCAGCGTCACCGGCGGCACGAACGTGAGCGGGCTCACCACAAACGCCATTTCCTGGGGCACGACCACGCCCTCCGGTGGACCGCAGAGCGGCTACACTTTTGTTGGCGTCGCCCCGCCTGCAACAGCCCCTTTTTCATCTGACACGGTGTTCACCCTGGGCGATTTCACCCACGACAACTTCCCAATCAACTCGGGGACATCCATCACCGGAGCCACGCTCGACGTGACCACGGAATTCACGATCGGTGGTGTCGCAGGATCGCTGACGTCGCAGTTCATTTTCGATCATTTTGAAACGCCGAACGATCCCGGTGGCGCCCCCTGCGCAGCTGGCGGTCCCGAGCCATGTGGCGACTTGGTGACCCCCACCCTGAATGTCGGCGCGTCCGACTCCCTCACAATCGATGGGGTAGACTACTTCGTGTCCGTGACGGGGTTCAACATGGGCGCCAGCTTCCTGACTGCAGAGAATGCGTCGAACACGGCGACCCTCCTGGGCACATTCACCGCTGACGTGGCTGCCATCCCGCTGCCCGCCGCGGGCTGGATGCTGCTGGCCGGTGTCGGTGGGCTGGCCGCCCTGCGCCGCCGCAAGAAAGCCGCCTGACCGAGGCCGAACCTGCGCACCCCCGACGCGGCATCGGTCGCGTCGGGACATGAACCCTCGACCGGGACCGGCCTTGCAAGGGCATGGGGCGTCCAATACCAGTACGCTCCCTGCATGTGTCGGTCCCGACTTACAGGTAGCGCGCGACCAGCGCCTCCAGCCGTTCCTGCCCGCCCGAGACCGGCTGCGGATCAAGCCCGGTCTCCATCACATGGGCGAAGCAGTCCTCCAGCTTGCCACCGTTCAGCATCGCTTCCGCCGAGGGCGCGCGCCAGCCCGCATAGCGGTCCTCGCGCCGCCGCTCCAACTCGCCATCCTCCAGCATCCGTGCCGCCGCCTTCAGCCCCGCGGCACAGACATCCATCGCCGCCACATGGGCCGCGATCAGGTCCTCCGGATCCAGCGATTCCCGCCGCAGCTTGGCGTCGAAATTGGTGCCCCCGGTATCGAAGCCGCCCGCGCGCAGGATCTCGTAATAGGCCAGCGCCACCTCGGGGATGTTGTTCGGGAACTGGTCGGTGTCCCAGCCCGACTGGTAATCGTTGCGGTTCATGTCGATCGAGCCGAGGATGCCAAACTCCCGCGCGAGCGCCAGCTCGTGCTCGAAGGAATGCCCGGCCAGGATCGCATGGCCCTGCTCGATATTCATCTTCACTTCGTCCTGCAGGCCGAACTCCGACAGGAAGCTGAACACCGTGGCCACGTCGTAATCATATTGGTGCTTCGTGGGCTCCTGCGGTTTCGGCTCCAGCAGGATCGTGCCCTCGAACCCGATCTTGTGCTTGTAATCCACAACCATCTGCAGCATCCGGCCCGCCTGCTCCCGCTCGCGCCCCAGATCGGTGTTGAGCAGGGTCTCGTACCCCTCGCGCCCGCCCCACAGGACATAGTTCGCGCCGCCCAGTTTGTGGGTCGCGTCCATGCAGGTCTTGATGGTGGCGGCGGCATAGGCGAACACATCCGGGTCCGGGTTGGTCGCCGCCCCGGCCATGTAGCGCCGGTGCGAGAACAGGTTCGCGGTGCCCCAGAGCAGCCGCTTGCCGCTCGACTCCTGCTTCTGGCCCAGGTAGTCCACCATCGCTTCAAGGTTCGCGGTGGTCTCGGCGAAACTCCCGCCCTCGGGGCGGATATCGGCGTCGTGGAAGCAATAGAACGGCACGTTCAGGATGCGGAACATCTCGAACGCCGCATCAGCCTTGGCGCGGGCATGATCCAGGGTGTCGCCGAACCACGGGCGCTGGAAGGTCGGGCCGCCGAACGGGTCGCCCCCTTCCCAAGCAAAGGAATGCCACCAGGCCACGGCGAAGCGCAGCTGATCCTCCATCCGCTTGCCCATGACCATCTCGTCGGGGTTGTAGTGCCGGAAGGCGAAGTCGCTGCGGGCCTCGGGGCCTTCATAGGTGACGGCGGGGATCCCCGCGAAAAAATCGCTCATCGGTCCAGTCCTTTCAGGGCGGTGTATGTGGCGCGGTAGGTGGCATGGGCCTCGCCGAAGGCGTCGGCAAGGGCCGGCACCGGATCGAGGCTCCGCGCGATGGGGGGCCGGGTGGCCAGCGCCGCCCCCTGCCCCGTCGCCGCCATCATGCCGAGCCGTGCCGCGCCGAACGCGCCGCCGTAATCGCCCGCTTGCGGCAGGTCGATGGGCAGGCCGATCAGCGTCGCGATCATCCGCACCCAGGTGTCAGACTTGGCCCCACCGCCCACGGCCACCAGCCGCTCCAGCCGCGTGCCCGTGGCCGCCAGCGCGTCGAAGCTGTCGCGGAAGGCAAAGGCCACGCCTTCGAGCACCGCGCGCGCCAGCGCATCACGGTCCGCGGCATGGTCGATGCGGGCAAACGCGCCGCGAATGGCCGCATCGTTATGGGGCGTCCGCTCGCCGCCCAGATAGGGCAGAAAGACCGTGCGCCCGGGCGCCTGCAGGGGGCCGAGCCCGCCCGTCAGCGTCGCTGCATCGGTCCCACAGGTCCGCGCGAACCAATTGAGCGCGTCCGTGGCCGCCAGGATCACCCCCATCTGATGCCAGGTCTCCGGCAGGGCATGGCAGAACGTGTGCACCGCCGTGGCCGGGTCCGGCGCATAGGCGTCGCAGGCCGCGAACAGCACACCCGAGGTGCCCAGCGAGACGAACCCGTCGCCCGCCCGCACCACGCCCATCCCGATGCCCGAGGCGGCGTTGTCGCCGCCCCCGCCTGCCACCGGCACGCCGCGCGGCAGACCCCAGGCATCGGCGAGACTGTCGCGCAGGGTGCCCGAGACCTCGGATCCCTCTACCAGCCGGGGCATGTGATCCCGGCTCAGCCCCGTGGCCGCCAGCAGCGGCGCGGACCAGTCCCGCGCGCCGGTGTCGAGCCAGGAGGTGCCGGCGGCATCGGACATCTCCGCCACCGCCTCCCCGGTCAGCCAGAGCCGCAGGTAATCCTTGGGCAGCAGCACCAGCGCCGTGCGATCGAACACGTCCGGCTCATGGGCGCGCACCCAGGCGAGCTTCGGCGCGGTGAAGCCGGGAAAGACGATATTCCCCGTCACAGAGCGAAATGCCGGGTCGGCATCCAGTGCGGCCGCCTCCGCCGCCGCGCGCGTATCGTTCCATAGGATGCAGGGCCGCAGCACCTCGTGGGACGCATCGAGCAGCGTGGCCCCGTGCATCTGCCCCGAAAGGCCAATCGCCCGCACCCCCGACAGGTCCGCGCGGGCACCCAGCGCGGCCATCGCCGCCTCGGTCGCCGCCAGCCAGTCGCACGGCATCTGCTCCGACCAGCCGGGATGGGGGCGCGCGACCTCCAGCGGAGCGGTCGCCTCGGCCACCAGCGCCTGGTTTTCGTCGATCAGGACCGCCTTGAGCCCCGATGTCCCCAGATCCAGTCCCAGATACATCAGGCCACCGCCTTGGGGTTCTTGCCCAAAATGATCATCGACAGGATGTCGTCCTCGGTCACGTCCTCCACCCGTTCGGTCCCCACCAGCTTGCCGTTCTTCATCACCGACACCCGGTCGCACAGCTCCAGCATCTCGCGCGTGTCGTGGGAGATCAGGAAAATCCCCAGCCCCTGCGCCTTGAGCTCCTTGATCAGGTCCGCGACCATCTGCGTCTCGTGCACGCCCAGCGCCGCCGTCGGCTCGTCCATGATCAGGATCTGCGCGTTGAAATAGACCGCCCGCGCAATGGCAACGGATTGCCGCTGCCCGCCCGACAGGGCACTCACCGGCTCGCTCAGTTTCTGGAAGTTCGGGTTCAGCCGCGCCATGATCCTGCGCGTCTCCGCCTCCATCCGCGTGTCGTCCACAAAGCCGAGGCGCGTGGTCAACTCCCTCCCGAGAAACAGGTTCGAGGACGCATCGAGGTTATCTGCCAGCGCCAGCGTCTGGTAGATCGTCTCGATATTGTAGCGCCGCGCATCCCTCGGGCTGTTGATCTCGGCCTTCTTGCCGTTGATCCGGATCTCGCCGCTATCCTTGCGGTACGCCCCCGCCAGGATCTTGATCAGCGTCGATTTTCCGGCCCCGTTATGGCCCAAAAGCCCCACGACCTCGCCCGCGTAAAGGTCCAGCGACACGCCGTCCACCGCGCGAATCCCCCCGAAGGAGATCGAGATATTGTCCAACTCCACCAAAGGCGTGGTCATGATTTCGCTCCCATCCGCTTGCGATAGAGGATGTCGATCAGAACCGCGGCCACCAGAACCGTGCCCACGACGATGTTCTGCAGCGGCGCATCGACGCCGACCATGGCCATGCCCGATTGCAGCGACTGCATGATCAGCGCACCGAGGATCGCGCCATAGATCGTGCCGATCCCGCCCGCCAGCGCCGTGCCCCCGATCACCGCCGCGGCGATCACGCGCAACTCGTCCAGCGTGCCGATGTCATTGGAATGGTTGGTCAGCCGCGCCGAGGCCACGATGGCCGAAATCGCACAGAGCGCCCCCATCAACGCGAATACCTTCACCGTCAGCATCCGCGTGTTGACCCCCGACAACTCGGCCGCGTCCGGGTTGCCGCCCGTGGCGAAGATGTAGCGCCCGAACCGGGTCTTCTTGGCGATCACCGTCATCGCCACCGCCACCGCGATCAGCAGCAGCACGGAATAGGGGATCCCGTAAACCTCGGTATAGCCCTCGGGCATCACCTCGCCGCGCGCCTCGAAAAGCCGCCGCAGCCGCGCCGTGGGCACCTCGTAGCTGTTCAGGATCGCCACGAAGCCGAGGATCGCGACCGACACCACCCCCATCACCGTCAGTTCCGCCCAGACGGGCTTGACCGGCGCGTCATGGGCGATCTTGTTCTTGCGCCCCGACCACAGCGCCCAGCAGGCCGCGACCACCGCGACGAGACCCACGATCCAGCTCAGGGTCGCGCCCAGCGTCCCGTTGATGCCGCCAAGGGTCATGAAGGTCGGATCGAGCGGCCCGATGGTCTGCCCGTTTGTCATGTACCAGGCCACGTTGCGCCACACGAGCAGACCGCCCAGGGTCACGATGAAGGCCGGGATCATCAGATACCCCACCAGGTAGCCCTGGAACGCCCCGATCACCGTGCCCGTGACCACGCCCACCAGCATCGCGATCCACGGGATCGCCGGATGGCCCAGCTCCAGCCCGAAGACCTGCGGCAGGATCGCGGTCTGCGTCATCGCCATGGCCGCCGAACAGGTGGCCAGCAACGCCCCCACCGCCAGGTCGATATGGCGCGTGACGATGATGAACACCATGCCCGTGGCCATGATCGCCACGCTCACGGTCTGGATCGACAGGTTGAAGATGTTCCGCGCCGTGAGGAACCGCCCGTCCGTCAGCAGGTTGAAGACCAGGCACACCAGAACGAAGGCCCCGATCATGCCCAGAAGGCGGGTATCGACCTCCAGGGTCTGCAGGAAACTGCGCTTGGCCCGGCTGGGCAGGCGGCTCTCGGTCGGGGATGCATCGGACATGGGTCAAGTCCCTCCTGATCCCGCGCGCACTGGCGCAGGCGCAAATCTGGCGCGGATCGTCGGTGAACGGCAATGGGCCCCGGCACGCCGCGCGCGCCGGGACCGGATCTTCAGGCGATCAGTTGCAGGGTGCCGGACCGTCGGTCACGCCTTGGCACAGGGTCTCCTGGGTGATCCACTGGGCATCGACCACGGTGCTCAGGTTGTCGGCCGTGATCGGCACGGGCTCCAGGAACCGCGCGGTCATCTCGGTCCCGCCCGGCGACGTCCAGGAGGTCGCCCCCTCGATATCCGCCATCGCGGTACCGCCCGCCATGGCCACGGCGATCTCGCCAGCCGCCCGGCCAAGATCGCGCGCGTCCTTCCAGACCGACACGGTCTGGGTGCCCAGCGCGATCCGGTTCAGCGCCGCGTAATCGCCGTCCTGGCCCGAGACCGGGATCCCTTCCATGCCTTGGGCGGTCAGGGCCGCGACCACGCCACCCGCGGTCCCGTCGTTGGAGGCCACGACCGCGTCCACCTGGTTGTCCTGGGCGGTCAGGATCTGCTCCATGTTCCGCTGGGCGTTCGCCGGCAGCCAGCCATCGGTATAGGCCTCGCCCACGATGGTGATCTTGCCTGCGTCAATGGCATCCTGCAGGATCTCCTGCTGCCCGCCGCGCAGGAAGTCCGCGTTCGGGTCCGTGGGCGAGCCCTTGATCATCACGTAATTGCCCTCGGGGGCCTGCTCCAGCACGGCGCGGGCCTGCATCCGGCCCACTTCCACGTTGTCGAAGGTCAGGTAGAAGGCCCGCGGATCCTCGATCAGGCGGTCATAGCCAACCACCGGGATCCCCTCGTCGGCCGCGGCCTGCACGGCTGGGCCGATGGCCTGGCTGTCTTGGGCCAGAATAATCAGGGCATCGACACCCTGCGCAATCAGGCTCTCCACATCCGACAGCTGCTTGGCCGAGGACGACTGCGCGTCCGCCGAAACATAAGTGGCGCCGGCGGCATCGAGCGCGGCCTTGATGGCGGCCTCGTCGGTCTTCCAACGCTCTTCCTGAAAATTCGACCAGCTGACACCGACCGTGACATCGGCATAGGCCGATGTGGTGACACCGGCCGCGACGATGGCGGCCGCGAGAATTGCTTTACGCATGTAGTCCTCCCAAATGTAGGCGCCTGAACCCAGGCTCCGGGGTCATTCGACCCTCACCCCCTCAGTGATGCAAAGTTTAATTCGGTTGTCAAAATAAATTTGACAGGTGGTGAAATTATATGCGTCATATTCCGGGAAAACCTGCCTTACGCCGCCGCTTGAGGGAAAGATGCGCGGGTTTCTATGGGCTATAAAGTTCAGGGGATGAATTAATGCCAGAGGATGCCGCGACGCGCGACACTCCCGGATGCGGGCCCATGCTGCCCGATTCGGGCCGCAATGCAAAACCCCTGCGTCAGGCGGTATTCGAGCATGTGCGCGCCGCCGGGCACGCGCCGCGAATGGACATCGCCCGCGCCCTCGGCATCTCGCCCGGTTCGGTCACCGCGCTGACCTCGGACCTGATCGAGGCGGGGTTTCTCACCGAAATCGCCGCCCCCGCCCGCGAGACCGGGCGCGGTCGCCCGCCCGTGGCGCTCGCCGTGGTGCCCGAGGCCCGCTACGTGCTCGGCCTGCGCCTGTCGGACGAGATGCACACGGTCAGCCTGTCGGATTTTTCCGGCACCGAACTGGCCACCGCCCACCGCGCGAGCCAGCCGGGGCGCTATGCGCTCGAGGCGCTGCTGACCGAGATGGCCACCCTGATCGACGAGGTGTTGGCGGCCGCCGCCCTGCCCCGCGACCGGGTGGCGGCGCTCGGCGTCGGTCTGCCGGGGGCCGTCCATCACGAAACCGGCCGCGTCGCCTGGTCGCCGATCCTCGCCGGGCAGGATCATGCCCTCCAGGCGATCATCGAAGACCGCTTCGGCCTGCCCGCGCATCTGGAGAATGACGCCAATGTCCTGACGCTGGCCGAGCTGTGGTTCGGCGCGGGCCGCGCGATGCAGGACTTCGCCGTGGTCACGATCGAACAAGGGGTCGGCATGGGGCTGGTGCTGAACAACCGGTTGTTTCGCGGCGCACAGGGGCTCGGGCTGGAGCTGGGGCACACCAAGGTGCAGCTCGACGGGGCGCTCTGCCGCTGTGGGCAGCGCGGCTGCCTGGAGGCGTATCTGGCCGACTACGCGCTGGTCCGCGAGGCCTCCACCGCGCTCGACCGCGACCCCCGCTCGGCCCAGACCGCCGCCGCCATGCTGGAGAGCCTGTTCGATCAGGCCAAGGCCGGCAACGGCGCGGCCAAGGCGATCTTCCAGCGCGCCGGGCGCTTCCTGTCGCTGGGACTGGCCAATGTGGTGCAGCTTTTCGATCCGGAACTCATCATTCTGAGCGGCGCGCGGATGCGCTACGACTACCTTTATGCCGAAGAGGTGCTCGCCGAGATGCAGCGCATGACCCTGCACCCCGCCACCCCGCGCACCCGGGTCGAGATCCACGCCTGGGGCGACCAGGTCTGGGCGCGCGGGGCGACGGCGCTGGCGCTGTCGGCGGTCACGGACGCGCTCTTGGGGGAGAGATGAGAGCCCTTGCGCTGCTGGCCTGCCTTGCGGGCCCGGTCCAGTCCGAAATCCGGTTCGAGGATCTGTCGGGCACCCTGCCGCCCCATGTCTATTCCGGCGGGTGGGAGCATTTCGTCGGCGGCGGTCTTGCCGTGCTGGATTGCGACGGCGACGGGTTGCCGGAGTTGTTCGCCGCGGGCGGCGAGGCCCCGGCGATCCTGCTGCGCAACCGCGGCGGCATGCGGTTCGCGCCCGGTCTGTTGCCGAAGATCACCGGCGTGACCGGGGCCTATCCGCTCGACATCGACGGGGACGGATGGCGCGATCTCTTCGTGCTGCGGGTGGGGCCGAACCTGGTGCTGCGCGGCGGGCCGGACTGCGCCTTCACCGAGGCCACCGCGGAGTTGGGGATCGACCCCGGCGACGCCTGGTCCACCGCATTCACCGCCTGGGTCGCGCCAGGCGACGAGCGCCCGACACTTTTCGTGGGCAACTATGTCGACCGCGACGACCCCGACGGGCCGTTCGAGGCCTGTGACGACCATCAAGTTCTGCGCCCCGGCCAGGCGGGCGGGTTTCGCAGCGACAGTTTCGGGCCGGGCTTCTGCACCCTCTCGGCCCTGGCGGCGCGGGATGCGCGCGGGCGGATGACCCTGCGGCTGTCCAATGACCGGCATTACTACGTGCGCGGCGGGTACGAGCAGATGTTCGACCTGGCCGAGCGGCGGTTTCTGGGCCCGGAGGATGGCTGGCCGCAGGTGGCGCTCTGGGGCATGGGGATCGCCAGCCGGGATCTGACCGGCGACGGGCGCGACGAGGTGATGCTGACCTCCATGGGCGACCAGCTGATGCAGATCGCACAGGCCGACGGGACCTATGCCGCCGCCCCTTTCGCCATCGGCACCTATGCCCAGCGGCCCCACACGGGCGAGGATGGACGCCCATCCACCGGCTGGCATGCGGAGTTCGGGGATGTGGACAATGACGGACGCGCGGATTTGTTTCTGGCCAAGGGCAACGTGGACCAGATGCCTGGGCTGGCGATGCAGGACCCCAACAACCTTCTGCACCAGCGCGCGGACGGGCGGTTCGAGGAGGTCTCGGTCGCCGCGGGGGTGGCCACCACGGCGCGGTCGCGGGGCGCGGCCCTGGCGGATCTGGACGGCGACGGGCGGCTCGACCTCGTGGTGGTGAACCGGCGCGCGCCGCTGGAGCTCTATCGCAATGTTTCGCTGCAAACGGGCCGCTGGCTGGCGGTGGACCTGTCAGCGCTCGGGCTGGCGGAGATCGGCGCGCGGGTGACGGTGACCACGGACGCGGGCGCGCAGGTGCAGCAGCGCCTGGTCGGGGGCGGTCATGCGGGCGGCAGTGCCGCGCCGCTGCATTTCGGGCTGGGCGACGCGGTGCGGGCGCAGGTCGAGTTGCGCGACGCCGCCGACCGGGTGATCTGGCAGGGCGAGAGCGCTGCGGACCGGGTGCTGCGCGTGGAGCCCTGAGCGCGCGGCGGACGGGGCCGAGCGGCTTCGAAGCCGCTTGGGGCGCGGGTGGCCCAGGTGTCGCCCCGCCCGGAGCGGTGGGACGGCGGCACGGAGCGTGGCGGGGGTGCAGGGGCTCGGGGCGCCGCGGGGAGCCCAAGCGGCTTCGAAGCCGCTTGCCCGGGGTCGGGCGTTGCGCGGGCGGCCCGGATTACCGGACTGGGGCCGGAGATGCCCTCCGCCGCCGACAAATTTTTTCGCGAAATTGTGGCGGATCAAGGGCTTCCAGAGATTTGTTTCGCGCGCGAAACATTACGGTTTTTGAATAGGTTACCGCGCGGTGCTGACACGAAATCTCAAGAAATTCGTGGCCGGACGCTCACACAACCGTGTCTCGCGCGCAGACGCCTCGCGGTCGCCAGACCCTGTCGGTGTGTTAGGTTCGGCAGAAGATACAATTGGCCGTTCAGAGACAGGAGAGACTTGGATGACTGGGAGTTTTCTTACGCGCCGCACCCTTCTGAGCACGGGTCTGGCCACCGGGACCGCCGCGGCCCTCGGCGGGCTGAGCGTGCCCGCCCGGGCGGCGGGACTTGCGCCGACGCCGACCATGCGCGGCGGAGCCAACAATTACCGCCCCGGCGCGCCGATCGTGGAGCGCATTGGGGGCGGCGGGTTCTGGATGACCGGGACCGTGCGGCGGGCGGGCGATGGCGCGCCCCTGCCCGGCCGGCGCATCCAGATGTGGGCCCATACCACCGAAGGCCATGAGCGCGATCCCGAGAGCCATGGCGCGACCCTGACCGATGCCAACGGAATGTTCCGGCTGGAGATGCCGCAGATCGTGCCCGCCTTCGGCCAGCCGCACGGGCATCTCGCCTATGACGCGGACCATGACACGGGCCATGGCGGGGGCGGGTTCAAGACCGTGTTCCTGCGCCCGATCATGGGCAGCGCCGAGGACACGACGCTGGATGTGGCCTTCGTGCTGGAGCCGGTCTGAGCCGATGCGCGGGCTTGCGGCCTGGGCGGCCGTGGGGCTGGGGATCGCGGTGCCGGTTGTTTTGGCCGCGGGCAGTCCCCTTCTGGCCTGGCGGGAGCCGGTCTATATCGCGGCGGGGTTCGCGGGGATTTTCGCGCTTGGCCTGATGTTGCTGCAGCCGCTGCTGGCGGCGGGGCTGCTGCCTTTGGTGCCGAGGGCGCTGGGGCGGCGGGTGCATGTCTGGACCGGCAGCGCGCTGGTGGCGCTGGTGCTTGTGCATGTGGGCGGCCTTTGGATCACCAGCCCGCCCGACGTTGTGGATGCGCTGCTTCTGGTGTCGCCCACGCCGTTCTCCGCTTGGGGTGTCGTGGCGATGTGGGCGGTATTCGGGGCGGCAGGGCTGGCGGTGCTGCGGCGTCGGATGGGGCCGCGGGTCTGGCGCAGGGCCCATACGGCGGCGGTGGTGCTGGCCGTGATTGGCACGGCGGTGCATGCGGTGCAGATCGAGGGCGTGATGGAGCCGGTGACACGTGCGCTGCTCTGCGCGGGGGTGCTGGGGGCGACCGGCTGGGCGGTCTGGACACTGCGGGCCTGGGCGCCGCGACGACGGGCGTGAGGGCGCCGGGACAAGCGGCTTCGAAGCCGCTTGGGGCGCGGGTGGCCGTGGGTGCGCGCAGGTCCGGGGCGACGAGACGGTGGCGCGCGGCGGGACGGGGCAGGATGCCGCGCCGGGGCCGCGGGAACAAGCGGCTTCGAAGCCGCTTGGGCGCCGGTGGCAAGTGGTGCGCTCAGGGCCGGGCGACGGGAAGGCCGCTGGGCACGGCGGCGGGGATGCCGAGGCGGCCCTTGAGCGCGCCCGGGTCTTCGAGAGCGCCGAGAAAGGCGATGAGGTCGGTGATCTCCGCCTCTGACAAGACCGGGCCTTCGATCGTCCGCGCGGCGGTAATCTTGGCCTGCTGCGCCGGGTCCGTCATGACGCGGAAATCGGAAACGGCCAGGTCGGGCAGCACTGTTCCTGTCGGATCGAACCGCCCTGCCCCGCCATCGGCCCGGATATGGTCGCGCAGGAACGCCCCGAGATCCCGGTGCGCGCCCGCATGGCCGTAGGGCGCGGTACGGGTGACGTTGCGCAGGGAGGGGGTGCGGAAGGCATAGGCATCCGCCGCTCGCCCGGTCACGCGCATCCGGCCCTCGTCGCGGGCGTGGGTTTCGAACCGTGCGGCCTTGCCCGGCCCGATCTGCGGCGCCGCCATGGCATGAAACCCGTGGTCGGTCTGGAATTTTCCCGCGTGGCAGGCCGCACAGCCAGCGGTCCCGTAAAACAGCGCCATGCCGCGCCCCTGGGCCGCGTCCAGCCCCTGGCCCGTGCGCAGGTAGGCGTCGAACGGGCTGGTATCGGAGCGGAACTCGAAGGCCATGAAGGCGGCGATGGCGTTGGAGATGTCGGTGAAGGCGATCTGGTCGGGCGCGGATATCTGCGGGTAGACCCGCGCGAATGCCTCCCCATAGGCGGGGATCGCCGCCACCCGGCGGGAGATCAGGTCCCAGGCGCCGCCCGGCCCGGTGAGGCGGCCCTGGCGCACGGCGGTGGAGATCTCGTTCTCGCCATAGTGGCCGGCCATCTCGTCGGCGCTGAGCACCGGGAACATGGTTTGCGCCGACAGGAGCGATGCGAAGCCCGCGACCATGTCGGCGTCGAGCGGGGTGCGCAACCCACCGGGGCGATCCGGGTCGGTCTCGATCCGGCCGTCGTGGAAGAGCACCGTGAACTCGTGGGCGCCGAGGTTGAAGAGTGCGGGCGCGTTGCGTGGGATGCGTTGTTCGGGCGGGTTGTCGGGATCGGCGCGGCGGGCGGGGCCAAGGCCGGTGCCGCCATCGCCGATGCCCAGCGACAGCCCGTCGGAGGTCCCGAAGGCCGGGTGGTGGCAGGTGGCGCAGGAGACCTCGCGGTTGCCCGACAGGATCGGGTCGTAGAAGAGCAGCTGACCGAGGCGCGCCTCGGCGCCGTCCACCGGGGCGTAGTCGGCATCGGTGACCGGGTCGGGCAGCGGCAGCGCCTCGGCGCGCGCGAGCGGGGCCAGCAGCACGAGCACCAAGGCCGCGATGCACGCGGTGCGAACCGGTCTGCGATGGGTTAGCTGCATGCTGCCTCCTCTCCTCTCGGGCGAACCGTGCCGCACGGGCGGGGCGGAGGCAAGAGCGGCGGTCAGACCGGGTTCTGGGCGCCTGCGAAGAACATCAGGTTGCCCTCGGGGTCATAGATCGGACGGATGCGCAAGCGGTTGACAAAGGCCGAGCCGTCCTTGCGGTAATTCAGGATGTCGATGGTGAAGCGGGTTTCGGCCTTCAGGCCCTGGCGGATCGCCTCGACCGCATGGGGGTTGGTGTCGGGCCCCTGCAGGAAACGGCAGTTGCGGCCCAGCACCTCTTCGAGGGTGTAGCCGGTCTGGATCAGGAAGGCGTCGCTGACATAGATCATCGGGTTGTCGGGCTGCGACGGGTCGGAGAAGACGACGCTCATCTCGGCCTCGTCCTCGTCCAGAAGGGCGCGGAGGTCTGCGATGTCTTGCGGGGTGTCGGGCATGGGCGTGTTCCGTATCAGGTCGCGATAATGTCTGCGCATCAGACATATAGCGTGCATGCGATGGGTCCAAGCGGTGCGGTCGATGGGTCGCGGGGGCGGACTGCGCCGGGCCAGGCCGCTGGGGCGCATTGCACCGCGCTTAGCCCTGCGCATGCCGCGGCAGATCCGCCCGGGGCACGCGCTTGTCCGCCGATCCTGCGGGATCCGCCCGGGCCAAGCCGCTTGCAAGCGGCTTAAGCGCGTTGCAACGCGCTTGGTCCCGGCGCGACCGGCGGCCCTGTCAGTCAGGAGGGGGCGCCGAGTGCCTCCAGATCGGCGCGGGAGCGGCACTGTTTGCCCAGGGCACGCAGGATCGCGGCCAGCTCGGGTTCTTGCACATGCGCGACTGCCTCCTTGGCGGAGACCCACCTGCGGGTGCGCTCGTCCTGTTCCTTCCAGCACTCTTCCAGCCGGTCGACGATCAGCGGATAGACCGTCACCTTGCACAGGCAGGACTCGGTCTCCGACAGGACCTTGCGGTAATGGTAATGCCCAAGCGGCGTGGTGAGCACCTGGCCCACGACCCCTGCCTCCTCCTGCGCCTCGATCGCAGCAGCCTCGGGGAAGGACAGGTCGGTCATCGGCCACCCCTTGGGGATGATCCAGCGCCGGGTCGTGCGCGAGGTGATCAGCAGCACCCGCAGCTTGCCGTCCTTCCAGCGTATCGGCAGGGCGGCGACCTGCGGCCGGGCCTCCTGGGGCGTCTTGGCCATGGAATCCATGTTCCTCAAATCGCGATGAAAAAAACATTTTCATGGGGTGGGTACAACAAAATTCGTTGCATATCGTGGCGATTGCCAACAATGCTAGGGCCAGATTTGGGGGGAGGCAGGAATCGTGGCACACGCGGTCTCTGGCACTGGGTGCGAAAATGGGCGCAGCGTGCCGCGACGACTGAAGAAGTCGGAACGGCAACGCCGCATCCTGCTGGAGCTGAAGTTGCATCCGCATGTGCGGGTCAGCGACCTCGCCCGGCGGTTCGATGTCTCTACTGAAACCCTGCGCCGCGATCTCGACAGCCTGAGCCGCGAGGGGCTGATCAGCCGCGCCTATGGCGGGGCCTCGGTGCCCACGCGGGGTACCTATCCGGACCTGACCGAGCGCTCCGGCGCCCGCGCGGCCGAGCGGGCCCGCATCGCGCAGGCCGCGGCGGCCCTGGTCCATCCCGGCGAGACCCTGATGATCGACAGCGGCGCGACCATGATCGAGGTGGCGCGCGCGCTGGCATGGCGTGGCACGCCCTGCACGGTGATCACCAACAGCCTGCCGGTGGCGATGACCCTCGGCGAGGGCGCGGCGGAGGTGATCCTCGCGCCCGGCGCCTACCAGGCCGCGGAATCGGCGGTCACCGGCACGGACACGGTCGCCTTTCTTAATGGCTTCCGCGTGGATCGCTGCATGATCGGCGCGGCCGGGCTGACCGGCGAGGGGCCGTTCGAGACCGTGCGCGGGTTCACGGCAGTGAAACGGGCGATGCTGTCACGGAGCTGTCACACACATCTGGTGTTGGATAGCGGCAAGTTCGGGCGGACCGGACTGAACCATGTGGGGGCACTGGATATGCTGTCCTCGGTGGTCGTGGAGACGCGACCCCCGGCGGACCTGGCCAGTGCGCTGCACCGGGCCGGGGTCGATGTGCTGATCGCGGACTGAACCACAAGATACTGATACTTCGGGGAGGAACCAAATGAACATCACAACCAAACTGCTGACCGGCGTTTCGATGGCGGCGATGCTGACACTGGGCGGGGCCGCATCGGCCCAGGATTGCCCACGCGGCGATCTGGACGAGCGTTTCTGCGACGTGGATGGCGACTTGGTCGCCGATATCCCGACCGATCCGTCGGAACTGGTCGATCCCGACACGCTGATCTTCGCCTACACGCCGGTGGAGGACCCGGCGGTCTATGCCGAAGCCTGGTCGGACTTCATCGACCATCTGTCGGAGGTCACGGGCAAGGACGTGGTGTTCTTCCCCGTCCAGAGCAACGCCGCCCAGATCGAGGCGATGCGCTCGGGCCGACTGCACGTGGCGGGGTTCAACACCGGGTCGAACCCGTTGGCGGTCAACTGCGCGGGCTTCCGGCCCTTCGCGCTGATGGCGGCGACAGATGGCAGCTTCGGCTACGAGATGGAGATCATCACCTATCCCGGCTCCGGCATCGAGACGATCGAGGACATCAAGGGCGGGCAGCTGGCCTTCACCTCGCCCACGTCGAATTCCGGCTTCAAGGCGCCCTCGGCGATCCTGAAGGCGGAGTATGGCATGGAAGCCGAAAAGGATTTCGAGCCCGTGTTCTCGGGCAAACACGACAATTCGATCCTCGGGGTGGCCAACAAGGACTATCCGGCGGCGGCCATCGCAAACTCGGTGCTGCACCGGATGACCGAGCGCGAGGTCGTGAGCGAGGACCAGATCGTGTCGATCTACACCTCGCAGACCTTCCCGACCACGGGCTATGGCACCGCCCATAACCTGACGCCGGAGTTACAGGACCAGATCCGCGATGCCTTCATCAACTTCGAGTGGGAAGGCACGTCGCTGGAAGAGGAATTCTCGAAATCCAACGAGGGCCAGTTCCTGCCGATGAACTACAAGGAGTTCTGGGCGGTGATCCGGCAGATCGACGAGGCCAACGGCGTTTCCTACGCGTGCGAATGATCTGAAACCATGGCGCGTGGCGGGCCGGTCGGTCCGCCACGCCCTTTTTTGCGGGGTGGGACATGCTGCGTCTCGAGAAGCTGACCAAGACCTACAAGACCGGGGACAAGGCCCTGACGGAGATCGACCTGGAGGTGCCATCGGGGCAGGTCCTGGCGCTGATCGGGCCGTCGGGGGCGGGCAAGTCCACCATGATCCGCTGCATCAACCGTCTGGTGCCGCCCACGAGCGGGGCGGTGTGGCTGGACGATGTGAATATCACCGCGCTGGGGTCGGGCGGCTTGCGCCGGGCGCGGCGCGAGATGGGCATGATTTTCCAGGAATACGCGCTGGTCGAACGGCTGACGGTGATGGAGAACGTGTTGTCGGGGCGGTTGGGGTTTGTCGGGTTCTGGCGGTCCTTCCTGCGGCGCTATCCCCAGTCGGATGTGGACGAGGCGTTTCGCCTTCTGGACCGGGTTGGGCTGTTGCACATGGCCGACAAGCGGGCGGACGAGTTGTCCGGCGGCCAACGGCAGCGCGTGGGCATTTGCCGGGCGCTGATCCAGAACCCCAAGCTGCTGTTGGTGGATGAGCCGACCGCATCGCTGGACCCCAAGACCTCCCGCCAGATCATGCGGCTGATCACCGAGCTGTGCGCCGAGCGCGGGCTTGCGGCGATCATCAACATCCACGACGTGGCACTGGCGCAGATGTTCGTACCGCGCGTGGTGGGCTTGCGGTTCGGGGAGATCGTCTATGACGGGGGGCCCACGGGGCTGACGCCAGACAAGCTGACCGAGATTTACGGCGAGGAGGATTGGGAGGCCACAATCGAGAAGGTGGAGGACGAGGACGCGCCCGTGGAGGCCGCCGAATGACAGCCCGGCTGGAGGATATGGTCGGCACGCCCTGGCGCAAGCCGCCTTTCGTGCGCAGCGCGGCACTGCGCTGGACCCTGATCGTGGGCACCATCGCCTATCTGATTGCCGCCTTCGCCACCATCGAGGTCGATTGGGGCCGGGTCTATATCGGGCTGGAGCGGGGCTGGCAGTTCATCCTGGGCTTTGCCAATCCGGATTTCACCTCGCGTGGCAAGGATATCTGGGAGGGGCTGCTGGAGAGCATCGTGATGACGGTGGCGGCCTCGGTGGTGGGGATTGCGATCTCGATCCCCATCGCGCTGGGGGCGGCGCGCAACATAGCGCCCCTGCCGGTCTACCTGGTGTGTCGGGCGATCATCGCCGTGAGCCGGGCGTTGCAGGAAATCATCGTCGCGATCCTGCTGGTCGCGATCTTCGGCTTCGGGCCGCTGGCGGGGTTCCTGACCCTGTCCTTCGCGACCATCGGGTTCTTGTCGAAGCTTCTGGCCGAAGACATCGAATCCATGGACCGGGTGCAGGCCGAGGCGATCAAGGCCTCGGGCGCGAGCTGGATGCAGTGGATCAACTACGGCGTGCAACCCCAAGTGATGCCACGCCTCATCGGTCTGAGCATGTACCGGATCGACATCAATTTCCGCGAGAGCGCGATCCTTGGGCTCGTGGGTGCGGGCGGGATCGGGGCGACTTTGAACACCGCCTTCGACCGCTATGAATACAACACGGCGGCGGCGATATTGCTGCTGATCATCGGGATCGTGATGGCGCTGGAATACCTCTCCGGCATCATCCGGGCGCGGGTGCAATAATGCCGGTTCTGGACAAGGCAGGGACGCAGGTCTGGCATCGCCGGACCCGCAACGAGAGCCTGGTACGCTGGTTCGGCTGGCTGCTGGGGGTGGCGGTGTTCGTGGTCTGCTGGCATCGGATCTCGGACGCGACCACGTGGTTCTTCGTGTGGGACGCGCCACGGATCGCCGACGATATCTGGACCCGGGCCACCCCGCCGCGGTGGGAATACATCACCCAGCTGGGCCGGCCGATCTGGGACACGATCAACATCGCCACGCTGGGCACGATCATCGCACTCTTTCTCGCGGTGCCGGTGGCGTTCCTGGCGGCGCGCAACACGACGCCCTCGGCGCTGATCATCCGGCCCATCGCGCTTTTGATCATCGTGTCGACCCGGTCGATCAACTCGCTGATCTGGGCGCTTCTGCTGATCGCGATCATCGGGCCGGGGGTGCTGGCCGGTGTGGTCGCCATCGCGATCCGGTCCATCGGGTTCTGCGCCAAGCTGCTTTACGAGGCGATCGAGGAGATCGACATCAAGCAGGTCGAGGCGATCACCGCCACGGGCGCCTCGCGCTGGCAGGTCATGGCCTACGGGATCGTGCCGCAGATCATGCCCGCCTTCGCCGGGATCGCGGTGTTCCGCTGGGACATCAACATCCGCGAATCCACGGTGCTGGGGCTTGTGGGCGCGGGGGGCATCGGGCTGCAGCTGTCATCCTCGCTCAACGTGCTGGCTTGGCCGCAGGTGAGCTTGATCCTGCTGGTGATCCTGGCGGCTGTCGTGATCAGCGAATGGGTCTCGGCCAAGGTGCGGGGCGCAATCATTTGACCCTGATGACGCTGGACCATGCGTTCGACGCCTACGAGGCGGCGCGCCCCCGCCTGCCCCGGGCCATCGCACCGCGCGGGACACCGGAGGCGCTGGAGAGCCTCGCGCCGTTGGCGGAGCGGTTCGACGCCTTCCTTCTGGATGCGTTCGGGGTGCTGAATATCGGCGAGACGGCGATCCCCGGCGCGGTGGGGCGGGTCGCGGACCTGCAGGCGGCGGGCAAGCGGGTGCTGATCGTGTCCAATGCCGCCAGCGTGCCCCACGCCGCCCTGATGGAGAAATACGCCAAGCTGGGTTTTCGGTTCGCGCCCGAGGACGTGATCACCAGCCGCCGGACGCTGGCCCATCACATGGCGGGCGGGGCGGCGGCGTGCTGGGGCGTGATGACGCCCGAGGGCATCGCGCTGGACGATCTCGGCCCCGGGGAGGTCACGGTGCTGGGCGACGACCCCGCGCCCTATGCGGCGGTGGACGGGTTCCTCCTGGTGGGCAGCGCGGGCTGGAGTGCGGCGCGGCAGGCGTTGCTGGAGGGTGCCCTGCGTGCCCGGCCGCGGCCCGTTCTGGTGGCCAATCCGGACATCGTGGCCCCGCGGGAGACGGGGCTGACCGCGGAGCCGGGGCATTTCGCCCATCAACTCGCCGACCGGACGGGTGTCAGCCCGCAGTTTTTCGGCAAGCCCTTCGCCAACATTTATGACCTGGCCTTCGCGCGGCTGGGGGATGTGGACCGGAACCGGGTGGTGATGGTGGGCGACAGCCTGCACACCGACATCCTGGGGGCACAGACCGCACGGGTGCGCTCGGCCCTGATCACGGGCTACGGGTTCCTGGCGGGGCGGGACGCGGGGGCCATGATCGCGCGGTCCGGCATCATACCTGATTTTGTTGTGGCAAGCCCCTGAAAAAGCGCAC
Source organism: Dinoroseobacter sp. PD6 (assembly GCF_028807315.1). Taxonomy (NCBI): domain Bacteria; kingdom Pseudomonadati; phylum Pseudomonadota; class Alphaproteobacteria; order Rhodobacterales; family Roseobacteraceae; genus Dinoroseobacter; species Dinoroseobacter sp. PD6. The sequence goes on along the minus strand of NZ_JARAMN010000001.1, from coordinate 31,202 downwards.
ATAACCACGGAAACCGCCCGCAGATGGCGGAGAGACGGACACCAACTGCAAAACGGGAGAAGACCCATGAAATATACCATTTCCACCATCGCAACGCTGGCGGTGCTCGGCTCGGCCCAGAGCGCGTTGGCACAGACCGAGATCGAGTTCTGGCATGCCTTCACCGGGCGTCTGGGCGAGCTTGTGGCCGAGCAGGTCGACACGTTCAACGCCAGCCAGGACGAGTTCGTGGTCGTCCAGAGCCACAAGGGCAACTATTCCGAGACCCTGAATGCCGGGATCGCGGCCTTCCGCGCGGGTGAGCAGCCCCATATCCTGATGGTGTTCGAAGTGGGCACCGCCACCATGATGGCTGCACAGGGGGCGATCCGGCCGGTGTTCGAGGTGATGGGCGACGGGTTCGACCAGTCGAAATACATCGGCTCGGTGAAGGGCTACTATACCTCGACCGACGGCAACATGCTGTCACTGCCCTATAACTCGTCCACGCCGGTTCTGTGGGTGAACCGTGACATGCTGTCGGAGGCCGGGATCGACCCGGACACGGATCTGTCCACCTGGGAGCAGGTCGGCGAGGTTCTGGACCAGCTGGCCGCGGCGGGCGTCGAGTGCCCGATGACCACCGCCTGGCAGAGTTGGATCCACCTGGAAAACTTCTCGGCCTATCATGACGTGCCGTTTGCGACCCAGGAGAACGGGTTTGCCGGGGCCGACACGGAGCTGGCCTTCAACAGCCCCGCACAGGTCGCGCATATCTCGGCCATGGGCAAATGGGCCGAAGAGGGCAAGTTCATCTATGCCGGCCGGCGCAACGAGGGCGGGGCCAATTTCCGCGCGGGCGAATGCGCGCTCTTCACCGAATCCTCCGCCGGGTATGCCGGGATCAATGCGGAGGCCGAGTTCGAATTCGAAGTGCGGCCCCTGCCCTATTGGACGGCGGTGGCGGACGAGCCGCAGAACACCATCATCGGGGGCGCGTCGCTCTGGGTGATGGAGGGGCACGAGGCCGAGGAGTATGCGGGCGTCGCCGCCTTCATGGATTTCCTGTCCAGCCCCGAGATCCAGGCCAAGTGGCACCAGGATACCGGGTACCTGCCGATCACGTCCGAGGCAGGGGAACTGACCCGTGAGCAGGGCTTCTACGAGGCGAACCCGGGCACGGACATCGCGGTGATCCAGATGACCGCCAAGGAGCCGACCGCCAATTCCAAGGGCCTGCGCCTGGGGTCGTTCGACCAGATCCGCGGGATCATCGACGAAGAGCTTGAAGCCGTGTGGTCCGGTGACAAGGACGCGCAGGCCGCGCTGGATTCCGCCGTGGAGCGGGGCAATGCCCTGCTGCGCCGGTTCGAGCAGGCGAGCCGCTAACGACACCGCGCGCACTCGGATCAGGGCGTGCGAGAAGGTGACATGGGGGCGGGCATGGCGGTGCCCGTCCCTTTCGACGCCGAGGGGGGCACATGGAAAAGCGCGTGACGTTCAAGGGCTTGTGGCTGCCACTGTTACTGGTGGCACCGCAGATCGTGATCACGGCCCTGTTCTTCTTCTATCCAGCCGGACAGGCGATCTGGCAGTCGCTGTTCATCCCGGACCCTTTCGGGCTGTCGATGCAATGGGTGGGGTTGGGGAATTTCGAGTTCCTGTTCGGAGACCCCTTTTACCGCGCGTCCTTCGTGACCACGGCGGTCTTTTCGATCCTGGTGACAGTGGTATCGATGGGCGTCGCACTCTATCTCGCGCTGCTGGCGGACCGGCTGATCAAGGGGTCGGGGACGTACCGGACGCTGCTGATCTGGCCCTATGCGGTGGCCCCGGCGGTGGCCGGGGTGCTGTGGCTGTTCATGTTCAACACGCGGGTGGGCGTGGTGACCTGGTACCTTGGCCAGCTGGGCTATGACTGGAACCATGTTCTCAACGAGGAAGAGGCCATGGGGCTGGTGGTCGTGGCCAGCGCTTGGGGGCGGATCAGCTACAACTTCCTGTTTTTCCTCGCCGGGCTGCAAGCGATCCCGAAATCGGTGATCGAGGCGGCGGCGATCGACGGGGCGCGGTTCTGGACCCGGTTCCGGACGATCGTCTTCCCGCTCCTGTCGCCGGTGACGTTTTTCCTGCTGGTGGTGAACATCATCTACGCCTTCTTCGAGACCTTCGGGGTGATCCACACGATCACCAGCGGCGGGCCGCAGCAGGCGACGACAATCCTGGTCTACAAGGTCTATTCCGACGGGTTCGTGGGGCAGGATCTGGGCTCCTCGGCGGCGCAGTCGGTGGTGTTGCTGGTGCTGGTTTCGATCCTGACGGTGATCCAGTTCAAGTATGTTGAGCGGAAGGTGCATTACTGATGGCGGAGCGGTCTGGCATGGTCGAGAAGCGCGGGCTGGGCCTGTGGCTGACCCATCTGGGTCTGATCATCGGGGTGGCGTTCATCTTCTTTCCGATCTGGCTGGCCTTCGTGGCCTCGACGGTCAGCCAGCCCGAGATCGTGCGCCCGCCCATGCCCCTGCTGCCCGGGGACCAGTTGGTGGAGAACTACACCCGCGCCCTGACCGCGGGGATCAATGCGCCGGTCGCACTGATGCTGGGCAATTCACTGATCATGGCGTTGGGGATCGCGCTGGGAAAGATCGCGATCTCGCTGCTGTCCGCCTTTGCCATCGTTTATTTCCGGTTTCCGGGGCGGATGCTGTTTTTCTGGCTGATCTTCCTGACGCTGATGCTGCCGGTGGAGGTGCGGATCGTGCCGACCTATGAGGTGATCGCGAATTTCGGGATGCTGAACAGCTACCAAGGGTTGATCCTGCCGCTGGTGGCCTCGGCCACGGCGACGTTCCTGTTTCGGCAATTCTTCATGACGGTGCCGGATGAGCTGGCCGAGGCCGCGCGGGTCGACGGGGCGCGGCCCATGCGGTTTTTCTTCGACATCCTGCTGCCGATGAGCCGGACGAACATCGCGGCGCTGTTCGTGATCCTGTTCATCTATGGCTGGAACCAGTATCTCTGGCCGCTGCTGATCACGACCGACCCGGAGATGAACACCATCGTCATGGGCATCAAGCAGATGTTCCCATCAGGTGACGACACCGCCGACTGGCCGGTGATCATGGCGACCTCGATCCTGGCGATGGTGCCGCCGGTGATCGTGGTGATCACCATGCAGCGGCTGTTCGTGCGTGGACTTGTGGAAAGTGAGAAGTAGATGGCGACGCTGACGCTGGACAATGTCAAGAAATCCTTCGGCAAGACCGAGGTGATCCACGGGGTGAGCATCGATGTGACCGAAGGCGAGTTCATCGTGATCGTGGGGCCGTCGGGCTGCGGCAAGTCCACCTTGTTGCGCATGGTCGCGGGGCTGGAAACCGTGAGTTCGGGGGAGGTGCGGATCGACGGGCGGGTGGTCAACACGCTGGAGCCGATGGACCGCGACATCGCCATGGTGTTCCAGAACTACGCGCTGTACCCACATATGTCGGTCTTCGACAACATGGCCTATGGGCTGAAGATCGCGAAAGTGCCCAAGGCGGAGATCGCCGACCGGGTGGCGGTGGCCGCTAAGCTCTTGCAGTTGGAGCCGTACCTGGGTCGCAAGCCCAAGGAGTTGTCGGGCGGGCAGCGGCAGCGGGTCGCCATGGGGCGCGCGATCGTGCGCAAGCCCGCGGTGTTTCTGTTCGACGAGCCCTTGTCCAACCTGGATGCGAAGCTCCGGGTGCAGATGCGGCTGGAGATCAAGGCGCTGCAGCGGGAGCTGGGGGTCACGTCGCTCTATGTCACCCACGACCAGGTGGAGGCGATGACGCTGGCCGACCGGATGATCGTGATGAACGGCGGCGTGGCCGATCAGATCGGTGCGCCGCTGGAAGTTTACGCCAACCCCCAGACGGCCTTCGTGGCGGGGTTCATCGGCTCGCCGCCGACGAATTTCCTGCCTGCCGACATGGTCCGCGCAGGGCCGGCAGGTCAACAGGTCGGCATCCGGCCAGAGCATCTGCGCGTGGCCCCCCAGGGGCGGCTGGAAGCGCATGTCGCCTATGCCGAGGCCTTGGGGGCGGAGACGCTGCTGCATCTGCGCGCGTCCCAAGGCACGACCCTGACCGTGCGCCAGGACGCCGCGGCGCCCATGCCGGCGGAGGGCTCGACCGTGCAACTGGACTGGGACGACAGCGACACGATGCTCTTTGGCGATACCGGCAAGCGGGTCTGAGAGCCGGCCCTTCCCCTTTGCAAAGAAGGCGGTGCATGCCAGCGACCGCCCCGGCCGTTGCGGCGCGGGGGGATCGGCGTTCGGTGAGATTGCGAAATCTTCAGCTCTTTGAGGTCCTTATGGACGCTGGTTTCTCATGGAGACAATGCAATGATTGACGTTTACAAGAACCGGCAACCCGGCATGACCAGCCCTGCCGTTGCAGCCGAAATTATCATTCCCGCGAATGGGCGGGAACTGAACTACGCGACGCGCGCGGTCTATGTCGGCAGCGGCGGAGATCTGTCCATGGAGCTGCTGAACGGCGACGTGGTCACGTTCAAGAACCTGGCATCCGGAACGCTTCTTCCGGTGCGGGCACGGCGGGTGCGCAACAGCGATACGACCGCAAGTGATCTGATCGGGCTGCGGTGAGCCCTGCGGCACCGCAGACCACACCGGGCTGCGGTGCCACCGCCATGGGACGCGCAAGCGGGCCCGTGGCGGGCGATCGGGCTCAGGTGCCCTTGACCATGTCGGCGGGTGAGAAGTCATTTGCATCGGCGCGGCGCCAACGGCGCAGGTAGCCGAAGGCGTCTTCCTCCCCGCGCAGCAGGAAGCCTTCGGGCAGGTAGGGGTACACCTCGTCCCCGGTGACCATGCCACGGTCGGTCTCGCGCACCATCAGGTGATAGGGCAGGAAGTCGCCGGGGCTTTCCAGCCCGGCCGCACCGGTCATCTCGCCCAGTGCCTTGAGCGTGTTGCGATGGAATCGCGCTACCCGCACGGATTTGTCTGCGACATCCAGCGCCCGCTGGCGCAGCGGGTCCTGGGTCGCGACGCCCACCGGGCAGGCATTGGTGTGGCAGGCCTGGGCCTGGATGCAGCCGATGGAAAACATGAAGCCGCGGGCGGAATTGGCCCAGTCCGCGCCCAGTGCCAGCACCTTGGCCATGTCGAAGGCCGTGACGATCTTGCCCGAGGCGCCGATCTTGATCCGATCACGGACCCCAGCACCGCGCAGGGTGTTGTGGGCGAAAGTCAGCCCCTCGACCAGCGGCATGCCCATGCGGTTGGCGAATTCCAGCGGCGCGGCACCGGTGCCGCCCTCTTTCCCGTCGATGACGATGAAGTCGGGGGTGATGTCAGTCTCCAGCATCGCCTTGACCATGCACATGAATTCGCGCCGGTGGCCGATGCACATCTTGAAACCCACGGGTTTGCCATCCGACAATTCGCGCAGTTTGCCAATGAATTCCATCATCTCGATCGGGGTGGAAAACGCGCTGTGGGAGGCGGGCGAGACGCAGTCCTCGCCCATGGGCACGCCGCGCGCCTCGGCGATCTCGGGCGTGATCTTCGAGGCCGGCAGCACCCCGCCATGACCGGGCTTGGCGCCCTGGGACAGCTTCAGCTCGATCAGCTTGATCTGCGGGTTGGCGGCGGTTTCGCGGAATTTCTCGGGGTCGAACACGCCCTCCGGGGTGCGGCAGCCGAAATAGCCCGAGCCCACCTGGTAGATCAGGTCACCGCCGCCTTCGCGGTGGTGGATGCTGACCCCGCCCTCGCCGGTGTCATGGGCAAAGCCGCCTGCCTTCGCGCCCTTGTTGAGCGCCCGGATCGCATTACCCGAGAGCGCCCCGAAGCTCATCGCCGAGATGTTGTAGATCGAGGCGTCATAGGGTTGGGTGCAGTCCGGCCCGCCGATGCGGACGCGGAAATCGGTGTCCGCGATATGCACCGGGCGGACCGAGTGGGTCAGCCACTGGTAGCCCGAATCGTAGACCCGCATCCGGGTGCCGAAGGGGCGCTTGTCCTCGACGCCCTTGGCGCGCTGGTAGATGATCGAGCGCATGTCGCGGGAGAACGGCTCCTCGTCCTGGTCGCTTTCGATCAGGTATTGCCGGATCTCGGGGCGGATGCCTTCGAACAGGAAGCGCATATGCCCGATCACCGGGTAATTGCGCAGGATCGAGTGCCGCGACTGGATCACGTCATAGAGGCCCAGAAGGGACAGCCCCCCGAAGAAGGCCACCGGGATCCAGAACCAGACGCTCCATGCAACAGCGACCAGCGACGCGAGGGTCAGCACGGTGACAGCGAGGAAAATCGAATAACGCGACATGGGCGGGCTCCAAACCTCCGTCAGCATGGGCTGACGGTCCTTGAGAAACCCTAAACACCGATGCTCGGCTCTGTGAACCGGCTAAATCGACGGGGGCGGGCTCAGGTGATCACATCCGGGGCAGTGCGGCCGGTGCGGGTTGCGATTTCGGCCAGCGCCTCGGCCGCGGCGATCATGGGCGCGAGCGCCTCTTGCGGGTCGCGGTCGAGCCCCTCGGGGCCGGGCACGAAGGCTTCGAGATAGACGCGCAGGGTCGCGCCCACGGTGCCGGTGCCCGAAAGGCGGATGACCAGCCGCGCGCCGTCTGTGAAGCCCACGCGCAGCCCCTGCCCCGCGCTGTGGGAGCCATCGACCGGGTCGTCATAGGAAAACTCGTCGGCAAAGGCGATCTGTCGGCCCGCCGCGGTGGTACCGGGCAGGTCCGCAAGGCGCGCGCGCAGGGCGTCCATAACGCCCTTGGCCGCGGCGGTATCCACCGCCTCGTAGTCGTGGCGGGAGTAGTAATGGCGCCCGAACCGCGCCCAGTGATCCGCCATCAGGTCGGCGACGGAGGCCCGGCTGTCGGCGAGAATATTGAGCCAGAAGAGCACCGCCCAGAGCCCGTCTTTCTCGCGCACATGGTCCGAGCCGGTCCCGGCGCTTTCCTCGCCGCACAAGGTCGCCCGGCCCGCATCCAGCAGGTTGCCGAAGAACTTCCAGCCCGTGGGGGTCTCGTAACAGTCGATGCTCAGCGCCTCGGCCACCCGGTCGAGCGCGCGGGAGGTGGGCATGGAGCGTGCCACCCCCGCCAGCCCGTCGGCATAGGCCGGCACGCGTGTGGCGTTGGCCGCCAGCACCGCGAGGCTGTCGGAGGGCGTGACATAGATGCCGCGACCCATGATCATGTTGCGATCCCCGTCCCCGTCCGAGGCCGCGCCGAAATCGGGCGCATCGGGGCCCATCATCCGGTCGACCAGCTCTTTGGCCCAGATCGGGTTGGGGTCGGGGTGGCCGCCGCCGAAATCCGGGCTGGGGGTGCCGTTGACCACGCTGCCCGGCGCAGCACCGAGCGTCTCTTCGAGGATCGCCTTGGCATAGGGGCCGGTGATCGCGTGCATGGCGTCGAAATGCAGCCGAAAACCACCTGCCAGAAGCGCCCGGATCGCGTCGAAATCGAAGATCTCGGCCATCAGGGCGGCGTAGTCGGCGACCGGGTCGACCACTTCGACCACCATCTGACCAAGCCGGGTCTCGCCCAGGGTCGACAGATCCACGTCCTGCGCGTCGAGCATGGCGTAGTCGGTGATCGCCTGCGTGGCCGCGAAGATGCGATCTGTGACCTCCTCGGTCGCGGGGCCGCCATTGGGGCCGTTATACTTGACGCCAAAATCGCCCTCCGGCCCGCCGGGATTGTGGCTGGCCGACAGGATGATACCGCCATCGGTACCACGCTTGCGGATCAGGTGAGAGGCGGCGGGCGTGGACAGAAGCGCGCCCTGCCCCACGATGACCCGGGCCGCCCCGCTTGCCGCGGCCATGCGCAGGACGACCTGAGCCGCCTCGGCGTTGAAATAGCGCCCGTCCCCGCCCAGAACGAGGGTCTTGCCCGCGACACCGCCGATCCCGTTCCAGATGGCCTGGACGTAGTTCTCCAGGAAATGCGGGGCCTGGAATTCGCCGGTGGTCTTGCGCAGCCCGGAGGTACCGGGTTTCTGACCGGGGATCGGAGCGGTCTGAACGATGTGGCCTGGCATGGTCGATCTCCTGCGTATGGGCGGGGGTGTGCCCCTGTAGTGCCCCGGGGTTGGCGGCGGCTGCAAGGGGGCTGGCTCATCGCCCGGGAGCTGCCGCACGGTGTGACCACTGCGCGACGGCGCGTCGTGCAGAAACCCGACTAAAACAGTCGAATACCCCTTGATCTCGGCGCGCACTCGTATACTGATCAAAACAGTCAGGATTAACAAACCTTGGGGAGTAACCATGCCTGTACGACTTTCTCTGCCGCTTGCCGGTCTGACCGCCGCGGCCACGCTGCTCGGTTCCGTGGCCTATGCTGCGGGTGAGCTGAACCTCTATTCGTCGCGTCACTACGACACGGACGAGCGGCTCTACTCGGATTTCGAAGAGGCCACGGGCATCACCGTAAACCGGATCGAGGGTAACGCCGACGAACTGATCGCGCGGATGGAGGCCGAGGGCGCCAACAGCCCGGCGGACGTATTCCTGACCGTGGACACGGTGCGTCTGGCACGGGCCAAGGATCTCGGCCTGCTGCAATCGGTGGACAGCCCGATCCTCGAGGGGCGCATCCCCGCCTACCTGCAGGATGACGACAACCAGTGGTTCGGCTTCTCGCAGCGCGCGCGCATCCTGTTCTACGACAAGACCGACGTGGAAAACCCGCCGGCCACCTATCAGGACCTGGCGAAGCCGGAATATGAGGGCATGGTCTGCATCCGGTCCTCCACCAACGTCTATACCCAGAACATCGTCGCGGCCCTGATCGAGCATCTGGGCGAAGAAGCGGTGACCGACTGGGCCAAGGCCGTGGTCGGCAACTTCGCCCGCGCGCCTCAGGGCGGCGATACCGATCAGCTGCGCGGCATCGCCTCGGGCGAGTGCGACATCGCGATGTCGAACACCTATTACTACGCCCGCGCGACCCGGAAGGGCGACAGCACCATGTCCGAGGAAGACCTCGCGAATATCGGCTGGGTGTTCCCGAACCAGAACTCGATCGGGGCGCATATGAACATCTCCGGCGGCGGGGTGGCCGCGAACGCGCCGAACCGCGACAACGCGGTGAAGTTCCTCGAGTACCTGTCGTCCGTGCAGGCGCAGGAGTACTTCTCGGCCGGCAATGACGAATATCCCGCGGTGCCCGGTGTGGGCCTTTCGCCGTCGGTTGCGGCCCTCGGCATCTTCCGTCCGGACGTGATCGACCTGTCGGCCATCGGCGACAATGTCGACGCAGCCCAGCGCGTGCTGACCGCGGCCGGCTGGGAGTAAGCCTCGTTCCTTCGGGACCTTCGGTCGGGCGCGGTTTTCGGACCGCGCCCGTTTTCGTGACACGGACGCAAGAACGGGAGAGAGACATGAAAAGACGGCATATCCTGGCCACGGCGGCTTATCTCTGCGCCGCGTCGGCCGCCCATGGCGCCGAGTTCGAGCTGTCACTGGGCGAGATCGGCTTGCGGGAGTATTACTGCACGGCACAGATGACCCTGGCCAATCGTGGCGAGCGTCCGGCCCTGGAGGTCAGCGGGCATTTCCTGCTCTATGTCGGGGACGCGCAGGTCGGGCGCAGCAAAGGCACGTGGTTCATGAACCTCGGCCCGGGCGAGAGCGTCACGGCGGTGTTCGAGACCCCGAACGCCCCCTGCACGGAAGTCGAACGCTACGCCTTCGTGGTCGGGGCCTGTCGGCTCGACGGCCCCGGTTTCGCCCCGGTTGCGGATTGCGCGGCGCGGATCACCGGGGTCGGCCCGGTCGAGGTGGTGCCGGACCCCTGAGGGCTCAGCGCGATTGGCGGCGGACCTGGCGGCAGAGCAGGATAACCGGCAAGAGCCCCACGGCCACGATCAGCAGGCTGGGCACGGCCGCCCCTTCGAGCCGTTCGTCTGAGGCCAGCCGGTAGGCCTGCACCGCCAGCGTGTCGTAGTTGAAGGGCCGCATGATGAGCGTCGCGGGCAATTCCTTCATAACGTCGACGAACACGATCAGCAGCGCCGTCAGCAGGCTTGGCGTCAGGATCGGCAGGTGCACCCGACGCAGGGTGCCGTAGGCGGTCTGGCCCAGCACCCGCGCGGCATAGTCGAGATTGAGGTTGATCGTCGCCTGTCCGCCCTCGTAGGCGCCCAGCGCCGCGGCGAGAAACCGGATCATGTAGGCCCCCACCAGAAGCCAGATCGATCCGGTCAGCAGCAGCCCCGTGGAGAGGTCGAAATTGGCGCGCATCCAGGCATCGAGCGTGTTGTCGAAGAGCGCGAAGGGCACCAGAAGCCCTACCGCGATCACCCCGCCCGGGATCGCGTAGCCGAGCCGCGCGATATAGAGAGCCGCGTCCGAGCGCGGGCCGGGGCGGACGCGTTGGTAGTACCCCAGGATCACCGCCGCGCAGACCGTCAGAACCGCCGCCGCCGAGGCCAGGGTCAGGGAATTCGTGATGAAACGGATGTAGCGGCGGCTGAGCAGGTTCTGCTCGGACCCGATGCCCATGACCAGCAGGGTGACGATCGGGATGACCACGCCGAGAAGCACCGGCGCGCCGCACAGGATCGTCGCGCTCCAGCGGTGCCAGCCGGTCAGGGTGGTGCGGGGCATGGCCTCCTGCCGCTTGCCGCCGTGGTACTTGGCAGAACCGCGGCTTTGACGCTCCAGCACCGCGAGCAGGAGCGCGAAGCCCAGAAGCCCGAGGGCAAGCTGGGACGCGGCCACCCGGTCCCCCATGTTGAACCAGCTGGTATAGATGCCCGTGGCGAAAGTATGGACGCCGAAATAGGACACGGTGCCGAAATCGGCGATGGTCTCCATGGTGGCCAGCAGGACGCCCGCGGCGATGGCAGGGCGCGCCATGGGCATGGAGACCTCCAGAAAGGCGCGGAAAGGCGTGCGGCCCAGGGCGCGGGCGGCAAAGAAAGTGGTGGCGCTCTGCTGCACGAAAGCCGCGCGGGCGAGCAGATAGACATACGGGTAGAGCACGAGGATCAGCATCGCCGCAGCCCCGCCCAGCGAGCGGATCTCGGGAAACCAGTAGTCGCGCGGTCCCCAGCCCATCACCGATCGCAGCGTCGCCTGCACGATGCCGGGATGGTCGAGCACATGGGTATAGGCATAGGCCAGCACATAGGCCGGAAAGGCCAGCGGCAGGACCAGCAGCACCTCCAGCCAGCGGCGACCAGGGAACTCGTACATCGATATGAGCCAGGCTGTGGAGGTCCCGATCATGAAGGTGCCGGTGCCGACGAGCACCACCAGCGCCAGGGTTGCGCCGGTATAGCCGGGCAGCACGGTGTCGGCGAGTTGGGCCAGGGTATCGGTCCCCCCCGACAGCGCCGTGATCAGGACCGCGAGCATGGGCAGCAGGCAGAGCGCCGCGAGCACGAGCGCGCCCGTGCCCAGCAGCCGGGCCTCGCGGCGCTTGCGGGCACGGCTTTTCACGGGACGCTCGCCAGAGGGATCGGACAGGGTTGCCATGGGCGCGATCTAGCCTCGCCCACGGGCGGGACGCAACCCGCCTTGCGTCCCCCGCGCCGTTGCGCCGCTGAGCGCGCAATCGCATGCCGCGCGCCCGACCCGGAACCGGGGCCAAGCGGTTTCGAAACCGCTTGGGGCGCGCATGGCCGGCAATGGGAGCACCTTGGAAGAGCGGTCGGCTGCGGCCCGCCCCGCGGATCCAGCGCGCCGGGCCCGGCGGGGGATCAAGCGGTTTCGAAACCGCTTGGACCGCGCACCGCTCAGCCGCCGGTGAGGGCCACGTAGAAGAGCCGCGCCGCCAGCGCACTCAGCAACCCCAGAACCAGCTTGTCAAACCCCTCGGCGGACATCTTGCGCGCCAGCCACGCCCCCAGCGGCATGAACAACAGGATCGGCGCCAGCGCGGCAACGCTCAGGCCGAAGACCGGCAGGGTCAGAAGCCCGGTGGCAAAGAGCGCGGGCACCTGCACCACCGCCATGCCGATGAAACAGGTCGAGACGGTCGCGATGAAAACCGGCCGCGCCAGGCGCATCGCGTTGAGATAGCTCAGGGTGATCGGGGCAGAGATCCCCGCCGCCCCCTGCAACAGCCCCGCCCCCAGGGATACCGGCCAGACGATGCGCCGTGCGGTGTCCAGCGCCAACCGGAACTCCGGGCGTGCAAGGCGCAGGCCGATATAGACCGCCACTCCGAACGCCACCGCCAGCAGCAGCACCCGGTCCGGCAGCACCGCGAGCAGGAAGGTACCGGCCAGGCAGCCCGCCGCCGCCCCGCCCGCCAGCATCCAGGTGAACCCGCCGGGGATCAGATGCGCGCGGTAGCGCCACAGCTGCCAGCTGTTCGACAGGAGATTCGGCATCGCCATGATCATCACGCCGAGCCGCACGTCGTAGAACGCCGCGATCACCGGCACCGCGATCACCGGCGCGCCCGCGCCGGTCGCCCCCTTGACGGTGCCGCCCAGGGCGAGGGCCGCGAAGATGGCCAGAAGCGCGACGGGATCCAAGGCGGGCAAGCGCGGTCAGCTCCGCGGCAGGTGTGTGGCGTAATCGCTGACCAGCAGGTGCGTGGGCGCGACGTCCTCCTCGATCTCGGCGAACCGCCCGATGGGATCGCGGAAGATATTGTCGGTCTCGTCGTCGTTGACGGTGGAGACCTCGCCGATCAACACGTCGCCCCCCTCCCCCCAGAAGGCGTGCCAGTCCCCGGGCATCAGCGTCACGCTCTCGCCCGGGGCCAGGCGCAGCTTGTCGCCGGGGGCGTAGGGGCGCGCGATGCCATCGCAGGCCACGGTGCCGCCGCGATCCTCGGCGAAGTTGCCCGCGTCGTCGGAGCCGTAGAGCTCGACCACCAGCGTGGCCCCGCCGCGATTGATGATATCCTCGGCCTTGATCACATGGGTGTGCATCGGGCTGATCTGGTCGCGGCGCGAGATCAGCAGCTTCTCGGCGTAGCACATGCCACCACCGCGCTGCAGGTCCGCAAGCCGCCCGTTGCGCAGGGTGAACAGGAACAGCCCCATCTCGTCGAACCGCCCCGCGCCGTAATCGGTGATGTCCCAGCCGCAGCGGGCGTCGATGACATGGCGGGCCTCGGGCGCGCGGGCGGCGAACTCCGCGGGGCTCCAGCGCGCGAAGGGCGGCAGAACGAACCCGTGGCGGCGGATCAGGGCATCCGCCTCGGCCATGATGGCGTTGATTTCGGATCGTTTCATGCGCGTCCCCTCCCCGGTATCGCCCGGGACCATGGGCCGGAGCGGCGGGGGTGTAAAGGGCTCAGCGGCGGCCCGGGAACTGCGCCAGCGTGATGCCCGCATCCTCCAGTGCCGCGCGGGTGGCGCGGGCAATGCCCACGGCCTCGGCCGTGTCGCCATGCAGGCAAATGGTGTCAATGGGCGTGGAGATATGGGCACCGCTTTCAGTGATGATCGCCCCGGCCTTGACCATCTCGACCATGCGCGCGCCGGCCCGGTCGGGGTCGTGGATCACGGCCCCGGGCAGGCGGCGGTCCACCAGGGTCGCGTCGTCGTTATAGGCGCGGTCGGCAAAGATCTCGGCGGCCCAGCGGCAGCCCAGCGCCTCGACCGCCGTCTGCTGCGCCGTGGCGGCCAGCACCATGACGATCACGTCCGGGTCGGCAGCCAGCGCACCCTCGTAGCAGGCGCGCGCCATCTCGGCATCCTCCGAGCACATGTTGGCCAACGCCCCGTGCAACTTGACGTGCCGCACAGCCCCGCCCGCCTGCCGTGCCATGGCCTGGGCCGCGCCTACCTGCCAGGCCACGAGGTTGCGCAGGCTGTCATGGGGCATCTGCATCCGGCGCCGCCCGAAGCCCTGCAGGTCCGGCAGGCCGGGATGGGCGCCGATGCCCACGCCGTTCTCGACCGCCAGCGCCATGGTCCGTGCCATCACGTCCCAGTCGCCCGCATGGGCGCCGCAGGCGATATTGGCCGAGGTGATGGTGCGCAGCAGGGCCGCGTCGTCGCCCATGGGCCAGGGACCGAAGCTTTCGCCCATATCGGCGTTCAAATCGACTGTGATGGTCATGGCGAGGGCTCCTCCCCGGCGGTGACGCCGCTGATCAGTTGGTAGGACAGAAGGTCCGACATCTCGCGCGGGTCGCGCAAGAGGGGGCGGACCTGTTTCGGCAAGGCCTGCAGCAGCTTGGCCTCGGCGCGCTCGGCCGCAAGGGCGGTGGCGCGATCCACGAGGGCGAGGCGGATCGGCGCGCCCGGCCCGGCCTGCATCGCGCGCGGCAGATCGCAGGGGATGACGGTGGCGATGCGGGGATAGCCGCCGGTGGTCTGGCTTTCGGCCCCGAGGATATAAGGCGCGCCCTCGCCGGTGACCTGGATGTCGCCGGGCACGACGATCTCGGACAGCACCGTGAGCCCGCCCCGGGCAAAGAACCCGTCGCCCGCGTGGGCGAGACGCACACCCATCCGGTTGCCGCGCGGGTCGCGGGTGAAGGGCGTCTCGGAGAGGCGGGTGACATCCTCGGGCGCGAAGCTGTCGCTCTGGAAGCTGCGGATGATCCGGATCTCGCCGCCACAGAAGCGATCCTCGACCTGCAGCCCCTGCCCCACCGGGCCACCGGGATCGCGGCCCAGGGGCAGGCTGTCGCCCGCCGCCAGCGCCCGGCCCAGCCCGGCGGTGAGGTGGGTGGAGCGTGAGCCGAGCTCCACAGGCGTGTCGATCCCGCCGCCCACATGCAGGTAGCCATAGCTGCCCCCCTGCACGGCGCCGATGCGCAGTTCGGCCCCGGCGGGCCACGCGTGACAGGCGTGCCAGGCGAGCGGCGCGCCATCGAGCGTCGCCTGCATCGGCGCACCGGTCAGCGCGAGCCGGGCGTCTCGGGTGACCCGGAAGGTGCCACCACTGCCGGCCATCTCGATCGCGGCGAGGTCGGGGGACTGGCGCAGCAATGCGGCGCCTTCGGCCAGGGCCCGGGTGTCCGCCGCCCCGCCCCGGGACAGACCCTGCCCGATATAGCCCAGGAACCCGGCATCCTGCACGGTCAGGCCGGGACCGGCGGCGCAAATCTCGAGGCGCGCGGTCATTCCAGCACCTCCCATGTCGCGCCGCCGAGACCGCTGGGATCGGCTTCGCAGGCGGCATAGTCCTCCGCCGGGATCGCGGGGAACATCACCTCGTCACCCGCGCGCAGGGCGAAGGGCCGGTCGGTGCCGGGGCGGTAGCCGGTGAAGGCGGTCTGGCCCACATGGCGCCAACCCGTGGGCGCCGTGGTGGCGAAGAGCACGAATTGCCGGATCGCCAGCACCAGCGCGCCAACAGGCACGCGGGGCGTCAGCTCGGTCTGGCGCGGCAGGTCCCAGGCGGGTGGCAGCGTGCCGAGATAGGGCATGCCCGGCGCGAAGCCGAGGGTCAGGACCCGGGTGCGCGCGGTGCTCAAGCTCTCGATCGCCTGGGCGGGGGACATGCCCGCCGCCTCCGCCGCGTCCCCGAGCTGCGGGGCGAGATCGCCGCCGAACACGCACGGGATACGCCAAAGCCGCCGCCCGGCGGGGAACGGGGCCGCGTACCAGTCGCGAGCCGCGAGCAGATCTGCCAGCCGCGCTTCCAGCGGCTCGGGGTCGGTCTCCACCGGGTCGAAGCGGATGAAACAGGAGGCCAGGGTGCAGGAGCTTTCCAAAACGTCTGGCCAGGCTTCCGCCTCCACCGCGGCGCGAAAGGCGAGGGCTGCGCGGTTGGCCGGCTCCGACAGGGTGTCGGCGAAGCTGACCAGCAGGCCGGTCAGGCCCACGGGGCGGATTTTCGGCCAAGCGCCCGTCATGGCGCACCCCGGCAGGCGGCGGATGTGTCCGGCGCAAGTTGCGCTGTGTACCTGTCTGACATGCCCGCTCGATCTTCCCTCACGCTGGCACCTTGCCTGCTTCGCGGCAGGAGCGCAACGCGGGAGCGACGCACCGCGTCGACTAGGGCATCGTGAAGGTCGGAGGGCAGTTTTTCGTCGGGGGCGAAGCGGACCGGACCTGTGTCGGCGCGCCCCGATGCAATCACACGCGCCAAGGACGGATCACGCGGCGCCCGGAGGGTCACGTTGTGAACAGCGGCCCCCCCTTGTCCCTTGCGCCCCTTTCCGCGTCACGCTTGCGTGGCGCTCTGCGTTCTGCGTTACGCCTGCGCGTCCGATGATAGGGGCGGTCAAGTCCCGGACACGGGTCCGAGAGAAGCCCGCGAGATGATCTGCGTCTCCAGAAGCAGCGGCACCGGAGGGGCACCGCCGGAGAGCAATGCGGCAAGGACGCGGGCCGCCTCGATCCCCATCTGGCGGTGCGGAACATGGACCGTGGTCAGGCCCGGGGTGACGATGCCGGCGATCTCGATATCGTCGAACCCGGTGATCGACAGGTCCCCGGGCACGGACAGCCCGGCGGCGCGGGCCGCCCCCATGGCGCCCACGGCCAGAACGTCATTACCGCACATCACCGCCGTGGGCCGACGCGGCCCTGCGAGGATCTCTGCCATGACCCGCGCGCCATTCTCGATCGAGTAGGGTGTCTGGACCAGGGTGAGGGCGTCCCGATTCAGCCCGACCTCGGCAGCCGCGTCCCAGATGCCCAGCACCCGCTCCCGCGCCCGGTCGTTGCTGTCCATCGGGGCCGCGATGATCGCCACATCCCGGTGACCCAGACCGAAGACCTGCCGCGCCAGCGCCCGCATCGCCGCGCGGTTGTCGAAGCCGATGGCATGGTGGTCGCTGCCCGCGCAATAGGCCCAGGCGATGACGTAAGGTACGCCGCGCTGCTGCAACAGCTCGTAAGCCCGCGCCGAACGCTCGAACCCGATCAGCAGCAGCGCATCCGCCCCGCGCGCCAGCAACGTGCGGATCTGTTCCTCCTCCAGCTTGGGACTGTAGGAGGACGACGCCACGAGAAGGGTCAGCCCGTGGCGGGCCAATTCTTCCTGAAAGGCCTGCAGGCCCCGGGCGAAGATCGCGTTTTCCATGGTGGGAATGATCGCGCCGATGGTATTGGTGCGTTTCGCCGCCAGCGCCCGCGCCCCGAAATTGGGCGCATAGCCAAGCTCCTGCACCACGGCCAGCACGCGCTCCCGGGTCTGCTCGACCACCAGTTCCGGCGAGTTCAAGCAGCGCGACACGGTCGCCGTGGACACGCCCGCCGCCTGCGCCACGTCCTGGAGGGTCGGCGAGGGGGTGGCGGGTTTGCGTGCCACGCGCCTGTTTGTCGTCCTGTCGACCATGCTTCTCCTACAACCGCAGCGTCGCCAGCTGTCCAACCCCAACAGGCTAGCCTGTCCGGGTCCGCGACGAAAGGCGACCTTGGGCCAATGTAATCGCTTGCATGAATTTATGTAAGCGCTTACATTGAGCGCGACTCGGGGCGTTTGGGAGGACAAAGCGGTGTTTCTAGCATTATCCGCAGCAGTATTCACCATCTACGTGGCCAATGTGGTCATGGGGGCGGTGACCAATGCACCGATGTTCAGCGATGTCACGGAGATGGTCATTCTCTTCATCGCCGCAATTCTCTTCACGGTCGCGATCCTGAAGGCGGAAGCCGCCGACCCTGACAGAAAAGACAGAAATCCATAAGGGAGGAAAACATGGATCGTGATACCAAGGAAATCGCGTCGGTCGAGCGCAGGAATTTCCTGAAACTCGCAGGCTCGGGCAGCTTCACGGCCGCCCTGGTCGTCGGGGCCGGCGGGCTGTTGTGGTCCGATGCGGCCGTGGCGCAATCCGCCCGCGAAGAGCGTGAGCGCGAGGCCGCCGCCGATCACACGATGACGCTGGCCACTGCCTATGTGCTGGGCGCATCGCGCAGCTATCCGATCATGCAACTCGACCTGAAGGAAAACATCCAGAACGCCACCAACGGCAAGGTCTATGTCAAGCTCGCCCCGGGCGGGCAGCTCGGCGCGGGCGCGGCCCTGGTGCAGGCGGTTCAGGGTGCCACGATCCAGTGCGCACAGCATTCTCTGGCCAATTTCGCACCGTTTGCGAGTGCCACCGACCTGATCAACCTGCCGTATTTCTGCGGCTCGAACCAGCGCTTCACCAACCTCGTCAGCTCCGATCCCTGGAAGGCCGAGGTGCATCCCAAAATCGAGGCCGCGGGCTTCAAGGCGTTGATGTATGTGGTGATCGACCCGCGGGTCGTCGCGGTGCGCGCCGGGGGCGCGGGGCCGGTGCTGTCGCCGGGCGATCTCGATGGCATCAAGTTCCGCGTGCCGGGCTCCGCGATGCTGCAGCAGTATTACCGCATGGTCGGCGCCAACCCGACCCCGGTCGCCTGGGGCGAGACGCCTTCGGCGATCAAGCAGGGCGTGGCTGATGCGCTCGATCCGTCCGTGGGCGCGCTTTATGTCTTCGGCTTCGGCGACATCCTGAGCCATGTGACCTTCACCCAAGCGGTGCCGGACAGCCAGGTGTTCTCGATGAACCTCGAATGGTTCAACTCCCTGCCATCGGACGTGCAGGAAGGGATCGAGTTCGCGGGCGAGATGACCACGCACCAGAACCTCGCCAAGGTGCCATCCGCGCGCGCCTATGCGATGTCAGAGCTCACCAAATCCGGTGTCCAGTTCCACTCCCTGAACGACGACCAACTCGCGGAGTGGCAGGCCGCCGGGGGTTACCAGCGCACCGAATGGGACGAGTTCAAGGTGGAGCTGGCCGGGTCCATGGAGGCCTTCTCCAAACTGGAAGAAGCCGCGGGCACACGTGGAAAATTCTACGTCCACGACGCGTAAAGACGCCACTCACGACACCGGGTCCGGCGCTGCGGCGCCGGGCCCCTCACGACCGCATCGTTCAACGCGGAGGCGCCCGAGATCGGGCTGGGCCCTTTCGGGGTCGAGGAGGGACTCATGCGAAATTTCCTGCGAATACTCGACAAGAACGGGGAGCGATGGGCGCTCTTGCTGTTCTACGTTATGCTCGTCGCGACGATGTTCATCGAGGTTCTGCGGCGTGAGATCATGTCCTACTCCTCGATCTGGGGCGAGGAGATCGTCCGCTATTCCTTCATATACCTAGCCTGGATCGGCTGCGCCGCCGCGGTCAAGGAACGCGGACATATCCGCATCGACGTGCTGATGCAGTATGTCGGCCGCCGCGCCAAGGCCCTGCTCTACATCTTCGGGGATCTGGTGATGTTCGTGGTGGCGATCATCGCGCTCTACTGGTCGTTCGAGACGGTGCTGGTCTCGGCCAAGTTCGGCTCGGTCACGCCGGGCCTGCGGATCAGCCAGGTCTGGTTCCTGATGGCGGTGCCCACCGGGTTCGCCCTTGTCATTCTTCGCCTCGTGCAATCCTTCCTGCGCGATCTGGCCGACCTTCGTGCGGGACGACCCGTTTACGAAGGCGACAAGCTGTTCGACTGAGGGGGCGGAGACATGCTTTGGCAGCAAATGGACCAAACCGTGATCTTGGGCTGGGATTTCTATGGCCCGGTGATCATGTTCGTCGCCCTCGTGGCCCTTGCCGTGCCGGTCTGGGCCGCCATCGGCGCCTCGGCGATCCTGATGCTTGTGTGGTCGGGCGCCCTGCCCCTGAGCCTCGTGGGCGAACGGCTGTTCTCGGGGATCGACGCGTTTGCCCTGACGGCGGTGCCGCTCTTTATCCTGACCGGCGACGCGCTTGTCCGCACGGGGTTGTCGCGCAAGTTTCTCGATGTGGCCGAGGCGCTCACGCAATTCGCTAAGGGCGGGTTCGGATCGGCGACGGTGCTGGTCTGCGGGATGTTCGCGGCGATCTCGGGCTCTGACGCGGCGGGCGCCGCTGCCGTGGGGCGGATGACCATCGCGCGGCTGGTCGAGTCGGGCTATCCGCGGCCCTATGCCTGCGCGCTGGTCGCGGCCGGGGCCTGTACCGGCATCCTGATCCCGCCCTCGATCGCCTATATCATCATCGGCCTCGTATTGGGTATTTCGGCCTCGACCCTGTTCCTGGCGGCCGTCATCCCAGGCCTCGCGATCCTGGTGTCGATCCTGGTGACGAACATCATCATGAACCGGCTCAACGGCTGGGAGGGCGGCGGCAATGTCTCGATGCCGGAGTACTTCTCCCGGCTCTGGGCGGCGCTGAAGTCCGGCTGGTACGCCTTCATCGTGCCCGGCATCATCTTCTACGGCATCTTCTCGGGGCGGATGACGCCGACAGAGGCCGGCGCGACGGCGGTCGTGGTCACCATCGTGATGGGTTTCGTGCTGGGCACGCTGAAGCTGAGCGATTTTCCCGCGATGCTGGTGAGTTCGGCCAAGGTCAACGGGGTGATCCTGCCGATCATCGCCTTCTCTGTGCCGCTGGCCGAAGCGCTGGCCATTATCGGCGTGCCGCAGGGCTTCGTCGCGGTGGCGACCGGTGTCAGCGAAGAGCCCTGGGTGCTCATCCTGATGATGCTGGCCATTCTGGTCGCCGCGGGCTGCGTCATGGAAACCACGCCGAACATCGTGATCCTGGCGCCGATCCTGCTGCCCTTGGCCGAAGAGATCGGCATGAACGAGATCCAGTTCTGCATCATGATGATCACCGCCCTGGGCGTGGGCTTCATCACGCCACCGCTGGGGCTCAACCTGTTCGTGGTGTCGGGCATCACAGGGGAATCCATCCTGAAAATCGCCTATCGGGCAGTCCCCTTCGTGTTTTTCATGCTGCTCGTCACCCTTATGATTGCCTATATTCCGGCAATCTCCACCGCCCTTCTTCCAGACATCTTCAAGTAGGATCGAAACATGTCGCGAGAGTATCTCAAGAAAGCCACCCTGACCCCCAAGAGCGACGCGGGCGAGACCAAGAAGATCGTGCGCGCCATCCTCGACGAGATCGAGGCCGGCGGGGACGACGCCGCACTGGCCTATGCCCGGAAGTTCGACAATTACGAAAGCGAGATCCTGCTGAGCCAGGACGCCATCGACGCGGCCATCGCGCAGGTGCCCGAGAAGCTCAAGCGGGACATCGATTTCGCCCATGCCAACGTGAAGCGTTTCGCCGAGGCCCAGCGTGACACGGTCGCCAATTTCGAGATCGAGGTGGTGCCGGGCCTGATCGCGGGACAGAAGGCGATCCCGGTTCATGCGGCGGGCTGCTACGTGCCTGGCGGACGCTACAGCCATATCGCCAGCGCAATCATGACCGTGACCACCGCCAAGGTGGCGGGCTGCAAGCATATCGTGGCCTGCTCGCCACCGCGACCGGATGTGGGCATCGCGCCCGCCATCGTCTACGCCGCCCATGTCTGCGGTGCCGACAAGATCATGGCGATGGGCGGGGTGCAGGGCGTGGCGGCGATGACCTTTGGCCTCTTCGGTCTGCCCAAGGCGAACATCCTCGTGGGCCCCGGCAACCAGTTCGTGGCCGAAGCCAAGCGGATGCTCTTCGGGCGCGTGGGCATCGACATGATCGCGGGCCCAACCGACAGCCTGATCCTGGCGGATGCGTCCGCCGACCCGATGGTGGTGGCGGTCGACCTGGTCGGTCAGGCAGAGCATGGCTACAACTCGCCCGTCTGGCTGGTGACCGATGACCGCGCGCTGGCCGAGAAGGTGATGGAGCTGGTCCCCGGCCTGATCGACGACCTGCCGGACGTGAACCGCGAGAACGCGACCGCCGCCTGGCGCGATTATGCCGAGGTGATCGTCTGTGCCGACCGTGAGGAAATGGCCGCGACCTCTGACGAGTACGCGCCTGAACACCTGACCGTGCAGGCCGAGGATCTGGATTGGTGGCTGGAGCGGCTGAGCTGCTACGGCTCGCTGTTTCTGGGCGAAGAGACCACCGTGGCCTTCGGTGACAAGGCCTCGGGGACGAACCACGTGCTGCCGACATCGGGGGCCGCGAATTACACCGGGGGGCTATCGGTGCACAAATACATGAAGATCGTGACCTGGCAGCGCTCCACCCGCGAAGGGTCCAAGCCCGTCGCGCTCGCCACGGCGCGCATTTCCCGACTGGAAGGGATGGAAGGCCACGCTCGCACCGCCGATATTCGTCTCAGGAAGTATTTCCCCGACCAGGAATTCGATCTGACCGGCAATGACTGACGCGCCCGCCTCCCTCTTCGATCTCACGGGTCGGGTCGCCTGCGTCACGGGGGCAAGCTCCGGGCTCGGGCGGCGCGCGGCCACGGTGCTGGCCCGCGCCGGAGCCTCGGTCGTCGGCGTCGCGCGGCGTGCCGACGCGCTCGCAGCCTGGGAGGCCGAAACACCGGGCCGCACCGCCAGCGTCGCCTGGGACGTGGCCGACCGCGACAGCCTGCCGGACATGGTGGAGGCAATCTCCGCACCCTTCGGTGCGCCGGATATCCTGGTGCTGGCCGCGGGGATCAACAATCGCGAGCGGGCCGATGCGGTCACGGCCGCCGGCTGGGATGCCACGCTGGCGCTGAACCTCACCGCGCCCTTCTTCCTCGCTCAGGCGCTGGTGCCAGCCATGTCGGAGAAGGGCTGGGGCCGGATCGTCAATTTCGCCTCGCTCCAGACCACGCGTGCCTTTCCGGGCGGTGTCGCCTATGGCGCCACCAAAGGCGGGATCGCACAACTGACCCGCGCCATGGCCGAGGCCTGGTCGGCGCAAGGCATCAATGCCAATGCCGTCGGACCGGGGTTCTTCAAGACCGAACTCACGGCACCCGTGTTCGACAATCCCGCGCTGGCGCAGGAGCTTGCGGACAAGACCTGCATCGGACGCAATGGTGTGCCAGGGGATATCGACGGCCCTCTGTTGTTCCTGTGCTCGGACGCCTCGGCCTATGTCACGGGCCAGATCCTGATGGTCGACGGGGGGTTCACCGCGAAATGAAGGCGCTCGTTTATACCGGAGTGGAGTCGCTGGCGTTCCGCGATGTGCCGGACCCGGCTCCGGCTGCGGGCGATCACCTGATCCGCATCGACAGTGTCGGGATCTGCGGCTCGGACATGCATGCCTATCTCGGACATGACGATCGCCGCCCTGCCCCGCTGATCCTCGGGCACGAGGGCGCGGGCGTGATAATCGGCGGCCCCCGCGACGGGGAGCGTGTGACGATCAATCCGCTCGTGACCTGCGGCACCTGCCCGGCCTGCGTGTCGGGACGCGACAACCTGTGTGCCACAAGGCAGATCATCTCGATGCCCCCGCGCGATGGGGCGTTCGCGCAATACGTCGCCATGCCGGCACGCAACCTGGTGACCGTACCCGACGACGTCCCGCTGGAGAAAGCCGCCCTGGCCGAGCCCGTGGCGGTGAGCTGGCACGCGGTGCGGCTGGGGCTGGCATCCATGGCCGACGCGCGCCGCGACAGCGCCCTGGTGATCGGCGGCGGGGCCATCGGCGTGGCCGCCGCGATCAGCCTGCAAGCGCAGGGTGTGGCGGACGTGACCCTGGTGGAGCCGAATGCCATGCGCCGCGATTACCTCGCCCGCGATGCAAACTACACCATCGCGACGCCCGAGCAGGTCGCAGGCCGGGTCTTCGACATCACCGTGGACGGGGTTGGCTATGATGCCACTCGGGCGGCGGCTTCGGCGGCGACCCGTCCCGGCGGTATGCTCTTGCATATCGGGCTGGGCGGTGGGTCCGCGGGCCTCGACATTCGGCGGATCACCCTGCAGGAGATCACCGTGATCGGCACCTATACGTACACCGCGCAGGATTTTCGTGACACCTGTGCCGCGATGTTTGACGGGCGCCTCGGCGGGCTCGACTGGACCGAAAGCCGTCCCCTTTCCGCGGGGGCAGACGCCTTCGCCGATATCCGCGCGGGCCGCGTGCCCGCACCCAAGATCATACTCAAGCCGTAAAGACAGGAGACCTAAATGTCTGAAATCCCGCATCTTCTGGTCCACGAACATGACGACAATGTCGGTGTGGTCGTGGTCGAGGGGCTGACCGCCGGCACGGACATGCTGTGCTGTGTCACCCACGACAATTCGACCTTCCGGCTGACCGCCAGGCACGATGTGCCGATCGGCCACAAGGTCGCGCTCAAGGACCTCAAGGCTGGCGACACCGCCATGAAATACGGCGAGGATATCGGCAAGATCATCGCCGATGTCGGCCAGGGCGAGCATCTGCACACCCATAACTGCAAAACGAAACGCTGGTAAGGAGCCACTGGAATGGCATCGAAGTATTCAAACCTGACCGTCAAGGGCTACCGGCGTGAAAACGGCCGTGTGGGCGTGCGCAACCATGTGCTCATCCTGCCCGTGGACGACATCTCCAACGCCGCCTGCGAGGCGGTCGCCAACAACGTCAAGGGCACGTTGGCGATCCCGCATGCCTACGGGCGGCTGCAATTCGGCGAGGACCTGGAATTGCATTTCCGCACCATGATCGGCACCGGGTCCAATCCCAACGTGCATTCGGTCGTGGTGATCGGCATCGAGCCAGGCTGGACCAGGCGCATCGCCGACGGCATCCGCGAGACCGGCAAGGAAGTGGCCGAATTCTCGATCGAGCAGAAGGGCGATTTCGAAACGATCCGCGCGGCCTCCTGGGCGGCGAAGGATTTCGTCCACAAGGCGACCGAGATGCAGCGCGAAGAGTGCAGCATCTCCGAGCTGTGGGTGTCCACCAAATGCGGCGAGAGCGATACCACCACGGGCCTCGGATCCTGCCCCACGGTCGGCAACATGTATGACAAGCTCCTGCCCGAAGGGATCACCGGGTTTTTTGGCGAGACCTCCGAGATCACCGGGGCCGAGCATATCTGCCAGAAGCGCGCGATCAACGAAGAGGTCGGGCAGCGCTGGTACAAGATGTGGAAGGCCTATCAGGATGACGTGATCTTCGCGCACCAGACCGATGACCTGAGCGACAGCCAGCCCACCAAGGGCAACATCGAGGGGGGTCTGACCACCATCGAGGAGAAGGCCCTCGGCAACCTGGAAAAGATCGGCCGCACCTCGCAGTTCATCGATATCCTGGAGCCTGCCGAGCAGCCCAAGTCCGGCAACGGGCTCTACTTCATGGACAGCTCTTCGGCGGCCGCCGAATGCGTGACGCTGATGGCAGCGGGCGGCGCGGTGATCCACACCTTCCCCACCGGCCAGGGCAACGTGGTCGGCAACCCGATCGTGCCGGTGATCAAGATCACCGCGAACCCGCGCACCGTGCGCACCATGGCCGAGCATGTGGATGTGGATGTCTCCGGCATCCTGCGCCGGGAGATGACCATCGACGAGGCGGGCGATGCGCTGATCGAGATGATCTGCCGAACCGCCAATGGCCGCAACACCGCCGCCGAGGCGCTGGGGCATCGGGAGTTCTCGATGACCAAGCTCTACCGCTCGGCGTAACGATCTGGGCGCGCGGCGGTGTCCGCGCGCCCGTTTTTCCTTTCGAAGACCAGGTATCCATGTCCGAGACTGAAACGCTTTCCCTGCGCGACGCGCGCGACCTTCTGTTCCGGGCCTTCACGGCCAACGGCGTGCCGGAAGCCGCTGCGCGCAGCACCGCCGACGCCTTGGTCGCGGCCGAGGCCGAGGGCCAGGTGGGCCACGGGTTCTCGCGGCTGGAGGATTACGTGGCCCAGGCCCGCAGCGGCAAGATCGTCGCCGGGGCCGAGGTGACGATCACCCGCCCTGCCCCGACCACGCTGCTGGTGGATGCCGGCCACGGGTTCGCCTATCCGGCGCTGGAGCGTGCCATCGACGAAGGCATCGCCGTCGCGCAGGAACTCGGCACCGCCGCCATCGCCGTGACCCGCTCGCACCATTGCGGCGCGCTGTCGATTCATGTGGAGCGGGCGGCAAAAGCCGGGCTGGTGGCGATGATGGTGGTCAACGCCCCCGCCGCGATTGCCCCCTGGGGTGGCAAGTCCCCGCTTTTCGGCACCAACCCCATTGCCTTCGCCACGCCCAGAGCCGGGACCGCGCCGTTGGTCATCGACCTGTCGCTATCGAAGGTGGCCCGCGGCAAGGTGATGAATGCCAAGAAGGCGGGCAAGCCGATCCCCAAAGGCTGGGCGCTCGATGCCGCGGGCAATCCGACCACGGATGCCGAGGCCGCGCTCGGCGGCACCATGGTGCCCATCGGCGAGGCCAAAGGCACCGCCCTGGCGCTGATGGTCGAGATCCTGTCCGCGGTGATGACCGGTGCCGCGCTGAGCACCGAGGCCGGGTCATTCTTTTCCGCTGACGGCCCGCCCCCGGGGGTCGGCCAGTTCCTGGCGCTCTGGCGTCCGCCCGAGGGGGCGGAGGCGTTCACTGCCCGGCTCGCCCCGCTGCTGGCTCAGATCGAGACGATGGAGGGCGCCCGCCTGCCGGGCACACGCCGTCTGGCCGCCCTGGACGCCGCGCAGGCACACGGCATCGCGGTGCCGCGCGCCTATCTCGACGGCGCCCGCCGTCTTGCCGCCACCCATCCCTGAGCCCCAGTCCCCCGGACCCACCGGGCCGCCCCGAGAAGGAGACCCCATGTCCGCGAAAATTCTGGTACCGGTCGACCTCGACCATGCAGACCTGATCCAACCCAAGCTCGCCCAGGCCCGGGACATGCTCGCCCCGGGTGGAAAAATCCTCGTTGTGACGGTGCTGGAGACTGTGCCCGGCTATGTGTCGGAGTTCGTCACCCACAAGCCCGAGAACAACCTGACCGCGAAAGTGGCCGAGAAGCTTTCGGGACTGGTGGGAGAGGCCGATGATGTCGAAACCCATGTGATCACAGGCAAACCCGGCGTGGAAATCCCGCAATTCGCCGAAGATCACGGCTGTACCTTGATCATCGTGGGCAGCCATCGTCCCGGCATGCGCGACTATTTCCTGGGCTCCACCGCCGCGCGCGTGGTGCGGCGGGCCAGTTGTTCCGTCATGGTGATGCGCTGAGCCCTGGCGCCCTGGATCGGCCCCGGAGGTGCGCGAGAGAGCGCGTGGACCGGTAAGCGGCCATGTCGCAGCCCTTTGGCTCTGCAGGCAACCCGGCGTCTCCCGATCCCGCGTCGGCGTGGCGGGCTGACCCTGCCCCCGCGCCGCCAGCCTCCCATGCCGGGCATGCCGCTTCGCGATCAGCCGCGCATTCTCCGGATCCCGGAAGGGCAGCGCACTGAACGTGGCGGCCTCGGACGTGGCGTCGCCCGGCTCGGCGAACCAGACCGCCCGCTCCCAGCCAATATAGCCGCCGAATTGCGCCCCGCGGGCCACGCGTGATGGGCGAGTGCATGGCGCATTCATAGCCATAGGTCTCTAGCGCCCTGGCGCGACTGTCGTCCTCGTCCGCATAGCCGGTCTTGCGGCGTGGATCGGCCGCCCACATGTGCCACTCGGCCTGACCATCGCGGAGCCACTCAACCAGAACCTTGCCGGTCCCGCCCGCCTGCACGATCCCGAAGGTGCGCGCATGGGCCTCGATCGCATCGGGCACGCCGGGCATCGGCCCCAGCAGGGGCAGACCGTCCGGCGCGTAGGGAATGGGGCCGTTGATCAGCCGCCCCACCCAGGCAGTGCCCAAGGGCGGCACCCGCGCCATGGCATCCTCGATGTACCACGAATAGCGCTGCATGTTCATCACCGCCGAGGCGGCGGAGACGTTCGGCCAACACGCAATCTCTTCAACCCGGCATCGCCAGATGGTAGGGCCGCGACACACCGACCGCCCCGCCCCCGATAATTGCAACGCGGGCGGTGCCCGGCAGATCGCTCATGCGCCGAACACCCGGGTCAGCGCCCCGTCGACGGCGTCGGTGATCTGGTCGATATCGTCCGCGGTGGCGATCAGTGCGGGGCTGAAACACAACGTGTTGTTGTACCCTGGCAGCGAGCGGTTTGTCGCCCCGATGATGACGCCTTGGGCCATGCAATCGGCCACGACCGCCTGCACCAGGGCCTCGGGCGCGGGCTCCTTCGTGGTCCGGTCCGCCACAAGTTCGGCCCCGCAGAACAGGCCCTTACCGCGGATGTCCCCGATCACCCGATGCTTCTCCATCAGCCCGGCGAGGTTGCCCATCAGTTGGTCATGCATCCGGTCGGTGTTGCCCAGCAGATCCTCTTCCTCGATGATCTTCATGTTCTCGATCGCGGCCGCCGGTCCCGCCGTACACCCCCCGAAGGTCGAGATATCGCGGAAATAATCGAGCGGCGCGCCGGGCTCGGATTTGAACATCTCGAACACGCGCTCGGTCGTGACCATGCAGGAGATCGCGGCATAGCCCGAGGCGACGCCCTTGGCCATGGTCACGAAATCCGGCTCGATCCCGTAATGCTGGTAGCCGAACCACTTGCCCGTCCGGCCCAGCCCGCAAACCACCTCGTCGATATGCAGCAGCACGTCGTATTTGCGGCAGATCTCCTGTACGCGCGGCCAGTAGCCCTCGGGCGGGGTGATCACACCGCCCCCGGCCGTAACCGGCTCCAAGCAGAGCGCGCCGACCGTGTCCGGGCCTTCGCGCAGGATCACCTCCTCGATCGCGTCAGCCGCGCGCTCGCCGTAGTTCTCACCCTCCCACTGGGCGCGATATTCCAGGCAATGAGGCACCTCGACGAAGTCGGGCGCGAAGGGGCCGTATTGCGCCTTGCGCTCCCACTGTCCACCCGCCGACATCGTGGCCAGGGTCGAGCCGTGATAGTCCCGCTCGCGATACAGGATCTTGGTCTTGCGCCCGCCATGGACCTTGTGCGCAATCTGGCGCACCATCTTGAACGCCTTTTCGTTCGCCTCCGAGCCGGAGCTGGCATAATAGACCCGGCTCATCCCCGGCATCTTGTCGATCAGCATTTCCGAGAAGATCGCCCCCGGAATCGTGCCAAGCGAATTCGAGAAAAAGCACATCTGCATGAGCTGGTCGCGCACGGCATTCGCGATCCGCTCCCGCCCATAGCCCACGTTGACGGTCCAGAGCCCGCCGGAGACCGCATCCAGATGTTCCTTGCCCAGGGCATCCCAGACGCGCATTCCCTTGCCCTCGACGATGATCCGCGGATCGGTCGTCTCGAAGGGCTTGTGGTTGATCAGATGGTGCCACTGATGGGCACGATCCGCCTCGATCACATGGCTGAGGTCATTGGGAGCAACATGAGTGGTCATCGGCCTGTCCTGTCCTGGCAAGAGGGGCGCCTGCATCCGGTGCGGCACGGAAAGACGTTGCCGGGACTGACGCCGCGCCCATAGGGCCAGCCTGGCCCAGAGCATAAGGCCAGAACCTCCACCTGTCCGGCGCAAGGAGTGTCAGGCTGGACTTAACGACTTCTACCCTACTGGATCCATGCCGCATCCAAAGCGCTCGTCATAGTCGGACCGATCACAGAGACCGAAGCATGACCATACTCCTGATGTATCACGCAATTTTCACAGGTGCGTTCCTCGCGATGCTTGCTGTCACGCGCGACCATGACCCGGGCCGACTTTCGCGCGCTCAAGACCGTGAGCGTCGGCGACGAAAGCGCCGAGCGCCCGAACCGCGCCGCGTCGATCATCCCGGTCATCACGATCTTCTTGTCCTGGGGCTTTCACCGGCTTCAACCTGATGCCGATCCACGCAATCGGCCCTTCATGGGCGAGACACCTACACCGAGACCGACCCACTACCGTGATCACCGGCATCATCGGCCACGGCATCGATATCCTGATGGGCAAGGGCAAGACCTGCCGCGTGCCCTGGAAGGACCGCGCCTGACTGAACGGGCATCTGGACCTAGCGCGGCGGCAAATTCTTCGGCACTCTCGGGCCAGATATGGATATCAGACCCGAGTCCCTCATCTTCGATCAGGACGGCGAAGGCACCCGCCAGCACCGCATCAAGCGGCAGGTGATCGACGGTATCCTCAGCGGCCGGTTCAAGCCGGGCGACAGGATGCCCTCCAGCCGTGGCCTCGCCCGCCAGCTCGGCGTCAGCCGGATCACCGTGACCATCGCCTACACCGACCTCGTGGCCGACGACTACCTCGTGGCGCGCGGGCGGTCCGGGTACTTCGTCTCCGACAGCGCCCCCAGCGCGCCCAGCCTCGTGCAGGCCTGCCAGAACGGCGAGAGCATCGTGGACTGGACGCGCCTGATGTCCCACCGGGAACCGCCGCCCGAGGAGATCGCCCGCCCCTTTGACTGGCACAGCTTCCCCTACCCGTTCATCTACGGACAGACGGATCCCCAGCTTTTCGATCATCGCAATTGGCGGCTCTGCGCGCTCGAGGCGCTCGGCCTGCGGGAATTCGAGAGCCTGACCGCCGACCATTATGAGCGGGACGATCCGAAACTCGTGGAGTATATCCAACGCAACATCCTGCCCCGGCGGGGGATCGCAGCGCGCCCCGACCAGATCCTGATCACCATGGGCGCGCAGAACGCGCTCTGGCTCTGTGCGCAACTTCTGCTCACCCAGCGGCGCAAGGCGGTGCTGGAGAACCCCGGCTACCCCAGCCTGCGCCAGATCCTCGGCGCCACACGCTGCCATACCCAAAGCGTCGATGTGGACGCAGACGGTCTGGCCCCCGAAACGCTGCCCGACGCGCTCGACGTGCTCTTCACCACCGTCAGCCACCAATGCCCCACCAACGCCACCATGCCACTGGCCCGGCGCAAGGCGCTGCTGTCCCTGGCCGCCGAACGCGGCTTCGTGGTGGTGGAGGACGAGTACGAGTTCGAGCTGGCTTTCGGGCGCACTGCAACACCGTCGCTCAAGTCGTTCGACACGCACGGCACGGTGATCTATGTCGGCTCGTTCTCGAAGTCCCTGTTTCCGGGGCTTCGGCTGGGTTTCATGGTCGCCCCGCACCCCTTCATCGCCGAGGCCCGCCGGTTGCGCGGCACCGTGCTCCGCCATCCGCCGGGATTGATTCAGCGGACCACGGCGAACTTCCTGTCCCGCGGGCATTTCGATGCGCAGATCAACCGGATGCGCAAGGCCTACGAGGTGCGCCGCCGCGCCATGGAAACGGCGATCGCCGAGACCGGGCTGCAAGTCGCCTCCCAACCCGCCAATGGCGGATCGAGCCTGTGGATGCGGGCGCCGGACGGCGTGGATACCGACCTGCTGGCCCGGCGGCTCCAGTCCAAGGGGGTGGTGATCGAACCGGGCGCGGCCTTCTTCGACCCCACCCGCCCTCAGCGCAACTTTTACCGGCTCGCCTATTCGTCGATCGAGGTGGCCCGCATTCCCCAGGGCATTCGGCTGATCGCCGCTGCGCTGGCCGATCTGGACTGATCAGGCTCAAAAATCTGGTCCTATGTGTGGCCCGGCTCCCGCTCCTAGATTGCTCCCAACCATACCAAACGAGCGACCGGTACAGAGGAAACCAGACGATGCGGATGACGACGGAAGAGGCGTTTA